>CAVIHU010000027.1:0-26281 GCA_963642705.1 Bacteroidaceae bacterium
TGTTGCGACTCCATTATACCATATCTCTAATGAACTTCCTTTTCTTTTTGAGGGGGTCATATCATTTTAACACATACACCTTCACTATGACTTTTTTCTCAAAAGCCCTTGACAATTGTCCGTGTTGGGTGTACAATAAATTCTGTCGCCGATGAGTTTTCATCACGACTGAATATCGCGGGGTAGAGCAGCTGGTAGCTCGTCGGGCTCATAACCCGGAGGTCGCAGGTTCAAGTCCTGCCCCCGCAACCATTTGGCTCAATAGCTCAGCTGGCCAGAGCATTCGGTTCATACCCGAAGTGTCATAGGTTCGAATCCTATTTGAGCCACTAACGAAGGGCTGTCTCAGGATGATTTGTGTGAATCATACGAGGCAGTTCTTTTTTTATGAAATCACAGCCTTTATGGCACAAAGAAAGCGCCCAACCGGTCGTCAGACGCAAATAAGGCAATACCGGAATTTATTTATAGCTTTCTAATTGGAAAAAACATATAATTCTTCCCTGTCTGTGGACAAGTAAAATCGTGGACTGCTCCTACTAATGGAATAGCATTATCTTTCAGATATTTTATTGCCTCTGAAAAGGCAGAATCATTTTCACATTCTATATAAATATATTCATAGCCAGGAATGATCCATTTTGTCCAACCATTGGGAGCCTCTGCGTCCTCCCTGCATTCTACCCCGGCAAGATAGAGTCCCTTGTTGAAATCTTCCCACGGATTGAATGAGTGTGAGAAATCAGACATAACACCCCAAATACCACTGATATTTCCATTCCCATCTTTCTTAGCTAAATGTTGAACTTCGCCAAAGTGAGAATTTGCATCAGCCCATAATCTTTGAATGAAACCCTCTCCGTCTAAAGTTGAACCTTCTTTCCCAATCACAACAAAAGACTGCTTTACACGCCTTTCAGCTTTCATGTTTTCCTCCCGTAAATTCCGATTTGCCAATCAGATTATAACACACTGAAGTAACGTCCGCAAGCAGAGCAATTACGGATATTTCCAATTCTGCCGAATGACGACCTTTGTGACGTTCCCCGTCCAGCCAACTGCATTTTTCCCCGGCAGCGGCATCGGGTGAATACAGGTTCAGAGTTAAGGCGATGCCGCCGAATGCGACTTTTTCGCCATCTGAGACAGCGAGATAAAGCTTTATTTCGCCGTTCCGGCAAAGGCGGAAATCTCGATTTGCATCCGGTAAACCTTCGACTTCCGCAATCATATCTGACATTGCCTCATCCTATTTTCTTCGCCTCATGGTAGTTTTGTTGTTCTTGCGTAAGCGCTTGTCTTGCGGTATAATATAGGTAACACTCCGCAAGAGAGGGGGAAACTGCATGTCACAGGTGACGAAACGTGCGCTGGAACAGTCACTGAAAAATCTTCTCCTTAAAAAGCCGCTGACGAAGATCACAATCAACGACATCGCCGAGGATTGCGGCATCAACCGCATGACCTTCTATTACCATTTCAAGGATATCTATGATCTCGTCGAATGGTCGTGCCTTGAGGATGCGCGCAAGGCGCTGGAGGAAAAGAAAACCTGCGAAACATGGCAGCAGGGCTTTATCCAGCTCTTTGAATCCGTGCGTGAAAACAAGCCGTTTATCATGAACGTCTATCGTTGCGTGCACCATGAGCAGGTGGAGAAATACCTGAAGCCGCTGGTGGACAATCTGCTGCTCGGCGTAATCAACGAGGATGCAGCAGGCATGAACGTGCGCGACGAGGACAAAGCGTTTATTGCACAGATTTATTCGTATGTGTTCGTCGGGCTGATGCTCGATTGGATTTCCGACGATATGCGCGAGGATCCCGAAGCGCTGGTCAGTCGCCTGGCGCTGGTATTGAATGGCACTGTTTCGCAGGCACTTGGCAGATTCAGAATGTGATTTCATCATTTCGCCCGTGTTGATGAAAAAATTGACACTTTCGTTTCCCGTGATAAAAGTCTTATCACGGGACTTTTTTTGTTGATTGCAGATTTTCCCCGCGCGGATATAATAAAGGCAACACCGCACAATTCGGCGGTGTTACCTAAAATCATCAAACAAGACAGGAGGAAATGAATCATGTATTATTCCGCAGGCACTTATGAATCCTTCGCGCATCCGGAGAAGCCGGAAGGCGTGGATAAGAAATCGGCATATATCATCGGCACCGGTCTGGCGGGTCTTACCGCGGCGTTCTATCTGGTGCGCGACGGTCAGATGAAGGGAGAGCACATTCACCTTCTGGAAAAGCTCGAGCTGGCAGGCGGCAGCTGCGACGGCCGCAAGGACGTGACCAAGGGCTTCTTCATGCGCGGCGGACGCGAGATGGACAATCATTTCGAGGTCATGTGGGACACCTTCCGCGACGTGCCCTCCATCGAGACACCGGGCGTCTCTGTTCTGGATGAATATTATTGGCTCAACAAGCACGACCCCAACTACTCTCTGTGCCGCGCCAGCGTGAATCGCGGCGAGGATGCCCACACCGACAAACAGTTCAAGCTGGATAAGAGCTCTGCCATGGCACTGTCCAAGCTGTTCATGACCCCTGAAAAGGATCTGGAGGACAAGAAGATTTCCGAGGTGCTGCCCGAGTCCTTCTGGAAAACCAACTTCTGGCTGTACTGGCAGACCATGTTCGCGTTCCAGCGCTGGTCGAGCGCGCTGGAGATGAAGCGCTATCTCTGCCGCTATGTCCATCATATCGACGGTCTGCCGGATTTCAGCGCCCTTCGCTTCACCAAATACAACCAGTATGAGAGCATGATCCTGCCGCTGGTGAAATATCTGGAAAGCCACGGCGTGAAGATCGAATATGGCATGGACGTAAAGAACGTCGTGATCGCGCACGAGGGCGACAAGATGGTCGCCAAGCAGATCGTATACGTCAAGGACGGTGAAACACAGACCATCGACCTGATCGAGGATGATCTCGTGTTCATCACCAACGGCTGCTGCACCGACACCTCCTGCTACGGCGATCAGACCCACGCGCCCGATCTGTCCGGCGTTGAAAACGGCAAGGGCGAATCCTGGGACATGTGGAAGGCGATCTCCGCGCAGGCGACGCATGGCGAATTCGGCAATCCCGAAGCGTTCTGCTCGGATGTGGACGCGACGAACTGGATGAGCGCTACCGTGGCAACCTCCGATGAGGAGATCATCCGCCACATCATGAACATCTGCAAGCGCGATCCCCGCTCCGGCAAGGTGACCACCGGCGGCATCGTCACCGTCAAGGACAGCACCGACAACTGGTATCTGTCCTGGACCATCAACCGCCAGCCTCAGTTCAAGTCTCAGGACAAGAACATGGTGCTCGTATGGCTGTATTCGCTGAATACCAATACGGAGGGCAACTACGTCAAGAAGGCGATGCGCGATTGCACCGGCGAGGAGGTCTGCCGCGAATGGCTGTATCATATCGGCATTCCGAAGGATCGAATCGAAGCGCTGGCGCATGAGAAGTGCAATACCACCACCTGCTTCATGCCGTATATCAACGCCTTCTTCCAGCCGCGCAAGGAATCCGATCGCCCGAAGGTCGTGCCGGACGGCGCAGTGAACTTCGCCTTCATCGGTCAGTTCGCCGAAACCCCGCGCGATACCATCTTCACCACCGAGTATTCGATGCGCACCGGCATGGAGTCGGTGTACACGCTTTTGAACGTTGATCGCGGCGTGCCGGAGGTCTGGGGCAGCAAATACGATGTGCGCGAGATCCTGCGCGCCTGCTACTACGCCATCGACAAGAAGCCCATCAGCGAGGCGCCTCTGTCCTTCAAGGAAAAGGAAATCCTCAAGGTAGTCCTGAAAAAGGTCAGGGGCACCGATCTTGAGCTCCTGCTGAAGGAAAGCGGATTGATCGAGTAAAAGCAAACGGGCGCCGGGTGGATTCCGGCGCCCTATATCACAGATGGAAAACAGGCGTAATTCCGGCATACGCAAGCAATCCTTCTTATCCCGCGGTTGTTCAGAGCAGGAGGTCACCTTCGCTTTTTCTGCTTTTCGTTATGCTTGGAAACCTGCGGAAATGGTTTGCGGCACGCATCCCTTAAAAGGCTTGCGTGCCGCATTTTCTGTTATGGGAAGAATGCTGCGTTTTTTCGGCATTCGACTTAAGGCAGCACCGTGCGATTCGGCAGCATCGCTGATTTGTACGGTGTCGCCTTAGTTAAATCCTTCATCCAACACAAGGCCTCCAAACCAGCATTCATCCGGGGAAGTGCCGTCAATGCCCAGCAGCGCCATATTGGATGAGCGGCGACGGATTGTGTAGACCTCGCCGGTCAGCGCATCGACCTCAGCGACATAGGCGCTGCCGTCGCTCAGCGTGAGGGAGAGCTTCCAGACGCTGCTGCCGTCGGACGCTTCCATCAGCACGCCGCCGCGAAGCGTCCATTCGTCCGCCTCCAGCGCACGCGCCGCATATGCCGCCGCAAGACTCTTTGACAGCGCGTTGTCCGGCACATCGGGATAATTCGTCTGCTTCAGGCACGTCAGTGCAAGGCTCGCGGAGCTGTCCGTGCTCATGCAGACCGCCTCGCGGAACGCGCGCAGCGTGGCAGGCTCCCAATCCTGCATGTTTGCACCGTACAGGCGGACATAGCGGCTGACAATATACTTCACCTGCATGCCGTAGATGATGCCCGGCGTATTACCGCATGTGCCAAGCGTCATCGTGCCCTCGCGGACATCCTCCGTCAGCTCCTTCCACGCGCGGACGGTCAGCAGCTGCAATGCCCACGGCGCGCCGATGGATGTCATTTTCGCCGTGCCCGCACTGCTCAGGTCGCTGTCGCGCACATCCACCGCGTAGCAGCCGACATCCGTTGACAGCAGGAAGTGCCAGATGACCTCATCGCCATCCCGAAGCAGCAGCATCTGCCAGTCATAGCAGACATGCGTGTCCAGTGTGGCCAATGCCGCTTGCAGTGCCGCCGACTGCGTGTGCGTCACCTTGTCCGAAAGCGACGATGCGATTTCCTGATTCATCAGCGCGTCCGCCAAGGCTGTCATGCCGTCCTCCGCAAGCTTTTCGGCTGCGGATTCCTCCGCCATGCGCTCCGCCAGAACCGATTTCATGGTCGTCAGGCATGCTTCGTTGTAGCTTGAAGGCAAATAGCCGTCCATCAGCATGGTGAAGCGCACCGAATCGAGGGGATTCAGGTTGCAGCCGACATCGAGCGCCTCGCCGTACCAGTCCAGCGCCGTCCAATACGTGTCGCCCTGCGCAACGCCTTCCGTTTCCTTCGTGAAAATCACGACTGCGCTGCCGGTATCCATGCCGAAGAGCTCGGCGAGAGAATCCTCGACATAGGCGTTGTAGGCAGCGTCCAGCACATGCCCGTAGCGGCCTTCGATGGCGGATTGTGCGGCGGACAACGCCGTTTCCTCATCCAGAACGGGAACGCCGCGCGTCACGTCTGCATAATCGATGGTGGAAATAAGCTGGCTCGGGAAAAATTCCTCGGTCAAGCCGTATCGTGCGCCGGTCGTTTCGGTCAGCAGGTCGCCCGTGTTGCCGTCCAGCTCCAGATAGATCAGGCTCTGACCGCCCGACGCACCCGTCTGACGAACAGCGACCTTCCACATGCTGCCCGATGTGCCGGCAATGTACTGGGCCGCGATAACGCTGCTCTTGTCCGTATTCAGCAGCACTTCCGCCGCAGCAATCGCCTGCTCACGCGTCAGGGCGGTGTCCGGAATTTCCGGAAAGCCGTCGCGTCCGACGCTCAGGAACAGCTGATGTACCGTCTGCAGCGTGCTTTCGTCCGCATCGGCCAGCGCCAGCACGTACACGCGCAGCTGCTGATTCGTCCATGTGTGCATATCATAGCCGAAAATGCGTCGGAAGCCGGCTGTCACCTCATCCGCCGTGTGGCCTATGCCTGCGCCGCGCTCGCTGCGCATCCGGCAGATGTCGCCCGTTGAAGCATCAACCGAGACCTCGTAATTCGTCCCAAAGGCGTTCGTCGAATCGAACGATACGCAGTAGTATGCGCCAGAGCAGGTGCCGTCGCTCGCGCCGGAAAGGAAGCGGATGCCGGTGGTGTAGAAATCCTCGCGGCTGAAGTCCGCCTGTGCATCGTCGTTTTCACGGATGTACTGCACGGCGGCGTCAACAGCCTCCTGCGATGTGATTTCGGTTGACAAAGGCTCGCGCGTCATGGTCGGCAGAATGCCCAGATAGCCGATCTTTTTCAGCGTCCGGCTCAGCAATGCCTGCGATGCGATCGGCCACTGCGCGATGGACGTATTCGGCGCGCAGATTTCCTCCAGCAGCTCCGACAGCGAGGTGCCGCCAGCCGCGTCAATTTCATCAAGCAGCGCTTCCATTTCCTCGCTGCTGAGGGAAACAGGCAGATCCGTGTCCGTCAGCAGATCACGTGCCTGCTCTGATGTCAGCCAGTCGCCCTGCCGCGTCACGTCTTTCGTCTGCGATGCGGTCTGCGTGCGGTAGACCGCAGTGCCGAGCACCGCGCCGACAGCGACAAAAAGCACCAGCAGCGCCGCCGCCGCCCGCATCGGGCTTGTTCGTCTCTTCGGGAACGTTCGCCGGGACGGCACGTCCTGTGAATGAATGCGCTGCATCACCGCGTCAATCTGCCTGTCGGTGACGCGCATGCCGCCAAGATTCGTGTCAATTGCTCTTTTCAGTCTGTCAGACATCGCGTTCACCTCCCGTCAGCGATATTTTCAGCGTCGCCTCCGCCTTTTTCAGCCGCGTGTGAACGGTTGATTTGCTCACACCCAGCGATGCGGCGGTCTCCTCCAGCGTCATGTTCTGATAGTAGTACAGCAGCAGCGGCTCCTTGAGCGTATCCGGCAATCGCAGGATGTCCAGCATCAGCGAACGATCCTCCGGCTCAACGCCGACAACGCCCTGCGGCAAATCCTCCAGCGCCGTCCGCATGTCGATGTGCCGGAACCAGCGCCGCCGCCGGTAATCGCGGCAGATGTTGATGGCAATGCGGATAAGCCACGTTTTCGGGCTTGCGTTGCGCTCCTTGAAATTGTCCATCGCGCGCCAGGCCCGCAGGAAGGTATCCTGCATGGCGTCCTCCGCCTCGCTCGCATCGGACAGAATCACGAAGCAGATTCGGAGAATGTCTGTGCCGTAGGTACGCATCCACGATTCCAGCGTTTGCTCTTTGCTGCTCTGCTCCACCGGCATGACACCTCCTTTCCGATCAGATACTCCCTGTATTCATTAAACGAAATTCAGGGGGGATTTTTTTTGCTTTTATGAAAATCTTTTTCAAAAAAGACCGCTGCACGGTGAAATGCAGCGGTCTGAGAAAACCGAATGGAATTAGTGGGTCAGCAGGAGCATCGCCAGGAACAGCACGGTGATCACCCACGTGCCAGCCTTGATTTCCTTGACCTTGCCCGTGCAGAGCTTGATGATCACGTAGGAGATCAGACCGAAGCAGATGCCGTAGGAGATGTTGTAAGCGAAGGGCATGATGGACAGCGTCAGGAACGCAGGAACCGCCTCGCTCGCATCGAGCCATTCGATGTTCTTGACGCAGTTCATCATCAGCACGCCAACGTAAATCAGCGCAGCAGCCGTCGCGCAGGAGGGAACCAGCTGAGCGAGCGGGCTGAGGAACATGGCGATCAGGAACAGGAGAGCCGTCACCATGGAAGCAAGACCCGTGCGGCCGCCCTCGGCAACGCCGGAGGAGGACTCGACGAACGTGGTCACGGTGGAGGTGCCGCAGATGGCGCCGGTGGTCGTCGCGATAGCGTCAGCCAGCATGGCCTTGTCCATGTTCGGAACCTCGCCCTTTTCGGTCAGCATGTTGCCGCGGGCGCAGGCGCCGTACAGCGTGCCGATGGTGTCGAACATGTCAACCATGCAGAATGCCAGCGAGGTGGTCGCGATGGTCAGGATGGCATTCGCGGAGCCGTTCGCCTCAATGTAAGCGGAGAAGTCGAAGCCCTCGGTGAACACCTTGCAGAAAGCGCCGGAGAAGAACTGACCGAACGCCTCGAAGGGGCTGGACATGCTGATGCCGGTAGAGAAGCCCGGGATGGTCAGGTAGCCCAGCACATAGTAGAGGACAGCGCCGCCGATGATGCCCAGCAGCACGGCGCCCTTCACATTGCGATGGCTCATGATGGCAATCGCCAGCAGGGCAAGAATGGTCACGACCATGCCCATGATGCCAACGGTCCAGCCGCCGGTGAGCAGGTTGAAGGAAGCCAGCGTAACGCCGGTGGAAGAGCTCGGGATGATGATGCCCGCATTCTGCAGACCGAGGAATGCGATGAACAGACCGATGCCGGCCGGAATAGCGACACGAACCGCCTGAGGAATCGCCTCGAAGATCATCTTGCGCAGGCCGGTCACGGTCAGGAGAATGAACAGGAGACCGTCGAAGAGAACCAGCACCAGCGCATTTGCGTAGCTGAAGCCGAGACCGAAGACGACCGTGTAGACAAAGTAAGCATTCAGACCCATGCCGGATGCCTGTGCCAGCGGCAGATTCGACATCAGGCCGATCGCCACGGTGCCGATGACGGCAGAAATGGCGGTTGCAATGTACATTGCGCCGTACTCAACGCCGGGAATGCTTGCGAACATGCCGGCATTGACCATGAGGATGTACGCCATGGCGAAGAAGGTCGTCAGACCGGCCAGGCATTCCGTCTTGAACGAGCTTCCCTTGGCAGTGTAGCCAAAGCGGCGGTCAAGCGCGCTCATGCTGTTAGATTTAGACATCGAATCAATTCCTCCCTTGATTCCTCGTTTTTTCCCCGTTTTCCGGGAAACAGAACTATTATAACACAGCGCGTTCGTTTTTTCCATACCTTTTTTTAATTTTTTTGATTTTTGTTCGGGAATATCGCATCGTTTTGTTGCATGCGCCCGACCTGAAAAGGTCATCCGCAAAAAAGGTGCGAAGCCCCTTACTTGACCCGTTTTCCCAAATGTGTTATGCTATAAGAAGGAAAAATGACAGGAAGGAAATGACCCCTCATGAAACGCTTCTTCCGCGCCGCATGCGCGATGCTCCTGATTGCCCTGACGATTCCTGCGGCGCTTGCCAAGACAACCCCTACGCCGCCGCCGGTGTCCATCACCACGGAAGCGCCGGCGGATGTGCCGGAGCAGATTCGGCAGATGCTGGACATTGCCTATAATGAATGGCATGAGCTGAACGGCAAGACGCTCAAGCGCGTCAACAAGTACACCGAATGGCGCGGCAAGGGCGTCGGCTTCGGCTGGTGCGGCGGGTTTGTCACGTGGTGCATGATGCAGGCAGACGTCGAAATGATGGAGCTGGAGGATATCAAGTCCGCCGCGAAGAAGTCGGAGGACGGCGTGTTCATGCCGGTAGAGGGCGTGTTCCATGTCAAGGAAGCAAGCGTCGGCAAGCTCCTGCGCGGCTATCAGCTCGTCAACCGCACGACGAATGTGCCGCAGCCCGGCTTCCTGCTGGTGTACGGCTGCTCCTTCAACAAGACGATTCATGTCGCGCTTGTCTACGACGTGCAGAGCCTCGGCGACGGCAAATACCGCATCACGACGCTCGAGGGCAACATGGCGAACCGCGTCAAGATGTACATTCACGACTACGACATGAACGCCGAGGTCAACACGAAAAAGAAGGACTCGACAAACCTGTCCGAGGTGCCTGAGGATGAGCGGGAGATTCCGGAAAGCGACTGCGTGGATTACACGGTCGTCACCGCGAAGCCGAGTGATTCCACATCAGCCAAATACGCATATTATGTGAATTGCTTCCTGATGCCCTATGTACCGGACGAGGGTGAGTAATCCGCACGCCGAACCGTTTGCCGAAAGGGGGAATGCCGCTTATGGGCAGAAACGCTGATGATTTCTTCAACGAAAAGCCCCATCGGGGAAGGAAAGTCCTCCTTGCCCTGCTGGTGGTGCTGATCTTCCTTGTCAGTGCGCTGCTTATCGGCAATTTCGCCGTCAGCAACACCATCCTGACGATCAGGCAGACCGTGACCATTCCGGATATCCCGACGTCACTCGACCAGTGGTCCATCCTCCTGCTGACCGACCTGAACGGCGAAACGCGCGGCGAAGGTCAGGCGGCAATCGGGCAGGCAATCGGCACGAGGGCTGTGTCCTGCGTCATCCTTGCGGGCAACATGGTCGGCAAAAGCGGCGATGTGACGCCCGTGCTGGAGCTCCTCGAGCAGCTGCCTGCCGGTGCGCCGGTTCTCTTCCTGCCCGGCGGTAATGACCCGAGCCTGTACGCGACCGCGGCGCACGCGTCGCTTTCTCCCTACGCGGACTGGGCGCAGGCGCTCATCGATGCCGGTATGACGATTCTGGACGTGCCGGTATCCTTCGTGCGCGAGGGCTCCACCATCTGGTTTGTGCCGGAGGATATTTACACGCTGAACGTCGCCAGCACGCGCAAGGCGTACCAAAAGCAGCTCGACGGGCTGAACGCGCTGCCCTCGCTGACGGCGGATCAGGCGGCGCTGCAGCGGCTCGCATCGTACCAGATTGAGCGCATGAACAGAATTGAGGAAGCCACGGCGAGCATGACGGTGAAGGATGTGCAGGTGTGTGTCAGCAGCATGCCGCTGACGCAGGAGTATATCACAACGCTCAAGAAAACGGCAGCTTCAAAGACCATCTGCTCGATGAATTATGTTGACCTGATTGTTGCCGGCGGCTACTGCGGCGGACAATGGCGCATTCCGGGCATCGGCGTGATTTACGTGCCGGAGCTGGGCTTTTTTCCATCGGACAGCGAGCTGCAGGGGCTGAATTATCAAAACGGCATCTGGCAGTACATCAGCCCGGGACTTGGCAACGGCAGCATCTATCCATGGTGGATGCAGTTCCGGCTGTTTAATTCGCCGGCGGTTACAACACTGACGCTCACAAGGGATATCTCGTAAAAGGAACGTCAACTTAGGGATTTCAAGAAATTGAGTTTTTAAGGGCGTTTCCCGAGCGGCAAGCAGAACCATCGATGGAGAAGCAGAAATGCTGATTCATCGGTGGTTTTGTCATTGTGAAAAAGCAGGCAGTATTTGGCAATTATTTATTGATACTGCTTGCTTTTTGCAGTATTTCGTTCATCTCATACCTGTGCCAGAATTCTTGTCTAATGGCTAAAAGATGAATATTACCCCATTGGCAAATAGCGTTGCAGATTATGAAATGCACCTATAAACCATTTGACGAAATGCCGATAATTTGCCTTATGAGAAAGTCGGAGCTGAAACTCGTTGTCTTGCAGCTGAAATTCCCTTTGATATTCCAGATTCATGGGAATGGGTACGAGTACGGAACTGCACAGAGCTATTCAATGGAAGAGCATTTAAACCTTCCGATTGGACAGCAGTAGGGCTTCCTATTGTACGAATTCAAAACCTGAATGATGAAAAAGCTCCATTTAACTACTTTGATAAGTCAGTTGACGAAGATGTTCATTTGTATGGTGGTGAGCTTCTTTTCGCATGGTCTGGCACACCGGGAACATCCTTTGGAGCCCATATATGGAGAGATAAAGAGGCGGTTTTAAACCAGCATATTTTCAAGTTGCTATTTGATGAAAGTTTGTTGTTTAAGCCGTACTATATGTATGCTCTTAACCAGCGAGTGGGCAGCTTAATAAAAGCAGCTCATGGCAGCGCGGGGTTACAACATGTTACCCGCGGTGTATTTGAGTCAACACTTATACCGCTGCCGCCTTTAGCTGAACAAAAAAGGATTGTTGAAACGCTGAATGTGCTATTCCCAATAGTAGATCATTATTCAGTTGTTCATGACAATCTCAACAATCTTCAAACTGCTTTTCCTGAAGCCCTCAAAAAGTCGATACTGCAAGAAGCAGTCCAAGGCAAATTGGTATCCCAAGATCAGAATGACGAACCTGCAGACGCCCTCCTTGAACGTATTCGTGCGGAAAAGGAGCGACTTATTAAAGCTGGCAAAATCAAGCGTGATAAGCATGAATCTTTCATTTTCAGAAGGGATAATTCTCATTATGAGAAGTTGGACGGCGTGGAGCGCTGTATCGACGATGAACTGCCGTTTGAGATACCAGAAACATGGGAATGGGTACGGCTCGGAACTGTTTTTCAGCACAACACAGGAAAAGCCTTAAACACCTCAAATCGTGATGGTGAAAAGCTCACCTATATCACGACCTCCAACTTATACTGGGATCGCTTTGTTTTGGATAACCTCAAAACCATGCCATTTACGGATGCGGAAGTCGATAAATGTACAGTACAACAGGGCGTTCTACAGTCTTGTGCAGCGCGCTGTGCATAGCGATAATAAACAAAAAAGCAGGCAGTATTCGGCAATTATTTGTTGATACTGCTTGCTTTTTGCCATATTATGTTCATCACATACCTGTGCTACGATTCGTGACCAATCGACGAGAGATGACTTTTACCCCACTTGAGATTTGGGTTCAAAAAACAAATGATGGCTTTGAAAAATTTCGGGAAATAGCTACAAAACCTATATGCCGTGATTGATAGTGCGTCAAAATTCTGCTATAATAGTGACGATAACGTAGAAGCTCCCGAAAGGAGTATAACATTAGATGGCTCAAGCAAAAAATGGGCAAATCAAATCAAAACAACGGGTCGCCGATCACGGCGAGGTATTTACCGCCGAGCGCGAAGTAAATGCCATGCTTGATTTAGTAAAGCAAGAGACAGAACGTGTAGACTCAACATTTCTGGAGCCTGCATGCGGGAATGGGAATTTTCTTTCCGTTATATTAAAGAGGAAGCTGGCAGTTGTGGATACCATTGGTAAAGGCAAACCCGGCATATGGGAGAGTGAATCCATTAGAGCATTGATGAGTGTTTACGGGGTTGATTTGCTATCTGATAACGTTGAGGAATGCCAACTGCGTCTCTACGATATCTGGAATGATGCTTATTCAAAAGCATGTAAAAAGGACTGCAGCGACAAATGTCGTGATACTGCAATGTTTGTTCTTAAGAGAAACATCCTATGCGGCGATGCACTGACGCTTAAGGATAGTGAGGGCAAGCCTATCATATTCAGTGAATGGAGCTGGATTGGTAATGGAAGAGTCAAGCGACGGGATTTCCGGTTGGACGTTCTCATGATGGAGAATAGAGATCCGAATTCCTATGATGACAACAATATACAGCTTTCACTATTTGCAGATGAGGCTACGGGATCTGAAAACTGGCTGGTTGATCCATTAACAGGGCAATCAACCCCAGCTCCAATTGCTGAGTACCCGCTCACCCATTATACTCGCTTACAGGAGGCAGAGCTTTATGGCACTTGATTTGATACGGGCTAACTACAATCCTGATGTTCTGTCTTGTCTTGCGAATTTGTCCAATGATGAGGTATTCACACCACCGGAAGTTGTAAATCAGATGCTGGATATGCTTCCGCAAGAGTTATTCAGCAATCCAGATACCACTTTTCTTGATCCCGCCACAAAAAGCGGGGTATTTCTGCGCGAAATTGCAAAGCGTTTAATGAAGGGACTTGAAAAGCAGATTCCAGATTTACAAGAGCGTATTGATCATATTTTCAAAAAGCAATTATTCGGTATTGCAATCACTGAACTTACAAGTTTGTTGGCAAGACGCAGTTTATATTGCAGTAAATATCCGAATAGCAGCTTTTCTGTAACGAAATATGATAGTCCAGAAGGCAGTATTCGTTATCGACGTACAGAACACAACTGGAAAGCAGGAAAATGTACGTTCTGTGGTGCTGCCCAGAGTGAGTATGATAGAGGTAGTGAACTTGAAACCCATGCCTATGAGTTTATCCATACAAACACACCAGAAAGGTTATTGAACAATATGAAATTTGATGTTATTGTTTCGAATCCACCGTATGCCCAAGATACGGCAGGGGCAGGGAGACAGGCGAAACCGATTTATAATCTCTTTATTGATAAAGCAAAGCGTCTAAATCCGAGATATATTTCAATGATCATTCCTTCAAGATGGTTTGCTGGTGGTATGGGGCTTGATACATTTCGAAGCGAAATGATGAATGATAAGCATATAGCAGAAATGGTTGATTATACAAATGCAAAGGACTGTTTTCCAGGAATAAGTGTAAGCGGTGGCGTTTGCTATTTTTTGTGGGATAGACAATACAATGGCGATTGCAAATTTATAAACATCACAAATGGCGAAAGAACGGTTTTATCGAGATCACTCAATGAGTTTCCAACTCTTGTTAGATATAACCGTGCCGTTTCAATTATTCATAAGGTTCAGTCTTTGAATGAGGCTCATTTCGATGAGATAATAAGCTCACTCATGCCTTATGGATTGAGTACGAGTTATCGTGGACGTTCAAATAAAGCTAAAGATGATCTGGTGTTGCATGCAAGTGATGGTATATCATATATAAATCGCAGTGAAGTGACAAAAGGCATCGATACCATTGATTCTTACAAGATTCTGGTTAGCAAAACAAGTGCGGAGCATGCAGGCGAGCCCGGAAAAGACGGAAGATTTCGTGTCATTCCGTCTTCAATAAAGGTATTAGGCCCGGGTGAAGTATGCACACACTCGTACTTTACCATTGGAAACTGGCACGATGTGGAAAGCGCAGAAAATGCACTAACATATATGAAAACGAAATTCGTTCGCTTTTTGATGCTAATGTGTATTTCTGGATTTGGCTTGTCAAAATTGGTATTCCCATTTGTTCCAATGCAGTCCTTCAACAGGTCGTGGACGGATGCTGATCTATATGCGAAATATGGCATTTCGCCTGAAGAAATTGACTTCATTGATAACATGATCCGTCCGTTTGAAGGGAGTGACAACTAATGGCAGACGATTTCTTCTCGTCAAGACCTGAAGTTCGTCCTACCATCTACGCTTACAGCATTCCCGGCAACCATCCCGGTTATTTGAAGGTAGGATTCACGGATAGGGATGTGGAAACTCGCATCAATGAACAGCTTCACACCAGTGGATTGCCTCATCGCACGGAACTGGTGTTTAGTGCTATGCGTTCGGATGGCAGTTGCTTTTTGGATCATGATGTGCATGCCCTGCTTAAGCGGAAAGGCTTTCTACAGCTGAACGCAGGAACAGACCGCAATGAGTGGTTTCGCTGCACAGTAAATGACGTGAAAGCGGCCTGCATTGCCGTGCGTGATGGTACTGCGAATATTGAGAATCGTAGTGCCGACTTTGGCATGCGTCCCGAACAGTACCGTGCTGTTCAGGATACAATTCGATATTTTAAGTCGGCCAAGGACGATGATCCCAGCGGCGCGCCCAAGTTTCTTTGGAATGCCAAGATGCGTTTCGGTAAGACTTTTGCGTCCTATCAGTTGGCAAAGAAGATGGGCTTTAAGCGTGTGCTGGTACTGACATTTAAGCCCGCAGTAGAATCCGCGTGGCGAGAGGATCTGGTCACCCATGTGGACTTCGAAGGCTGGCAATTCGTCTCTAACAAGGATGCACACGGTAATGACCAATCCATCGATCAGCAATTCGAGACTTGTGACAAGTCGCGTCCTGTTGTCGTTTTTGGTTCTTTCCAAGACTTGCTCGGCACAAATGATGCTGGGGGCATTAAGGCAAAAAACCAGTTTATCCATGATATCAACTGGAATCTGGTCATTTTCGATGAATACCATTTCGGCGCATGGCGTGAAAACGCGAAGAAGCTGTTCGAAATCCCGGATGACGAAAGTAATGCAGACTTCAATGTAGAGCAATATAAGGAAGAAGAAGCCGACAATGCCATCAATGAAAGCTGGCTGCCGATTACTACTTCGTATTATCTATATCTGTCCGGCACCCCTTTCAGGGCAATCAATAGCGGCGAGTTCATTGAAGAACAGATTTTCAACTGGACGTATTCCGATGAACAGAAGGCCAAAGCTGAATGGGTCGGCTCTAACAATCCCTATGCGCCGTTGCCCCGGATGGTTATGATGACCTATCGTATCCCGGACGCTATTCGTCGTGTAGCACAAGAGGGGGAGTTTAACGAGTTTGACCTGAATGTGTTCTTTAGTGCAGATTTCCCTAAAGGCCGCCCAGAGCAGGCACAGTTCAAATATAAAAACGAAGTACAAAAATGGCTTGACCTGATGAGGGGCTCCTATGTCCCCTCCACTAAAGATGAGTTGAAACTCGGCGAGAAGCCCCCGATGCCTTTCTCTGATGCGCGTCTGCTGGGTGTCCTTCAGCATACCCTCTGGTTTCTGCCAAACGTGGCCAGTTGCTATGCCATGTATAACCTGCTTGCTGAGCGTCAGAATACCTTCTACCATGATTACAAGGTGATCGTGTGCGCTGGAACGAAAGCAGGCATTGGCTTGGATGCATTATACCCAGTGGAACAGGCCATGGGTGATCCTCTGGAAACCAAGACCATCACGCTCAGCTGTGGCAAGCTCACGACAGGCGTAACTGTGCGTCCGTGGAGTGGTGTGTTTATGCTGCGCAATTTGAAGTCGCCTGAAACCTACTTCCAGACTGCGTTCCGCGTACAATCGCCATGGACAGTGAAGGACGAAAGCGGCCATTCTGTCATCATGAAACAGGATTGCTATGTGTTCGACTTTGCTTTGGATCGTGCTCTGCACCAGATAGCTGACTACGCCTGCCAGCTCAATACAAAGGATAGCGATCCAGAGGCTAACGTCGGCGAATTTATCCGGTTCCTGCCAGTCCTCGCTTACGACGGAGCTAAAATGAGCCGAGTATCCGCCGAGGATATCCTTGATTTCACCACTGCTGGTACATCTGCAACGTTGCTTGCAAAGCGGTGGGAGTCTGCTTTGCTGGTCAATGTGGACAATGAAACCCTCACTCGCCTACTGAACAATCCTGAAGCGCTTGCTGCGTTGATGAAAATTGAGGGCTTTCGTAGCCTGAATTCCGATATCCAGACAATCATCAACAAGAGTGAGGACATCAAGAAAGCGAAAAAAGAAAAAGGTGACACCATTACACCCAAGGAAAAGAAAGAAATCTCGGACGAAGAAAAGGAACTGAAGAGCAAACGTAAGCAGATACAGGAAAAGCTAATCAAGTTTGCCACCCGTGTTCCTGTGTTTATGTACCTTTCCGAATACCGTGAAAAGTGCCTTAAGGATGTTATTACGCTTCTTGAGCCGCGTCTGTTTAAACTGACAACCGGCCTTGATGTGCATGACTTCGATCTTTTGTGTTCGCTTAATGTCTTTAATGGCGAAACCATGAATCAAGCTATCTGGCAGTTTAAACGGTACGAGGATAGCAGTCTTGGATATACCGGCATTAACCGGCACGAAAATGAGGATAGTGTCGGCGGATGGGATACCGTCATTCGCAAAGAAGAATTCGATGCAATGTTTGCAGCACAGCAAAAGAGCATGGCATCGTCTAATCCTGCACCACAGGTATTCGTCAACCAATCTGTGGCCTCTAAGCCAGTTGCAGCTGTAGCGACGCGCACGAAAACCACCACGCAACCCAAGGCTGCACAGACAGGTGCGCCAATTCGTCCTGTCCCACAACCTGTCATTCCTCACAGCAAGCCTACGCCTTATTCCGGCTTTGGTTCTGTGCCTACGGCTAAGCCTGCTGCACAGACAGCGCAGAAAGTGGATATAAGCGACGTAGGGTCTGGCACTGTTGTTATTCACAGATCTCCCGCCATTGGTGAGGGTGTTGTTGTGAAAATTGACTCTGCCAAGAAGTACATCCATGTCAAGTTCAAGGGTGGAGTAAAAATGTTCTCGTTCCCAGATGCTTTTGATAATGGCTTCTTATGCAAGAAATAGATTTCTATGGTAGTCTACGAGGAGGAAAAGTATGATTCTAAACAGTGAGCTCATAATTGAAGAATTATCTAAGAGAGGCACATCAATAACATCCGAAGAAGAAGTACTCTCAATGCTGAAGAACGATGATAATAAGTGCGAAGAAGCACTTCTTAAAGCCACTTCGGAGCATCGGTTAAAATTAGGGGAGCACATGAAATTAGATCATGTGCTATTCCTGTTTGGGAACGGTGCATCAATATATGCAGGTTCTAAAGATACAAAAGAATTTCATATTTCAGACGTAATAAAGGATGTACGTTATAAGACTATTTACGAAGTACTTAAAAGCGTAGATGGCTTAGGCATGGAGGAACAGCTAAACAGGCTTATCACCATACGCGCTTTTTTCAAAATCACAGATAACGAGAATGAACAGGTTGTTACACAGTTGATTGAGGATATAAAAGCCCAACTGATTGGTGATTTTGTTAATTCGATTGACTATCGTAAACTGACCTACCATCAAATGCTGATATATAAGCTCCGTAATTATGGGTGTTTAACTCGGACAAAAATATTTACTACTAACTATGACTTGGCTTTTGAGCACTCGTTAGATGCGTTATCTGTTGATTATACAGATGGCTTTACAGGCTTTGTAAATCGACAGTTCGACCCGCGTACACTGAACAATTCCTCTAAAACTACGCTTATCAAAATACATGGATCAGTGAACTGGGTTGAAGAAGATACAAAGATTAAAGAACTACAACCACGCTTTGTTGATGGAAGGGCTTGTATTAATGATACAAAGCCTGTATTGATTTATCCCACTTCAGGCAAGCTATATCAAACCTACACTACTCCATATAGTGAATTGATGCGGTATATGCTCGATGAAATGGTGACAGAACGGAATGTGATCCTCGTAATGGGATATAAGTATGGTGATGAGCATATAAATGAAGTATTATATAAGGCGTTGCAGAACCCACAAAACGTCTTTTACTTCTTTCAATACGGAGAAGCGAAAGGATGCAGCTTTATCGACGACATGATTCGATTGTCGGAGAGCATGCCCAACATCAATGTGATATCGGGAAAGATACTGGCTTCTTTTGATTGGTTTGTGAAATTCTTACTTCCTGCCACTCCCGAAAAGAGTGATGAGGAGAGAGCACTTGAGCTACTACAGAAAGTGTTGGTGAAGCATGAATAATACTGTGATAGGCTATCTTACAAAGATCACAGGTTCAAAGATTACAATCAGGATAGTCGAAAAAAACTGCATCAGCAAAGTTGATGTAGCGGACTTTTCGTCCAGTTATGTCTCCATAGGGACGCTTATAGGTGTACGCCTTGTTGATGGCAGAGATTTAGTTTTGTCGGTGGAGGAGATTTATGAGAATAACCATGATATTTATGCGACAGCTGCAATAAGTGGTGTCTATGATTCTGTAACTCAAAAGTTCTCATTTGGAACCAACGCATATCCATTGGTTGGTGAGTGTGCTTATAAATTGGATACTACTATTTTAAAGCGCGTATTCACGCTGAACAAGGTCACTAAAGCTGCCACTATCGGAACATATGTGTATGACTCTTCTGTTCCGATCTCATACGATCCGAATGTTATGTTTGGTAAACACTTGGGGGTATTTGGAAATACTGGTAGTGGAAAAACCTGTACGGTAGTGTCTCTGATTCAGCAGTATATCCATAGTAATCCGGATAGTGATATCAAGTTTATTATACTTGATGTGAATGGTGAATATAAAGCTGCCTTCGATAAAAAGGAAATGGACTATATCGAATTTGAAAAGCTACGTTTTCACCATAGCATGTTATCGAATTCGGAGTACGGTAGGCTTTTCCGTGCGGCCGAGGGCGTGCAGTATCCGGCTATAAAGAGCTGTATCAGTGCGCTTGCAGCTAAAAACAAGCAGTGGGATATGCGAAAATTACCTAATCAAATCGAAGTATGGATAAATGAGAACACACCGCAAAATCAAAAAGGGGAAAAGGATGTTTTTAGTAAAAATAATATTAGTGGTCACCTTAGGACAATGAGCCTTAGAATCGATAGTGTTCTTAATGATTCACAGTTGATAAGTGTCATCAATACAGCTGGCGAAGAACAGACTATAGATACCATCTTAAAATCTCCTAAGCCCGTAGTTGTTATTGATTTACAGGTTTCAAGCGACACATTAGATATTGTGCTATATTTAATGTTCAAAGCCCTGTATGAGCGAAAAAGCAAAAGAGTCGATACAACGCATATTTGTTTGGTGCTTGAAGAGGCTCATCGGTACATTAACACCGGTGCGGAAGAAAGCAAGCTCGGTAGCTATTACATAGATAAGCTTGCTCGTGAAGGCAGAAAATTTGGCATAGGGCTAATTATCTCATCACAAGTGCCATCACTTTTATCCTATGAGATCGTCAGCCAATGCAATTCTGTCGTTATGCACAAGATCAACAGCAAAAAGGACTTGGAGTTCCTAAAAAATGTGTTACGAGTCTCAAGCGACAACTTTCATCAGCAAATGAGTGCCTTAGAAAAGCAATATGCCATTGTTTGTGGTGAAGCTTTTCCAAACGACACCGTAGTCAAAATACATGACGCCTCACCGCGTCCCGCCAGCAATGATCCGGTGATCGAAGATAAATTTCTCCCTAATACTCCATCTGACGAAGACGAGCTACCGTTTTAGCTGTAAAACTCGGTTTACCATCGATTCAACACATACAATGGTTGCACAAGGAGGATTCCTATATGAAGAGGGATATGGATCTGATCCGGGAGATACTGCTCAAATATTGAAGAATTGTATGTGGATACGGCTATCTATGATTTAACTATAGATGGATATGATATGGCAACAGTTGCATATCATTGCAAGCTACTCCATAATGCAGGTTACATTTTCGATTACAAGGCACAATATGCAAGCAACGAGATAAATGCTTTTGCTGTTGGTGCGCTTACATGGATTGGCAATGAGTACTTAGAGAAGATACGCGATAATAGCAGATGGGGAAAGATAAAAAACACTCTTATACAAAAAGGCTTACCATTCACTATTGATATGGTTAAGAGTGGCTGATGCTTTCATAACAGCTACAGCAGAGGGCGTAAAAGAAGGGATTTTGAACGGCGGTACTCCTCAGCCATGAGATTGTGAAAAAACAAAGCTTATACTGCACGAAAGCTAACTTCGAAAGAAGCCCCCTTCAGCACATCCCCAGCCGTATAGCGCACGTTCAGCCAGTCATTCTTCGCTTCCGGGTGAAGGATGACTGGCATTCTGTTATGGATGAATGCAATGTTCTCAGCAGGCTCCCGCGTCAGGATGGAGAACACAGGCTTTCCATTCTCTATGCGGTACACCCCAGCCATATATAGGATAGGGGAACCGCACTCCCGAATGGCATACTTGATCCTGTTCCTTCCCCGTTTTTCCCATTCATAATAATTGGTAGCCGGGATTAGGCATCGCCGCTGCAGCATTCCATCTCGGAATAGAGGCTTGTCCGCTGCTGTCTCGCTTCGGGCGTTTATAATCTGCTTCCCGTTCGCCAACGTGAATCCCCACTTCATAGCAAAAGGCGTTATGACCATCGACTTGTTGTTGGCCAGCACGGGTACTGTGTCTGTTGGATAGATTTCACCTGTCTTGACCTCTGCACCGCGCCGATTCAGCTGCTCTATAATATCCTGCAGTTCAGCAGCGCTGTCTTCTTCAGCAATGTAGTAACGCCCGCACATGGAAAATCACTCCTTCTAATGCAAGTCAGGCCGACAGTTCCCGCAAAGTGAATACCCCTTGGCTTCCAGCTCTTCTACCGTCTCACTGGAATAGGCTTTGTTCTTATCTTTCATCTGTTTCACGGATGAACAGTCCGGCAAATGAATCTTCTTGCTGCGCGTATTGAGCACATATTCCGTCTGTCCTCGACTGAACGTGCTCATCTGACCGGACGGCGCTATCATCTGTGAACTGTCCAGATCGTCTGCAATCGTCTTCTTTTCTGTTTCAAAGGATACGGCATGCCCATCCGATGTGCAGGTTATCGTTCCCTGCAGATCGGTGCGGTAAACCTGTGCTCCCGCATCCCGCAACCGGCTAAGCACGTTCTCGGTCGGATGCCCGTAAGAATTCCCCTTGCCCACGCTTAAGCAGCACACACAGATATCTTTTGAATGGCTTCGTAAGCCCATACTGCCCTCCTACAGTCCTCCCCGTCTGCTTAAGCCAACTTTGCGACAACCAGTTTCGTATATCTCACTTTTTGCTATCTGCTGTTACGTATTACGCTGCTCCGTTTCTTTTGAGCGGAGGAATCAAGCAAACAGGGCACCCGTTGCGCCGGGCATACTCCACTGTGTTTTTCGTGCCGCCTTCCTTGCCGTCAAAACAGGCAAGCAGGAGATCCGCCTGTGCGACGAGATAGCGGTTTCTGGCGAATAGACAGCCCTTCGTGTATGCGTGGGATAGTACGGTAATCATGTCCGCCTCATCAATGCACCGCTGCCACCGTGCTTTGTAGGTTCCCGGCCACTTGTCTGCCTGTCCCTCAAACGGCACGGCGATTTCGAGGGTAATACCCGGATACTCCTTCTTCAGATCCAGCACCGTTTCAGCCGCCATGATATCCATGCCCTGCGCACCGCCTGAAATGAAATGCCGATAGCCCTGCCATATCAGGTTTTCAATCGTATCACGCAAACGCTTCTGAAAGTCCAGTGCTAACAGGCTGCTCTCGTCATAACCGAAGGGCATCTTGGACGGCCTGTAGCCTGTAAACGCACACCGACGTGCTCCTCTGGTGATAGATTTTCTGACCACACTGTCCATTCTATTCCCTCCAAACCATCATGCTTTTCAATGTAGCTCAGTCACATATTGCTGCTGTGCTGTGGATGCGGCTTCTTCAAACGCCGCTCTTTCCTTCGCTGTTGGCAGCATGTCCTCCGTGATAACGGCAAGGAACCTGCCAATCACCTCATAGCCAGCGGCTTTAGGCACATCAAAGGAGGTTAGCTCCGGCCTGAAAGCACGTAAGCCGTCCGGATAGTATTGACGCAGCACAGTCCGGCCGTTCACAAGGAACATCCCGATAGCACCGGGTTCCAGCTGGTCTTCAAAAGAAATCATGACCATATCGCCGTCCCGGATCATGGGTGCCATGCCATTGCCATGCACCATATAAACCGCATCGCACTGCTCGGTAAGAGCGCTCTTGCGCACCCATACAGGATTCGTTTGTCCTGATAAGCCCGCACGGACTTTCTCAACGGTCATTCTTTCCATACGCCTTGCCCTCCTAAAGTCCTTCCCTACTGCTTACGCAATAATCTTCTCGACAAACCAGCGTCCTATGTTGTTCCCCGTCATGGACGCGTTCCTTTCAAAGAACAGATACGTCTGGTGATTGTTCACCCAGATGGTGTAACGGTCGCCCTGCCCGCCGCAGCGCATGGCCGCAGCCTGTTTGATCTCGGTCACCTTGTCAATCACGTATCTCTTACCATCCTCCCAGCAGATGGCCATGGGGCGCATCTGGCCAGCCTCGTCAAAGGCCACCTTCACACCCACATAAACCTTAGCCCTCGCCTGTTCCTTCACATCAAACGCCTCCTGTTAGCGTGCTAAAAAGGTGCTGTCCAGTTCCACCGGCATCTTCATCGAATATCCGCGTTCCACCATGCTGTATAGCTTGAAGGCAAAGAAGGGCTCCGGAATATACAGGGTGCGGGCAACGGTGAAAAAGTTTGCATCACAGGCTTTCATCGCGTCCAGCACTTCCTCATCGCTGATCAGGAAGTCAGCAGAGAAGAAGTTTGCCTCTCGTTCCTTCTTGCTCTTGGCCATGTAAATATCGCTGTCCCGGAAAGCGCCAACCTTCAGGTCATCCTTGTGGATAACAATATGCCCGCCTTCGTGCCCGGCAACCACCCGCTGCTCTTCTGCGCAGAGTCTGGCGTTAATAACAACATAGTTCGTTCGGTTGAGTATGGTGCAAAAGCCCTTGAGACCATTGCGCGGAAAAGCACGTGTAAACTCCACCACGACACCCATTGCATCCAGTAGTTCGAAAGGGTCGCGTGTATTGTACTTTTTCCGCAAGCGCTCCGCCTCAAGAAAAATCGAGTCGTTCATTTACGAAAGATCCTCCAATCGTGAAGCGTCGCCTCTGTCTCAGGAATTTTCCTGTTTTATGTACCGCTTGTTGGTAAACTTCTTAGCCCGTTCCTTGGAATCCAGATAGAGACGCTGCATCTCCGTAATGAAGGCCAGCTCGTCTTCCGCTGAAAGCGTACCGCCTGCAAACAGCTGTGCCGTCTCTTCCAGTATGTCCTTGGCCTGCAGCACGCCACGGCGGCCATACTTCTCACTGACTTCTTCCATGAACTCTTCGTTCTCGGTGCGCAGATACTGCACATCCGTCTCCAGCGCCTTCGCCAGCTTCTCATAGGTTTCCCGATTGCGTGGATAAACGCTCCCGCTTTCATAGGCAGCAATCGTCCGCCGGGACACACCAGCAGCCTTCGCCAGCGCTTCCTGAGACCACTCGTGCAGCAACCGAAGCTCCTTTACCTTCTCGCCAAATGTCATGACCACGACCTCCTTGGAATTTCAACTTCACACTTTTCTTGTTGACAGTGCAGGTAAACTGCGCTATAATCACGATTGTGAAGCTCAACTGCACAATCATTATAGCAAACGTGCAGCACACTGTCAAGAGGCCGCGTAGAAAAATGTGCAGTTGAAATTCACACGAGGAGGTGACGACATGCACAACCGATGCATCCTGCACAGTGACGCGAATTGCTTCTACGCGTCCGTGGAGATGCTTTTAAATCCTGAACTGCGAGGAAAGGCCGTGGCCGTGTGCGGCAGTACGGAGGAAAGACACGGCATTGTGCTGGCCAAGAGCGAACTGGCTAAGAAAGCAGGCGTGAAGACCGGACAGGCCAATTGGGAAGCTCGGCAAGCCTGCCCCGGTCTGATCATGGTGCCGCCTCATTATGACCAGTATTGCAAGTTTTCCCGGCTCCTGCGGAACATCTACCTGCGATATACCAATCTTGTGGAGCCGTATGGCATGGATGAGTGCTGGCTGGACGTGACAGGCAGTGCCCGCATCAAGGGCAGCGGCGAACAGATCGCAGAGGAAATCCGGAAAACGGTTAAAGAGGAGCTGGGCATCACCGTATCCATTGGCGTGAGCTTTAATAAGATCTTTGCCAAGCTGGGCTCTGATATGAAAAAGCCAGATGCCATTACGGTGCTGGATGATGCCAACTGGAAAGAGCGCATCTGGCCTATCCCTGTGTCAGACCTTCTGTATGTAGGTCGCTCCACCATAAGAAAGCTCATGGAGCGCTGCGTGTATACCATTGGCGATCTGGCCAAGACAGACCCTTCCCTGCTGAACTGCTGGTTGGGTAAGAACGGCTTAAGCCTCTGGGTTTTTGCCAACGGTGAGGACATGTCGCGGGTCATGCCGGACGGCTATGAGGCTCCCATCAAGTCCGTTGGCCATGGAATCACCTGCTCCTGCGATTTGCATCAGAACGAAGAGGTCTGGAAGGTTATGCTGGAGCTTTCACAGGACATAGGGCATAGGCTAAGGGAGTACCACCTGTGCGCCAAAGGGGTCAAGCTCTATGTCCGGGAAAACGAGCTGAACGGCATGATGCATCAGATGCAGCTGTCCTATCCGTCGCAAAGCGCCATGGAGATCGCACAGGCGGCACGGTCGCTGTTTGCGCGGTGGTATTGCTGGAGCCGACCTGTCCGGGCTGTCTGCGTCACGGCCATGAACCTTGTTCCCGAAGAGCGTCCTGTCCAGCTGGATTTGTTCGGCGATGAAAACGCCCGAATGAAACGTCAGAAGCTGGAAACCTGTGTGGATGAAATCCGCGCCCGGTTTGGCAAACGCTCTATTTACGCTGCTTCCCTCATGGGTGACCTGCATATGCCGGGAGATGGTCGCCATGAGGTTACGATGCCCGGCATGATGTATACCTGATTTTGTTGGGAGGTACAAATGGCAGAGGAAATCATGGTTCTGTGTCCGTGGTGCAATAAAGGGGAAGTCTTCATTGAAAGCGGAGGCAACGGCAACGTGTCCATCATGTGCCCGCGCTGCTCTCACTGCTTCAAGCTGCGTCTGCACGACTGCTCGACCGTGCGCATACAGCCGCATCGCAAACTGCCACAGGCAGCTGCCAAGGTTTATCACGTGAAAGGCGCACTTTCATCGCCTATCAAGCATAAGAACATTACTGACTGACCGCCGGGGCTATACGCCACCACTAAGGCCGGAGTAATGACTGGATGAACACGTCCAGCATTATTCCGGCTTTTTTCTTTGCAGGTTGACCTTTTTCGAGCTTTTTCCGCACCGCATCATGCCGGATAACAAAGTGAGGAAAATTTTTCAAACATCTCATTAGGTGCGACCTTTGTTTTTTATCATGAACTCACCAAAGCGAAAGGGGGTGTGGAGATGCAA
>CAVIHU010000028.1:0-25041 GCA_963642705.1 Bacteroidaceae bacterium
TGTTGCGACTCCATTATACCATATCTCTAATGAACTTCCTTTTCTTTTTGAGGGGGTCATATCATTTTAACACATACACCCTGTAATAGTGGAAGTTATGACTTCCAGCACCTCCGGCGGCAACAAGAGAAAACGAAGTTGCATTCCACAGGCTTTTGAGGACTGTATGTTAGGAAAGCCACATTTAGCCCCCGGTATAAACTATCGCCAAGTATGGGCAAGAATGGCAAGCCAACTGATTGTGAAATCACAGGCAGCCATGGCGTGGAACGGCAAAACCATATGGGTATTGCAAGATTTACTTGCAGACTATATTTCTTCAAGTACCGCGCTTGACCTGCATAAATTTATTGCAGAGCATACCGACGAAGTGAACATTCTTGCTTTCTCATATGGTGATAACTACAAACACGCACAAAGAAACCGGACTGTTTCCTTGAATAACTCTGTACTATATGCGGGACCTATCCGTGCAGATAATAGCGGCAACCCGCAACCTTGTTTTCAGGACATAGTTTTAGCGTCTGTTTGCCCGTCGCGTAATGTGCTTGTGGCGGCATTGAGCAAAAAAGCCATGGCAAACAGAATGACTGTGTAAATTTCTATGTTGTCAATTATCTTTCAGTATCTGCTTGCAGATTTAAGCGACAAATAAGCGACAAACAGGCATAAGAAAACGGCAGAAATCCTTTATTATCAAGGGTTTCTGCCGTTCTGAATATACTCGGTCTCAGAAGAACAGGATATATCTGTTTCACGTCAGATGCGATATATGCCGTCGCACTGGCACAGCAATGACTATTTTGAAATCTACTATATCCGACGTCATTTTACTGCAAATGCTTCGACAGATGCTTGTTGAATTCGGTGCACAAACAGCAATCAGTCCGGCTGGCGGCGATTCGACGGAGCTATGGTTCATGGGCGAAAGCCTGTATCAGCCTGACGGCGGAAAGGAAGGGAGCTTATCAGACTGCTTCTGGTTTTGAAATTAGCCAAAAGCGCTCCTGATGAAAAATGACATCAGGAGCGCTTTGCTTTATGCGTTGCAGACGATGGTCTGGAGCACGTCAACCATGGTTTCCATTTCGTTGACGCTGACAAGCTCCTTGCGGCTGTGGCAGTTGTAGCCGCCGGT
This sequence comes from Bacteroidaceae bacterium, assembly GCA_963642705.1. Classification (GTDB taxonomy): domain Bacteria; phylum Bacillota; class Clostridia; order Christensenellales; family Aristaeellaceae; genus UBA11524. The sequence goes on from CAVIHU010000028.1 coordinate 1,139, forward strand.
GGAAAGGTTCGGGCAGGGAAGCCCCATGTAGGACAGGCGCGCGCCGTCCGTGCCGCCGCGAATCGGCTGAATCAGCGGCGTGACGCCATTGGCAATGAAGGCGGCCTTCGCCTTCTCGACCACATCCATGTGATTCTCAATGACCTCGCGCATGTTGCGGTAGCTGTCGCGGACATCGCAGGTGAACGTACCTTCGCCGTACTTTTCATTCAGGTATGACGTGATGCGCTGGACGGCTGCCTTGCGCTCGTCAAACTTCTTTGCATCATGGTCGCGAATGATGTAGGAGAGCGTCGTTTTTTCCTCGTCGCCCTCAATATGGCTCAGGTGGTAGAAGCCCTCATAGCCGCAGGTGTGAGCAGGCGTCTGCTCCGACGGCAGCATGCTGTTCCACTCGATGCCCATCAGCACGGCGTTGCGCATCTGATTCTTGGCGCTGCCGGGATGAATGTTGACGCCGTGCACGGTCACAATACAGCTTGCCGCGTTGAAATTCTCAAACTCCAGTTCACCGAGCGCACCGCCGTCGATCGTGTACGCGTAATCAGCTCCGAAAGCGGCGACATTGAACAAATCCGCGCCTCTGCCGATTTCCTCATCGGGCGTGAAGCCGACGCAGACTGTGCAGTGCTCCGGCGCATCGGGTACGGTCAGCTTCCGGCACAGGGCCATGATTTCAGCTACACCAGCCTTGTCATCGCCGCCCAGCACGCTGTCACCGCTCGTGACAATCAGTTCATGTCCCTTCAAATCCTTGAGGAAGGGGAAACCGTCTATCATTACGCCGTTCCTGAGCGTAATGGCGTTGCCGTCATAATTCGGGATGACGACCGGACGAGTCGGTCCCTTCACGCCGTCGGATGTGTCCATATGAGCGATGAACCCGATCTTCGCCGAATGGTCGCCCTTTGCAGGGATGGAAGCATAGACATAGCAGGAATCATCGACGTAGGCGTTGTCGATGCCCATCTGATGAAGTTCGTCCACAAGTGTGTGTGCCAGCGTCCACTGGCCTGAAGTGGAAGGGCAACTGGGGCTTGCTTCATCGGAGGTGGTTTCGATCTGCACATAGCGCAGGAAATTATCCTTCACATCGGACATGGTGATTGTTCCTCCTTATGATTGTATGGTTGCATGTGTTTGCAAATGGAAATTCAATAGAAATCAGGATTGAGAGAATGCGCTGCGAAGTGGCGCGGAATGAAAACAGACGAGCATAAAACAGACGAAGTCTGTGGTTATACCTTATGCCTGACGAGCGATGCGAGCGCTGTCTGAATGCCGTCAACTGCCGCCGATACAATTCCGCCGGCGAATCCTGCACCTTCACCGGCAGGGTACAGCCCGTCAATGTGCTCCGCCGTCAGCGTGTCCCGACCGCGCGGCAGCCGGACAGGCGAAGAAGAGCGCGTTTCGACGCCTGTCAGCAGCGCGTCAGGATGCGCAAAGCCGCGCAGCTGACCGTCCATGCGGCGTATGCCGAACTTCAGATTCTCAATGATAAAGCCCGGCAGACAGCCACGCAGGTCAGCAGGAATCGTGCCGGGGCGGTATGTCGGCTGAACATCCCCGAAATGTGTGGATGTGCGGTCGGCAAGAAAGTCCTCGACACGCTGCACTGGCGCAATGTAATGTCCGCCGCCGAGCCGGTATGCCGCCTGCTCGATGCTGCGCTGCCAAATAAATCCTGCCAGCGGATGGTCATCGCCGAAATCCTCCGGCCGCACGCCGACAAGCAGCGCACTGTTGGCATTCCGACCATCGCGGAAGTGATGGCTCATGCCGTTGACGCACAGACCGTCCGGCTGGCTCGCTGCGGCAATCACCTCGCCGCCCGGGCACATGCAGAAGGTGTATACGCCGCGTCCGTCGGGCGTATGCACGGCTAATTTGTAGTCCGCCGCATGAAGCGCGGGATGCGTCCAGCTGCTCCCGTACTGGCTTTGGCTGATGAGCGATTGCGGGTGCTCGATGCGAACGCCCATCGCGAAGGGCTTCTGTTCCATGCGCACGCCCTGCCGGAACAACGTCTGCATCGTGTCGCGTGCGCTGTGTCCGATGGCGAGGATGACGGTGTCGGTCAGCAGCTCGGCTTCTTCGCCGCCGCTGACGCACTTGATGCCCTCGATGTGCTCACCGCGGACAATCAGTCCGGTCAGCCGTGTGCTGAAACGCACCTGACCGCCGAGGCGGATGATTTCCTGCCGCATTGAGCGGACGACGTTCTTGAGCAGGTCGGTGCCGACATGCGGCTTGGCGGTGTACAGGATATCCTCCGGCGCACCATGGTCGACGAACGTCTGAAGCACCGTGCGGATGAGCGGTGATTTCGTGCCGGTTGTCAGCTTGCCGTCGGAAAACGCTCCCGCACCGCCCTCGCCGAACTGCACGTTGCTTTCGGGGTCGAGCGTGCCGTTTTCCCGCATCTGTCGGACGGATTCGGTGCGCTCATCGACCGCTTTGCCGCGTTCAAGCAGAATCGGGCGGATGCCCGCGCGCGCAAGCGTCAGCGCGGCGAACAGTCCGGCAGGCCCTGCGCCGACAACGACTGGCGGCTGTGCGAACGCGGCGTGCGGAAGCACCGGCGGCTTTGGAAATGCGTAGGGGACGGCAACCTCCGGACGGAGGTGCGAAAGCACCTGCTGCTCGTTCTGCACGGTGACGGCGACGCTGATGACGAAGTGAACATTGCCCTTGTCACGCGCGTCAACCGCCCTCTTGAGCAGCGTCACGGTCTTCAGATGGGCAGGCGTGCAACGGAGCTTCTTTCCAATCAGCGCACGGAGAGATTCATCGGTGTAGTCAAGCGGAAGATTCAGGGAATCAAGTCGAAGCATCAAGAACCTCCTTACATCCGCTGGTCGCGCTGGACAATGCCGCCGTGACCGGGCAGAATGAGGTATCCCTTGCCGTCAAGCATGGCAAGGAGCGTCCGGAGAATGGCGTGATAGCGTGGTGAATCAACGTTGACGCTTCGTGCGAGGTACGGCGCGAGACGGTCGAACTCCTTCTGCGGCGGCGTCATGCTGTGCGGATTGATGTAGTCGTCGCCGGTGAAGGCAATCAGGTGGTCGTAGTCAATCAGCACGGTTTCGCCCGGCACATGACCGCCGTTGCCCTGCAGGACGGTGAAGCGCATGTCAGCGAAAAGAAACGCGCCGATGGGGCTGAGCGGCTGTTCGTCATCGCCGTGGGACGTATTCAGGATGCGCAGGCGGTTCAGCGGTGGATGGCGGTATTCGGTGATGAGCTTGTTCAACCGGTAATATGGCAGACCGGTCGGCGTACCTTCACGCCCTGACGGCAGCCCGAGCGACTCGTTCGCGAAGCAATCTGCCGTGCGCTGACTGCACCAGATGACCGACATGCTCTCAGCAATGCCCGTGTGATCGGAATCGGAATGGGTCAGCAGCATCTCACACCTGCGTTCATCGAAGTCCGGGAAGAGCGCACGGAGCTGACGCAGCGTATATCGGGCACAGCAGCGGAAGCCGCCGTCCACCACGAGCAGCGCACGCGTCTTCGTGTCCTCCAGCACGGTGATGTTGCTGCCAAGCGGAGGCTCCAGCACGACAGCGCGGACACGGTCGGTCAGCGTCAGATGCGTGATGCGGCAGTCATAGGCGGCGCCGTTATGCTCAGCGACAAACCGCGCGAAACGGCTGATGTACTCAAACGTTTTGCTCGGCGGCTCGTTGCGCTCATCGAGCTCCTGCATAATCAGGTTCGTGTAGTAAGTGAATTCACGCGTCTGGTCCTGCGTCAGGCGGAGTAAACGCCGAATTTCGGAGGAAAAACGCAGGTAAAACACGGTCGTGTCGAGCTTCTTTTCGCCGGAATCGTAGGACAGGATCTGCACGGGACAAAGCGCGGAAAGCTCCTGCAGCAGCGTGTCCATTACGCCCGGCTCCTCGATGTACAGCCCCATTTTCAGCGCGGACGTGTCCTCGCCGGATGACTGCTCGGAGATATAGGAGATGTTCACATGCTGGCGCGAGAGCACCTCCAGCAGGGGGATGACCGCGCCGGGACGGTTCGGCAGGTCGAACTGCGCCAGCACGATTTTTGCATGCGGCACAGACTTGAGGAAGCCGGATTGCCGTAGCTCGTTTTCGATGGCGGACAGCGCTTGGTCATCCGCCTCGACGTCCAGAAAGAGCGCGTTTGCATCGACCGCTTTGTTGTAGCTGACGCGCACCATGTTGCCGTGATGGCGCTCGATGATGCGGCTTGCATCGAGAAAAGCGCCGCACTGATCGGGCATGTTGGTCATGAAGGATTTAATCATGGGTGATGGCTCCGTTCGCGATGGTTTCCTCGTGCCAGCGGATGTCCTCCGGCGCATGGAATGCTGCTTCAGGATAGTAGACCTTAGTCAATTCGAGCCCGTGCGGCGGTGCGGTTATGCCCAGCGACAGCCGATCAAGCGTGCGGAAGGCTTCCGTGAATGCGTCTGTGCTGCGCTTCCGCTGCCCGATTTCGATGAGCGTGCCGGCGATGATGCGCACCATGTTGTAGAGGAACGCATCGCCCTCGACGGTCAGGATGATTTCGTCCTCGTGCGTGCTCAGCTCGGCAAGGCGCATCGTGCGGACGGTCGTTTTTGCCGTGCCGCCGGCTGCCTGAAACGCCGCGAAATCATGCGTGCCGAGCAGCAATGGCAGTGCGGATTTCATTGCGTCGGTATCCAGCGGAACAGGAATGTGCACATACAGATTTCGGCGCAGTGCACTGCCATGGCGGCTGTTCACGATGCGGTAGGTGTAGCGCTTGCCGGATGTCATGAAGCGCGCATGAAAGCCGGACGGCACCTCGCGTCCATCCAGCACGCGGATATCGTGCGGCAGCATCGTGTTGAGCACGAACGGGTACTTCTCCGGCGGAATGGACGAGACTGTGTCGAAATGCGCGCATTGCCCATGGGCATGAACGCCGGCGTCCGTTCTGCTCGCCCCGGTGACGGTGATTTTTTCGCCGGTTGCACGGGAAAGCGCCTCTTCCAGCACCTGCTGCACGGCAAGCCCGTTGTATTGACGCTGCCAGCCGCTGTATGCCGTGCCGTCATACTCAACGGTCAGCAAAATCCGTTTCTGCATCAGAGTACCCCGATAGCGCGTGCTACGACGCCTTCCAGCACGATGACGAGCATCAGTGCAATGACGGCGCCGTAGGCATAGTAGTCGTTCCTTGTGATTTCAAGCTTGCGAAGGCGCGTCCGGTTTTCGCCGCCGTGATAGCAGCGTGCCTCCATTGCCATGGCAAGTTCACCGGCGCGGCGGAAGGCACTGACAAAGAGCGGCACGAGCAGCGGAATCATCGCTTTTGCACGGGCGAACAGGTTGCCGGTCTCAAAGTCCGCGCCGCGTGCCATCTGCGCCTTCATGATTTTGTCTGCTTCCTCCATCAGCGTGGGGATGAAGCGGAGTGCGATGGACATCATCATCGCCAGCTCATGGGCAGGGAAATGGAACCGCTTGAGTGGCGACAGGAGCAGCTCTATGCCGTCGGACAGCGCAATGGGCGATGTCGTCAGCGTCATCAGTGAGGTTGCAAGCACGAGGAACACCAGGCGCAACGAGTAGTGCATTGCCTGCGAAAGCCCCTCGTGCGTGATGTGGAAAATCCACCAGTCAACCAGCGGCGTCGTGCCGTTGGAAAAGAACAGATTCAGCAAAAACGTCAGAATCAGGATGATGCGCAGCGGCTTGATGCCCTTGAGCAGCATCCTGAAGGGGACGTTCGACAGCCTTGCCGACCAGTAAACGAATGCGAGGATGATGACGTAGCCGACGAACGTGTGCACCATGAACACGGCGACAATCATCAGAACGGTCAGGATGATTTTGGTGCGCGGGTCGAGGCGGTGGACGAAGCTGTCAACAGGGTAATACTGCCCTAACGTGATGTTCAGATTCACGGCTTGTCCGCCTCCTTTGCCTGCTTTTCGCGCCAGAGGCGGAGCAGATGGTCGTGCAGCTCCTCCTGCGTGTACAGATCTTCCGGCAGCGGCAGTCCTGCCTGACGCAGATTTGCGCATAGCTGCGCCGCTTCGGGAACATTCAGTCCGATGCTCCGCATGGTATCCGCCTGCCGAAACACGTTTCGCGGCGTGTCGGTCATGACCAGCTCGCCCTTGCTCATGACAATCATGCGCGTCGCAAGCTGTGCACAGTCGTCCATGCTGTGGCTGACCATGATGATGGTGACGCCCCCCTCACGGTGCAGCTCGCTGAGCATGCCGAGGATGCGGTCGCGACCGCGCGGGTCAAGCCCTGCGGCAGGTTCGTCAAGAATCAGCACGCGCGGCTCCATAGCGAGCACGCCCGCAATGGCAACGCGGCGCATCTGTCCGCCGGAGAGGTCGAATGGGCTGCGATCGGCGTATTTATCGTAATCAAGATGAACATGCGCCATGGCACGACGAACGCGCTGGTCAATTTCGTCTTCGCTCAGCCCTTGATTTTTCGGACCGAACGCGATGTCCTTGGCGATGGTTTCTTCAAACAGTTGATATTCGGGATACTGAAACACAAGCCCGACCTTTTGTCGGATGCGTCGGCGGTCGGCATGCTCGTCGTTTAAATCCTCGCCATCGACCAGAATCTGGCCGCCTGTGGGCTTGAGCAGCCCGTTCAGGTGCTGCACGAGCGTTGATTTGCCGCTGCCCGTGTGACCGACGATGCAGACAAATTCGCCGTCGTCAATCGTCAGCGAAACATCATGTACGGCAGTTGCCTGAAAAGCGCTGCCGGCGCTGTAGGTATGCGTTAGATGCCTTACTTCGATGGGCATAGCAGCGACAGCGCCTCCTTTGTCATTTCATCCACCGTCAGCGCAGTGCCGGACAGCGGCATACCGTCTTTTCGGAGCGCGTCCGACAGCGCCGTCATGTGCGGCACGTCCAGATGCAGCTCGCGCAGACGGTCAACCTGCGGAAAAATTTCACGAGGCGTGCCGGTGAGTACCGTGTTGCCCTGATTCATCACGATGATGCGGTCGGCCTGTGCCGCCTCCTCCATGAAGTGGGTAATCCAGACGACCGTGATGCCTTTTTCGCGGTTAAGCCTGCGGATGGTGGACAGCACTTCCTGACGCCCGGCAGGGTCAAGCATGGCAGTCGCTTCGTCCGCGATGATGATGGCAGGCTCCATGGCGAGAATGCCGGCAATGGCGATGCGCTGCTTCTGTCCGCCGGAGAGCATGTGCGGCGCGGACTCGGCAAATTCGCTCATGCCGACTGCCTTGAGGGCGCTGTCGATCCGCACAAGCATCTCCTCGCGCGGTACGCCCAGGTTCTCCAGTCCGAAAGCGACGTCCTCACGTACAACGGTCGCGACAAGCTGGTTATCAGGGTTCTGGAAAATCATTCCTGCCTTGCGGCGGATTTCCCACAGCTTATTCTCGTCCTGCGTATCCATTCCGCAGACGGTGATATGCCCCGATGTCGGCAGATAAAGCGCATTCAGCAGCTTGGCAAGTGTGGATTTGCCCGATCCGTTATGCCCGAGGACGGCAAGAAATTCACCTTCCTCTACCTGCAGGGAAACATGGCTGAGCGCATCGGCGGACGCGTCCTCATAAGCAAAGGTAACGTCCTGAACGTCAATGCATACGTTCATGATGACAAAACTCCTTCGGAAAAATGCGTCATAAAGCATAATAATGAGACGAAAACAATTCTACCACGAAACAGGAAAAAAGACAAGGTTGCAGCATAAATAGGCACGGAAATCAATTTTCAGAGTATTTATTCATCTGGAACGGATGCGTTCGTAAAAATCACGGTTTTGCACCGTGAAAAAGCTGCTTCTCAGCAATTTATACTGCAAGCGAAAGTTCAAAGTGCATAGATATTCGCAAAATTGATTTCCGTGATAAATAGGCCGCAATAAACACGCGGAAGCCATATGTGCAAAAGAAATCACAAGAACTAAGGAAATTCTCATCCTGAAAGCTTTTCTTTTTTGCGGGTTTTATGCTATAATGACGATGGCTTTATTTTTCTAAGCAGAAAATGAGCATGTGAGAAGGAGTTATCCATGAGCAAATCCAAGCGCAAGAACAGGGAACAGGCGACACAAAAGGCGAAAATTATCGGCGACATCGCATTCTGGGTGTCGTTCGCGGGCATTATGTGCCTGCCGCTACCGTGGGTGTGGCGTGTTGTATGCGGCCTTGCGGTCGGTTCCGGGTTAAAGAAGCTGATTAACATCATGGGTACGCCGCTGGAGGGACTTCATACCGAGAACGGCGAGCGCGTGAAGGAAGAGCCTGTCACAGAAGTCGGAACGCCGGAGGATGATCACGCCAAGGAGGTCGTCGCGAACGGCTTGTCGCTGCTGGGGCAGATTGGCGAGGAACGTGACGAGATCGGCGAGTATGTCATGACGCGTCGGCTGAAGGAGCTCGATGAGCTCGTCCGCAAGATGCTGCAGACAGTTGTCGAGCATCCGGACGAAACGAGCCGCCTTCGCAAGTTCATCAGCTATTATCTGCCGACGACGCTCAAGCTCCTGCAGTCCTACCGAACGATCAAGACGCGCGGCGTTTCCTACAGCGAGATAACGGCGACACGCGATCACCTGATTCAGGCGCTGGACAAAATCCTGCAGGCAGCGCAGAAGCAGCTCGATGCCATGTATAAGGACGACATGCTGGACATGAGCGCCGATATGGATGTGCTCGAGCAGATGCTTAAGCGTGACGGCTATATGGAGAGCGCGCTGGACGAGGCGCTTCGCATGCATGCGGAAGAAGCAAACAAGCCGGAGGAGACATTTGCCGCGCCGAAATCAGCAGGTACTGCCGCAGCACAGCAGATGGCGCACGGCGCGCCGGTGCTTGAGGTGCCGGAGGACAGCACAACGTCCGACCGCCGCAATCATACGCAACAGCATATGATCTGATTCACGAATCAACACAACAAACCTATAGGAGGAATGACCCATGACCGAACAGTTTCCGATGCTTTCCCTGACGCCTGAAGTGCCCGACCCCGTTGCTCCCGAAGCCGCGCAGAGCATTCAGCAGACGACTTCGCCGCTGACCGTGCCGTCCACGCAGCCGGCAGTTGTGCCGCAGCAGAAGCAGGAGAGCGCGCCTCGCCTTGACCAGAGTCAGCTGACGCCCGCCGAAAAGCAAGCCATCGAGACGTTCCTGACGAAACTGGACATTACCAATCCTGACCATGTGCTGCTGTTCGGTGCTGATGCGCAGAAGAAGATCAGTGACTTCTCCGAGAGCGCGCTGCAGGCTGTCAAAACGCAGGAAACCGGCGAGGTCGGTCAGATGCTGGAGAACCTCGTTGTCGAGCTGAAGGGCTTCGAGGATGACGCGAAGGAGCCCAAGGGCATCATGAAGCTCTTCCGCAGCGCAGATAACCGCATCGAGCACATGAAGGCACGTTACACGAAGGCGAATGTCAACGTGGAGAACATCGCGTCCTCGCTGGAAGGCTATCAGGCGCAGTTGCTCAAGGATGTCGCCATGTTTGACCGCCTGTACGACCAGAACACCCAGTATTTCCGCCAGCTGACGCTCTATATCATCGCCGGCGAGGAGAAACTTCAGCGTGTGCGCGAGGGCGAACTGAAGGAGCTGATGGACAAGGCGGCGCAGTCCGGCGACGCCATGGACGCGCAGAATGCCAACGACCTGGCCGCTCAGTGCGACCGCTTCGAGAAGAAGCTGCATGACCTCAAGCTGACGCGTCAGGTGTCCATGCAGATGGCTCCGCAGATTCGTTTGCTGCAGAACAATGACAGCCTGCTGGTGGAGCGCATTCAATCCACCATTTCCAACACCCTGCCGCTGTGGAAGAATCAGATGGTGCTGGCGCTCGGTCTGCATCACACGCAGCAGGCGGTGAAGGCGCAGCGTGCCGTGACCGATATGACGAACGAACTGCTCAAGAAGAATGCTGAGACGCTCAAGGTGAACACCATCGAAACGGCGAAGGAAGCGGAACGCGGCATCATTGACATCGAGACGCTTGTTCAGACAAACCAGAGCCTGATCGACACGATCAACGAGGTCATGACCATCCAGAAGGAAGGCCGCACCAAGCGCATTGAGGCTGAAAAGACCCTCTACCAGATGGAAACCGACCTCAAGAAGAAGCTCCTCGAAACCAAGGTCTGATTTTTCAGAGCCATAGCCTGCGTCCGCAATGGTGCGCAGGCTTCGCCTGTTTTCTCGCTTTACAGGCAGTGCGGTAATGCCTTGAAATCCACATAATAAAACCAGGAAACATGGAAGTGCATTGCAAGAAAGCAAAAAAAGAAGGAGGCGTTTCAGATGCGCATCATCGGTCTCACCGGCGGCATTGCCTGCGGTAAATCCACCATATCCCAGACGCTTGCACAGCTGGGCGCAGCCATCATTGACGGAGATCAGCTCTCGCGAGCGCTTACTTGCGACGGTGGTGCGGCATTGCCTGCCATTCGCGCATCCTTTGGCGACAGCGTGTTTTATCCCGATGGCTTGCTGAACCGCCGCGCACTTGGACAGCTTGTCTTTTCGGATGACGATGCCCGAATGGCGTTGGATGCGCTGATGCAGCCGCTGATTCGCCGGATGATTATCGAGAGCATCGATGCTGCACGCAAGGACGGCGCAAAATGCTGTGTGCTGGATATGCCGCTGCTTTATGAAGCCGGGCTGGATGTCCTATGCGACACGGTCTGGTGCGTATCGCTACCGCACGATGTACAGCTCGAACGGCTGATGGCACGCGACGGGCTGACGAAGGCGGATGCGCAGTCGCGAATCAGCAGCCAGCTTGACCCGGCGGAAAAGGTGCGCCGCGCCAATGTTGTCATCCCGACAAATGGTGCCATCAGCGAGACAGCCGCGCTGATTCCGCCGCTGTACGCGGCAGAGCTTGCCAAGGAGGAGCACGATGGAAAACAATCCGCTTCCGCAGCGCCGCCGGCGGTCTGACATCTATCAGACGGCGGCACAGGAAGAAGCACCGCAGACGGCGCCAATCCGGCAGGTTCAGCCTGTCCAGCCGACACAGCCGTCGGTGCCGATGCAGCAGGCGCAGCAAATAAGCCGGGCACGGCCTGAGCAGGTGCCGTATCGTCAGGCAAATCCGTATCGTCAGCAAAGCTCATACTCGCAGCCGCCATGGACGCAGTCTGCCTATCAGGCACAGCAAAGAAGTCAAGTGCAGCAGCCACAGCCCGCATATTGCCCGATGCCGGAAAATCAGGCAAGGCAAAAAAGACAGGAAAAGCAAGGCAACTGGGTGAAGCAAGAAAACCAGGCGAAGCAGGAAAACCAGGCGAAGCGAGGAAACCAGGCGAAGCGAGGAAACCAGGCGAAGCGAGGAAACCAGGCGAAGCCTGATTGGATGACATGGTCGATTGTCGGACTATGTGTCATGCTGCTGGCACTGTTGGCGGCACATTACCTGATGGCGGCGTATCTGACGACGCGTGCGCAGGAATGGGCGGACGCATATCAGGAAACATTGGATTATTATCATGTCACGGAGTCGGCAGACGGAAGCTATGCCATCACCTATCAGGATATCATTGAACGCTATGCAGACGAATATAACCTTCAGCCTGCGTTTGTTGCTGCCGTTATGCGCAATGAAAGCTCCTTCCGCACGGATGCGGAATCGAGCGTCGGTGCACGCGGCCTGATGCAGCTTATGCCGGATACCGCTTCGTGGATTGCCGGAAAACTCGGCGAAAGCGGTTCCTATTCCTTCGACAACCTCTATGATGCGGAAACCAATATCCGCTACGGCTGCTGGTATCTGAATTATCTGTCGCGGATGTTCCGAGGCGATGCGGTGCTTGTTTCCGCCGCTTATCATGCCGGACAGACCACTGTCACGCGCTGGCTGAGCGACAGCAGCATTTCCTCTGACGGTGTGACCATTGCCGTGGAGAATCTGCCGGACGGTCCAACGAAACAATATGCAGGGAGAGTGACGACTACTTATGGCATTTATCAGGCACTCCTTTACCCGGACGATACTGCGCAGGATGATGAGTCTGCTGTTGGCGTTGCTGGTTCTGCCCGTGCTGACCGCTGATGCCGCGATTGACAGCAGCTCACTGGTGATCGGCATTCAGTCGAAAAAGACGACGGAGCTCAAGCCGTTGTTTCCGGAGGAACGCGATCTCCTCTCCATTTACGACCTTGTCTACGACAGCCTGATTACCATCGATGATAACTATCAGCCGCAGGCAGGGCTTGCGGAAAGCTGGTCGCAGACGGGCAACGGTCGTACATGGACGTTTACGTTGCGCCAGGGGGTTTTGTTCTCCAACGGCGATGAAGTAACGGCGCAGGATGTTGTCGCGACCGCCAATTATATCATTGCCGCCGCGAAGGCAGAGAACGCGACGAATCTGGGTTATTATGCCAACCTGCGATATTTTATTAAGGAAATCACCGCAACCGACCGTTATACGGTATCTGTCCGTGCGGACAGGCAGTATTATGGCGTGCTGTACGCGATGACGTTCCCCGTCCTGCCGGAGGAGTACATCGACAGCAGCAATCCGCCGGGGTCTGGTGCGTATACCGTTTCCTCCTTTACACCCTATTCCAACGGCATCAAGGGATCGCTGACGCTGAGCGTTAATCCGTATTACAGCGGAAAGACGCCGCAGTATTCCACGCTGTATTTTGATCTTTACGGTTCGGATTCCGAGGTTGTCAACGCATACCAGTACTCGAATGTGGATACGATTTTCTCACGCTCGTTATCCATCGCGCAGTACAAATCTTCCTCCAGCACGCTTGCCATCACGTACCGCACGAATCAGCTTGAATGCCTGCTCCTGAATAACTACGTCAGCTCCATGACATCCAACATGCGTCAGGCCATCCGCGCGTGCATCGACATCGACAGCATCGCTTCGACCGTGTACATGAACATGGTTGACAGGACGAATACGCCGTTCGTGCAGGGAACATGGATGTACAACAGCAACCTGACGGACTATTTCCAGGTTGACCTGAACAAGGCGCGGCAGCTGCTCGAGGAGGATGGCTGGACGGATACGGACGGCAGCGGCTATGTCGACAAGCCCAATAAGGACAATGAGGCGACCGATCTCACATACACGATTCTCGTTTACGAGGAGCCGGACAACAGCGTGCGCGTTGAGGCGGCGAACATGATTGCGGATATGCTGGAGCAAATCGGCATCAGCGTGACTGTCACAACGGTGACCTTCGACACGATGAAATCACGCTTGAAGGCAGGCAACTACCAGATTGCACTGGTTTCCTACGCAATGGACGTGTGTCCCGACGCGGGTTTCATGCTGATGCGCGGCAACACGGGCAATTATACGACCTACCGGTCGAACACGATGGACAGTCTCTGCAAGAGCCTCCGCACGCAGGTGACGCAGGAGGATTATCAGTCCGTGCTGTATCAGATTCAGGAGCAGTTCGCGATTGACTGCCCGTTCATCTGCCTGTACTACCGCGGCGGCACGGTGCTGACCCGGTACATGTACACCACAACCCGCGATGTCCGGGAAGGACACCTGCTTGACGGCATCGAATCGTACTTTGATTAAAGAGAGAAGGACACATCCATGGATTGGATTGAATTGACCGTTCACACGACCACCTCAGGTGCGGATATTGCCTCCGAAGCATTGATGGCAAACGGCGCTGCCGGCACGATGGTGGAGGATCGGGCGGATATCCCTGACCCCGACAAGCCCAACGGCTATTGGGAAATCATCGACCCGAATCTGATTACGTCCATGCCGGAGGATGTCCTCGTTCATGCGTGGTTTGAGCCGGACAGCGCCTTTTCCGACCGGATGCAGTCGCTCCGCAGCCGCTTCGACGAGCTCAAGCAGATGACCCTCGGCATTGACCTCGGCACGCTGGAAATCGGCACGGTCAATGTGCATGATGAGGACTGGGCGGAGGTCTGGAAGAAGTTCTATAAGCCCTTCAAGGCAGGGCATTCACTGGTTGTTAAGCCTACATGGGAAGCCTATGCCCCTCAGTCCGGCGACAGGATTATCGAGATCGACCCCGGCATGGCGTTCGGCTCCGGTATGCATGAAACGACGTCGATGTGCCTTGAAATGCTGGAGGATGCGCTGCATGGCGGCGAACGCGTCATCGATGTCGGCACGGGCAGCGGCATTCTGGCAATCGGCGCGGCGATGCTCGGTGCGAGGGACGTGCTGGCGATTGATATCGACCCGGTCGCTGTCCGCGTTGCCAGGGAGAACATTGAGCATAACCATTTATCCGATCGCGTCCGTGCGGTTGAGGGCAATCTGCTCGAGAGCAGCGACGGTATCTGCGAGCTGTGCGTCGCGAACATCATTGCGGACGTTATCTGCATGTTTGCGCAGCCGCTGGTTGATCACATCGTTCCCGGCGGTCTGTTCATCTGCTCCGGCATCATCAAAGAGCGTGAGCAGGACGTTGTCAAGGCGCTGACTGCGGCAGAATATACCATTCTTGAGACGAAACGCAAGGGAGAATGGGTTGCCATGCTCAGCCGGAGGAAAAGCTGATGCACCGCTTTTATGCCGATAAGGACGCGCAGGCAGGTGAAATCGTGCGGCTGTCGGACGAGGATGCGCATCATGCCGTGCGTGTGCTCCGCATGAAGGCGGGCGACGAGGCAGAGCTGTTTGTCAGCGGCAGGCGGTATCTCGCGGAAATGGCTGAGCTGTCCGATGGACAGGTGACGGCAAGGCTGAAGCAAGAGCTGCCGTCCACCGAGGCGAAATTGCGCATTACGCTTTATCAGGGGCTTCCAAAGGCGGACAAGATGGAGCTGATCGTCCAGAAGGCGGTCGAGCTGGGCGCAGACAGTGTTGTGCCGGTCGCGATGGAACGCTGCGTTGTGCAGTTGAATGCGAAGGACGGCGAAAAGAAGCAGGAACGCTGGCAGAAAATTGCCCGTGAGGCATGTAAGCAGTCCGGACGCTGTCAAATGCTGACGGTGCATGTGCCGGTGAAATTCGATTCGATGCCGACGATGCTCGGCAAGCATGAGGCGGCGATTGTTCCGTGGGAGGACGCACACGGCTATTCGCTGACCGCCTTTCACCGCGAGCATCCGGACATCCGCAACCTTGCTGTCGTCATCGGACCTGAGGGCGGCATGAGTGCGGCTGAAATCAGCCGGATGCAGGAGGCACATTGCCGCAGCGTAACGCTCGGTCCGCGCATTCTCCGCACAGAGACTGCAGGTCTCTGCGCCCTAAGCGCCTTATTCTGCCTTTACGGCGAATTGGAGTGAAATCATGAAGACTGTTGCTTTCCACACGCTTGGGTGCAAGGTCAACCAGTATGACACGCAAGCGATGCTGGAAAAATTCCGCGCTGCCGGATATCAGGTTGTTCCGTTTGATTCGGCGGCGGATATTTATGTCATCAATACGTGCACGGTGACCGGCACAGGCGATAAAAAGTCGCTGCAGCTGGCAAGGCGTCTGCGCCGGGAGCATCCGGACAGCGAGCTGATACTGGCAGGGTGTCTGGCGCAGCGCAGGCCGGAAAAGATGCTGGAGGCAGGTGCACGACTTGTCATCGGGACACAGCATCGCGGCGAGGTGGTCGAACTGCTGGAAAAGGCACTTGCGGAGAATACGTCCCTGAACGCCGTCAATGACCTGAATGCCACGACGCCCTTTGAACCGCTGACGATTTCCTCGCAGGAGGAGCATACGCGCGCGACGCTCAAGATTCAGGAAGGCTGCAACAACCATTGCACCTACTGTATTATCCCGAGCGTGCGCGGACCGATTCGCTCCCGACCGGTGGAGGAGATTCGCGCCGAGGCGCAGCGACTGGCATGCGCAGGCTTTACGGAAATGGTACTGACCGGCATTCATCTGACGAGCTACGGGCGTGATTTTACCCAGAGGCAGACGCTGCTCGATGCCATCCGCGCCGTGCATGAGGTCGAAGGCATCCGCCGCATCCGCCTCGGCAGCCTTGAGCCGACCATTGCGACGCAGACATTTGCCGAAGCACTGGGCGAGCTGCCAAAGGTCTGTCCGCAGTTCCATCTGGCACTGCAGTCCGGCAGCGATACTGTGCTGGCACGGATGGTGCGTCGCTACAACATGCGCATGTACCGCGAAGGCATGGCGAATCTGCGCGCAGTCTTTCCGACGGCGGCGTTCACGACGGATATCCTGACTGGATTCCCCGGCGAAACGGAAGAAGAATTTCAGCAGACGCGCGACTTCATTATCGAGGGGCAGTTCGCGAAAATTCACGTGTTCCCGTACTCGCAGCGTGATGGGACGAAAGCGGCGGTTATGCCGGGGCAACTCAGCACAGCCGAAAAGGAACGCCGTGCACGCGCCCTGATTGTGGTCGGGGAGGAAATGACGAAGCAATATCATCAGCGGTGGCTCGGCAAAACGGCGGAGGTACTTCTGGAGGAGACGGTGGATGGCTGTTGGACGGGCTATACGCCGGAATACATCTCGGTGACGCTCCCGAAGGACGCGCAAGGCAGGCAAGGCGGCTTCGTCCATGTCCGGCTTGATGCACTGACAGAAAACGGGCTGCACGGCACGCCTGTATTGGAGGAAAACATATGACGGTAGTATTCTGGGTTAGCCTTGCATTGATTGCGATTTCGATTGGCATGTTCATTCAGGAGCCACGGCGTGTCATCAACGCGTTTGTGCTGGAATGCGGCATCTACTGGCTGATGCATTCGACAATTCCGCTGCTGGCGAATGATCGGCATCTGTATCAGGTGGTCTACTGGGGTTATGGTACACTTGTTGTGTTCCTAATTGCTTTCGGGCTGATTCTTCTGTGCGACTGGTTCCTGATGCTTAAGCGTGAAGGCTTTTCCAAGGCAAATCTGTTGCCGCTTGCTTTCGGTATGCTGACGATGATTGTTGGCATCTGGGGCATCATCGATATGAACGGCGGCATCTCCGGCTCCACATGGGAAGTGTTCTGGCTGAGCATCGTGATGAATCTCGTTATGTACACGCCGCTTGCGCTGAGCATCGTGCTGCTGTTTGCACTCATCTATGTGATGATTCCCAAGCATAAGGCGGATTACATCATTGTGCTTGGCTGCCGCATCCGCAAGGACGGCACGCCCACGCCGTTGCTGCGCGACCGCCTCGATCGCGCTGTCCGATACTGGAAAAAGTACGGTAAAGCGCCGATGTTCATCGTCTCCGGCGGCAAGGGCGCCGATGAATGCATTTCCGAAGCGGAATCCATGCAGAAGTACCTGATCGCGCACGATGTGCCGGAAAATCAGATTCTGATGGAGGACAAGTCCACCAGCACGCAGGAAAACCTGCTGTTCTCGCATCGCCTCGTTGACCCGGCGGCGCGCTGCATCATCTGCACAAGCAACTATCATGTGCCGCGCGCAGTGGTGCTGGCACAGCGGCTGCATCTGGCGGATCAGGGCATCGGCGGTCATACGGCGCTGTATTATCTGCCTGCCGCATTCTTCCGCGAGTACATCGCGTTCGTCTACAACAACAAGTACGCTCTGCTGATTTACCTCGCCATTACCGTGATTTTTGCATGGCCGACGGTGTGAATCCGCAATGGAATGATTGAAAGGAGTGTTTACCATGGAAAACTGCCTGTTCTGCAAAATTATCTCCGGTGAAATCCCGTCCACCAAGGTCTACGAGGACGAAAACACCTACGCCTTCCGTGACGTCAACCCGATGGCGCCGGTGCATGTGCTTGTTGTGCCAAAGACGCACGTGACGTCCGTTGCCGAAATCGATCAGCTGCCCGATGAGGTCATCGCGGCTTGCCTGCGTGCCTGCAGAAAGGTTGCATGCCTTGAGGGTATCGACAAGACCGGTTTCCGTGTTGTATCCAATTGCGGAAGCGATGCCTGCCAGAGCGTGCCACATCTGCATTTCCATGTCCTTGGCGGCAAGGCGATGGCAGATAAGATGGCGTAAGGCTCGGATACACAAGAGGAGGAAGCTCATGGGAAAGCTCTTTACATGTCTGCGTGCGGTCTATTGCGCCTTCACGCCCAAGATGACGACAACGTGGGAGGAACCGTTTTCGGGTAAGCCATGCGTCTTTGTCTGCAACCATGCCGGTGCTCTCGGGCCGATTGACATCGCGACAAAATTCCCGCTTCGGGATGAGGTGCTCGAATGGTGCAACGAGGGTATCATGAACCGTAAGACGTGTCCGGCTTACGTGCGTCAGGATTACTGGTGGGTGCCGGGCTGCCGTCTGGAGCCGCTCTACAACGCGACGCTGCCCTACATTGCCGCAGCGATTCTGCCACCGGTGCTCAAGAGTGCACCGACCATCCCTGTATATCATGATGCGCGCGTAATGACGACCATGCGCCAGAGCATGAAGGCACTCAAGGGCGGCAAATATGTGGTGATTTTCCCTGAACAGCCCAGCGGCTTCGGCTCACATCACGACTGGATTAACACCGGCTGGCTAAATATCGGCACTATGTTCTACCGTGCGACGGGCGAAAATCTCCTCCTGTATCCCGTGCATATCGACACAAAGAAGCACCGCTTCGAGGTGAAGAAGCCCATCGTTTACGATGGAGAGCGTCCGCTGGAGGAGCAGCAGGACGAGCTTGTCCGCTGCCTCGCTGCCGGACTGCGCGGGATTCCCATGCGGGAAAATGCATAAAAAGCTGCACCTTCGGGCATGATGCTTGAGGGTGCAGCTTTATTTGCCGATAAAATGGTGATTGTGCCTTAGCTGATCGTCTGCTTACCCCCTTCGGGCATGCAATCTTCTTTATCCACAGATTTCTCAATGGAACGATACAGTTTAAGGAAATAGCGAAACGCCTGCAAATTTAAGAAACGATTGATAATAACAGGAATGAAAAGATCACTTGCGAATCTCTCCGCAAAGATTGCTGACAAGGAGCTCGTCTGTGTCAGGCTGGGCAAGCGCCCACATCATCTTCGTAACTGCCGCTTCCGTTGTCATATCCATGCCGGATAGCACATCCGTCCGCAACAGCTGCGTACCGACTTCGTAAATCGACAAGTCAGCCTTTTCGTACATGCACTGCGTCAGTACAAGAACCCGTACACCCTGCTCACGCAGCATCCGCAGCTTCTCAACGAGATTTCGTCTGATATAGTGCAGTCCGCCTAAGCCGAAGGCTTCGATGACGAGCCCCCGATAGCCGCTTTGGGCGATGAAGTCCAGCACATCCGGCTGCGTGCCGGGGAAGAGCTTCAGCAGGAATACGCGGCTGTCCACATCGGGTCGCAGAAAGTATGGGATATCAACCCGCTGCGGACGCAGGAAGTGTACGCCGCCACTGTCCACCGTGCCGGCAAGCGAGCGGTTTACGCTGTCGAATGCATCGAAGGACAGCGTGTGGGTCTTGACGGCGCGTGTGCCGAGAATCAGCTTGCGGTTGAAGCACACGTACGTGCCGGCAACGCCCATGCAGGCCGCTTCGATGGCGCAGGACAGGTTGATTTCCGCATCCGAAAGCGGTGCGCCGAGCGGCAGTTGACTGCCCGTCAGGATGACCGGCTTCGTCTGTCCGAGCAGCATGTAGGACAGCGCCGCAGCAGTGTAGCCCATGGTGTCCGTGCCGTGCGTGATGACAACGCCGTCGCACTCCTGCATCGCCTTGTCCGCAGCACGCGCGAGAATCGTCCATTCCTCCGGCTGAATGTTACTGGAATCCATCGAAAAGACATCCATCGGCAACAGCGTCACATCATGGCGTGTGGAGAAGCTCTCCACAAGCTCCGCGGCCTTGAGGGCAGGGGTCAAACCGTCCGGCGTGTGGTGGCAGGCAATCGTTCCGCCCGTGGCAAGCAGCGCAATCCGCATCGTGGTCACCTCGTGCATTTTTTCCGCATCATTATATCACAAGGATGGTCAGAAAGCAAAACCTGTGCTATAATCAGAGCAGATTATTTTCCGGAAGGAAGGCTTTTTGGTGCTGATTGCATTGCTGATTCTCCTTGTGCTTTTTGCCGTATACGGATGGATGCTCCATCCGAATGTTCAGCGGCGGGATATGTCGCATCTGGCAACGGTGGACTATGCGCACCGCGGTCTGTGGAATGATGAACGCCCCGAAAACAGCCTGTCTGCCTTTGCCGCAGCGGTCGAAGCAGGGTACGGCATTGAGTTGGACGTGCACCGAACGAAGGACGGTGTGCTTGTTGTCCATCATGACGACAGCCTGAAGCGCATGTGCGGCATCGACAGGAAAATCGCGCAGAGCACGCAGGCGGAGGTTCGTGCGTGTCGGCTGCTGGGCACATCGGAAAAGGTGCCGACGTTCGATGAGGTGCTCGAACTGGTCGATGGGCGCGTGCCGCTGATTGTCGAATTGAAGGCAGAAGCGAATATCGAAGAATTGTCCTCCGCTGTCAGCGAACGCATGAAGCGCTACGAAGGGCAGTGGTGCATGGAGAGCTTCGATCCGCGCTGCGTGCAGTGGTTCCGCAAAAATGACCCGACCATCATCCGCGGACAGCTCGCCTATGGGCTGCATGGCAGGAAAAAGAGAACGTTCCTCGATTATGCGATTGCATCGTTGATTTTCCATACGCTGAGCCGCCCGGACTTCCTCGCGTATGACTTTTCAAGCGAAGCAGGGCTTAATCTGCCTGTCCGCCTTGTCCGTCTGATGCATCCGTGGATGGTCGCATGGACGATCCGCTCCCAGGAGGAACTTGACAGATGCCGCGCAGGGTATGACATTGCGATTTTCGAGCGGTTTGTGCCGCCGATGAAAAATGATGGCACTGCGCTGTAATTCAACTGTAAAATGGGGAAGGAAGCAAATTGTGATGGAATGTACGCTGTGTCCGCGCGAGTGCCATGCATGTCGGACGTCTGAGGAAGGACACGGCTTCTGCCGTCTGCCGGAAACAATGCTGATTGCCCGCATCGCGCCGCATCTGTGGGAGGAACCGCCTGTTTCAGGCAGGAATGGTACCGGCGCGGTGTTCTTTTCCGGCTGCACGCTGCGGTGTGCCTACTGCCAGAATGCCGAGATCAGCCACTGCAATGCCGGACGGCCCTTCACGCCGCGTGCGCTCGCCGATAAGCTCAAGCGTATGGAGGATATGGGCATGCAGTCCATCTCCTTCATCACCGCAACGCCGTATATTCCGCAGTTGCTGGAAACGCTTGATATCTATCGCCCGCATGTGCCGCTGGTGTGGAATACGTCCGGCTATGAGCGCGTAGAGACGCTCAAAATGCTTGACGGCGTGATCGATGTCTATCTGCCGGATCTGAAGCATTTCAGCGAGCAGATGGGGAGACTCTGCGCACAGGCGCCGGACTACTTCGCACGGGCGTCTGCTGCGATTCGTGAAATGGTGCGTCAGACCGGCAGACCGGTGTACGACGAAAATGGTATCATGACGCGCGGAACGCTCATCCGCCATCTGATTCTGCCGGGACTGACAAGCGAAAGCTGTCAGCTGCTGACGTGGGTGAAGGAAGAATTGCCAGAGGGCGTGCCGGTCAGCCTGATGCGGCAGTATATCCCGTGCAACAATGTCAGCATTCCCGGGCTGATGCGGACGATTACAAATCGCGAGTATATCCGCGTGCGCGATCATATGCTGTCGCTCGGTCTGCCGGGCTATCTGCAGGAGCCGGAAAGCGCTTCGGAGGACTTTGTACCCGTCTTTTGCAAGGACGAGAGCTTTGTGTAAGGAGGAACACCCGATGAGGTCAAACGAAGAAATTGCCGCGCAGGTTGAAGCGCTGCTGCAACGTATGACGCTTGAGGAAAAGGCGGCGCAGATGGTGCAGGTGCCCTATACGGTAGTGGGACGCGAGGAATCGCTGCGCTGGGCGAAGCTCGGTGCCGGCTCGTTCCTGCATGTGCTGGGCGATGACGCACGCGAGGTGCAACGGGAGGCGCTTTCCAGCCGTCTGGGCATTCCGGCGCTTTTCGGCATCGATGCCATTCATGGTCATGCGCTGAATGACCATGCGACGGTATTTCCGTCTCAGCTGGCATGCGCCTGCACATGGGATCGTGAAGTTGTTCGGAGGATGGGCGAAGTCACCGCGCGCGAGGTTGCGACGGATGGTCTGCACTGGACGTTTTCGCCGGTGCTGTGCCTCGGGCGTGACCCGCGTTGGGGACGTATTGACGAGACGTTCGGCGAAGACCCGTATCTCGCTGGTGAGCTCGGCGAGGCGATTGTCCGCGGCTATCAGGGCGATGATCTTTCAGATGAAGAACACATTCTCGCCTGTGCCAAGCATTTCATCGGCTACGGCGAAGCGGTCGGCGCACGCGATGCCTGCGATACGGAGATGTCGTACCGCAAGCTGAAGGAAACGTTCCTGCCGCCGTTCGAGAAGGTGTTTCGTGCAGGGTGCGCTACCGCAATGACCGCGTACGGCTCTATTGACGGCACGCCGTTCACTGCGGATGATAAGACGATGAAGACCATCCTGCGCGGCGAGGCCGGTTTTGACGGCTTTACCGTGACGGACTGGGCAAATTGCCAGTCGCTGATGAACAACCAGCATGTTGCCGGAAATATGGTTGACGCGTCTGTTCTCGCTGCAAATGCAGGAAACGACATGATGATGACGACCGTCGAGTTTTACGATGCCGCGATTGAAGCGGTTCACAGCGGCAGGCTCGATGAAAAGGTGCTCGATGATGCAGTTCGTCATATCCTGACCGTCAAATTCCGCATGAATCTGTTCGAAAAGCCGGAGAAGCGCGGCAAGACCGGTTACCTCGGCTGTGAGGAGCATCTCGAAGCGGCTCGCACCGCAGCGCGGAAGTCTGTTACGCTGCTGAAAAACAACGGCGTGCTGCCGCTCAAAAATGTACGCCGTGTGGCGGTCATCGGACCGAATGCGGATGATGTCCGCGCACAGTACGGCGACTGGACATACTTCACCCACCCGACCATCATTCCCGGCAGACCTGCTGTCCGCCCGTATGTGACCATCCGCGAGGGCATTGAAAAGATTGCCGCAGAGGAGAATATCCGCGTCACGTATCATCATGGCTGCGGCGTGCTGCCTGCCGACACGGACGATATTCCGTCGGCAGTCGATGCGTGCAGGGACGCGGATGCCATCGTGCTTGTTGTCGGCGATATCTGGGAGCAGCATGGCGAAACGAAAGATCGCGCGAATCTCGACCTGTCCGGTCAGCAGATGACGCTCTACCGTGCATTGCGTACGCTCGGTGTTCCGCTTGTCACGGTGCTGCTGTCCTCTAAGCCGCTGTCTATCACGGAGCTTGCTGAATCGACCGATGCACTGATTTGCGCCTTCAACGGCGGCATGTTCGGCGGTCAGGCAGTTGCAGAGGCGATTTTCGGTCGGTTGAATCCATCCGGAAGGCTGCCGATCAGCTTCCCACGCCATTCCGGTCAGGTGCCTGTGTACTACAATCAGCTGCCCGGCTGGCACAATACGCCGGCGCATTACGAGGATTTACCCGGTTCGCCGCTGTTTACCTTCGGCGAGGGCATCGGGTATGCGCCGTTCTCCTACCGCGATCTGTCGTTCGATACGGATAAATGGATGTTGTCCGTCACGGTGCGGAATAATGGCTGCATTGCAGGCGAAGAAACCGTGCAGGTCTACATGCACGATGTCGTCTGTGACATCATGCGGCCGGTCAAGCAGCTCATTGCCTTCCGGAAGGTGATGCTGGAGTCAGGGGAAGAAAAGAAAGTCATCTTCCGGCTGACGAAGCATGATTTTACGTACATCAATCGGCAGGAGGAGCGCGTGTTCGTGTCCGGCGAATTTGAGCTGATGGCAGGGCACAGCGCAAAGGACGAAGACCTGCTGAAGATGACAGTCACGCTGTAACGTGTCGCCTGTTTGCAGGATGAAGTCATTATTTTCTTCATCATCTGTGTTGTAAAGAGATATGACCCATGGAAGCAAAATCGATATGGCACATGCGT
>CAVIHU010000029.1:0-24521 GCA_963642705.1 Bacteroidaceae bacterium
TTCTAAATTAGAGAGAATTGCAGAATGTCGGGCTATTTATTCAGAGGTTCCCTAGCTGTTTGCTTCCACATCACCGGCGAAGGCAGGCGCGATGGTGGGGACGCCCATCAGGGCTGCCATGGCAATCGCCGCAGGGGACTTCAGAAGCTTTCTTCCGATGCTCCGCATAGCTGCCTCCTGCTTTTCTTTGCCCTGTAAACAATGTTAGCAGGAAGCGCCGGCGGCAGATCAGCACAATTCTCCCTTCAAGTTGGATTCTGTCGAAAACTCCCCAACTCTGACTTTCTGACGTTATGATAGCAAGCTGTCCGCTGACAAACAACAAAACCGGCACAAGCTGTACACGAGGAGGCGCAAAATCCCCCGTGAAAAGAATAAACGGTACTTCGTTTGGCTTAAATGGCAGAAAACAGGCGCAACGGCACTAAACAACCGCTATCTGTTCAAAAGCCATTTACAGCGACTTTCCTGCCTGTTGAATTTGGAACATGTCAATCGGAAAAGCAAAAAAGTAATTTTCCGGAATCGTTTCATTTTAGGGGACAGCATGGTACGATAAACCTACAGATGCTCTCTGATTTGGGCGCGTCTGTCTTTGATGTACCAAATTCGTAATGTGCGAGAGGATGAAGGGATACTCGAAGGGTCATGAGTGAACGCATTGTCAAACTGCTGATTGAGTCCTTTCCGAAAATTCTGCTGCCCGGGCTGAAGATGACGATTCCGCTGACGATTATCGCCTTTTCCATTGCGATGGTCATTGCTGTCATCGCCGCGATGATTCAGTATGCGCGCGTGCCCGTGCTGCGGCAGATGATGCGGTTTTATGTATGGGTTGTGCGTGGAACGCCGCTGCTTGTGCAGCTGTTTGTTGTCTTTTACGGGTTGCCGTCGCTGGGCGTCATCATCGACCCGTTTCCTGCAGCGGTGATTGTCTTTTCCATCAATGAGGGCGCGTACTGCGCTGAAACAATGCGTGCGGCGCTCGAATCCGTGCCGGTCGGTCAGCTTGAAGCGGGTTACTGCGTCGGCATGAGCTATCTGCAGGTTATGTTCCGCATCGTGCTGCCGCAGGCGTTCCGCACAGCATTTCCGCCGCTGTCAAACAGCCTGATTGCGATGGTGAAGGATACGTCGCTCGCGGCGAACATTACGGTGACGGAGATGTTCATGGCGACGCAGAAGCTGGTGGCGTACTACTATGAGCCGATGGCACTGTATATTGAGGTGGGTTTGATTTACCTGCTGTTCTCTACGGTTCTGACATGGCTCCAGCGCGTGGGCGAGAAGAAGCTGAGCACCTACGGCGCACAGAAGGAGTGAGCAACATGGCGATGCTTGAAATCAGCAATCTGAGCAAATCGTTCGGAAAGACACAGGTGCTGGATCATGTGAGCCTGTCGGTCAGCAAGGGCGATGTCGTCGCGATTCTGGGACCGAGCGGCTCAGGCAAGACGACACTGCTGCGCTGCCTGAACTTTCTTGAGCGTGCGGATGGCGGTACGCTTGTCTTCGATGACGAGCAATTCGACCTGAAGGGCGCGTCGCACCGCGATGTGGCGCGGATTCGCCGGAAGACGGCGTTCGTATTCCAGAACTACAACCTGTTCCGCAACAAGACGGCGCTGCAGAATGTCACAGAAGGGCTGATTGTCGCGCGCGGCATGAAGAGGACGGATGCGGAGACAATCGGTCGTCGGCTGCTGGAAAAGGTCGGGTTGTCTGATCGGTGCGACCACTATCCGTCGCAGCTTTCAGGCGGACAGCAGCAGCGCGTCGCAATTGCCCGTGCACTGGCAACCGATCCGGAAATCATCTACTTTGATGAACCGACCTCGGCGCTTGACCCCGAGCTCATCGGCGAAGTGCTGAACGTTATGCGACAGCTTGCGGAGGAAGGCATGACGATGCTGGTTGTGACGCATGAGATGAGTTTCGCACGGCACGTATCAAGCCGCGTCATCTTCATGGAAGGCGGACACATCATTGAGCAGAACCGCGCGGAGGATTTCTTTGCATCACCGAAGGAGGCAAGAACGAAGCAGTTCCTGCAGAAAATCAACGAAAGAACCTGACAGGATTTGCCTGATTTATATTTCGCTTTTTTTCGAGGCTGACTGCTTTTCTTCCTTGCAATCAAATCATCAAAAAAAACGGCGCCGCTGCAGAACATCGAGTCCACAGCTGCGCCGCTTTTTTGCACAAACGCAGGTTAATCAGAGGAGACCTTTCACTAAAATGACAATGATGAGGATCGGCAGCACAAACTGAAACACAGGCTTCAGGAAGCGCGGCAGATGGATGCCCTCGCCGGTGTTGGCCTCCTCCAGATATTTGTCGAAGCCCCAGCCCCAGCGGCTGACGCAGAAAAGCAGGTAAATCAGGCTGCCGATGGGCAGAAGCAGGTTGGAAACGAGAAAATCCTCGCCGTCAAGCACGGTGCTGCCGTCGCCCAGCGGCTGCAGCCCGCTCCACACGTTGTAGCCCAGCACGCAGGGGATGCTCGCAATCAGCAGGAAGATGCCGCACACGATGCAGGACTTCCTGCGATCCATATGGAATAGCTCCATGACGCTTGCGATGATGTTCTCAAACACGGCAAGCACCGTCGTGAAGCTCGCGAAGGTCATGAACAGGAAGAACAGCGTGCCCCAGATGCGTCCGCCGGCCATGTTGGCGAAAACGTTGGGCAGTGTCTTGAAAATCAGGCTGGGACCTGCGTCCGGATCAACGCCGTAGGAGAAGCAGGCAGGAAAGATGATCAGACCGGCACTGATGGCGACAAGCGTGTCCAACGCGCAGATGCGGATGGATTCGCTGTACAGCGTGTTTTTACGGGACATGTAGCTGCCGAAAATCTCCATAGCGCCGATGCCGAGACTTAGGGTGAAGAAAGACTGGTTCATGGCCGCCACAATCACTTCATCGATGCCCTGTTCGGCGGCGCGCTCCCAGTCGGGCAGGAGGAAGAACGAAAGACCCTCCTTCGCACCGGAAAGCGTGAAGCTATGCACTGCCAGCACCGCAATCAGGATGATCAGCGCGCACATCATCCACTTCGAGATGCGCTCAACGCCGTTCTGAAGACCGATGCTGCAGATGAGGATGCCCAGCACGACCGTGATTGCCATGAAAATACCCATTTCCGTGGGGCTGCTAAGCATTTCGCTGAACACATTCGATACCGCATCCATGGTGTTGATGCTGTCGAATGTGCCCGTGAGGAACTTCACAAAGTACGCCAGCATCCAACCGCTGACGGTGGTGTAATACATCATCAGCACGATGCAGCCCAGCAGACAGACGTAGCCGTGCAGGTGCCATTTTTGCCCCTTCTTCTCCAGCACCTGATATGCCTGCGTTGCGGTGCCGCGGCCTGCACGACCGACGGCCAGCTCCATGGTCAGCACGGGGACGCCCAGCATCAGCAGGAAGAGCAGATAGAACAGCACGAAAACGCCGCCACCGTTCTGACCGGCTACCGTGGGAAAACGCCACACGTTGCCGATGCCGATGGCGCAGCCTGCGCTTACAAGAAGAAAGCCCAGCCGGGAGGCAAAGCTCTCCCGCTTGGGTGCAGAGGACGCTGTGTTTTGACTCATATGATCCCTCTTTTTCTTTCGGGAGGATGGCAAATCCGACTCGCCGTTGAGACCGGAAAATCAGGCTCCTCCTGTTTAATGTAAAGTATGGCATAATTTCGGACGAATGTCAAACGAAGCGAGGGACTTCTGCATGCAGAAACAAAAAAAATACAAACACCTGCTGTACGTTTGGTCAAAAAATAGATCACGGAGATGGAAAAACAGCTATCTTCCTTCGTTTAATAAGGTGCAGCGGATTTTAGCACTGAACAGGGATGAAAACGGGCTGCCGATTCGTTAATTATCAGGGCATTATTTTGTCGGCAATCAGATGATCAATTTTCAGGGGGATATGGGCATGAAACGAAGCATCCTTGCGGCAATCCTGCTGCTTCTGCTGCTGATGACGGCAGCGAACGGCGAAGATGCGCTGACCGTTACGGTATCATCGGATATTGTCGGCTTCAGCGATAATACCATCACGGTGGAGGCAACACAGGCAGGGACGCTGACACTGAGGCTTGCCGATACATACGGTGTGTACCGCACGCTTACGCAGGAAATCGTGAAGGGGACGACCCAAATCGGCTGGGACGGGCTTGCCGAAAACGAGGAAAAGCTCCCGACGGGTGACTACACGTTCTATGCATCGCTTCGGACGAAGACGGGCGAAATCACAAGCGAAACGAAGGTGACGGCGGCACGCCCGAAACAGGCACTGCTATTTGCGCTCCGAAGCAGCGACACGCTGTATCTTGATGACAAGGATTGGTTCTGCGAGGTGCGGCTTGTCCGTGATGGTCGCGTCGTCATGGACATCTACGCAGCGGATGAGCCGGACACGAAGCTGGATACGGTCAAGAAGAGCATCAGCGGCGTGACGAAAATCAGTTGGAAGGGCTATGTTAATAAGAAAGCGCTGCCAGCAGGGGAGTACATCCTGAAGCTGTACGCACAGGATAATCCGGATTACGTCCGTGAGGTCAGGGTGACCATTGCGGAGGGAACAAGACCGGAGGTGCCGGTTGCGGTGACGGGGAGTATCATGCCATCATGGGACATGGACGATGAGGAACTATGGGCGCTGATGATGCAGCCGTCCGTGGTGGTGGACATCACGTGCACGAATCATCAGAAGGTGTATGAGAAGCCGTCCACGTCCTCGAGCTCCCTGGGGACGCTGCACGGACAGAGCCAGTGCCTTGAGGTGCTCAAAATCGAGGAGAATTGGGCGAAAATCGGTGCGTGGCAGCATGAATCGGGCGGCTATATCGAAGGCTGGGTGCCGCTCCAAAGGCTCAAGACGGTCACGCCTAACAGCGATTACGCGTTGCTGGTAGACAAGGAGACGCAGCAGATGCGCGTGCTCTATCAGGGGAAAACCATCGCGCAGTTCGGCATTTCGAGCGGTCTGGCAGGCAAAAACCGCCTCATCCGCGAAACGGCGGCTGGTTCGTTCGTGACGCTGGAGCACATGGATGCGTTCGAGGACAGCGGCTATCATTACGAATACCCCATCCGCTATGACGGCGGCAACCTCATCCATCAGCTGGGATACAAGGCGAAGCGCACCAAGAAGGACTTTTCCGTGCAGGAGCCTGTGCTCGGTCAGAAGGCATCGCACGGCTGCATCCGGATTCAGCGAACGGCAGACGAAAGTGGCATCAACGCATATTATTTCTGGACGCATCTGCCGTACAACACGCGGCTGATTATCCTCGATGATGAGGAGAACAGGACGCTGCAGGCAGCGGCAGTCAGCAGCACGGTGACTGTCGAAGCGCAGGAACCGGAGGAAGTGCCCGAGCTCGCGGGGGACGAAACGGAGCTCGTGCTGACGCTCGGCGGCGATGCGGTGCTCGGCACACGCGAATACTGGTGGGACAGCGAGGAAAGCCTGCCGAGTTATCTGGAAAAGTACGGTATGAGCTACCCGTTCAGCGGTCTGTATGACATCTTTTCGTCGGATGATATGACGTTCATCAATCTTGAATGTGTGCTGAAGGAAACGGCAGAGGGTGAGAACAAGAGCAAGGAATGGCGCTTTCGCGGACTGCCGGGCTACACCGAGGCGCTCTGGGCAGGCTCGATTGAGCAGGTCAACATTGCCAACAATCATTACATCGACTACGGCACGAAGGGTCAGGACGAAACGCGTCAAGCGCTGATTGATGCCGGCATGCCCTTCAGCGGCGCAGGATACATGTACGTCTGGGAGCAGGACGGGCACAAAATCGGCTTTGCAGGCTGCCGCGAAACGACATACAAGGATGACGAAACGGTCATCGCGCGCGATATCCTCTCATTGCGGGAACAAGGCTGCGATGTCATCATCTACAGCTGTCACTGGGGGACAGAGTATAATGAAACCCACAATGACCTGCAGGAAGAAATGGCATACCGCGCGGTTGCGGCCGGTGCGGATATTGTCGTGGGCAATCATCCGCATGTTGTGCAGGGCATGACGTGCGTCAACGGCTCGGTCATCTTCTACAGCTTCGGCAACCTGATGTTCGGCGGCACGCATGACATGACGACGTTCGATGCGATGATTGCGCAGGTTCGTCTGCGCTTCAAGGGCGACAGCTATGTCGGCTGCACCGTGGAGATCATTCCGATTCTGACCAGCAGTCGGGCGGATGAGAAAATCAACGACTTCTGCCCCGTTGTCGCCAAGGGGGACGACTGCACGCGCATCTGGGAGAAGATTCAGAAGGATACGCCCTTCACGCTGACGGAGAGCATGTATTTTGAACAGGAATAACGGAGGCGAGAACTATGAAGAATCTCTTTTGCAGGATCACGGCTTTGCTGCTTTTTTGCTGCCTTGCCATGTCGACAGTGTGCGCTGAAAACACGGTGCTTCCAAACATTGTGCTTCACCTGAACGGCGTTTCCACGAGATATGCCGGCGATTACTTCACCCTGCATCCCAACGTGACGGTTGCGGATGACGAGTACAAATATTACTCGTCCACCGGCGAAATTATCACGGACCTCCTGCTGGATTCATTTCCCTACGATATCTTTAGCGTTCACAACCTGAGTATCGATTACAGCGTGATAATCGACAAGGGCTATTGCCTTGATCTGTCAAGCAGCGAAATCATCCGCGATGCCATCGAACGCATGTATCCGGCGTACACAGCCGCATGTGTGCGAGACGGAAAGATTTACGCCGTGCCGACCCATACGCAGTTGAATTACACCTCTTTCTCGACGGAGACCCTGGCGGATACGGACTTCGGCGATGTCACCGTGCCGACGACTTTCCCGGAGTTTCTCGATTTTGTCGAGCGGTGGGTTGAATACCTGAAGGATCATCCGGAAAGCAATGTGGCGCTGGCTGGCAAGCGCATTTGGGGCGACGCAAGCTTTTACCATGATTACTCGTACACGCAGCTGCTTGTAGAGAATTTGCTGGACGGCTACATCATGCAGAAGGAATATGCGGGCGAATCGCTGAATTTCAACAATGATGAGCTGATTGCCCTGCTGAAGCGCTGCAGCGAGCTTGGTCAGGCGCTGTATCAGTACGACCAGGGCGAAAAGTGCGTCGGGTCCATCCTTGAAGGCGTGCAGTCGACGGTCATTGACCTCAAGTACCACGTGATGCCGATGCGCATCAACGAATCGCAGCCTGCGCTGATTACCGCAACGCTCGATGTCTGTGCTGTCAGCGCAAAGACCGCCTATCCGGACACGTGCATTGAGCTGATGGAAGCGCTCGTGCAGAATGCGTTGCCGGATTTTGCCAACTATCTTTACCAGGACGGCGAAGCAATCCTCTACAACGGGCATGATGATGATATCGCCTTGCAGGAATCGTGGATTCAGTACGATGAGCAGATGCTCGCGAGCGGCACGCTCGATGAGGTTGACCGAAGGGAGATTGAGGATGACCTCGAGAAACGTCAGCAGATGCTGAAGGAGCTGACAGAGGATGAGGACGCGAAATACCTCGTTACCCCTTCGCAAATGGCGCAATACAAGGAAACGGTGCAGTACGCCTACGTGCCCATGCCGGGTGTGTTCTCAAATACCGAGGATCGCAGTACCTACTATACGCTTCGTAAACGTTATGCGCAGGGTCAGATGACCGCTGAGGAGCTTGTGCATGAGCTGACGCGCATCGCGCAGATGATCGAAATGGAAAACGCCGAGTAAGCAGAAAAGACCGGCTCGCACCGCATGAAATGGGTGATGCGAGCCGGTTTTGTTATTTGACAACAAGCTTTGAGGTGTTGATTTTTTTGCCTTCGCAGGAAGCGGCTGCAATGCCATCGGCAATGTTCACCCTGATGGATTTCAGCCCGTCATCCAGTGAAATATCCGTGGTGATGCCGTCATCCTCATATAGCGCTTCACTGCACGAAGCATCGATCCAACCTGCCAGCGTCAGGTGTGCGGTGTCAATCGCTTCGGTGTATTCCGCACTTCGGCACAGCGGGATGAAGCGTCCGCGGCGGATGAACAGCACGACCGTGTCTATCGGCACGTCCAGCCAGTGGTGACCAGCGTGCATCGGTTCGACCGTATAATCATCGCCTGAATGGAAGCGGATGAGCAGCATGTCCTCCGGCAGATAGACGTGCCTGCCGCGCGCGTTCTGCTCATATACGGGCGCAATCATGCATTCCTCGCCGAGCATCAGCTGATCCTCGATCCGGCAGGCGGTCTTGTCCTGCGGATAATCAAAGGCGAGCGGCCGGAACATCATGTCGCTGCGGCAGGCGCATTTCACCAGTGTGCTGTAGAGATACGGCAGGAGTGCATAGCGGACGGAAACGATGTCGCGCATGGTCTGCCAGTGCGGAAAGCGGAAGATTTCCTGCTCGCGCGTATGCTGTGCGGAATGATTGCGCATCAGCGGCGTGAACACGCCGAACGCGAGCCAGCGCATCAGCAAATCCTCCGTTGTGTTGCAGGAGAAGCCGCCCAGATCAGCACCGGTATATAGGAAGCCGCACATGTTTAGCGACGGCATCATCTTGAGGTTGAGGAGCAGATGAGACCACCAGCTGCTGTTGTCGCCCTGCCACACGCCGCCGTCACGGTGCGCGCCGATGAAGGAGGAACGGCTGAAGAGCAGGTAGCGGCGGGTCGGGTTATAGCGGCGGAAGCCATCCGCAGCGGATTTTGTCATCATCGCGCCGTAGAGGTTGTGGACACGGTCGTGGCGGACGCGCTTCCCGTCAACTGTGTGATAGAAGCGGCGGTAGTCCTCGGCATTGTTGGATATGCCCTCGAATGCGCCCTTGAGCGTGAATACGTTCGAGATGCCGAGATTCTCGTGGCGCAGAGAATCGGCAAGGCGGAAGGCGTCATGGAGGCTGTCCGTGCTGTAGAACAATGCAGGCTCGTTCATGTCATTCCAGAAGCCTTCGATGCCTTGCTCCATCAGTGTGTGATAGCGGTTGCCGAACCATGTGCGGACATCCTCGCGCAGGAAGTCCGGCAGGCATGAGCGTCCCGGCCAGACCGCACCGACGAACAGGCTGCCGTCTTCCTTTCTGACGAAATAATCGCCCTTGATGCCTTCCTCGTAGACCTCGTCGCCGGCCTCCTGCTTGATGCCTGCGTCGATAATCGGCACAAGGCGAAGGTGCTGACTTTGCATTTCATCGCAGCTTCCCTTCAAATCGGGAAATTGCTCGCGATTCCACGTAAAGTCCTTGAAATCCTGCATGTAATCGATGTCCATGCAGATGGCGTCCAGCGGGATATGGCGGCTGCGGTGCTCGTTCGCGATAAAGCGCAGTTCCTCCGCGCTCGAGTAGCCCCAGCGGCTCTGGATGTAGCCCATACCCCAGCGTGGGGGAAGGTAGCTTCTGCCGATGAGCCGGCGAAATTCGCGCACAATTCCGATGAGCGATTCGCCTTCGATCAGGTAGACGGTCAGCGCGCCGTTTTCTGAGGTGATGACGGCCCGGCTGCTGTCGGTATAGCCCAGATCAAACGTGACGGCACCGGGGTCATCGAAGTACGCGCCGAACAGACCGCATTCGCCGCTGAACAGCAGCAGATTATGGCTGGCGTACAGGCTGGACTTATTCTCCGTATGGCTGAAGTCGTCTGAATTCCACGCGCGATAGAGATGCCCGCGCTTGTCGATGCCGCGGACAGCCTCGCCCAGCCCGAAAACCTGGTCATCCTCGCCGAGCGTGACGGTGAACGACAGCGCATCGCCATGCTTCGACACGGTAAAATGCGGCATTGCGCCTTGACTCGGTGCAATGTCCTGCACGACGGCCATGGTCGGAATCGGTGCGCCGTAGAGATAGCGTGAAATCATGAGCAACTTAGTCCTTCCGTAATTTCTCCGTCAGCATCAGGAATGTCAATCCCTGCCCGTAGGCGGTGGGTTGAATCGGGATGTTCCGATAGAAATCAAGCGTGTCGCCCATGGGCGTGCCGTACGATACGCCCATCACGGTGCCGTCGGGTGCGATCTGCTTCAGCACGCCGGCAAGCGCCTTTTCGCCTGCTACGCGGTACCGGTCGCTCAGCATACCGAGCCGTGCGCCCTTGAGCATGCCGTAGGCAATGGCGGCGGATGCGGACGTCTCCAGATAGCTGTCAGGATGGTCGAGGAGCGTGTGCCATAGACCGGATTCGTCCTGCAGGTCAATGAGCGCCTTGCATTGCTCGTGCCACGTCCGGCGAATCATGTCGCTCAGCGCGCCCTCCGGCAGCCACTCGAGGAAATCAACCGCGCCGGCTGTGAACCAGCTGTTGCCGCGGGCCCAGAACGCCTTGCCGAAATGATGATGACCGATGAAACAGAAGCCGTGATACCACAGACCGGTGGTGCGGGAATGCAGATACTTGATGTGCAGCAGGAACTGATATTCCGCTTCCGTGCGCATTTCCGCGTTGTCGAGGACAATGCCTGCCCGATAGAGGAACAGGCACGTCATGTACAGCGTGTCATCCCAGAGCTGCTGGAGATTTTCGTCATCGGACGTGATGTGCTGCAGCCCGTTCTCCTTCGTGCGCGGCATGTCGTTCATGACCCAGTCGGCCCAGTCGCGGATGATCGGCAGATAAACGGGATTGCCTGTTTCCTGATAGAGAAACGCCATGGTCAGCATGGGCGCAGTCGTGTTGACGTTGCGCGGCGGCAGCCCCTTGGCGATGTTGCGGTCATACCATGCGATGATGTCCTCGAGCACCTGATGATCGCCTGTCGCCTTGTACAGCTTGTACATGGCATAGACGGCGACACCCTGCGGCCATTCCCACGTGTCGAGCGTCATGTGGTCATGAATGTCGCCTGAACCGTGAGATCCTTGCAGGCGGCTGAGAACGCGTGAGGCAATTTCCTGATAATTCGGTTCCAAGTGAATAACCTCCTTGCTGCATGTAAGTTTGAACGTACAATCGGCAGCCTGCGGCGGCATGTGTTTTCGCGGCTGCACCCCGTGATCAGTATAACAGAAGTCGAACGAAAAATCAATCACTATCAGAAGAATATCACAAAAATCACTCAAAAGTTACTCATTTTGCTCTTTACTTTTACTCAAAGGTGTGATAAAATAAAACCAGGAAGCCGAGTTTGGAGATGGTATAGTGAGAAATACAAGGCTGAATGAAATGGAAAAGATGATCGCGAAAAGCGGAACCATATCTATGACTGAGCTTTGCGACCATTTTCAGGTATCGATGAACACCGTCCGCCGCGATATTGCGGAGCTGAAGCGCCGCGGCGAAATTGAGAAGGTTTATGGCGGCGTGACCTCTGTGAAGAGCGTGCAGGAGCATCTGACCTCCTACGATGAGCGCATGCAGATCAGCGAGGCGTCAAAGCAGGCGATTTGCCGCAAGGCTGCCGAGCTGATCGAGGACGGTGATATCATTTTTGTAGATTCCGGCACAACAACGGCGCATCTGCCGGAGTATCTGGCGGATTTCAGCGAGGTGACCATCGTCACAAACAATCTGGCGCTGGTGCAGAAGGCGATTCCTTACGAGAATCTGCGCGTGATTGTGCTGCCGGGGCAGCTGCGCAGAAAGACAAATTCGCTCACCGGTATGGATACGGTCAGCAAGCTGCGGCAGTATAACGTACAGAAGGCGTTCCTCGCGACGACCGGCACGACGCAGGACGGCGTGACAAATTCCTCGCCGCAGGAGCTGGAAATCAAGCGCATCGCCATCGAGTGCAGTCGGAAGAAGATTTTACTGGTCGGCGAGGAGAAATTCGGACATGCCGGGCTGATAACATACGGCAAATTCGCTGATTTTGATTATATCGTGACTGACCGCACACCGCAGCAGCCGTATTTTAATGCCATTACGAAGGCAGGCGCGGTGCTGCTGACGGCAGAGAAAAATTAAGCGGAAAACCGCAGGAGGTGTTGAAGGCTCATGCCACTTGCCAACATGAAGGATTTAATTACGCAAGCCGGACGGCGTCAGCGCGCGGTAGGAGCGTTCAGCGTCTCCGGCATTGAGATGGTTTGCGGCGCGGTTCAGGCGGCTGAGGAGCTGAACACGCCCATCATCATTCAGGTCGCGCAGGTGCGTCTGCCGACAACGCCGCTGGCAGTGTACGGACCGGCAATGCGTGCGGCTGCGGAGCAGGCAAAGGTGCCCGTGGCGCTGCATCTTGACCATGCGACGACCTTTGATTGCATCGCGCAGGCGCTTGACCTCGGCTTTACGTCTGTCATGTACGACGGGTCTGCACTGCCGCTCAGGGAGAATATCGCGAATACGCAGCGCGTGGTCGGCATGGCGAAAAAGTACGGCGCAGCGGTGGAGGCGGAGGTCGGCAGTCTCGGACGCACGGAGTCCGGCGAAGAGACGAAGGCATGCTACACTGACCCGGATGATGCGGTTCGCTTCGCGGCGGAAACGGATGTGGATGCGCTGGCGGTCGCTATCGGCAATGCGCACGGCGTCTACGCCGGCACACCCGTGTTCCACTTTGAGGTGCTTGATGCCATCCGGCGAAACTGCGCAACACCGCTTGTCCTACACGGCGGCACCGGCTCGAGCGAGGAGAACTTCCGGCGCTGCATTGAATGCGGCGTGCGGAAAATTAACATTGCCACGGCGATTTTCATGGCATCTGCCGGCGCGGCGCAGGCGGCAGCATCGGGCGGCTGGTTCGCCATGTCAGGCGCAATCACTGAGGCGGTTAAAAAGACGGTGAAGGAGCATATTGCCATATTTGGCGTTGCGACAGAGGAATAATCAGCCAATCGAGAAAGGAGCGCTTTCCATGCTGTTTACGGAGGAATCCCGTCCGCTTGATATCATTCCGGTCGGGCGGATTGCGATTGACTTCAACCCGACGGACATGAACCGTCCGCTCTCCCAGAGCGAGCATTTCAACAAGTATCTCGGCGGAAGCCCGGCGAACATCGCGGTCGGCATGGCACGTCTGGGGCGGAAGGTCGGCTTTCTGGCGCGCATCAGTGATGACGCGTTCGGCGACTTTGTCGAGCAGTTTTTTGTCCGTGAGGGCATCGATGTCAGCCATGTACGGCGCTGCGAGCACGGCGAAAAGCTCGGCTTGACCTTCACGGAGATTCTGTCCCCGACGCAGTCGAGCATCCTGATGTACCGCGAGGGTGTGGCGGATCTGATGCTGCATCCCGATGATGTTGACGAAGCGTACATCGCGTCAAGCAAGGCGCTGCTCATCAGCGGAACAAGCCTGTGCTGCAGCCCGACGCGCGAGGCGGCGTTCAAGGCGCTGACATATGCAAAACGCTGCGGGACAACGGTCATCTTCGATGCGGACTACCGCGCCTATACATGGAAGAACAAGGATGAAATTTCTATTTATACGGCGATGACGGCGGAGAAGAGCGACATCATTCTCGGCTCGCGCGAGGAATTCGACCTGATGGAACGTTTGCTCGGGCTGGACGGCACCGACCGCAGCAGCGCCGACTATTGGCTGAACAGGGGCGCAAAGCTGCTGATTATCAAGCACGGCAAGGAAGGCTCGAAGGCGTACACGGCAGACGGCGCGTGGAATGTCAAGCCGTTCCCGGTCGCAGCGCTCAAGGGCTTCGGCGGCGGCGACGGCTATGCCTCGGCGTGCCTGCATGCGCTGATGACCGGAAAATCGCTTCCTGAGGCGCTTGAAATGGGCAGCGCATCTGCCGCGATGCTGGTTGCCAGCCATGCCTGTTCGCGTGACATGCCGGTCGAGGCGGCGCTGACAGCGTTTATCAGGGAGAAAAAGGCACAGTATGGTGATATGGTCACAAGAATCTAAATAGATACCGGTAAAGGAGCGTTGAAACTATGCAGACACTCAAACCATTCATTAACGGGCAGTTTGTGGACTCTGAATCCGAAAAGTACCATGACATTTTCGACCCGTCGACCGGCAACGTGATTGCACGCGTGCCGAATTGCACGAAGGCGGAGATGGAATCGGCGATTGCGGCGGCGAAGGCAGCGTTCCCTGCATGGAGCGCAACGCCGGTGCGCAAGCGCGCACAGCTCATGCTGAAGCTGCGTGAGCTGATTGTCCGCGATATGGATTCGCTGACGCTTTTGTGCGCGACGGAAAACGGTAAGACGCTCGCGGAGGCGGCAGGCGATGTTGGCAAAGCGCTGGAAATGACCGAGCTGGCGGCGAATGCACCGATGCAGCTCATGGGCGACAGCCTCATGAACACGTCCACCGGCTATGATACGACGACGTACCGCGAGCCAATCGGCGTATTCGGCGGCATTGCACCGTGGAATTTCCCGGCGATGATTCCTGTCGGCTGGATGGCACCGCTGTGCATCGTCTGCGGCAACACATTCGTGCTCAAGCCCGCGAGCACAACGCCTATGACAAGCCTGAAGTTCGCTGAGCTGTACAAGGAAGCCGGATTCCCCGATGGCGTGCTGAACATTGTGCCGTGCTCCCGCAACGAGGCGGAGCTGCTGTTGACGCACCCGGATGTTAAGGGAATCACGTTTGTCGGCAGCACATCGGTTGGCAAGCACGTCTACGAAACCGCCGCGGCGCACGGCAAGCGCGTTCAGGCGCTGTGCGAGGCAAAGAATCATGCGCTTGTGCTGCGTGATGCGCCGATTACGCGCACGGCGGCAGGCATCATGAACTCCGCATTCGGCTGCGCAGGCGAACGCTGCATGGCGCTGCCGGCGGTCGTTGTGGAGGAGGCAATCGCCGATGAACTGGTTGCAGAGCTTGTCCGCCTGTGCAAGCTGCAAAAGATTGGACCGGCGTATGATAAGACCTCGAAGCTGGGACCTGTCGGCTCGGCAGGACACATGAAGTTCGTCACGGACTGGATTGCAAAGGGCGTTGAGGAAGGCGCGGAGCTTGTGCTGGACGGACGCGAGGTGAAGGTGCCCGGCTACGAGAACGGCTATTATATCGGTCATACGATTTTCGATCACGTGACACCCGACATGACGATCGGTCAGCGCGAGGTGTTCGGACCGGTGCTGTGCATCAAGCGCGTCAAGGACTTTGAGGAAGGTCTTGCATTGATGAACGCCAATCCCTTCGCCAACGGCAGCGTCATTTTCACGCAGAACGGTTATTACGCGCGTGAATTTGCCCGCCGGACGGACGGCGGCATGGTTGGCGTGAACGTCGGCATTCCGGTGCCGATTGGCGTATTCTCGTTCACGGGGCATAAGCAGAGCTTCTTCGGCGATCTGCACTGCCACGGCAAGGATGCGTTCCGTTTCTATACGGAGACGAAGACCGTTACGGCGCGCTGGTTTGATGAAGAGGAAATGAAGAAGGAACACGTTGATTCCTGGGACGGCTCGCTGTAAATCAGCGGACAGGAAAAGAGGAGGACGATTGTCATGAAAAAGCTTCGCATTGGTATTGTGGGCGCCGGACGCATCGGCAATGTCCACGCGCAGTCTATCACGTATCATATTCCGGAGGCTGAGGTCGTCTGCGTGACGGA
Source organism: Bacteroidaceae bacterium (assembly GCA_963642705.1). Taxonomy (GTDB): domain Bacteria; phylum Bacillota; class Clostridia; order Christensenellales; family Aristaeellaceae; genus UBA11524. Next base: position 15,494 of record CAVIHU010000029.1, read on the forward strand.
CGTCAACGAGGAATCCGCGAAGAAGCTCGCCGAGCGCTTCGGCGTGCCGAAATACGGCAAGGATTACCGGATGATCATCGATGATCCGGACATTGACGCGGTGCTGGTGTGCTCGCCGACGCCGACCCATGCGGACATCGCCATCGCCGCGATGCAGGCAGGCAAGGATGTTTTCTGCGAAAAGCCCGTTGACCTGACGATTGAGAAGATCAAGAAGACGGCAGAAGTTGCTAAGGAAACCGGCAGAAAGCTGCAAATCGGCTTCAACCGGCGCTTTGATCACAACCACGCGCAGGTGCAAAAACTCGCACAGGACGGAAAACTCGGCAATATCGAGTTGATTAAGATCACCTCGCGTGATCCGGAACCGCCGTCTCCTGAATATGCCGCATCCTCCGGCGGTCTGTACATCGACATGATGATTCACGATTTCGACATGGCGATGTTCCTTGCAGGCTGCGATGTGACGGAAGTGTACGCAATGGGCACAAGCCTCGTTGATCCCCGAATCGGCGAAGCAGGCGATGTTGACACCGCCATCGTGACGCTGACGTTCGCCAACGGTGCACTGGGTGTGATTGATAACAGCCGTCGCGCCGCCTATGGCTATGACCAGCGTGTCGAAGTGTTTGGCAGCCTCGGCATGGCAGCGGATGAGAATGACGGCGATACGACGGTGCGCGTGTCCACCGCGGCAGGTGTGATGAGCGATAAGCCGCAGTTCTTCTTCCTGGAGCGTTATATGGGCTCCTTTATCGCGGAAATGAAGCAATTCATCCATGCGGTTGAAACGGATACCGATGTGCCGGTAGGCATTCATGCAGGACTTATGAGCGTTGTGCTGGCCAAGGCGGCGAAGAAGTCATTGGACGAACATCGTCCGGTAAAAATCTCCGAAGTGCTGGAGGGATGAGCATGGAGCTGATTACGCGTGCCCATGGGCAGATGCCGAAGGGTTATACGGCGCTGGCAGAGATGAACGGCATCCATGCGGAAATGCTGATGGATTTCGGCGTGCTTCGGCTGCAAAAGGGCGAATGCTGGACGGAAACGCAGGCGCTTGAGAAGGCGTATCTGCTGGTCAGCGGCCGTGTGCGCTTTACGTGGGAAAATCAGCACCACGAAGAGGAACGTGCAAACTGCTTCGATGTGCCGCCGACGGCGCTGCATGTGTGCCGCGAGGTGTCGGTGACGCTGGAGTGCCTGTCGGACACGTGCGAAATTGATATTCTCCGCACAGACAACGAGAAGGTGTTCCCGTCCAGGCTGTATCTGCCGAGCGACACGCCGGATGAATACCGCGGCGCAGGTACGATGCATGAGGCGAGCACGCGCATCGTCCGGACGATTTTCGATGACCGCAATGCACCGTACGCAAATCTCGTGCTCGGCGAGGTCATCGGCTTCCCCGGAAAGTGGTCGAGCTTCCCGCCGCATCATCATCCGCAGCCGGAAATCTACTATTATAAACTGAATCCTGTGAACGGCTTTGCGTACGCCGAGGTCGGCGAGGATGTGCTCAAGGTGCATGACAGCGATACCGTGTTTATTCAGCCGGGGCTGACGCATCCGCAGAGCACGCCGCCGGGGTATGCGCTGTGGTATCTGTGGGGAATCCGCCATCTGGACGCTGACCGCTATGGTACGCCGACCTTTGTGCCGGAGCACCTGTGGGTGCAGAAGCCCAGACAGGCATATTGGGGAGATGACAAGCATGGCTGAGCGCGTTGCGGAACGGGTTCGCCTGACGATGGCGCAGGCGCTCGTCCGCTTTCTGGATGAACAATATGTGGAAATGGACGGCACGGAAAACAAGTTCATCCGCAATATCTTCGGGGTGTTCGGGCACGGATGCGTCGTGGGCGTCGGTCAGGCGCTGAATCAGGGCGGACATCATATCCGCTTCCTGCAGGGCAAGAATGAGCAGAACATGGCGCTGGCAGCAACGGCATTTGCCAAGCAGAAAAACCGTCGCGAAATCATTCCGTGCGTGTCCTCCATTGGCCCGGGCGCGATGAACATGGTAACGGCGGCTGGCTGTGCGACGGCGAACCGTATTCCGTTGCTTCTGCTGCCCGGTGATACCTTTGCATGCCGTCAGCCTGACCCGGTGCTGCAGCAGGCGGAATTTTTCCAGAGCTACGGTCAGACGGTCACGGACGCCTTCCGCGGCGTGTGCCACTACTTTGACCGCATCGAGCGCCCTGAACAGTTGATGTCGGCGGCGATGCATGCGATGCGCGTGCTGACCGACCCGGCAGACACGGGTGCTGTGTGTCTTGCGATGCCGCAGGATGTCGAAGGCGAAGCATATGACTATCCTGTGAGCTTCTTTGAAAAGAGAGTTTGGCACCTTGATCGTCGCCCGATGACGCAATCACAGGCGGAACGCGCGATGGCGGTGCTGCGCGGGGCAAAGCATCCTTTTGCCATTCTCGGCGGCGGTGTGCGCTACAGCGAGGCGGGTCAGGCGTTTATTGAACTGTGCGAAAAGGCGAACATCCCCTTCGGTGAGACGCAGGCAGGCAAAGGCACCGTATCGTGGCAGCATCCGCTGAATATGGGCGGTATCGGCGTGACCGGCGGTAAGGCGGCAAACGTCATTGCGCGGGATGCAGATGTGATTCTGGCAGTCGGAACGCGGCTGAGCGATTTCACAACCTCCTCAAAGTGGCTGTTCCGGCAGGATGCGAAGGTGCTCGGGTTGAATATCTGCCCATTTGACGCAATTAAGATGGATGCCGAGCCGCTTATCTGCGATGCACGCGAGGGACTGGCGATGTTGACTGCATCGCTTGACGGCTATCGCTCCGCATGGATGGACGAGCCGGAAAAGGCAAGGTGCGAGTGGGACAAAATCGTTGATGCGTACTATGCGCAGGAGCTGCCGGATGGGCTGAGCCAGACGCGAGCACTTGGTGAAATCAACCGCTTCATGTCCAAACGCGATATCGCGGTCGGCGCGGCAGGCAGTCTGCCGGGCGATATGCAGCGGTTGTGGCGCGCCGGCGAAACAGGTACATACCACATGGAATACGGCTTCAGTAACATGGGCTATGAGCCGAATGGTGCGCTCGGCGTGAAGCTTGCAGCGCCCGACAGAGAGGTGTACACCTTCTTTGGCGACGGCTCGTACCTGATGGCACACAGCGAGCTGCTTACGTGCGTACAGGAGGGGCTGCGCGTTCACTTCTGCCTGTTTGACAACAGCGGCTGGGGCTGCATAGAGAATCTACAGAACAATCAGGGCAACGACACATTCGGCACGGTTTTCCGCCGCCGGAATCAGGCGACAGGGGAACTGGATGGCGATGTGCTGGCAGTGGATTTTGCCATGAATGCACGCGCATACGGGCTGAAGACGTACACCATCCGGACGGTTGAAGAGCTTCGCGCGGCACTTTCGGATGCACTGACGCAGGATGCGCCGGTGCTCTACGACATCAAGGTAAAGCCGAAGACCATGACGGACGGCTTTGAAAGCTGGTGGCGCGTGGGCGTGGCAGAGGTGTCGACGCAGGCACGCGTTCAGAAGGCATATGAGAACCTGACGGCACATATCCGTGAAACGAGAGATTATTGACGGATCAGAGGAGGAGATTCCCATGAAACTTGATCCTGCAAAGGTGCAATTGGCAATTGCGCCGATCGGCTGGACGAACGACGATATGCCGGAGCTCGGCGCGGAGAACACGTTCGAGCAGTGCGTGAGCGAAATGGCGCTGGCAGGCTTTACCGGCAGCGAAATCGGCAACAAGTATCCGCAGGATGTTGATGTGCTCAAGCATAAGCTCGATGTCCGCGGCATGCGCATCTGCAATGCATGGTTCTCGACGCTGTTCACTTCCGAACCCTACGAGGTGACAGAGGCGGCATTCATCCGTCATCGCGATCGTTTGCATGCACTGGGTGCGAAGGTCATCGGTGCGAGCGAGCAGGGCAATTCCATTCAGGGCAAGCCGCTGAACATCTTTGGCAGCGACAAGCCGGTTTACACCGAGGAGGAATGGAAGAAGGTCACCGAGGGCTTCAATCGTCTCGGCAAGCTGGCGGCGGAAAAGGGCATGCGCCTGACGTGCCACCACCACATGGGCACGGGCGTGCAGACGGTTGCGGAAATCGACCGATTCATGGCGGAAACGGATCCGGCGCTTGTCGGGCTGCTTTTCGACAGCGGTCACCTGACGTTCGCCGGCATTGACCCTGTCCCTGTGCTGAGAAAGTACATCGACCGCGTATGGCACGTGCACCTGAAGGATGTCCGCATGGCGATCCGCGATCAGGCGCAGCGCGAAGGCTGGAGCTTCCTGACGGCGGTACGCAACGGTGTGTTCACGGTGCCGGGCGACGGCGATGTGGATTTTGCACCGATTTTTGATACGCTGGCGGAAAATGACTACGCCGGGTGGGTCGTTGTCGAGGCGGAACAGGATCCTGCCAAGGCGAATCCGTTCGAGTATGCCGTGAAGGCGCGGAAGTATATCGCCGAAAAGACCGGACTGTAAAGCTATATCAGGAGGGACGCCGCACTTGTGACGTCCCTCTTCTCAGTATATGGAGGATTATATGACGAATCAGCAGCTTGCGGAGCGCTATGTTCCGTGCGTGTTTTTCGATGATGCAGAAACGATTCCGCTGCGCGCGGTCGGCTATACCGTGGCAAGGGAGGCGCAGCGGAGCGACTCCTTCCCGAAACGGATGCTTCTTCCGCCGAAGGACGGCATCATGATTGAATATGCCTTCTACTGGGATTATGACATCCAGCATATGTACGATTTGGAGCACGTCTGGGTAATGGCGGACAGTGCCGGTCAGGTCATGGATGCAGAAGGAAGCTTTCACGGCAAGTACCTGAAGCTGCTGCCGGATTTGCCGAATGTACGGAAAGTCGAAAACGATCATGTCAGCGCGTTCTGTCAGCCGGGCAAGCATGCGTTTTTGCCGGACGGACAGATGTTCCGGCTTGTGCCGGACTGGTGCGAGGCGTGCAGCACGCAAGCGGGCGGCGGCGTGCTGGTTGGCGGACCGTTCGCAGGGATCTATCAGCCGTCAAAGGAGGACGATGCGCTGTCGGATGCGTATCTGCGCGAAAAGCTGTCCTTTGTGCCGACACTGTCGTTCGGCAAGGTGATGGCGCCGGAGGAAATTGCGCGGCTTCTGATGCCGTGGGAGGAACTGAAACGGTTGATTCCCGGATGGATTCAAGCGGAATGTGACCGCCTGCGGAGGATGGAGGAGCGGAGATGAGCATGGTGACGGGTCGGCAGTTTAGCCAGCAGCAATGGACATGGCTGGAGGAAATGAAGCGGCAAGTCTATACGCCGGTCACGGAGGTGGCATTCGAGGGCTTTACGACGATGAAGCGCCTGACAACTGCGGAGGCAGAGCAGGGACAATTCGTGCCATATCCCGAAGGAACGGCATGGGGTGCCTGCTGGGAATACGGCTGGTTCCGTGCAAATTTCCATATGCCGGCTGAGTGCGCTGGACGCCGCGTTGTTCTTCTGGGCGGTCTCGGCGGTGAACAGCTGTACTATCGAGATGAAAAAGCCATCGGCTCGGTGGATAAGGGGCATCCGTATGTGACGCTGACGCGGTGCGCTGAGGCAGGGGAGCAGGTGCACCTGTTGGTTGAATCATACGCCGGTCATGGCGCACGGCTGGAGAGCCTCGGGCTTTGTCCGCCGGAACGTGCTGCGATTCCGCCGGTGCCGGACAGGCAGTGCACTGTGGGCAAGTGCGTCCTCGCCGTGTGGAATGAGGAGGCATATCAGCTGCTGCTGGATGTGTACACGCTTCAGCAGCTGATGAAGGTGCTGCCGGAAAAAAGCCTGCGCATGCAGCGAGTTGCGGCGGCACTTGACCGCTTCACGCACATCGCAGACCCGGAGCTGCCGATGAAGGAGCGGACGGATAGCTTCCGTCAGGCACGGCTGGCATTGCGCGAGGTGCTCGGCTGCCATAACGGCTCGACCGCGCCGCTGATGTGGCTGATTGGTCAGTCGCATATCGATTTGGCATGGCTCTGGCCGATGGAGGACACGTTCCGCAAGGCGGTCCGCACGTATTCCAATCAGATGCTACTGCTGGATGAGTATCCGGAATACCGCTATCTGCTGTGCGAGCCGGCGCTGCTGGACATGCTGAAGAGTCAGGATTACGCACTGTATCAGCGCGTGAAGGATGCGTGTGCACGCGGTCAGATTCTGCCGGAAGGCGCATTCTATGTGGAGTGCGACACGAATCTGCCGTCCGGCGAAAGTTTGATTCGCCAGCTCCTTTGGGGAAAGAAATGGTTCATGGACGAGCTTGGCACGGATACACAGGTTGGCTGGCTGCCGGATTGCTTCGGCTTCACCGCTGCACTGCCGCAGATTCTGAAGGAGCTGGGCGTACCGTATTTCGCAACGCAGAAGCTGCAGCGCGCCGACCCGGAATGCGAGCGTTTTCCGTACCACCATTTCATCTGGGAAGGCATCGACGGTTCGGAGGTGTTGGGGCTGTCGTTCATGAAGGACAACGGTCCGATTGACCCCGTCACCTTCAAGGAACGCTGGGAGAATAACCGCGTGCAGGAGTCGGATATCGATACGCTGCTGCATCCGTTCGGCTACGGCGATGGCGGTGGAGGTCCGACACGCGACATGGTTGAAATCAGCCTGCGCCTGAAGGATTTGGAAGGTGTGCCGCGCTCACGGTACGGTGGACTGCGCGAATACTTCGAGCACATTGCGGCTGAGGGTGTCAGCAATCGCTGGGTCGGCGAAATGTACCTGAGCTGGCATCGCGGCGTGTTCACCGCGCAGCGACGGGCAAAGGCACTGATGCGGCGTGCGGAATTTGCACTGCATGACACTGAAGCAATGATGGCGCGTGCGTCGGAAGGCTGCACGCAGGCGGACAAAACAGCTTTGCGCGAGGCGTGGCGGACACTGCTGCTCAATCAGTTCCATGATGTGGCAGGCGGCGTTGGTATCCGTCGCGTGAATGAGGAGAACGAACAGCAGCTCCGTCAGGTAATTGCAAATGCAAATGCGCTGACAGAAAAACTCCGCAAGGCGTTCTATGATATTCATCCGGCAGACGGCGAATGGACGGTATGCAATCCGCTGCCGTGGGAGCGCGCAGAATGGGTGAAGGTGGACGGTGTATGGCAGTATATTCATGCACCGGCAGACGGCGCGGCGCAGGTCGTCTTCGGCGATCAGCCGGATGATGCGCGTTTGATGCGAACAGAATGCGGCTATGTAATGGAAAACCGCTATCTGCATGTCGAGGTGAATGAGCAGGGCATCATCACGGCGCTCACTGATTTGGAGAATCATCTGCCGCTCATGCAGAACGGTCAGCGGATGAACGACTGGCGGCTGTTCAAGAATGTACAGGCAGTTTACGACGCATGGGAGCTTGACCGCGACTGGGAAACGCGGCTTATACCGGATGCAGTGTCAGCGAAGGTTGAAATTGCGGAGGACACGCCGAACTGCTGCGCCCTGCGGATTACGCGGACGTTCGGCAACAGCAGCGCCATGCAGGTGATGCGTCTGTATGCGTCCTCAAGGCGGATTGATTTCTGCACGCACATTGACTGGCATGAACGGCATCGGATGCTCAAGACGTTTTTCGAGAGCAATATCCTGACGGACAATGCTGTGCATGAGATTCAGTTCGGCTACGTAACGCGTCCGGCGCACAAGTCAACGAAATTCGCATCCGATCGCTACGAGGTATGCAATCACCGGTATTCGGCGCTGTGTGAGGACAACCGGGGCTTTGCGGTGCTCAATGACGGCAGCTACGGCATCAGCAGTCAGCGCGGTACGCTGGCACTGACGCTCCTGCGCGCGCCGCTTGTGCCGGATGACACGAACAATCTCGGAGTGCACGACCTGACGTACGCGCTGTATCCCTTTGCTGCATCCTTGGCGGACAGCGGTGTTGTGCGGCAGGGTTATGCACTGAATCAGCCGCTTATGCTTATGCAGGGACATTGCAATCAGCCGAAAGAAGGCTTCTATACAGAGGGACAGCAGGTGCTGATTGAGACCATCAAGCCGGCGGAGGACGGCAAAGGGATCGTCCTGCGGCTCTATAACAGTCAGCATACGCAAGCGAAAACAACGCTTCATCTGCCGTATGAGGCGAAGGTGATGGAATGCGGCATGGCGGAGGAATGGCAGAAGCCTGTCGGCGAAAGCACGGCATTTGAGCTGACATTCGCGCCGTTCCGCGTGCGGACGTTCCGGATTGACTGATGGGCCTTGCCTCATCCTCAATCAGAGACGCTGCCTTAGAAAACTGCAAGGGAGCTCATTCTTCCTTTGTGTCTTTGCGAGGCTTTCAGATGATTGGAGTGAAATATGAAATGATGAAGAAATTGATCCTTTGCTTTGACTGCGGCGATACGCTTGTGGACGAGGGTACGCAGGTATTCGCGGACAACGGCGATGTGCTGTCTGCTGAGCCGATTCCCGGTGCACTCGAGGCGCTGCGTGCATTCCATGAACAGGGCTACCGTCTTGCGCTTGTCGCGGACGGACGAACCGCATCCTTCCGAAACATACTGGGAAAGCTGAATGTGTGGGATCTCTTTGAGACGCACACCATCTCCGAGGAAGTCGGCGAACTGAAGCCGAGCCCGAAGATGTTCCATGACGCGAGGCAGAAGCTCGGACTGACGGAAAAGGACTTCGGGCATATGGTCATGTTCGGCAATAACCGCCTACGCGACATCAAGGGCGCAAATGGCGTCGGGATGATTTCTGTGTTGCTCGACTACAGCCCGCGGTACGTCAAAATGGCGAGTATGCCGGATGAAGAGCCGACCTATCTGACGAAAACGCCGCAAGAGTGGCTTCCGCTGATTGAAAAGCTGGAAAACGAAGCAAAATAAATGCAGGCTGTCCTGAAAATGCTGAACCGCTCCCTGTCAAGTAGACACGTGAAAAAATGAAAACTGGTTTACCAGGATTCTGGACCGTTCCCCGTTTAATGGACAGTAGAAAAAAGAGACCTCCTGTTGTAGAAT
>CAVIHU010000030.1:0-24426 GCA_963642705.1 Bacteroidaceae bacterium
CAACATCTACGTCAATGTCGATATGTAGACCATTTGTCCGCACTAAGAGACATACCGTCTCCACCCCGCTTGTCCAGCAGAACATGTCAACGCTCTGCACCCGCCGCACCTGGTAGCCGCGTTCAAGGAAAAGCGCCGCGTCGCGGGCGAGGGTCGCGGGGTTGCAGCTGACGTAAACAACACGCTCGGGGGAGGCCTCGGCGATGGTATCGATGACAGGCGGCTCAACGCCCTTGCGCGGCGGGTCAATAACGATGACATCGGGGCGCAGACCCTCGGCGACGAGCTTCGGCAGGAGCTCCTCGGCGGCGCCGCAGCGGAAGGAAGCGTTGCTGATGGCATTGCGGGCGGCGTTTTCCTTCGCGTTTTCGATGGCCTGCGGAACAATCTCAATGCCGAGCACCTCGCGGCAATGGCGCGCCATCATCAGCGTGATGGTGCCAGCGCCGCAATAGACATCGCAGACGCGTTCGCTGCCCGTCAATCCTGCAAAATCAAGCGCTGTCTGATACAGCCGCTCCGTCTGCAGGGGATTCACCTGAAAGAACGCCGCCGGCGAAAGCTCGAAGCGCAGTCCGCAAAGCGTGTCCGAAAGCGTATCGCGCCCGAAAAGGGTCCGGAAGCGCCTGCCCATGATAACGTTCGTCCTGTCGGTGTTTTCGTTCATGATAACGCTGACAGCGCCGGCAGTGCGCAGAGAATCGACTAATTCCTTTTCGTGCGGCAGCAACGCGCCGTTCACCACCAGCACGACCATTGCCTCGTGCGCGCGGTTGACACGGATGACGATATGGCGGACGAGCCCGCTGTGCGTTTCCTCCGCATATGGTGCGATGCGGAAACGTTTCATCCAGCCCAGCACTCGTCTGCACAGCTCGTCCGACGGCTGCATGGCGTTGATGCACGATGCGACAGGAATCAGCTGGTGGCTTCTCGGCGCGAAAAAGCCTGCCGCCGGTGCATCAACTGTTCCGCCGACAGGCAGCGCCGTCTTATTGCGGTAGTTCGTCGGATCATCCATGCCGATGACCGGCGGCACGTCCACCTCGATATGGCCAATCCGCCGGAAGCACTCGCGCACCTGACTGCGCTTCGCCTCCAATGTCGTTTCGTAGTTCATATGGCGCCCCGTGCAGCCGCCACAGCGCGGATATGCAGGGCAATCCACCGTGCGCCGCTCCGCCGAGGACTGCAGGATCTTCCCTTCGACACGCCCAAAGGCAAACCGCGGCTGACACTTGACGATGCGCACCGCCGCCGTTTCGCCCGGCAGCACGCCCGGCACAAAAACCGCCATGCCGTCCTGAGCATGGCAGACACCTTCCAAATCCGCGCCCAGGCTGTCCGCCGTGAGCGTCAGCACATCGTTTTTCTTCATGTGCGCACCCCTTTTCGAGCTTTATTGTATCAGGGTTTACGCCGGATGGCAAGTCAAAAACGGGTGGGACCAAGGAAATCAATTTTGTGCATAGTCATACATTCTTTCTTCCTTCACGGGTGTGTAAGCCGTCGGATGGCGGATTGGATCCGCAAAAAACGGAATATTTTGCGAACATTTCTATGCCAAGCGAATAAGTATTCCGAAAATTGATTTCCGTGGGGTGGGACTTCGTCTCTTAACCCTAAATTTCTGGTCAATTGCCAAACTAAATGCAGCGATGCCAAACAAAATGCAGCGTCCTGCGTGCCAAATTAAATGCAGGACCATCGAGGAGCAACCGCTGCATTTAGGTTGGCAAATGACAAATGAAAATTGATTTCCGTGATAAAGAAGCGTTTATCATTGACGGAGCTGATGCATCGTGATATAATTAACAGGGTATGCAAGCTTAAAAGCAAGGGGGCAGCATGGACAGAAAAAATGTCGGAATCATCGCGGCACTGCTGCTTGCGGCAGTTGTGCTGCTGCTGGCGGTGACGCTGCTGCGCCCCCGGACGAACGGCGCCTCGGCGGAAATCGTGGTGACGCTGGACGGCAGGGAGTATGCGCGCGTGCCGGTCGGGCAGGAGCAGACGATTACGGTTCGGCAGTCGGACGGGAACGTCAATGTCATCCGTATAACGGCGCGCGGTGCGGTGATGGAATCGTCCACATGCGAGAATCAACTGTGCGTGGAAATGGGCGAGGTGACGCTGGATAATTGGGAAACGCGCCCTAACCAGCAGTTCATCATCTGCCTGCCTAACCGCGTCAGCGTTGAATTGGTGGTGAATGAATGAAGAAACGAACACTCTTTGCGTGTCTTTTGGCGTTGCTGCTGACGCTTAGCGGCTGCACGTCGTCAGAGACAACGGAGACGCAGCCGACGGACTCGATTCAGTCCGCCTCGGCGGAGGACGCAAAAACATCAGGCGTCGGGTTTTACTTCGATACGGTCGTGACGCTGACGTTCTACGGCGCGGATGATACGCTGATGGAGGACATCTGGACGGCGTGTGCGCACTATGAGAACCTGCTCTCCAAGACGATTGACGGCAGCGATGTCAGCCGCATCAACGAATCGAACGGTCAGACCGTGACGGTCGATGCGGAAACATGGGCGATTCTCAGCGAGGCGAAGGAGATCAATCAGCTCTCCGGCGGTGTCTTTGCCGTGACCATCGCACCGCTTGTGGCGCAATGGGACTTCACCGGCGGCACGAACAAAATGCCGACCGATGAGGAACGTCTTGCCGCGCTGCCGCTGGTGGATGACGACAAGCTGGTGCTCGGTGAGAATAACACGGTGACGCTGCCTGCCGGGATGCAGATCGATCTGGGCGGCATCGCCAAGGGCTATATCGCCGACCGGATCGCGGCGCTCGCCAGGGGGCGGTGCAGCGGTGCGATGCTGAACTTCGGCGGCAATGTATACGCGATCGGCACAAAGCCGGATGGCAGCAAATACCGCGTCGGCATTCAGGATCCGAATGATCCGAACTCCGGCAATCCCATCGGCATGCTGGTGGTGTCGGACTGCAGCGTCGTGACGAGCGGCATCTACGAGCGCGGCTTCACGATTGACGGCGTGCGGTATCATCATATCCTGTCGCCATGGACGGGTCTGCCCGCGGATACCGATCTGGCATCGGCGACCATTGTCTCGGAAAGCTCGATGTGTGCGGACGCCATCGCAACCGCATGCATTCTGCTCGGCAGCGAAGAGGCACTCAAGCTGACGCAGGATAACGGCTATCCTGCACTGCTGATTCAGCGCGACGGCACCGTCCTGATGAATGAATTGATGCAGGAATTAGGCTATACTTCCCTGCAATAACGGGGACAAGGAATCCGGAGGAGGAAATCAGGCAATGAGTGAGAACAAGGCAACGAAGAAGCAGCTTCCGTCATACGTCATTCTGGCGATTATCGCACTGGTGGCTGCACTGGCGCTGGCAGTGACGAACGCCATCACCGAGGGACCGATTAAGGAGCACGAGGAAGCCGCGCAGAACGCCGCCTTCCAGTCCGTCATGGAGGCAGATGCCTTCAGCACGATGGATATCCCCGATGGCTACGAGGTATCGAAGCTTGTTGAGGCGAAGAAGGACGGGCAGACCATCGGCTACTGTGCCGTGTCGTCCGCGAAGGGTTACGGCGGTGATGTCGCGGTGACGCTCGGCGTTGACGTGGACGGGAAGGTGACCGGTGCCCAGATCGGCGATACGAATTTCTCCGAGACGGCAGGCTTTGGCGCGCGCTGGCAGGAAGCGGACCGCGCGGAGCAGTTCAAGGGCGTGAGCGCGTATGGCGGCGACACCATCGAGGCGATTTCCGGCGCAACCATCACTTCGAAGGCGGTGCTGACTGCCTCCAACAACGTGCTGAAGTGCATTAGCCATGTCCTCGGCAAGGATGTCGAGGGCGATCCGCTGTCCTTCGGCGCGAAGCAGGAAACGGCGGCTGCCGAGCCGGTTGTGCTGACGGGCGATGTGCACCAGGGCACGGCGTCGGGCTTTGCCGGCGGCGAGGTCGTTGCACGCCTGACGCTCAACGATGACGGCACGATTTCCGCGCTGACCATCGATGCGAGCACGCAGACCGAGGGTCTCGGTACGCGCTGCGCAGGCGAGGAGTTTACGGCGCAGTTCATCGGCAAGAGCGGTCCGTTCACGCTGGGCGACGATATTGACGCGGTGGCAAGCGCGACGATCACCTCGACGGCGGCGGTTGAAGCCATCAATGCGGCGCTGGAGGCTCCCGCGATGACGGAGGACGAGCTGGCGGCAGCGGAGCCGGAGACGACGGAAGCACCGGTTGAACCGGAAGCGACCGAGGAGGTTCCTGCCGATGCAAAGACCGTGACGGTGAAGGGCTTCGGCGACGGCGACGTCATCGTGTATGTGACGGACGAGAACGGCGTGATCAAGACGCTTCGTGTTGATGCATCCACGCAGACGGCAGGCTTTGGTCAGAAATGCGCGGAGGAGGAATTCACGGCGCAGTTCATCGGCAAGAGCGCACCGTTCACGCTGGGTGACGGCATTGACGCGGTGGCAAGCGCGACGATCACCTCTCAGGCGGTCGTGGACGCGGTGAACAGCCTGTACGCGCCGGAAGTGACAGCGGAGGCAGAAGCGACCGAGGCTGTTGCGGCAGAACCTGAAGCGACCGAAGCACCGGCGGACGAGAAGACCGTGACGGTGAAGGGCTTCGGCGACGGCGATGTCATCGTGTATGTAACGGACGAGGACGGCGTGATCAAGACGCTTCGTGTTGATGCATCCACGCAGACGGCAGGCTTTGGTCAGAAATGCGCGGAGGAGGAATTCACGGCGCAGTTCATCGGCAAGAGCGCACCGTTCACGCTGGGCGACGGCATTGATGCGGTGGCGAGCGCGACGATCACCTCTCAGGCGGTTGTGGACGCGGTGAACAGCCTGTATGCGGAAGAAGAAACGGCTGAAGATGGAGCGACTGCGGAAGAAAGCACTGTAACGGTGAAGGGCTTTGGCGGCGGCGATGTCATCGTGTATGTGACGTACGAGAACGGCGTGATCAAGACGCTTCGCGTTGATGCATCCACGCAGACGGCAGGCTTTGGTCAGAAATGCGCGGAGGAAGAATTCACGGCGCAGTTCATCGGCAAGAGCGCACCGTTCACGCTGGGTGACGGCATTGACGCGGTGACAAGCGCGACGATCACCTCTCAGGCGGTCGTGGACGCGGTGAATGCCATGTCGGTTGTGGATACCCTGAATGGCATCGGGACAGGTCTGTAAGCCGAACAGCTTAAGGCAATAATAAGGTCCGGACAGAGCGTAAAGGTACGCTTTGCCCGGACTTTTCTCTTACTTCATAAACACGAACTTCCTGAATTCCATCAGACAGCGGTTGGCGAAGAAGCTGCCTGTCCAGCCCTCGTAGGAGGTCGTGACGGTGAAGAACAGCGCGTGGCGGCCTGTCACGGCGCGGACACGCGTCTTGATGCAGGTCGTTTCACCGCGCCCGACCTGGAAGCAGCCGATTTCCTCGCCGTCCTCCGTATCCAGACGGATATGCACAGCGCAGCTGCAGCCGAAGCCGTTGATGCTTGCAAAGAACTGCATGGTCCTGCTGGTGAAATCATCGCCGAAATCGAAGTATTTGTAGCCGATGACGCAGCCGTCCTGCACGTTCGTGATGACGCGCTCGAACGGTGTCCGCTCGGTGATGAATGCGCCGCCCTTGAGCACGCAGGCAAGCTCCGCCGGCGTTTCCTCATACGGGTTGAGCGACTCCGAGAAGCCAAGCGACGTCATTTCCACCGGCGGAATCGTGCCATCCGGCAGCAGCTCGATGCGCTCGACGCAAGCGCGGCGGCTCATGACGGAGCCGTTCGTCATGCGGTGATAGAAGATGTACCACTGACCGCCGATGCAGCAGATGGAGCCATGGTTGTTGCCGCCGGGGTAGTCGACGCCGTTATCCACAATCCAGCCGCGGTATGTGTAGGGACCCATGGGCTTGTCGGATGTGGCATAGGCAAGGCGGCTGCCGCGCCTGGGCGAGTAGATGAAATAATACGTGCCGCCGACCTTGCGCAGGGACGCCGCCTCATAGAAGCGCGAGTCCGGGTCGGTGAAGCCGCCGACTTCGGTCGTTTCGCACGGAATGATGTGCTCGATGTGTGAATCATCCAGCACATGCGTCAGGTCGGAGGAATCGAGCTGTGCGATGAACGACCGCTCGAAGCCGCATGCGATGTACGCCTTGCCGTCATCATCCACCAGTACGCCGGGATCGATAAACCAGCCGTTGACGCAGACGCGTTCCGGCATGGTGTATTTGTACTTGCCCAGCAGCGTGAACGGACCCTCCGGACGGTCTGCAACCGCGACGCAGCCGCGCGTGCCGATGATGTAGGCGAACAGGTAGTATTTGCCGTCCTTCTCCACCACGTCCGGGGCGTAGAGCTCGTTATGCTCTTTTGTCCAGTCCGTATCGGCAGGATGATCGAAGGTATCCTTTGTGCGGAAAATCACGCCGTGGTCAGTCCAGTGATTCAGGTCGGTGACGGGCGCTGACCAGCACTTGAGCACATAATCGCAGAAATGGTCATGCCCGACGCGGTCATGGGAGCCGTAAACGTAGACGCGGTCACCAAAGACGCGCGGTTCGCCGTCAGGAATATATTCCCAGAGAGGAAGGTATGGATTCGGCATGGTTGAGCCTCCTTGCTGTATTGCGCGCTTAGTATAGCGCCGGGGCATGGACTTTGTCAACCCAAAAAGCGTTCAGGGGGACGCTCGGAAAGCTGCCTTGAAGCTACAGGGCAGAGCAAGCCCGCACAATTCGGTGACGCCGTCTTCATACAGGCGCCGCGCGCGAATTGAACATTGTCCAAGCCCTTGCAAATCGCCTGATAGAATGATATAATAACGCTTGCAACTGATTTTGTGCATTTAACCGAAGGGAGCAACCCATATATGAAGCAGATTACCTCCGCGCAGCTGCGGGAAATGTTCCAGAAGTTCATGGAATCGAAGGGACATCATCGCATTCCATCCGCCTCCGTCATTCCGGAGAATGACCCCACTGTCCTCTTCACCACCGCCGGCATGCATCCGCTGGTGCCGTACCTGATGGGCACGCCGCATCCCGCCGGCACGCGCCTGACGGACGTGCAGAAGTGCATCCGCACCGGCGATATCGATGATGTGGGCGATCCGAGTCACCTGACGTTTTTCGAGATGCTTGGCAACTGGTCGCTGGGCGATTATTTCAAGAAGGAAATGATTCCGTGGAGCTGGGAATTCCTTACGAGCGAACAGTATCTGGGTCTTGACCCCGATAAGCTGGCGTTCACCGTCTTTGAGGGCGATGAGGACTGCCCGCGCGATGAGGAGGCGGCAAACCTCTGGCGCAGCTGCGGCGTGAAGGATGATCACCTGTTCTACCTGCCCAAGGAGCATAACTGGTGGGGGCCTGCCGGTATCACGGGTCCGTGCGGTCCGGATACGGAGATGTTCATTATCACCAAGAAGCCCTGCGGCCCGAACTGCTCGCCTGCCTGCCACTGCGGCGCGTATCTGGAAATCTGGAACGACGTCTTTATGCAGTACAACAAGCAGAAGGACGGCACGTTCATTCCGCTCAGGCAGAAGAATGTCGACACCGGCATGGGGCTGGAGCGCACCATCTGCGTGCTGACTGGCAAGAAGACGGTCTACGAGACGGATGCCTTCACCAATATCCTCGCGAAGATCGCCGAGCTGTCCGGCAGGACGTATGAGCAGGATGCTGACACGACCAAGGCGTTCCGCATCATTGCCGACCATATGCGCACGTCCACCTTCATCCTCGGCGATGATCGCGGCGTGTCCCCGTCCAACACCGATCAGGGCTATATCCTCCGCCGTCTGATCCGCCGCACCGTCCGCTACGGTATGCAGATCGGCATGCCCGACGGCTTCACCGGCGAAGTCGCGCGCGTGATCATCGACCAGTACAAGGACGCGTATCCCGAGCTGGCGCGCAACGCCGCATTTGTGCTTGAGCAGCTTGCGCTGGAGGAGAACCGCTTTGCGCGCACCCTCAAGCAGGGAAACAAGGAGTTCGACAAGGTCGCGACCCGCGCCGCTGACGGCAAAATTGACGGCGAAACCGCATTCCACCTCTACGACACGTTCGGCTTCCCGATCGAAATGACGGTTGAGCTGGCAGGCGAGCGCGGTCTGACGGTCGACACCGAAGGCTTCGCGGAGGCGTTCCGCAAGCATCAGGAGCTGAGCCATCAGGGCGCTGAGCAGAAGTTCAAGGGCGGTCTGGCAGATACGAGCGTCGAAACGGCACGCCTGCACACCGCAACGCATCTGCTGCATGCGGCGCTGCGCAAGGTGCTGGGCGATGAGGTCGCGCAGAAGGGCTCGAACATCACCGCCGAACGTCTGCGCTTTGACTTCTCCTTCGGTCGCAAGGTGACCAAGGAAGAGCTGGCAGAGGTCGAAAAGCTCGTCAACGAAGCGATTGCTGCGAATGTGCCGGTCGTCTGCGAGGAAATGACGGTGCCGGAGGCAAAGGCAAAGGGAGCTATCGGTCTGTTTGAAGCCAAGTACGGCGAGCGCGTCCGCACGTACAAGATGGGCGATTATTCCTTTGAAATCTGCGGCGGTCCTCATGCGCAGACTACGGGTGAGCTGGGCGGCTTCAAAATTCAGAAGGAGGAAAGCTCCTCCGCAGGCGTGCGCCGGATCAAGGCGGTTATCATGCCGGAAAACAAGTAATCACAACGGCCTTTCGGAGGCTGTCTCTACAGGACCGTCAGGTCGGGAGAGGCAGCCTCTTCATTTGCCTGCAGGCGGGAAGATAAACTTGCGTGAATTCGTTATATGATGTAAAATAGAGTCACACAAGGAGGACTATGCTGATGAAACGAGCAGTTTCCCTGTTGCTTGCCATGCTGCTGCTGATCGCCGCGATGCAGAATCCGCCCCTTGCGAAGGCGGAGCAGGGCGGCGTTACCCGAATCGGCGATGCGCCGGAAAAGCCGGCTGAAGGTACGGCTGTCACCCTGACGGATGCGGGATTATCGCTGGGCGGAAGCAGCGTCCGCTACCCTGCCGTGACGGGCATGACGGATGAAGCGCTTCAGCAGCGCATCAACGACGCCATCCTGGCTGCCGGACAGATTGAAAGCCGCCTGACCCGCATGACTGCGCTGATGTCCCTGCCGGTCGGCATCGATGTTTCCTACACGGCGACATTGACCGGCGATGTGCTTTCCGTGGCGTTTCTCGCGGATGGCGCACTGGAGACCGAACGCTCAACGCAGGAGTGGTCGGCTGTGAACATTAACCTGCGCACGGGCGAAAGCATTCCGCTGGATGCGCTTTTTACCGACGCGGAGGCTGCAAACGATGCGATCGCCGCCCTGATTGAGAACACGATCGAGCCGGAGCTGAGCGACCATCTGGGCGCGGCGGAGCTGCTGCCGCTGCCGGACGTGTTCTCGCTCACGGAATACGGCATCACGTTCCATTATCCGATTCAACGGTTTGAAACGCTGGCAGAGCGTGCAGGCACCATCACGATCCTCTGGAGCGAAATCGCGGACGTGCTCGACCTGTCGGATGACAGCATCCTGACACGGCTGGGCGTGCCGCTGCAAATGGCTTTTCCGTCAGACGCGAAGGAAACGCTCCGTCAGGTGCTTGCAGACGGTGTATTCCCCGGCATTCCGGCATCGCTCGGCGACCATGTGCAGTCGCTTGTTGACGCGTATGCGCTGCTGAACGACCCCGATTTGGCGGGCAGTCAGCGGCTGATTGCACTGGAGGACGGCGCATTCCGCGGCGTGTCGCTCCTGACGGACAATCTGACCGACAGCCTCGACAGCAGCATCGTGCAGGTCATCCGGACAGAGCGGCTGATGCTCTGCGGATTGATAACAGGACAAACGACACAGGCGGAATGGCGCGAGGCGCTTGGCGAGCCTGACAGCACAGCATCGGTCGGCGCAGATGATGCCGAATCGCGGCGCATGGTTGCAGGGCAAACGGATTATTATGCGCTGTGGGAGGATGCAACGCTATGCCTGCATGCGGATGAAGACGGCGTTTTGAGGATGGTTATGCTGATGCAGGCGGAGAATCAGCATTAAGGCGTTTTTCCGGTTGTGGATTTTGTCCGTTTTCGCCCCTTTTGCACCTGCGCGGCTTCATTTCTATTCTGTAGGTGAGGTGACAGAGCGCATTCGATTTCTGCAATCGTATCTGCTGCAAAATTCACGATTCATCGTACCACCTCGTTTGTGCGGTATTGCCCTGAGCTTGAGAAAATGGACTGTAAAGCAGTCCGAAAAGAAAGCAGACGAAATTCCTGCAAAAATACAGATGTTCGTTTGACATTTATCGATTTATCGAAGGCATAGAGAACCATTAGGAGGACAGAATGGCGCAAAACAAAAAATCCACCTCATCCCATAAGGGCGGCGGAACAAAACGAAAGGCAATGCCTCGCTATGAGGCGGATTCGCTGGCGGCGTACCTGATGATCGGGATTCTGCTGCTGGCAACCGGCATCCTGACGCTGCTGGGCGCAGGCTTCGGGCTGCAACACGATGTGTTCCGCTACCTGACGCAGTTCTCGTCCTCCATGTTCGGCTCGATGACGTTGCTGATGACGTTCGCGCTGATTGCCGGCGGCATCCTGATGCTGATTCTGACAACACGCAAGGTGACGAAGCGCTATGTTGTCTGCTACGCGATTCTTGTCGTGCTGCTGTGCGGTTTCCTGACGCTGATGACCTTCGTCAGCACGAATGAAGGGCAGCTCTGTCTGCCGGATTATATCAAGGCGATTGAAGGCTCGGACAGCTTCGGCGGCATGATGTCGCGGAGCATGACCTACGGCATGAAGGGACAGGGCGGCGGCATGGTCGGCATGCTGCTGGCGTGGCCGCTGTGGAAGTACCTCGACAGCACGCTCGGCACGATTGTGCTGGGTCTTTTGATTGCGGTGGACGTGCTGGCTGGCTGCTGGCCGCTCGTCAAACGGCTGAAGGAAGCATTGAATGAGCGGCTGGAGCTGGCGCACGAGAGGCAGGAGGAGCGCGCGGAACGTGCTGCCGAGGAGGCGGCGCGTCAGCAGCAGCTTGCGGCGCAGGTGCAGCAGCCCTGTCATAGCGGATACACGCAGGGCGGTCCGTCTCCTTATGCCCGTCCCGGTACAACAAGGCAGCCGGTTGCCGGAAGTCCGGTTGCCGGGAATCCGGTTGTCGGGAATCCGGCTCAGCAGAGCATACAGAACCCGTATCAGCGGCCGCCGCAGGCGAATCAGCCTGTGAAGCCGGAAATGCAGGGACAGCCGATTCCATCCGTGCAGAGCCGCAGGAATGCCAATATCGGCTTCGCGCCGACAGCAGAGGAGCTCGGTCAGACGAGCGTCGCGGAAGGCTGGACAACGCCGCGCCGCCGTTCTGCGTGGAGCAGCACGGGCGATTTGCAGACAACGGCGCCGCAGAGCAATACAGCGCAGAATCAGACGTTTACGGATACGAAGACCGTTGAGCCGCCGAATATCGACCCCTATGAGCTGCCGAAGAGCAATGCGGATACCGGTCTCGGTGCCCCTGCACAGTATACGTGGAATGACATGCCTGTACAGGCGACACAGCAAACAACGCCGATTCAGCAGACAATGCCTGATCAGGTGACACCTGTTCAGGCAATGCCTGTTCAGGGGATGCCTGATCAGCCGGAAATGCCATTGCAGGCGCAGCCATCGGCGGAGGATCTCGAGGATGAACCGGAATTTCCGGAGTCGCTTGATGACCGTCCACCGTGGGAGGAGCCGGAGGATACGCCCAGGGAGGTCGTGTCGCCCGTGCTGACGCAGCCGCGTCCGGAAGGCGCGTGGCAGCCCGAATTGAAGCTGCCGCAGGAGAAGCCGACGGGTATGCGGAGCGTTCCCGAAACGCTGCAGAAGCCGGATTTCACGCCGCCGTCTGCCAAGCAGGGCATCATGGTCGCCAAGCCGACTGCCGAGGCACCGTCCGGCGGTCCGAGCGCGACGGGCGCATCCGCCATGTCCACCTACAACCCCGAAATCCCCTACACGTATCCGCCGGTCATCCTCCTGCGCGACCCGCCGCAGCAGCAGGGCATCAGCGAGGAGGAGGACATCATGCGCACCCAGCGGCTTGAGGAGACGCTCAAGTCCTTCCGTATTCCGGCAAAGGTGCGCCACATCACGCACGGACCGGCGATTTCGCGCTTTGAGCTGGAAATTGCGCCGGGCATCAAGGTCTCTAAGGTCACGAACCTCAACCACAATATCGCCATGAACATGGCTGTCAAGTCCGTCCGCATCGAGGCGCCCATTCCCGGAAAGGCGCTTGTCGGCGTTGAGGTGCCTAACAGCGTGCGCACGACCGTCACGCTCAAGGAGGTTCTGCAGTCGGAGGCGATGCACAAGGCGAAGGGACGTCTGAGCGTCGCGCTCGGCAAGGACATCGCCGGCGTGCCGATTCTCTGCGATCTCGCAAAAATGCCTCATCTGCTGATTGCCGGTGCGACCGGTTCAGGCAAATCCGTGTGCATCAACACCATCATCAACTCGCTGCTGTACCGCTGCTCCCCCAAGGAAGTCCGTATGATTCTCGTTGACCCGAAGGTGGTCGAATTGCAGTGCTACAACGGCATTCCGCACCTGCTGATTCCCGTCGTGTCCGACCCGCATAAGGCCAGCGGCGCGCTGGGCTGGGCGGTCGGCGAGATGATGAACCGTTACACGCTGTTCCGGGAAAAAGGCGTCCGCGCCATTGACGGCTACAACGAATCGCTCGATGAGGACGAGGAGCCGCTGCCGCGCATCGTCATCGTGATCGACGAGCTGGCCGACCTGATGATGACGTGCAAGAAGGAAGTCGAAGAGCGCATCTGCCGCCTGGCGCAGCTCGCGCGTGCCGCCGGTATTCATCTGGTTGTCGCAACGCAGCGCCCGTCCGTGGATGTCATCACCGGTCTGATTAAGGCGAACATCCCAAGCCGAATCGCGTTTAAGGTCTCCTCGAATGTCGATAGCCGCACCATCCTCGACCGCAACGGCGCCGAGCAGCTGCTGGGCTACGGCGACATGCTGTACATGCCGATGGGCGAATTCACGCCGATACGCGTGCAGGGCTGCTTCCTGACGGACGATGAGGTCAACGGCATTACCGACTTCATCCGCCAGTATTCGCCCGCCAACTACGACGATTCCGTGCTGGATGAGATGGAGCGCCTTGAGAACGTCGGCAACGACGGCGATGATGACGATCCCGATGCCAATTCGACCGTGGATGAATACTCCGCGTCTGACCGCGACCTGTTCTCGCAGTGCGTAGAGATGGCGGTGCGCGACCGCGAGGTTTCGACCAGCCTGATTCAGCGCCGATTGAAGCTCGGCTACGCGCGCGCAGGACGCCTTGTCGATGAAATGGAGCAGCGTGGGATTATCTCCGCCAAGGACGGCGCAAAGCCTCGGCGGTGCCTGATTTCGCTGGAGCAGTATGAAGCGATGAAGGCAAGCGGGGAATTGAAGTGAGCTTATGGCAGTCACGTGCTTCAATTCCTTCGCGAAATCGTTGATGAATTGACCGGCAGGGGTTTGCTGCTGTAGAGGCGGGCAGGGGCTTTCCGATCGCCCCTGCGCCCTTCGGATTCACGCTTCAGGCATGGTGCCGAAAGTGGGTCAGGGAAGGCGGGCGGAAAGCCCCCTTGACTGCTCCGCAGGACAAAATTCATGAAAAAACACCCTGCCAATCACCCCAAAATAAGGAGGCGAACATCATGGGATATCTTCCCGAGTACCTCTCCTGGCGAGGAGATTTGTCCTTTTCGCTGTCGCCGCTGTGCGATATCGACCTCCTCGTGTTCGCGGTCGCGGTGTACCTTGACCTGCCGCGGGAAGGGATCATGCGTGCCTGCGCCGAAAAGGCGGATCGCGGCAGGAATACGGATCATTTCCATGATGAATGCTGTCTTCTGATGGCACAGCTCGGGCAGTCCGAGCGCTTTGGCAATTTGGCGGTGCGCGACGCCGTGTCCATCCTGAATGATGAGGTGCAGTTCGCCGCGATGACCATCGATCTGCCGGACGACACGCATGTTGTTGCCTTCCGCGGCACGGACGGCAGCGAAACCGGCTGGCGCGAGGATTTTGCCATGTCGTTTGAAAGCCCCGTTCCGGCGCAGGCAGCCGCGCAGGCATATCTGACGCGCCATTTGCAGGAGGATAAAGGCGATTTCCTCGTGACGGGTCACAGCAAGGGCGGCAATCTCGCTGTATACGCGGCAGCGCATACGCCGGCGGAGCTTCAGCCGCGCCTGAAGCGCATCGTCAGCTTCGATGGCCCCGGCGTGGATGACGATACGGCGGCATCCGCCGGGTATGAAGCCGTCACGGAGCGCATCATCGCCTATGTGCCGCAGTTCGCGGTTGTCGGGCTGCTGCTCGCGGCGCACCCGGTTCACCGTGTTGTCCAGTCGTCGAACCTCGGCATCATGCAGCACGACCCGTTTTCGTGGGAGCTGCTGGGGCGTGATTTCTGCTATGCGGAAGGGCTGGACAAGCGCAGCATGCTGGTGAATCAGACGGTGCACCAGTGGCTGGCGCAGTGCTCAAAGGAGCAGCGGCGGCAGTTCGTTGACGGCATTTTCACGCTGCTGGCGACAACGAAGCGCGTCAGCCTGAAGGACGTGATCAGGGATATTCCCGGCAGCCTTACCGCAGTGTTTCAGGCGGATAAGGAATCGGCAAAGATGGTTGCCGTGCTGCTCGGCAAGCTGGCAGCCATCGGCGCGGAAAATACGCTGGACATGATTCGGCAAAATCATCAGCCTTCTCGGGAGGCAGTGCCAAATAAGCAGGAGGGAGAGATTTAATATGAATGAGCAGGAAAAGGAAGAGCTGCGCGTGGAGATCAACCGGATTCTCGATGAGGCGGTTGGCGCGCTGATGGACGCAGGACACCTCGAGACAGGGAACGTCATTGTGCTGGGCTGCTCGACAAGTGAGATTGTCGGCGCGCGCATCGGCAAGGGCAGCGTACCGGAGCTGGGCGAAATGGTGGCGGACGCGATGCTGAACGCGTGCAGCAGCCGCGGCTTCCACGCGGCGTTCCAGTGCTGTGAGCACCTGAACCGCGGCATTGTGCTGGAGCTGCCGGTGCTCAAGGCGCTGAACCTGACGCAGGTGCGTGCCATACCGCAGCCCAAAGCAGGCGGCAGTGTCCCTGCGGCGGCATGGAAGCGCATGAACAGGCCTGCGCTGGCAGTCAGCATTCAGGCGGATGCGGCGATTGACATCGGCGATACGCTTGTCGGCATGCACATCCGTCCGGTTGCCGTGCCGCTGCGCATCTCCACCAATCATGTCGGTCATGCAAATCTCGTCATGGCCTACTCGCGTTTGCCCTACATCGGCGGCGCAAGGGCGGTTTACACCGAATAAACAGATACAAAAAAGAGGCAGCCTGCACGCTGATATGCTCCGTCATGAGGACAGGGAGCGGTTCACGCGGCAGACTGCCTTTTTCATTGGTCGATGAGCGTTCAGTTAAGCCCAGGGATTCTCCGTGGGATACGGCAGGGACTTCGGCTGATTCCACGCGATGTCCTGCACGCCGAGGTACTTGAACACCTCGTAGAGGAGCTTTGCGCAGTGGTCGAATGCGACCGCGCCGTGATGCGGATAGCGCTTCTGAACGAGCACGTGGCGGTAGAAGCGCCCCATTTCCTTGATGGCGAACACGCCGATGCCGCCGAAGGAACGCGTCGCGACGGGCAGCACCTCGCCCTCGGCGATGTAGGAGCGGACAACGCCGTCGGAATCGCACTGCAGGCGGTAGAAGGTGATGGGGCTGGCGGCGATGTCGCCCTCGAGGGTGCCGCGTGTGAAGTCAGGCTCGCTGCCGGCAGGCTCCAGCAGTCGATGCTGAATCAGCTGGTACTTCACTGCGCGATTATCGCACATCTTGCAGGAAGGCGTGTTGCCGCAGTGGAAGCCCATGAAGGTGTCGGTCAGGGCGTAGTCGAACTTGCCCTTGATGTCCTCGTCGTAGATGTACTGCGGGACGGAGTTGTTGATGTCCAGCAGGGTGACGGCGTCGCCAGTCACGCAGGCACCGATGTACTCGCTCAGAGCGCCGTAGATGTCCACCTCGCAGGCGACCGGAATGCCGCGGGAAGCCAGACGGGAGTTGACATAGCAGGGCTCAAAGCCGAACTGGGACGGGAAGGCAGGCCAGCACTTGTCGGCGAACACGACGTACTTGCGCGCACCCTTGTGCGCCTCAGCCCAGTCCAGCAGCGTCAGCTCAAACTGCGCCATGCGCTCGCAGAGCTCGGGATAATATTTGCCTTCGCCCATTTCCTTCGCCATATCTTCGCAGACGGCAGGGATGCGGGCGTCGCCGGCATGCTCCTTATAGGAGACGAGCAGGTCAAGCTCGGAGTTCTCCTCGATTTCCACGCCCAGCTCGTAAAGACCCTTAATCGGGGCGTTGCAGGCGAAGAAGTCCTGAGGACGCGGTCCAAAGGTGATGACCTTCAGGTTCTTTACACCGATGATGGCGCGTGCAATCGGGATGAATTCGGCAATCTTGTCCGCCAGCTCATCCGCAGTGCCGATCGGGTACTCCGGAATATAGCCCTTCAGATGGCGCATGCCGAGGTTATAGGAGCAGTTCAGCATGCCGCAGTACGCATCGCCGCGGCCGTTGATCATGTCGCCGTCGCCTTCAGCCGCCGCGACAAACATGCAGGGACCGTCAAAGTTCTTGGCGATGAGGGTTTCAGGCGTTTCGGGGCCGAAGTTGCCGAGGAACACGACAGCCGCGTTGCACTCGTTTGCCTTGAGCTCATCCACAGCCTTGAGCATATCCAGCTCATTCTCGACGGTCGTCTTGATTTCGACGATGTCGAGCTTCTTCTGTCCGCACTTCTCCGCAATCGCGGCGCGGCGCTTTTCGCTCAGCACAATCGGGAAGCAGTCACGAGAGACCGCAACCAGACCCAGCTTTACCACAGGAATATTCTGCATCAGAAAAACCTCCTCAATAATGACTGATTCAGGATGCCTCCTATGCGTAGTATAGCGCTTTCAAGAACGTTCGTCAAGGCATCAGGAAGGCAAATCATGCTCAAAAACAGACGAATTATGCACAGATTTTCCATAATAACGGGTCAAGGTGCGGCACCGTTTGACAGGCAAAGCAGGAAAAGAAGGTTGATTGCATGGCAGCGGTTCGGCGGCGAGCGGAAATCCCCCGAAAAGCTGCAAAACAAACCTGCTGCGGAAAAGTGCATTGCGAAGTGGCTTGGGGGCGACCGCAAAGCCCCAAAGGTCGCAAAGGGAATCAATTTTGCATTTCCATAGCTGGTTATAGTTGCAATTTCAAGGGCTTTCCGGTCGCAGACTTCGTCTGATTCTTTCTTGACCCCTTCGGCAGCATACTCGTTTTGATTTACATAGTTGTGTTGTGGCAAACTATATCAAGAAGCCACATTACAAACCTATTGCGGAAATGTGCATTGCGAAGGGGTTTGGGGGCGACCGCAAAGCCCCCAAAAGGCTGCAAGGCTTTTCGATGCTTGACAAGTTTTACTTGTTACGAGTTCCAAGCTTCATGAAGGGATCGCATCCATCCGATAACATCCATTCCCCAGGCGCTTTGCAGATGCTCTGCCGTCAGGACATCGGTACATCTGCCGAATATGCCGCGCCCATCCGCCATGAGCAGAGCGTGCGTGCCGAATTTCCTTGCCGCAGACAAATCATGCATCACGGACACGACAAGGTGATTTTCCTCCTGCCGCCAGCGGTCAATCAGCTCGTATAGCTCCTGCTGAAAGCCGAGGTCAAGGTGATTGCCGGGTTCATCGAGCAGGAGCACCTGCGGCTGCTGACAGAGCACCTGTGCCAGCAACACGCGCTGCCGTTCGCCGCCGGAAAGCGTCAGGATGCTCTGCCGACGCCTGCCGGTCATGTGTACGGTTGCCAGCGCCGATTCAACGGCCGCAAGGCCGCCTTCATCCGTGTGCAGGAAGCTCCGATGCGCGTAGCGTCCCATCGCGACGACCTCCTCAACGGAGTAGGCGTAGGAAAAGTCGCTGAGCTGGCGCAGCACCGCCATCTGCGAGGCAAGCTCACGCGTGCTCATCCGCAGGATGCTGCGGTCGTTGAGCGAGATGTTTCCGGTGCAGGGCAGTTCGCGGCTGACGGCGCTCAGCAGCGTTGACTTGCCTGCGCCGTTCGGTCCGCAAATCATCAGCCATTCGTTTTCATGTACCTCGAAGGACACATCACGGACGATTTCCCTGCGCCCGCGCCGGACAGAGATGTGTTCCGCCCTGAGCATCATGCGCTCTTCCTCCTTCTTGATCGCAGAAATATGATGAGAAACGCGAACGCGCCGATGATGGCTGTCACGACGCCGACAGGCAGCACGGCGGGCGCGGCAATCGTCCGTGCGAGCAGATCCGCCAGCAGCAGAAAAATCGCACCGCCGTAGAGGCTTGCAGGCAGCGTCCGCCGATGGTTTGCGCCGACAATCATCCGTGCCATATGCGGCATGACCAGCCCGACAAAACCGATGCCGCCGCCGACAGATACGCACATGCCCGTCATCGCGCAGACGCAAATCATCACTGTCAGCTTGACGCGGCGAACCGGCACCCCGACATGCAGCGCGTACTCCTCGCCCATGCTCATGGCGTTGAGTGAATCAGCATGGAGCAGCAGAGTGACGCCGCATACGACCAGCGTGCACAGCAGCGCCAGCGCGTTTTCGCAGCTTGCGGAGGATAGGCTGCCCATCGTCCAGAAGGTGATGGAGCGCAGCTTTTCGCCGGAGAACGTGATCAGCAGCGACAGCATGGCAGACACGAACATCGAGAACACAACGCCCAGCAAAATCAGCGTGTTGGTGGACAGGGAGCGGTCGAGGGCGTAGGAGAGCGCCAGAATTGCCGCGAGCGACACGAACGCGGAGACCATCGCCATGCCGGCCGTGCCGCTCAATGGCAGGAACGGGATCGAAATGCCGCTGAGGATGGCAATCGCCGCGCCGAGCGAGGCGCCGGAGCTGACGCCGAGCGTCGAGCCGTCCGCCAGCGGATTGCGCAGAAGCCCCTGCATCGCGCAGCCGCCAAGCGACAGCATCGCACCCAGCAGCGCCACGCACAGAACGCGCGGCAGACGCGTATACAGGATGATGGAAACGGTCGCACCTGTCTCCTGTGGCAGTCCCTGCAGGGCGCGGAGCAGCACATCGACCGTTTTGTCCAGCGGTACAGCGACACTGCCGACGCAGATGCACAGCAGAATCGTCAGGACCGTCAGCAGCGCAAGCAGAAGATGAATGTAGAGGGGTAAGGAAGTCTTTTTCATGCGGTCTTCTCCGAAAACAGAAAAGGCTGCCCGCAACCGCAGCTGCGGTGATACGGACAGCCGGAAGAATGCGGCTGATCAGGCGGCAGGAACTGCCTCTTCCGCAGGGGCGTCCTCGCCAAGCGCCAGCTCCAGCAGGAACTGCGCCGCTTCGACAAGGCGCGGACCCGGGCGCGTCATGGCGTTGTTGTTGCCCAGCACGACGAGGCTGTTTTGTACGGCGGAAATGGTTTCCCAGCCGGTGCGCGAGCAGATTTCCGTCACGCTGTCCATGTCATTAACGGGATAATCCGTCGTTGTGACGATCAGATCGGGATTCGCCGCGATGACCTGCTCTTCGCTGACGGATACCCAGCCATCCTGGTCATGGAAGAGGTTCGTCAGACCGCAGATGGACGCGATTTCATCCATGAACGTGTTCTGACCGGCCGTCCACAGGCCGTAGACAAGCGGGCTGATCTCAAAATACACGGTCTTGCCGGTGACGCCGGCGGCAGCAGCCTGCTCCGCGACAGCATCAAAGCCAGCCTTCATCTCATCGATGAGCGCGGCAGCCTCGGTTTCTTTGCCGACAAGCTGACCGAGCATCTCGATGGCGGTGTAGACGCCCTCGATGCTCTGCGCGTCGCTGACGATGACCTTCACGCCAGCCTGCTCCAGCGCTTCGACCTGCTCCGTGGTCTGGCTCATCTTGCTCATGACGACCGCCTGAGGTTCCAGCGCCAGAATCGCCTCGATGTTCGTTTCGGCGCCGGAATCAACCGCCGGCACATCCAGGATGCTGTCCGGATAATCCACGTATGCGCCGCGCCCGACGATGGTATCCTGCGCACCGATGGCACAGAGAATCTCAACGTCAGCAGGCTGCAGCACGACAAGGCGCGTTGCCGGTGCGTCCAGCGTGACCTCACGGTCAGCCATGTCGGTCAGGGCGACGCCTTCCGCCAGAGCAGACGCGCCGAGGAGCATCGCCAGCACGAGCAGCAGGGAAAGGAGCTTGTTCATTTTCATGGGGACCCCTCCAAAGGAAAAAATCAAATGAAACAGCGGAGGGAAACAAAAAAAGCGGCAGCCTAACCGATTCCTTCGGGAAAGACAGTCGCTTAAAAACGCCTTACGACCTGCGCAATGCGTAAACTGTTTTCATCCCATCCCCAGGGGATGCGCTTTCCCGTTCACAGGCAGGTCTCCCGGCTTGGCTTCATTCGCAGGAGCGCCTTCCCGGCGGATTTTCCGCCAGTGACCGCGCCGAAAGCCGGCACATGCTCCTTTGTCCGCTTCACGGTTGCTGGGACAGCGCCGGCCTTGCACCGGCTTCCCATGACCGGCAGACGTTCCCGCGCCTGCCGCCGCGCATCGCTGCGCACCTGTGTGGGCTGTTCATTTGTCAGGAATATTATACATGCGGATGCGGCGGTTGTCAATCGGCATCACCGCGCACCGCATGCGGAGCCTGTATGCGGATGCGCTTGCGGCAATCACAAAAGGGAACATGGGAGGGGCTTTGCTCCTCTGTCTGTACCTTGCGGAGTCCGGAGGAAGTGCGGCAGCGAAGGGGCAGAGAGATGGGATGAACTCCCCTGACCCATTTTCAAAAGCGCCGCTTTCTGTTATAATGCAGGCAGAAGAAACCACGGAAGGCAGGGACATGCGATGAGCGAGGTCGAAATCTGGGGAGCAAGAGCCGGTCAAAGTAAAAATCGGCTTTTTCAGGCGATATTGCAGAGTCGGCATCAGGGAAAACGGGTGCTGCTGATTGTTCCGGAGCAGTATACGCTTCAGGCGGAGCGCGAGCTGATTGAAGAGCTGTCGCTGCCGGGGCTGCTGGATCTTGACGTGCTGTCGCCGAGCCGCCTCGGACGAAGGATTTTCGAGGCGGCGGGTCATTCGCCGCTGCTGCCGCTGAGCGAAACAGGTCGCAGAATGGCGCTTGCGCAGGCGCTGTCAACGGAGCAGGAGGCGCTGCATTATTACCGCCGCGTGGCGCTGTCGCCCGGGCTGCCGGAGAAGCTGTCCGTGCTGCTGACGGATTTTCAGCGCGCAGGCGTCACGCCGAAGGAACTGTCTGATCAGGCGGAGAAGCTGTCCGGCGGTGCGCTGCAGACGAAAATGCGGGATCTTGTCACGCTGTGGGAAACGTATCAGTCGCTGACGGCAGAACGTTTTCAGGACGCGACGGATCAGCAGCTGGAGATGGTCGACCGTTTGCAGGCGAGCGGACTGATGCAGGATGCCGCAGTATTCGTCTGGCAGTTTGATAGGCTGCCGCTGCCCTTTTGTCAGCTCCTGTGTGAGGGCGCGAAGGTCTGCGCACGCATGGTGGTTGTCATGACGATGGACGATAAGAATGCACCGGATGGGCATATTTTTGTTTCGCAGCGGCGCAGCGTGAAGGAACTGACGGCGTGTCTGAAGAAATGCGGCATCAGGTATCAGGAGAAGCAGATGACCAATGAGCCGCGCAATGTAGATCCTGCGCTTGCGCATCTGGAAAAGCAGCTGTTTTCCGGCGTGACAGAGGTCTATCCGCACAAGACGGATGCCATTTCCGTTCATGCTGCCGCAAACCCGTATGCGGAGGCTGTGTATGCCGCGCAGACGCTCAAGCGCTGGCACGACAGCGGCATCGCGTGGCAGCATATGGCAGTGACTGCGGCTGACCTGCAGCGCATGTCCGGCATTCTGTCCGTCACGCTGCAGCGCGCGGGCATCCCGCATTATCTGGCGCGGAAGGACAGCCCTGTCCGCCATGGGCTTTGCAGGATGCTGCTCGGTGCGCTGCGGTGCATATCCGGCGGATATCAGCTTGCGGATGTCCTGCAGGCCGCCAAGAGCGGCTTTTCGCCGCTGACGCTGTCCGAGGCGGATTCGCTGGAGAATTACGCCGTTGAATACGGTATCGAACGCAAGCGCTGGCTGCTGCCGTTCACAAAGGGGGAACAGGCGGAGGAGATGGAGCAGCTCCGCGTGAAGCTGATTGCGCCGATTGAGTCGCTTCGCTCGCAGCTGCGCAGCGCGAAGACTGCCGGCGAATCTGTGACCGCCGTTTTCCGCTATCTGGAGGAGGTCAACGCGTATGACCGGCTGATGGCACGCGAGGAGGAGCTGCTTGCACATCACATGCCGGCAGAGGCGACAAAAAACCGGCAGGTATGGACGCTGTTGATGGCGCTGCTTGACCAGCTCTACACGCTGCTGGGCACGCAGAAGGCAAATCAGCGTGATTTGGCGCGGTTCATCGAATCCGGTCTGACCGGCGTGGCGATCTCGTCGCTGCCGCCTGAGCCGGACACCGTGATGATCGGCGAACCGGGTCACCTGATGACCGGGCGCATTGATGCGATGCTCGTCATGGGCATGCAGGACGGCGTGCTGGGCAGCACGATGGATTCCCTGCTGACCGAGGCGGAACGGCGCACCATCAGCGCGGGCATGCAGCGCGCCATCGGCATGACGCAGTCGGAAACGTCATCTCTGCGCCAATCGGACTTCTACCGGACATTCGCTGTGCCGCGCCGTTTCCTGACGCTGACCTATGCGCAGGGCGGTCAGGACGGCAGTGCACTCCGTCAGGCGCAGCTGGTGATTGACCTGCTTCATATGTATCCGGAGGTTCAGGAAACAGGCGGCGTGCTGGCGGACGCAGCCGTGCCGCTGTCGCCTGCGATGGCGCTTGATGCCCTGCCGCAGCAGCTCCGCCGTTCTATCGACACAAATCAGCCGCTGGAAGCACCGTGGGATGACGTGCTTCGCTGGCTGTACCGCGACCCCGAATGGCACGACCGCTGTCAGGCGATTCTCGATGCGCTCGGACGTCAGAATCTGACTGCATACCTGTCGCAGGAGCAGACGCGCAGGCTGTTCACGCAGGACAAGGTATCCATCAGCCGTCTGGAGGGCTTCGCGCAGTGCCCATACCGACATTTCGTAGATTACGGGCTGAAGCCGGTCATCCGCAAGCCGTATGCCTTTGACCCGGCAGATGTGGGCGACTTTTACCATGCCGCCATGGAGGGCTACGCCGCTGCGGCATTGCAGGACGCGTCCTTCCCGAATTTCTCGGATGACAAAATCCGCGCCGTCATGGACAGTGTCCTTTCGCCGCTGACCGCGTCATGGACGGACGGACCGCTTGGGGATACGCCGAGCCTTCGTCTGCAGGGCGAAAAGTACCGCCGGACGGTGCAGCGCGCCGCCTGGATGTTCACGCACCACGCGCAGCACAGCCGATTTCATGTCGTTGGCGAGGAGGTTGTGTTCGGCGAGGAAAACGGATTGCCGCCGGTTGTGCTGACGCTCAGCGACGGCAGACGGGTCGCCCTGCGCGGCAAAATCGACCGAATCGACCGCTGGGAAGGCGACAGCGGCGTATATCTGCTCGTGTCCGACTACAAGAGCAGCCGCCGCGAAATCGACCCGACACGCCTGTGGTATGGCCTGCAGCTGCAGCTCATGCTCTACCTGCAGGCGGCCTGCGACGGGCTGGAGGGTCAGCCTGCCGGCGCGTTCTACTTCACGATTCAGGATCCTGTCGTCGATACGGCGGACGTGCAGGAGGCTGCAGAAAAAGCAATCGCCCAGAAGCTCAGGCTCAAGGGCGTCGTGCTCGCGGATGTCGATGTCGTTGATGCGCTCGACAGCGAGGCGGGCTACAGCTTCTCAAAGGTGTTCACCAAGAGCAATGAAATCGCCTCCGCTGCCGATGCCTACACGCCCGAGCAGATGCAGGCGCTGCTCAAGCACGCCAGGCAGATGGCCGCCGGGCTGACCGACCGCATCCGCTCCGGTGAAATCAGCGCCGCGCCTGCCGCCATCGGGGAGTGGGATGCCTGCCAATGGTGCGACTACGCCGCTGTTTGTAAGCTCGACCCGACCCTGCCCGGCGAAAGCAGGCGCGAACTGCCGGAGATGGATCGTCAGGAGCTTTTGGAGCGCATGAAGGAGTAACACGCAAAAAAGCTCAGGGGAATTCATAACCTGCCCCTTTTTGCGCGATCGAGTTGAAATCACCTTCATGCAGATTCCGCGTGATGCTTCAGTGTAGGTTTGTCAAACATCTTGGACACGATAGGAAGCAATTTTTTGTTTAGGAG
>CAVIHU010000031.1:0-23247 GCA_963642705.1 Bacteroidaceae bacterium
TGTTGCGACTCCATTATACCATATCTCTAATGAACTTCCTTTTCTTTTTGAGGGGGTCATATCATTTTAACACATACATTTGAGCAAAATTTTGCGCTGTCCGCCGGGCTGAAAAGCAGGGATTTCACGCTTCAGGAGCGAAAAATAAAGAAAATATCCCATCGGAGGAACAGCTATGAAGGATATTTTCCTGATTATTGACGGCAACAGCCTGCTGCATCGGGCTTTTCACGCGCTGCCGCTGATGGATGCGGACGGCGTCTACACCAATGCGATCTACGGCTTCCTGACCATGATGCTCAAGGCGATTCGCGAGGAAAACGCGCAGTATCTCGCCGTGTGCTTCGATGAGCATGCTCCGACCTTCCGTCATACCGCCTATCCGGATTACAAGGCAGGGCGCGCAGCAACGCCGGAGGAGCTGAAGCAGCAGTTCGGGACAATGCGGACGCTGCTGGATGATTTGGGCGTGCAGCGATTTTCCATGCAGGGATGGGAGGCAGACGATCTGCTCGGCACGCTGTCGAAGCTCGGCGAGGAGGCAGGCGTCAGTCCGCTCCTGCTGACGGGCGACCGCGATGCACTGCAGCTCGTATCCGAAGGGACACAGGTGCTTTTCACGCGCAAGGGCATCAGCGAAACGACGCATTTTACGCCGGCGATGGTACACGAAACGTACGGCTTTTCGCCGGAGCAGGTGACGGACTGGAAGGGGCTTGCAGGCGACAGCAGCGACAACATTCCGGGCATTCCGGGCATCGGCGACAAGACAGCCGTTAAGCTCCTGCAGCAGTACGGTACGCTGGACAACATTCTTGCGCATGCAGGCGAGGTCAAGGGCAAGCTCGGCGAGAAGCTGACAACATGGGCGGATCAGGCGAGAATGTGCCGCGAGCTGG
Organism: Bacteroidaceae bacterium; assembly: GCA_963642705.1. Classification (GTDB taxonomy): domain Bacteria; phylum Bacillota; class Clostridia; order Christensenellales; family Aristaeellaceae; genus UBA11524. The sequence continues at coordinate 900 of CAVIHU010000031.1, forward strand.
CGACCATCCGCCGTGACGCGCCGGTTGATTTTTCATTGAAGGCGTGTGTGCTGCCGGACTTTCGCAAGGGCATTCCGGCGCTGGAAAAGCTGCGGCTGAACAGCATCGTCCGGCGCTTGCAGGAGCTGCCCACGGAAACGAATGCGGCATCGGCGGAAGATCCGGAAATAACGCCGCTGACGCTCCTTCCGTTTGAAAAGGTTCAGGATATGCAGTCCGCGGAGGAGCTGGTCCAATGGCTTGCATCAAAGACAAACAGCGCACGTCCGCTGGCGATTTGCATCGATGAAACGCTGGTGACGTGCGCCGCGCAGGACAGGACATGCTGTCAGATAACAGTCGGCGGCGATTTACTGATGCCCGGTATCGCGCCGGAGGAGCTGCTTGCGGCGGTTGCACCCGATTTGGCGGCGCATCCGGCGATTGTCCATGACGGCAAGGCGCTGCTGCATCTGCTGAGGCGCAATCAGCTGACGATGCCGGAAGGCTTCGCGTGGGACGTGCAGCTCGGCGCATATCTGCTCGACCCGCAGCGCAAGAGCTACAGCCTGTCTGCCCTGTGCGGAGAAATGCCGGCGGACGCGTGCGGTCTGCTGTCGCTGGCGAAATGGCAGGAAAAGACCATTGAGCAGCTCGGCATGACGCACCTGATGCGTGATGTGGAAATGCCGCTGTCGTTCGTGCTCTATCGCATGGAGGAAATCGGATTCCGCGTGGATACATCGTTCCTGCATACGCTCGGCACGCGATACACCGAGCAGATTGAGCAGAGCAAAAAGCAGGTGTACGCGGCGTGCGGCGAGACATTCAACCTGAACAGCACGCAGCAGCTCGGTGAGGTGCTCTTTGAGAAGCTTAAGCTTCCGCACGGCAAAAAGACGACAAGGGGCTACTCTACGTCCGTTGAGGTGCTGGAATCGCTGGCGGATATCGCGCCGGAGGTCATCGAACCGCTCCTGCGATATCGGCAGCTGACGAAGCTCAACTCCACCTATGTCGAAGGTCTCCTCCGATTGACGGATTCGACCGGACGTGTGCATTCCACCTTCGATCAGGTTGCTACGGCAACCGGCCGCATTTCCTCCAGCGAGCCGAATCTGCAAAACATTCCTGTCCGCACCGAGGAAGGCAGGGAGATCCGTCAGGCATTCCTGCCGCGAGAGGGCTGGGTGCTGCTCGACGCGGACTACAGCCAGATTGAACTGCGCTTGATGGCGCATTTCTCCGGCGACGCGGCGCTTGTCGATGCCTTTCGCAACGGGCAGGATGTCCATGCGCGCACCGCGAGCGAAATCTTCGATGTGCCGCTGGAGCAGGTGACACCTACGCTGCGCTCGCGCGCGAAAGCAGTCAATTTCGGGCTGATTTACGGCATTAGCGGATTCGGTCTGGCGAAAAACACGGGCGTCAGCCGTCAGGAGGCGCAGAGCTTCATCAAGCAGTATTTTGCGCGGTATCCGGGCGTTAAGCGCTTCATGGACAGCGCCACCGAGGATGGCATACGCAACGGCTATGCGCTGACGCTGTTCGGTCGGCGGCGGTATCTGCCGGAGCTCAGGAGCGACAAGGCGATGGTACGCGAATTCGGCAAGCGTGCGGCGATGAATACGCCCGTGCAGGGCACTGCGGCGGACATCATCAAGCTGGCGATGGTGCGCGTGGATGAGGCATTGCGGAAGGAAGGTCTGCAGAGCCGCTTACTGCTGCAGGTGCATGACGAGCTGCTGCTTGAGTGTCCGCCGGAGGAGGCTGCGCATGCCGCGGAGCTTCTCAAGGAAGCGATGGAGAAGGTTATCACACTGCGCGTACCGCTGCTTGCGGAGGTTCATCAGGGACAGAATTGGGCGGAAGCAAAATAAAAAAGGGGTCAGGGGCGATTGAAAGCCCTCTGGATGCAATATAAGAAAGGCAACACCGCACAAATGTGGTGTTGCCTTATAAAAATCACCCGCCGAAGGCAGTGATCGCGCTTCGGCGGGTGGTTGCTCAGTATTCGTAAACGGTGACCAGACCGCCCATGTTGTCCAGCGACATGGTGTAGTTGGTGGTCTTCTGGGTGACGCTGACGTTCATGTAGGCGCTCGTTTCATCCTCAATCTGCTGGCGGACGATTTCGTACTTGAGCTGACCGTCCTCAAAGACGGCGATGTGCGGATGCGCCATCAGGTACTCGATGTACTCCTCCAAACACAGGTCAAGGTGATGCATGACGGTCGCGTTGGGAATGCCGACATAGCGGAACAGGTTCATCTGGACGCTGACGCCGGTCTTGTAGGAACGGCTGACGGTGCCCTCGGTCGGGAAATCCTGCAGCGGGAAGCGGAACACAAGACCGTACTTCCAGCTGTTTTCGTACATCCACTTGCCCTGATTGCTCTCGGAGAAGGCAAGCTTGTTCAGCTCGGTGTTGCCGCTCTCGTAGAGGTACAGGCGGAAGGAAAGACCGGTGTTGTATTCGCTGGTTCCGGGCATGTTGATGCTTTTCTTTGTGTTGGCAATCAGCTCATCCTCAGACCAGCCGGAATGACGCTCCTTCAGGCGATTGTACTCCGTGTCAAAGAGCGTTTGCTGATCGGAAATGCTGCGATAGCCCTCGTAGACGACATATCCCTCGAGACCTTCTGCCTTGGCAGCATTGAGCGCATCAAGCAGAGCACTGATGGCAACGGGGAAAAGCCTCTGCTCCGAACTCCGCCAGATGCTCTTTGACTGTCCCATGCTTCTGGCATAGGTCATGATGGAAATGAGGCCGGATTCATCGAAATCAGACGGACGGGAGTGCCACTCGTTGACGAGCAGCAGACCGCCGAGCATGGCATCCTGACGCGACACGACGACCGTGCCGGGATTGTCCAGCGCGTAATTCGTCAGATCGACAATGGCGATGCCCTCCTGCGTGTCGGGTTCCGGCCATGCCTGATTGACGTTGTTGTTCGCGTCGAGCTGCGCCTGCAGGTCAGCAACCTCCTGCGCGTAGACCTCCGCCTTCTCGTCGTTGCGCTTCTGCGCTTCTGCGCGGAGCTCATTGACATTGTTGATGCGCATGGCGTAGAGCAAATTGCTGCCGAACAGGCAAAGGACGGCGAGCGCCGCCAGAATGGCCGTCGCGGCGATTAAAAACGTCAGTGAGCTGACGCGCTTCTTTCCTGATGACTTCATAGTCGAAAACACCTGCCTTTTCGGGTGCAACCCAATTCATTGGATTCTGCCGCCGGTTTTTGCGGCAGCGATGGGACATTCTCCGTTATTTATTCGCCATAGGCATGCGGTTTTCCTTCCTTCGCGGTAAGGAATTATCGCTTCATCTGTTCGGCGTACTGGCGCTGAATCTCCTGGAGCCGCTGTTCATCAGCCTCGCGCGCATGGCGGGTCTTTTCCTGCAGCGCACGCGTTTCGCTAACGCCCTGACGGACAGTCTGCCACGATGCCGTGAGGGCTTCCTCAGCATTGTCGGAGGACTGCGGGAAAACTGCCGTCTGCTGCGTCACGCGGCTGAGCGCCTCCTGCTGAAGCTGCCTGCGCTTGCTGAGGATCACCTGTGCGAGTGCCTGCTTGAACACGGGCAGCGTGACAATCAGGGCCGAATTCATCTTGCGCATCAGCTCGGCGTTGCTGAATTCGACCAGTTTCACCATCGGGATGGACTGCAGTGCGACGTTTTCCGCCATGCGGAGATCCTGCGTGCGGCGCTCGAGCATCGTCTGCGCCTGCGAAAGCGTCTGCAGCTCGAAGCCGATGGACACGTCATTCGTGCGGTGCATGTCCTCCGTGCGCTGCATGGCATATTCTCTGATTTCCCTGATGCCCTGTTCGCCGGCGACGATGTACTTCTCCAGCTCATGGAAACGCCGGATGCTCGCCTGAAACAGCACCTCGAGCTGTTCGTTTGCCTTCCTGAGAGACTGCTCCGCCATTTTCAGGCGGACATAGATGCTCTCGAGCTCGCCGCTGAGCGAATCAAAACGGCGAATGGTTTCATCGAGCGGCTCAGGCTTTGCTCCCATCAGACGTGCGAAAAAGCCCTGCTTTTTCTGAAGGGAACGCGGGTCAAACTGCGCCATCAGATCGGCAAGCGAATTGAGCAGCCTGTCGGAATCGTCCGTGTGGGATGTGCGGAGGCTCCTGAGCACCTGATCGGACGCACGGGTGATGTCCTCTGCGGCGATGCTGCCGAAGGTGACGATGGTGTTCAAGTCGCTGACGTCAATGAGTGAGGTCAATTCATCGATTTCCGGCGAATCTGTCAGCGCCGCGACGGTTGCCTGACGATCCGCCTCGATGTCGTAGCTCGGCGCGTCCTCGCCGGGGAGCGTCAGCAGCGGTGCCTGATGCTTTGCGTCTGTCATCTGTTAAACAAATTCCTTTGCAGATTTTCCAGCCATGAGCGCGGCTTGACAGGTAAAGCAGTCAAATCGGGCACAGGCAGGTCATACAGGTAATCGCCGGCCTGATGTTCCACCGGCAAACGGTCGCGCACGTACCGCTCCACCGTTTGATAGCCCGTGGGGACAAACAGCGCGATGTCAAAACCGACAAGGCTCAGGAAGGTCAGGAGGATGGCGTCTTCCAGGCTGGAGGAGCTGTCCGAGGCACTGATAATGAGCAGCTTGGGGTTCTTTTTTGTGAAGTCAAAGCTCTGCAGGCGGCGCAGCACGTCCCTCTGCAGGCTCATCACGACGGACACGACGGTGTACTCCATGCCGTTTTCGCCGATGCCGCGAATCAGCCGCTGATTCAGCATGGTTTCGAGCTGATCCAGCAGATGCTCCTGCAGCTCCGTCCGCAGCAGCGAAAATGGGTAGTCACGGTCGGATTGCAGGGCGCTGCGCATCAGGCGGCCGTTTCTCAGCACACGCTTGGCAAGCGCGGCATAGGCGCTGCCTGCGCCCGAGGGCAGCATGGGCAGATGGTCAATCAGGAAGGTTTCGGGCGTCAGCATCCGGCGAAGCCGCTCCCAGTAGGCATCGACCGATCCGCCCTTCACGCCGCAGATGCGTGCGTAAATGACCGGCATGGTGACGACGCCGCCCTGCACAGAGAAGCCCGTGCGGAACTTCAATTCCTGATCCCACAGCAGGTATACCTCCTCCAGCGCCGGACGCAGGATGACCGCCTCGGCATGCGAAAACTGATGCGCACTGTAGACACCCGCATCCTCGGACATGGTGCGGTTCAAATCACGCTCGGCAGCGGCGGCAGCGGTACTCAGGCGGACGGACACCGCGTCCGTCGGGTATTGGCTGACGGTCAGCGAATGACTGCCGGTCAGCAGCAGCGCCCTATCCTCGCCGAGCGTGCACGGCCTGGACAAATCCGGCGAAAAGACCGCAACATCAACCGGAAGACCGGACAGGAAGACGGGATACAGCGCGTCATGGTCATTTGTGCAGCCGCCCAGCAGCAGCAGGCACGGCAGCTCAGCGCTCTTTGCACCCGTGAACAGCTTCCTGTGATACCGCTGAATCCAGCAAAGCAGATAAACGCCGGAGGTCAGCAGGCGGTTCAGATTGTCCTCCCTGCCGGCGGCGTACATCATCGTCCGGACGAAGGATTGCTGCATCAGGCGATGAAGCTCCTGCTCGGCGTCCGGCAGATTCGAAGCGAGGTCAACCGCCATTTCCACTGCGGAACGGTAATTGCGGCGGCGGATTCTGTTCGTCTCCTCTGAGGAAGGAGTCGGCAGCCCGTCATGGAGCACAAGCACATGGCGATTCTGCTCGCAGAGCTGTTCATAGAGCCGCCTCAGCAGATCGGGATACTTGGCAGGCTCCTTCACGCCGCGAAGCACGACCAGCGCGTTGTAGAACAGCGACAGATCGTCGCCGCGCTCGCGTTCAGGGGTCAGAAGCGTCATCACGTCCGCCTGCTTCATCCATGCGTTGGTGCAGGCGGACTGCTTCGGCTTCTGAAAATAGGATTCGGGGTCTTTCCCTGCATGAGGATTTGTTGCCGGTGCATTTTGTTTAGCCGGTGAGGACGAGGGAATAGTCAGCACCGGCACCGCCGGATGGGTCGGCACCGCCGGATGGGTCGGCACCGCCGGATGGGTCGGCACCGCCGGGCGGATCGGCACCGCCGGGCGGATCGGCACCGCCGGTCTTTGTTGCGCGTGCTGCCTGCGGAAGGATTTGAGCGTGAAATCAGCAGGGAACGGCTGACCGTTCGGCACAGCCATCAGCTGCGACCATTGATTGGCAGCATCAAGCCGCTGATATGCCGCATCGCCAGATACCTCCAACAGCAGCACGTCTGCGCCCATCGCGTTCAGCAGGCGCAGCAGCATCAGTTCATGCGCGGTGACAGTGCTGCACTCGTAGAGGATGCGCGGAGGCTCATCATCGCCCAGAAACGGCATCAGCCGCTCGAAGCGGTAATACAGCCAGCACATCATCTTGAAATAGACATTGCGGAGCACCGCCTCCGGCTTGCCTGCCTGACGCAGCTCCGTCATTTGGCGCAGCAGCGCCTGCGTGAATTCCGCGCGGTTGCGGCTGCTCATGCGCGGCATCCATGTGGTCAGCTTCATGGACAGGAACGCATTTGTCGGCTCAAAGTCGCTGCCGAGCGTTTCCTGCAGGTAAGCCAGCTGCCGTTCATCCGGATTGCCGATCTGTCCCTCGATGATGGCACCCTTCATCCGTGCCGCCTCATGATACAGCCAGAGCGCATTCAGCGCATCCGCGCTTGTCTGATGCAGGCGAACGAAATAAACACCTTGTCCGCCGGGGCGTTTAGAAACGGGAAGCATCAGATCCTGAAGCGAGGACGCGTTGACTCTGGCAAGCATGGCTTTTACCTCCGCATGTTGTGAAGCTGAACGTTATTGAGTGTGAATCCGAGCACCGAGCCGACAATTCCGCCGACGATGTGCGCCATCTGGGAAATGTTATCCTGCGTGAACAGCCCATCGACAACCTGCTGACCGATATACAGCACAGCGACAAGCAGGAAGGAAAGCGGCAGCTTATCCTTTTCCGTCACGGTGAAGGACGAGAGCAGAATCATCGCAAACACAATGCCGCTTGCGCCGAGCAGCGATGTATACGGAAAGAAAACCACATTGACCAGTCCGGTGGAAAGCGCCGTTGCCCCCATGACGAGCAGGAGATTGCGCCCTCCGTACTTTTCCTCGAGCATCGGACCTAAAATCAGCAGATACATCATGTTACCCAGCAGATGCTCCCAGCCGGCATGCCCCATGACGTGCAGAATGAGCCGCAGATACGTCAGCGGGTTGAGCGCGGAGGATCGGTAGACGCTGAACAGCAGATGATTCGATGCGCCGCCGGTAAGCAGATTCAGCACGTATACGCCGACGCAGAGCAGCACAAACGTCAGCGTGACAGGCGCGTTAAAGCTGATGGGGAGCCTTCGGAGCGCGGATTGCAGCTTTTGCATCGGAAGAGCCTCCTTGAGGAAAATCGGTATCTTTTTTTGTTCCTATTCGTCATGCTTTACAGAAAATCCTGCACGAAAAAAGGGCAAAGCGCCGCAGGTTGCCCTGAAACGCCTTGCCCAAGGGGAGAAAAATCAGACATTCACGCCGTAGGCCTTGCACAGCGCGTACAGACCGCCCTGATAGCCGGCGCCGACCGCGTTGAACTTCCACGTCGAGCCGCTGCGGTACAGCTCGCAGACGACCAGTGCCGTTTCGATGGAGAAGTCCTCGCCGAGGTCATAGCGCAGCTCCTCGGTGCCGATTGTATCCTGATCGCTGGTACGGCGCGCAAGGCGCACATACGCGTTGGACACCTGACCGAAGTTCTGACCGCGCTCCTGCGCCTCGTAAATCGTGACGGTGATGGCAATCTTCTGCACATCGGGGTCGACCCTGGAGAAGTCGATGTAGAGCACTTCGTCGTCGCCCTCGCCCTCGCCGGTGCGGTTGTCGCCGGTATGGGTGACGGCGCCGTCCGAGCTCTTCAGGTTGCCATAGAAGATGAAATCCTCATCCTTGCGAACCTTGCCATTCGCGCCGAGCAGGAACGCCGATGCGTCAAGGTCGAAATCCGCACTGCCGTCATAGCGGTTGGTGTCCCAGCCCAGACCGATCAGCGCCTTTGTCATGCCCTTGTCCAACGAGATTTTCTGTCCCTTAGAAAGATTCACAGCCATGAGAAAACCCTCCTTTTGTTATTCGTAAAGCTGCACAAGCGAAGAAAGCCTGCTTGCATCAGCGACTCCCTGACCGATGGCATTGAACTTCCACTCGCTGTTATGACGATAGATTTCACCGACAATCATGCCGGTTTTTCCGTTGTAATCCTCGGAGAGGTCAAAGCGGCAGATTTCCTTCTGCGTGCGCAGGTCAACCAGGCGGATGAAGGCGTTGCGAATCAGCCCGAAGTGCTGATTGCGGACGTTCGCATCATAGATGTTGACAACGAAAACCAGCTTGTCGATGTTCGATGGAATCCGGCTCAGGTCGACCATGATCTGCTCATCATCGCCGTCGCCCTCGCCGGTCAGGTTATCGCCCTGATGGACGATGGCGCCGCTTTCGTGCACAAGGTTGCCGAAGTAGACGCAGGTCTTATGGATGTCATGGGTGACGACCTTGCCGTCTGCACCGCAGAGGATGACGGACGCATCGCAGTCGATATCCTGCGGCTTCGGGGTGAACCAGCCGCGCTTGCGCTCGACCTCGTCCCAGCCCAGACCGACCATGATGCGCTGCAGGCCCGGTTCGCCGGGCTTTACCAGAGAGATCTTCTGACCCTTCTTCAGGTTGACGGACATGTTGACTTTCCCTCCTTATTATTAGAGTATTTTTTCTGCGGAGGTGTCCGGAGGACAGGAAAACGGACGAAGCCTGCGGTTGCCTCCGAACCCCTTCGCAGTTGGTTAAGGTAGCGCCCTGTTTGTGCGGTGCTGCCCTTCCATTACTTCTTCTGCATGATTTTCTTCCGGATGACATCAATCGGGATAATCAGGAACGCAAGGACAAGGCAGACGAGCCATGCAGTCCAGCTCAGGGGCTCAACGCTCAGCACCGCGCCGCCGAAGGTGACGAACAGGAACTGCAGCAGCAGCAGTCCGCCGATGACCAGCAGGAAATTGTGGTTGCGGTTCAGGCTTTCGAAGGGATTTATGTGCTCGGTGCGGGCATTGAAGCCGTTGAAGGAAATCGCCATCATGAACGTCGCGAACACTGCGGAGTTCAGCAGCGTTGTGTCGAGCGTTTCACCCACGGCACCCAGCAGGCTCTGCATCGCGGGAACAAAGCGGATGCACAGGCAGACGGCGGTAATGTACAGCGCACTGACAACGACCTCGACCATCATGTTTTTGGTGACGATGGAGGCATCGCGGGCAATGGGCTTTTCCTTCATGTACTCCTTCAGCGCAGGCTCGCTGCCGAAGGCAATGGCGGCGAGGGTGTCCATGGCGAGGTTGACCACGAGCAGCTGAATGACCGTCAGAATCGTGTTTTCACCGAAGAACGGCGCGAGGAAGCACGTCAGCACGGCGGAAACGTTGACCGTCAGCTGGAAGATCAGGAACTTGCGGATGGACTTGAACATCGTGCGGCCATAGAGGATGGCCTTGTCGATGGACAGGAAGTTGTCGTCGAGGATGGTGATATCGCCGGCTTCCTTGGCAACCTCGGTGCCGGAGCCCATGGCGAAGCCGACGTCTGCCTTCTTCAGGGCAGGGGAGTCATTCACGCCGTCGCCGGTCATACCGACAACAAGATTCAGCTCCTGCGCGCAGCGAACCAGGCGGCTCTTGTCCGTCGGCAGCGCACGGGAAACAACGCGCAGATTCGGCAGCACCTTCTTGAGCTCATCATCTGTCAGCTCGGCAAGCTCGGCGCTCGTCAGGGCGACATCGGTCGTGGCACGCAGCAGACCGGACTCCTTTGCGATGGCAACGGCGGTTTCCTTGCGGTCGCCGGTGACCATGACGACCTGAATGCCTGCATCCTGCACCTCGCGGATGGCGTCAACCGCCTCCTTGCGGACGTTGTCGCGGATGGCAAGCACGCACACGAGCGTCAGCGGTTCGCCGTTGTCCGCCGTGTCGCCGTTGCACTTCGCAACGCCCAGCAGACGCATCGAGCGGCCAGCCTGCTCGTCCATGTACGTCATCAGGTAATTGCGCTCGGTCAGGGGCTTCACGACGCCGTCCTCATCCAGATACGTTTCGCAGCGTGCGATGATGCGTTCCGGCGCGCCCTTGATGTAGGTGACGGTCTGACCGTCATGGCGGATGGTAACGGTGGAGTATTTCTTGGCGGAGTCAAACGCGTTGAAATTGCGGACGTCCTCGCGGGCAACCTCGGCATCAACGCCGGCGTTGACCAGGAAGGACATCAGCGCGCGGTCGGTGGAGTTGCCGCCGATGATGGCATCGCCGCTGTGGGTGGCAGAGTTGTTCAGACCGATGCCGTAGGTGATTTCATTGCGCAGCGCGGGCGTCAGCTCATTGACGGACGTGAAGCGGCGGACATTGCCGGTCGCCAGTTCAACCACGCTCAGCTTGCCCTCGGTGATGGTGCCCGTCTTGTCGGTGAACAGCAGGGACAGGGAGCCTGCCGTTTCCAGACCGTTGATTTTGTGGACAAGCACGTTGTCCTTCGCCATGCGCATGCTCTGGTAGCTCAGCAGGATACTGGTGAGCATCGGCAGACCTTCCGGCACCGCGCAGACGATGATGGTGACGGCGACGGTGATGGCGTTAATCGTCAGATGCACCCAGCCTATGAGGTCAGTCGGCATGCTGCCGCCGAAAATCGCCTTGGCGAACACGCCGATGATAATGGCGATAGCGCCGATGTAGCCGAAGGTGGAAATCTGCTTGGCGAGCTTCGCAAGCTTGACCTGCAGGGGCGTTTCACGCGTGTCCTCCTGCACCTCAAGCGCCAATTCGCCGAAGAGCGTCTTGTCGCCGACGACCTTGACCTCCATGTACGCCTCGCCGCCGCACACGACCGTGCCGCGGTAGACGTAGCAGGTGTTCAGCAGATCCTTGGTGTTGTAGGCTTCACCGCTCGTGTTGACGGTCTTCTTTGCCTCTTCGGTTTCGCCGTTGAGGGATGCCTGGTCAACCTTGACGGCGCCTTCGATGATTTCGCCGTCAGCGGCGATCTTATCGCCTGACTGCAGAAAGATGAGATCGCCGACAACGACCTCGCTGACGTGAATCTCCATGAGCTGACCATCGCGCATGACCTTGGCGGTTTCCTTGGCTTCCTCCTCCGCCTTGAGCGCGGAGGCCTTGCCTTCCTGCTGCGATTCGCTGATGGACGAAACGCCGTTTGCGATCATGATGGCGATGAGAATACCGACCGGCTCATACCACGCGGCCTCGCCCATGAAGCAGAGCACCACCTGGATGACCAGTGCGACCAGCAGAATCATGATCATCGGGTCCTTGAAGCCCTCGAGGATCTTTTTCCACAGCGGATCCGGCGGAAGCTGCGTGAGGGTGTTCGCACCGTACTTTTTACGGCTTTCCTCGACCTGCTGTTTGTTCAGTCCGTGAAGATTCATGTTGTTTCCTCCAATTGCGTGTCGACAGTGTGGGAATACTTGTACGCTTTACATTTCTATTCTACATCAGAAAGCGCTGATTTGCAAGCATGATTTGTCAATTGATGACAGGAAAGCAGCATATCTGTCGCTTTTGATGTCGAAAAGCAGGAAAATGCCGTTCAAAAACAGCAAGAGAAAAAAAGCGCAGAGAAATCAGTCGGCAAGGACAGACTTTCTGCGCGAAGGCAACATCAATAAACCGATGCAGCAGAGCATCAGCGAAAGGGATGCTTACTCCTGCCGGGAATTATGACCGTCAAGGTAAAAGCGAACGAGCTCCTCAAGAATTTCGTCGCGCTCCAGACGGCAGATCATGCTTCGTGCGGAGTTGTAGCTGGTGATGTACGTCGGATCACCGGAAATAAGGTAGCCGACAAGCTGCGTGATGGGGTCATAACCCTTGGACTGCAGTGCCTGATAGACGTAGAGCAACATATCCTGCGCTTCATTGCCGGACTCCTGAATCGGGTGCAGCTTGGTGGTTTCAAATTGACTCACGGCGAAATCTCCTTTCTGCGGACGAATCCGCATTTCAATTCACATTATACACGACATCGGCGGGAAAGAAAAGCCCCTTTTTCTGAGTTTTTGATGAGAAAACGGTTAAGGCACGGACTTCGTCCGCTTTCATTTTCGTCCGCTTTCATTTTCGTCCGCCTTCATTTTCGTCCGCTTCTTTTTCGTCCCATCTGTTTTTTGCAGGGACGTTGCGATCGCATACTTTGTCTGATTTCAATCCGCACCCTTCGCAGTGCGTAGCTCCGCAGCAGGCTTATCAAGCAACGGCCAAAGCTCAACCAGGGAAATGAAAACCGGTATGGTGCCGAAGAAATCAAAAAACAGTCGAAGCCTGCGGACGAAGTCCGCGAAATATTTTATATTCCATATATATAACGAATGAGCAGAACAAAATCATCCATAAAAAATGAAAAATATCAAAAAAAGCCGCCTTCCGAGGAGGAAGACAGCTTGATGGATGAAATGAGATGAAATCAACCCTTCAGACCGCTTGTCGCAATGCCTTCGATGAAGTACTTTTGCAGGCAGAGGAACACAACGGATACCGGCAGCAGGGAAACGAGCGAGGCGGCCATAATCAGGTGATAATCGCTGGTATATTCCTGAATAAAGCGGCGCAGACCGACCTGAATCGTCTTGTTCTCGTCGCGGGTGAGGTAGATCATCGGTCCCATGTAGTCATTCCACGTGCCGACGAAGGTGAAGATGACGAGCGTCGCGATGGCGGCGGTGGAAAGCGGCAGCATGATTTTCGCCCAGATGCCGTATTCGCTCAGACCGTCAATGCGCGCAGCCTCGCACAGCTCTGTGGGGATGCCCTGATAGAACTGGCGCATCAGGAACACGCCGAATGCGCTGAACGCCTGCAGGACGATCATCGCCAGCAGCGTGTCGTAGAGACCCATGGAGCGCATCATGATGAACTGCGGCAGCATGTACGCCTGCCACGGCACCGCGATGGTCGCGATGTAACACAGGAAGAGCACGTCGCGCCCCTTGAAATGCAGCTTCGCGAAGGCGTAGGCGGCGAAGGAGGACGTGAGCGTCTGCAGGATGGTGACGGACAGCGCGATGATGGCAGTGTTCTTGAAGTACGTCAGCAACGGGACGCGCTGCCAGATGACCACGTAGTTCTCCCAGTGGAACGTTTCCGGAATCCAGCGGATCGGGTACTGGAAGACTTCCTGGTCGAGCTTCAGGGAGGAGGAAATCATCCAGACAAACGGAATCAGCGTGAACAGCGCCATCGCAATCAGCACGGCATACAGCAAAATTTTGCCGATGACATGCAGCACGGGGTTGTCCTGACGGATTTGCCGCTGATGAGTAACAACAGCCTGACTCATGATACATCCTCCTCTCTTAGTCGTTCGAGAACTTCTTCTCGTTGGCAAACTGGATGACGGTGATGATCAGCACGATGACGAGCAGCACCATTGCGATGGCACTTGCCTGACCATAGCGGACGTTGACGAACGCTTCGCTGTAGATGTAGGTGACGAGCATCTTGGTGGCGCGTCCGGGTCCGCCGTTTGTCATGATGGCGACGGTGTCGTAAATCTTGAACGAGCCGATAATCAGCATGATGGAGCAGAAGAAGGTCGTCGGCTTGATCTGCGGCAGCGTCACGTTGCGGAACTGCTGCCACTTGTTCGCGCCGTCCACCGTCGCAGCCTCGTACAGCTCGCGCGGCACGCCCTGCAGCGCGGCGAGGTAGATGACCATGTAGTAGCCCATCGAACGCCATACGCTGACGAGAATGATCGCCCACATCGCCATGGTGGAGTCCGCGGTCCATGACTTGTTGAAATTGATGCCCAACGCCATGATGAACTGGTTGATGGGACCATCCTTCATGAGCATGAAATTCCAGCAGACGCAGATGGCGACCATCGATGCGACGTAGGGGAAGAAGAAGATCGTGCGGAAGGCGACGGCGCCCTTGACCTTGTTCAGTGCGAGTGCCAGCGCGATGGCGCAAACCAGCGTCAGCGGCACGTTGACAATCGTGTAGAACACGGTGTTCTTGAGGGAAATGCCGAGGTCGACCTTGTTGAAGAAGTACAGCAGGTCACCGCCTGCCATCTTCTCGGCGACCTTCTTCACCTTGAAGATTTCAGCGAAGTTATCCAGCCCGATCCACTTTGCGTTGCTGATATCGCCGCCGTTCCATTCTACGAACGCCAGCAAAATCGCGCATACGACCGGGACAAGCGTGAAAATGGCAAAGCCCAGAAAGTTCGGCGCGAGGAAGGAGTAGGCAATCAGCGTATTTTTGCGCTCGAGCCTGCTCATTTTTGTCTTTTTACGGGCGGCGAGTTCAGCCATATCGGGATTGCTCCTTTCCAATTAAAAGAGAGCGGGGAGAGCGAGTTGCTGGTCGCTCTCCCCGCCCGTGGCTAAAAAGCTGATGCAGATGCTGCATCTGTCCTGCATGCAGGTTTTATTCGCAAGGCAGAGAGCCTGCTCTGCGGGGCGAGCAGGGGCTTTTCGATCGCCCCCTGCACCCTTCGGTTTCCGGCTGCAGACAGGTCAAGATGAAGCGCTGTTACTCGTAAAGCTCAGCAACGCGCTCGTTCATGTTCTCGATGCCTTCCTCGACGGAGATTTCACGGGACATGATGGCGGTGTGCTCTTCGTTCAGGATGCCCTGAATGTCGCCCAGCTTGTCGCTGACGCCGATTTCGATGGAGACCATGGTCGGCAGCAGCGCAGCCTTCGAGTTTTCATCCTTCGGGAAGCCATCGACGGATGCGAGCACGTCAGCAACCTCGGAGGAAACCCATGCCGGACGGTTGCCGGTGGAAGCGGTCACAGCCGCGCCTTCCGGACCGCACAGCCAGGAGACATACTCCCAGGCCAGATCCTTGTTGCTGGACTTCGCGTTGATCATGATACCGGTCAGGTTGCCGAAGGAGGTGCCGGCAGCGACATCTTCCTTGTGCGGCAGTGCGGTGATGCCCCATTCGAAGTCGCACAGACCGTTCTTAATGTTGTTGATCAGGGTCGCGACGTACCAGTAGCCCATGGGCATCATGGCGGTGTCGCCGGTCTGGAAGGCGCCGGAGTAATGCAGGCCGGCAGCGGTCAGCTCGGTGTAGGTGCGGCAGGCACCGGCATCCTCAAGGGACAGCGCGAGGTCATAGAAGTACGCCAGATCGGAGTATTCGCCGTCGAGCAGCGTGTTAATGCCGTCATCCACGGAGAAATTGACGATGGCGGACAGCCAGGTGTGATAGTGGCAGCCGTACTTGGAGTTGCCGTTGTTGGTCATCTTGATGGCCAGCTCCTTGTACTGTTCCCACGTCATGTCATTGGTCGGATAGTCAACGCCTGCCGCGTCGAACAGGGTCTTGTTGTAGAACAGCACCCAGAAGTCAGAGCGGAAGGGCAGCGCGTACTGCGTGCCGTCCAGGGCGTAGTTGGGTTCCATGCCCACGAAGCCGGACAGGTCGTAGTTGCTGTTGGCGATGTAATCGGTCAGCGGCTCGGCGAAGCCCTGCTGCGCCCAGTTCATGATGTTGATGTTCTGCTTGACCATGTACAGGTCGTTGGTGTCGCCGCCGGACAGCATCGTGCCGGCCTTGGTGTCCCAGTCCTGAGAAGCAACGTCGACGTATTCGATGGTCACGCCGGGGTGGGATGCCTCAAAAGCTTCCTTCTGAGCCTGCAGGTATGCGGTCGTGCTCACGTCCCACGCCACGATCGTCAGGGTCTTGTTTTCTTCTGCGGAGGCAAAGCATGCCATGGACAGCACCATCGCGATTGCCAGCACCAGAGAGAACAGCTTCTTCATACTTGGTTCCTCCTCATATTTCTCTATCTGAACGGGGTTATTCCCGTCCGAATCAGACTGAAAGAACGTCAATACGCTTACATTTCTCTTACAAAATGTCTTCACACGTGGTTTGTCGTTCCTTTTCTGCTATTCGACCTTATTATACATGCTGATTGCATCGCTGTCAAGGGATTTTTGAAAAAATGTTTGAAAAGGATGAATGATGCCCATTTTGCCGGGAAAACAGAGAAGTTATTTTCATAAATTTTCTGTAAGCATATTGTAATCTTTCAATCAATGTGGTATAATCAGGTCAGGAATCGCGTCAAAGAGGAGGCATCCATGGAAAACGGGAAGATTACCATCTATGACGTTGCGGAACGGGCGGGTGTCTCCATCGCGACCGTGTCGCGCGTCATGTCGGGCGGCAGCGTGTCCGCCAAATCACGCCAGAAGGTGCAGGCGGCGATGGACGAGCTGGCGTATCAGCCGTCGGCCGCGCATGTGCATCCGCAGCCGAAGCGCTCCGGCACGCTTGGCATCGTCATCGGCGACTTCGATAACCCCTACTGCTCGATGCTGCTGCGCGGCGCAGAGCTGGAGGCATCGCAGCATGGCTACGCGCTGGCGGTCTGGTGCCATACGCCCGGCACCATCACGAATGAGCAGATGATCCGCCGAATTATCGAGCATCATCCGGACGGCGTGGCGCTGACGGGAGGACTGGTCGAGAACGGCCCGCCGGAGGCTATCCTCGACAATCTGCACAGGCTCAATAAGGTGATGCCGGTCGTCACCATCGGACCGCTGATTGAGGGCATGCCTTCTATCAATATAGCGTCGGATTCCTTCGAGAGCACGCGCAAGGTGATGGCGCACCTCATCAACCTCGGTCACCGGCGGATTGCGTTCGTCGGCGGCGAGAATAACGTCCGCTTCTCCGATGCGCGCATAAGGACGTACCATCAGGCGCTGACGGACATCGGCGTTCCGATGGAGGAGCATCTCGTGTTCCCGACCGGCTTCACAACGCAGTCCGGCGAAATCGCCGCGGCGCGCATGCTGGCGATGCTCACGGGGAAGCAGATGCCGACGGCGGTTGTCGCAGTGAACGACGTCTGCGCGCTCGGCGTGCTGAATCACCTCAAGAAGAGCGGCATCAACGTTCCGCGCGATATGGCGCTGACCGGCTGCGACAACCTGTTCTTCACGCAGTACCTCGACCCGCCGCTGACAACGGTTGACCTTCGCGCAACGGAGCGCGGCAGCTTCGCGATGGCGGAGCTGATCAACGTCCTGAACGGCGGCGGCACGACCCCTATCAGCCATAAGCTCGAATGCTCACTGATTGTCCGCGAAAGCTGCGGCGCCATGCTCGGCGCCAAGCGGTTCGCTAAGTAAAGAGGAGGATTCTTATGCTTTATCCGCAGGAAAACGCATCCAGAACCATTCTGTCGCTTGATGGATTGTGGGACTTTCGACTGAATCAGGAGCGTCCGTGGCAGCCTGTCGCTGTCCCTGCCTCCTACAACGACCAGTCGCCCGACCCTGAATTCCGCAGGCATGTCGGTCTGAGCTGGTACCGCCGGACGATGACGGTGCCGTCTGTGCTCAAGGGACAGCGGCTTGTGCTCCGCTTTGAGGCGGTGACGCACAACGCGCGCGTTTTCCTGAACGGCGACCTGCTCATGACGCATCGCGGCGGCTTCCTGCCGTTTGAAAAGGACATCACCGACCTTGTCGCGCCGGGACAGTCGGTTCTGCTGGAGGTCGAGGTTGACAACCGCGTCGGTCACCATACGCTGCCCGTCGGCAACGAAGGCGGCACGGCGTTCTTCGGCTCGGATAATCCCGGCGTGCCCAGCGTTGAGGCAGGCAAAAAGCGTCAGCAGGAGCAGGGCGTTAACCTGCCGAATTTCGATTTCTTCAACTACGCGGGCATTAACCGCCCTGTCCGCCTGTACACCACGCCGAAAAGCTACATTAAAGATGTGACGATTGTCCCGGAGATGGACGGTACGGTGCATTATGAGGTTGCTGTGCACGGCGAAGGTACGGTAACGACGGAAATCCTCGATGCGGAGGGCAAACCGGTCGCAGGCAGCAGCGGCGCATCCGGCAAAATGCACGTGGAGAATCCGCACCTGTGGGAGCCGTATCCCGGTACGCCGTATCTGTACGCGCTGAAGGTGCGTTTCGGCGAGGATGAGTACACGCAGACGTTCGGCATCCGCGAGATTCGCGTGGACGGCATCCGATTCCTCATCAACGGCAAGCCGTTCCATTTCCATGGTCCCTGCAAGCATGAGGATTCGTTCTTCCGTGGCCGCGGCACCGACCCGTGCCTGAATGTGACGGATGTCAACACCTTCCACTGGCTGAATGCGAACGCCTTCCGCACGAGCCATTACCCCTACGCGGAGGAAATGCTGTCCCTGTGCGACCGTGAGGGCATTGTCGTTATTGCGGAAACGCCGGCAGTCGGCATCGGCTCGGGCGCGAATGATCCTTACGAATGGGCGCCGGCTGATTATCATGCGCAGGTGCTGCGCGACATGATTGCGCGCGACAAGAATCATCCGTGCATCGCGATGTGGAGCCTCGGCAATGAGCCGGATACGGATACGCATGCGCAGTCCGCCTATGATTACTGGCATCCGCTGTACCTGCTGGCGCATGAATGCGATCCGCAGAACCGTCCGGTGACGC
The DNA here is from genome assembly GCA_963642705.1 of Bacteroidaceae bacterium. Taxonomy (GTDB): domain Bacteria; phylum Bacillota; class Clostridia; order Christensenellales; family Aristaeellaceae; genus UBA11524. The sequence continues at coordinate 19,443 of CAVIHU010000031.1, forward strand.
TCGTCGGCTGTCAGAACAACTACACGAAGGATCTGGCGGTGCCGTCGATGGATGTGGTGTGCATCAACCGCTATTACGGATGGTACAACCTGTCCGGCGATCTTGACACGGCGGCATGGGCGATGCGCATGGAGCTCGACTACTGGGCGAACGTCGGCAAGCCGGTCATTCTCTCGGAGTACGGCGCGGACACCATCGCGGGTATGCACGGCACGGAGATGTTTACCGAGGAATTTCAGGTGGCGTACTACAAGGCGATTAACGCCTGCCTCGATGAGCGCCCGTTTGTCATCGGCGAAACGCCGTGGAATTTTGCGGACTTCTCCACCATACAGGGACCGATGCGCGTCGGCGGCAACCGCAAGGGGCTTTTCACGCGCGACCGCAAGCCGAAGATGGCGGCGCATTATTTCCGCGAGCGCTGGGGAAAGCTCTCCTGACGGAGCTTTCGGGGGCTTTCAGCAGGGAAGCAGACAGCCTTCCTTGAAAAGATGAGCTTGTTATGCGGCAGGAGCTTTTCGCCTTGCGATCACGAATAAGCGATGCCGAAGTATGCATCCGAAGGAAAACAGAAAAATCAGGCGAAGCCTGTGGAAAACAGGGAGAAGAACAGGATGAATCAGCAGACAGCAAGCGCAATGCTTGCCAAAGCGGCGGAAAAATTCCGCAAAACCGCTAAAATGGCGGCAGACGCGAATATCATCCCCTATAAAAGCGAGCATGGTCAATGGGTTGCCTCCCCCTATGAAGGCAACGGCTGGTGGACAGGCGGATTCTGGCCGGCGCTGATGTGGCAGCTCTGGCGCTTTGGCGGCGACGACTTCTTCAAGCAGGAGGCGCGCCGCGTCGAGGGACTGCTCACGGATGAATTCCGCGTGTATGAGCACCTTAACCATGATGTCGGCTTCATGTATCTGATTTCCTGCGGCGCGGACAGCAAGCTGACCGGCAATCAGCAGGCGCACACCGACACGATGCATGCTGCGAGCCTGCTCATGGGGCGATTTAACCCGACCGGCTTCATCCGCGCGTGGAACTCGCCGGATCTCTGCGGCTATGCCATCATCGACTGCATGATGAACCTGTCGCTGCTCTGGTGGGCAAGCCGTCAGAGCGGCGACCCGCGTTTCAGCAAGGTCGCGCAGATTCATGCGGCAACGACCATGCGCGAGTTTGTCCGCACAGACGGCTCCGTCAGCCATATCATCGAATTTGACCCGGAAACGGGCAGGCGCGCCGCGGAGCATCCCGGTCAGGGTTACTGCCTTGGCTCACAGTGGAGCCGCGGTCAGGCATGGGGTCTGTACGGCTTTACGCTGGCGTACCTGAATGACGGAGATCCGGTATATCTCGCGACGGCGGAGAAAATCGCCGCGAACTTCATCCGCCATATCCGCGAGGATGGCCTGACGGACTGCGACTTCTGCCAGCCGCCGGAGGAGGAACGCATCGACAACATCGCCGGCGCGGTCGCCGCATGCGGATTGCTGGAGCTGTCAAAGGCGGCGGGCAATTCAGCCTATGAGGATGCGGCGATGAAGCTTGTTGACGGCATGATGACAAGCTGTGTGGACTGGTCGGACGGCAACTGCGGTCTGCTGACGAAATGCACCGCGAGCTATCACGATGACGGTGCGGGACGCCACACGAATATCACCTACGGCGATTATTTCCTGATTGAGGCGCTGGCAAAAATTGCAGGAACCGACCCGATGCTATGGCGGTGAGGAACGAATATGATTACAATCCGACTGATTTCGGCAAATGGCGAAATTCTTGGCACGGCTGAGGGTGACATCAAAGCAGAGCTTCTTGCGGAGCGCGTCTATCAGCAGGGCGATATCATCGAAATCACCAGCGATTCGCGGTATATCCATGCGCAAATGGATTTGGCGATGAAAGACGGCATGATCTATCTGCCGAATAAGAAAATGACGTGGCGCGTGCCGTTCGGCGAGGAACGGAACGCGTATTATCCGGGCGCATTTGAAACGAAATACCATATCATCTCGGCAATGAATACGCATCCGATCCCCGATCTGCCGAATGAACTGGCGCAAAATCCGGCGGATTTGCGCGGCGATACGGATTTTTACCCGCATTGCACGGCAAATGTCGAAACGCGCAATGAGGCGTGCTTCTGCGCGCGGAATGTGATTGACGGCATGCGATGGAACACGTCTCACGGCGAATGGCCTTTTGAAAGCTGGGGTATCGGGACGCGCGAGGATGCGTGGTGCCGCCTGGACTTCGGGCGCGAAGTGGAGGTGGAGATGGTATCGCTGGTGCTTCGGGCGGATTTTCCGCATGACGCGTACTGGACGAGCGGACATCTGGTCATGTCCGATGGCACGGATACGGAATTTGAACTTCGCAAGACGGCGGAGGAGCAGGTGATTCTGCATTCCTTCCCGGAAAAACACAAGGTCAGCTGGATGCGGCTGGAACGGCTGCAGAAGAGCGACGATCCGTCGGCATTTCCGGCGCTCAGGTCGTGGAATGTTTACGGGAATGAAAAAGGGGCGGATGAAGCATGACGGTACGGCAGGAATGGCTGAAAACGATGCTGCGGATCGCCGACCCGGTGCTGAAAAATCTCGCGGCAGGGACGCTCAGGCAGAATATGCCGGCGGTTTTCCATCCGGAGCGCGCGGAGTACATGCATCTGGAGGCACTCGGACGGACTGTCTGCGGCATTGCACCGTGGCTGGAGCTGGATGGGCTGACCGGCGAGGAGGCGGAGCTTCAGGCTGCGTATCGGACACTGGCGCGGCAAGGCATCGCGAACGCGGTGAACCCCGATTCGCCGGACTTCATGAATTTCACCGAGGGCTACGGGCAGGCGCTTGTGGACGCGGCGTTCCTCGCACATGGCATCGTCCGTGCGCCGAAGCAGCTCTATTTCGCGCTCGATGATGAGGCAAAGCGCAATCTGGTGAAGGCGCTGCGGGCGACGCGGAAATTCACGCCGTTCGTAATGAACTGGCTGTTCTTCTCCGCAATGGTGGAGGCAGCGCTGTATGTCATGGGCGAAAGCGATTACGACATGACGCGTGTGGACTACGCCGTCAACATGTTTGAAAACTGGTATCTGGGCGACGGCGTGTACGGCGACGGTCCGAAATTCCGCTGGGATTATTACAACAGCTTCGTAATTCAGCCGATGTATGCTGATGTGCTTCGGACGTTTGCAGACGTTGGAAGGGGTTATCGCGAGCTGCTCGGCAAGGTGCTCGCACGTGCAGGACGGTACGCGGCGGAGCTGGAGAAGCAGATCAACGCGGATGGCAGTTACCCGGTCATCGGGCGCTCGATCACGTACCGCTTCGGCGCGTTTCAGCTGCTGTCGCAGGCGGCGCAGGAGCATTTTCTGCCTGATGCGCTGCCGGCGGAACAGGTGCGGTGCGCCCTGACCGCGTGCATCCGCAAGGTGACGGAGCATCCGGCAATGTTCGATGCGGAAGGCTGGCTGCAGCCTGGCGTTTACGGAAATCAGCCGGCGCTCGCGGAGGAGTATATCTGCGTCGGCAGCCTGTACCTCTGTTTGACGGTTTTTCTGCCGCTTGGTCTTTCACCTGCGGATGATTTCTGGGTGAAACCCGACCTGCCGTGGACGGCAAAGCGCATCTGGAGCGGAGAAAACGTGATGCTCGATCACGCGGTAGATTGAGCCTTGAACTGGTAAAAAATCCATATAAGCAAGGGATTGCGCGCCTCTGATGAGAAAGAGCACGCAGTCCTTTACTATTTCTGAACGTTCCCGTCAGTTAACATAGGAAACCGCGCCGGATTCCTGAACGAAAGA
>CAVIHU010000032.1:0-22865 GCA_963642705.1 Bacteroidaceae bacterium
TCTTTCGTTCAGGAATCCGGCGCGGTTTCCTATGTTAACTGACGGGAACGTTCAGGTGCAATCTGCCCTGCGAAGCAGCCGGAGAACTCCTTCTTCTTTTGCAGCTTTTTCGCAGGGCACCCTTGCACAAGTCGGATTTTATGTCGCCTTAAGGCCGCCACGCCGCAAAGCTGCCGCGGTCAGTCTTCCGGACAATCAGCTGATTCTCGATTTCGTCCTTTAACTCGCTGACATGTGAAATAATGCCGATTTGCCGCTTGTTGCCAGCCATCTGCCTGAGGACGTTCACCGCCTCGTTTCGAGCATGGTCGTCAAGCGATCCGAAGCCCTCGTCAATGAACATCACGTCCAGGTGAATCGCCGCGGTTGCCGCCTGAATCTGATCCGCCATACCGAGCGCGAGCGACAGCGCCGCCATGAACGATTCGCCACCGGACAGTGTGCCGATTGTGCGCGTTTTACCAGTCACAATCGAGTACACCGCCAGGTCAAGCCCCCTGTTTGCGCCGATGCCTGCCTTGTTGAGCTCCAGCAGGCGCAGCTCGAACTGGTCGCCCGACATGCTGCGGAATCTGCGATTCGCGTTCTGCAGAATGGTTTCCATATATCTGCGCTGAACGTACGTCTCCAGATTCATTCGACTGCCGGTCTCGCTTCCGCTCATCAGGCTCGACAAGCGCGATGCCGTAGCGGCCGTCGCACATATTTCCGTAAACTTGTCCTGATCTGCCCGCAAATCACCCAGCACCGCTGCGTTATTCTGCCGGAGCGTCGATAGCGATTCCAGTGCCGAGGATGCTTCCGTCAGCGCCTGATTCGCCGCGTCATACGCTGCCCGAAGCTGCGTCATATCCGGTTTTTCGCTCGTGCCGATGGCATTCCTCGCTGTATCACGCTGCGCCGCCGCGCCCGACTGTTTCTTTTCAAACCTGCTGATTTCCGCCTGAAAGACATCCGGCTGCCGTGCATCATACGTGCGCGTCAGCGACTGCCAAGCCGCCTCCGACATGGCCGTTTCCGCCAGCATCTGCTGATATTTTCCTTCCAGCTTCGATTCTTCCCCGGACAGGCGCGGCATATCCTCCTTCAGTTGACGGATGCGTGTCTCGCACGCTGTTTTCTCCTTTTCCGCCTCCTGATGCTGCCGATCCTGCCGGTCTGCCTCCTCTTCTGCGGTCTTCAGTGCATCTCCGACGGCTGCCCGCGCCTTGAGTGCGTCCTCACGCGATGCATAGCCGCTGCGGACAATGTCCGCCCGAAGCGACGCAAGCGTATTTTCCGCCTTCGCCCGCTCGGTCGATGACGCGCTGTCCGCCTTGCGCGCATTCTCAAGCCTTCGTTCAAGCGTCTGCTGGTTTTCCTTCGCGTCGTTCAGGCTCTTCCGCACGTTCAACAGCTCACGCTGCTTTTCCTGTGCCGCCGCCGTTTCTGCCGTCAGCCGTTTCTCCCACTCTTGCAGGACACTCTCCGCCTCCGGCGCCGACTGCGCGTCCGTTTCCGGCAGCTCCTGACGCAGCTCCTGCAGCAGACGCTTCTCGGCCTCCTGCTGCTTCTGCTTTTTCTCCGTCAGCACGTCCTGCGCAGACCTTGACGAGGACGCCAGCTCCTCCTGCCGTTTTGCCCGTGCTTCCATCTCCGTTCGGTACTGCGTCAGCGTTTCGCGGCTGAGCTTCTGCTCATCCTGCGTCAGGCAGCACGGCGAAGGATGCTCTCTTGAGCCGCACACAGGGCAGGGCTCGCCGGTCTTGAGCTCACTGGCAAGCAGCCCGGCCTGCGCGTTCAGGAATGCCGTTCGATACGCATCATGGCTTGCCTTTGCCGCGTCATATTCGCTGCTTGCCTGACGGTACTGCGCCATCAGCTTCTCTGCCGCCGCGTCATATCGGCTGATTTCCCTGCCGTTATTCTTTAATTCGCCGAGCTGATTTTGAAGCGCTTCAAGCCGTTTTCTCTGCTGGCTGCACCGCTGCGCCTCCACCTCGGCACCCTGCAGCTCCTGCTCGTGTTTTTCCCATGCTTCCTTCTGCTGCTGCAGGCTTTCGATCTCTGCCTGCGTCGATTTCAGCTGCTTTTCTGCATCCTCTGCCTGATGCCTCGCGTTCCTCGCTTCCGTCTCCGCCGTTTTCGCGCGCTCAAACAGTTCCAGCGCCGCTTCCGTCTGCTGCATGACCTCCGCCTGTGCCGTTGCAGCTTTCGTTTTCTGTTCATCCGCCTGCTGCTTCAGCGCCTGTGCGCTTTTCGCCGCCTCACAGCACGACGGCAAACGCTCCTCCTGCCGTTTCAGCTCATTTTGCGCGTCCGTCAGCGATTTCCTTGCACGGCTGACGCTCTCATAGCGGTCATGCAGCGTCCACGCGCTGCGAATCTGCCCGATCAGTTGCCGTTTCCAGCTGATGTCCTCCGCCTGCGCTGCACATTCCGTCAGCGCCTGCTCCGCCTGCGCCAGCTCGTCGAAGCGCATTGTCATCTGCTTTGCCGCTTCCAGCTGCTTCATCCGCTCATCGCGCTGCTTCTGCGAGGTTTCCCTGATTCGGGTCAGCTCGGTTTCCCGCTGCCTTAATTTTTCGCAGACGTCCGACAGTGCGTCAACCAACTGACCGACAAGCTCCGGGGAGATGGTTTTCGGATTCATCACCGCGCCGCGCAGCTGACCGACCGTTTCCGCGTCCTCTGCCGTCAGCCCGTCCGTCCAGATCCGCGCCGCATGCACCCCGTACTTCGCCGCAAGTTCATTCTTCGCCGTTGCCTTGCCGCCTGCGTCTTCCTTGATTCTGTCAATCAGCCGCCGGTACAGGTCGGTTTTCAGCAGATCGCGCAGGAGCTCCGTCTTTGCATTGCTGTCCGCACGGAGAAAATTCATGAATTCTCCCTGCGCAATCATGACGACCTTGCGGAACTGATCCGCCGTCAGCCCGACAAGCTCCTGAATCCGGGCGTTTATCTCCCACAGCTTGCCGTTGAACATCGTCCCGTCCGGCAGATATAGCTCCGCCGTTTCCGTCACGCTCTGCGGATTCGCGCCCTGCCGCTTTGCCGACCGGGTATACCTCGGCGTGCGGTGAACGCGGTAGGTCTTCTGCTGCACTTCAAACGCCAGGTCAACATACGGCGGATTGTCCGTGAACTGGCTGGCAAGCTCCTTCCCCCTGCCGCTGCCAACTGTGCTGACCTCACCGTAAAGTGCGAACATCAGCGCATCAAAAACAGATGTTTTGCCCGAACCGGTATCGCCGCTGATCAGGAAGAAGTCGCCGCCGCGGCTGAAGTCAATCACCGTCTTCTCCCCATACGAGCAGAACGCCTGCATCGTCAAGCAAATCGGCTTCATAGGCTTTCCTCCTGCAAGGTGTTGATGATTTCCCGAAGCAGCGTCCGCTCCTCCTCCTTCAGCCGACCGGCAGCGAACTGCATGCACAGCTCATAGGGAGACATCGACGGCAGCGCCTCTGCCGACACTTCCGGCAGGGCGAACTCCTCCACATCTCTGCGCAGCTCCAGCATGTTCGGATAGGACTGCCGCAGGACTTCCCGCAGTCGCGTCATTTCCTCCGCCGACGCGTCCGTGAGCTGAATGGCGACATAATCGCAGCTCTGGCCAGCCGTCACTTCCTGCTTTGTGCCCTTGATTTTCCTGACAAGGCGCGGCGGATGAAGCGGCAGCCTTGTCACCTGCACATTTCCCTTTTCGCCCAGTGACACCATCAGCACGCCTTTCTCCTGTCCCTCCTCGCTCAGGGAGTATGCCATCGGCGTGCCGCAGTAGCGCATCGTCTCGCCGCCTGCCTTCATCGGCTTATGCAGATGTCCGAGTGCCGCATAGTCGAATCCGCTGATAACGGACGATGGGATGACATCGACATTTCCGACCTGCTTCACCTCATTCTCCGCGCGCTCAACCGAATCCGCGTCGCCGCCGTCCGGCAGAAAGAACTGATGGCTGACAAGCACGTTGCGCTCCGCCGGATTCACCTCTGCCGTTGCCAAAAGACGCCGGTACGCCTCTGCATAGCTGAGGTTATCGCCGTTGTCCTTCGCGCCGACAATCGGGCGAACCATTCCCGGACGCACAAACGGCAGGAGGTAGAAATTCACCGCGCCGTATTCATCCCGAAGCGCCACGCGCTCGATTTTTTCGCCCTCACGCATCGGCGGATTGCCAATCATCCAGATTTTCTGCCCCTGCAGCTCCTCACGGAAGAGATCCAGCCGCTGCGGACTGTCGTGATTGCCGGAAATGACCAGAATCGCCGCATCCGGAACGCCCCTGCGGAGCATACCGAGGAAATCATCAAGCAGTGCGACCGCCTCCACCGACGGAATGGAGCGGTCATACACGTCGCCCGCAATGACGACAGCATCCGGCTGACGCTTCTCGGCAAGCCGCGCGATCTCCGTCAGCACCGTCCGCTGATCCTCGAGGAGGTCGCGGTCGTAGAGTTTCGCGCCGATATGAAGGTCGGAAAGATGAAAGAAAAGCATGTTAATTTCCCCTCAGCGCGAGCAGCGACAGGATCGCCGTTTCGACCGCGCCGTCCTCGTTGTATTGTCCGCTCTTGACGTTGTATTCCGTATTCAGGCAAATCTGTACGCCCTCCCGTGCCTGCGCGAGCGTGTATCCGTCCGCCTGACGGATGGTGCGTTCCGCCGCGAAGGGCGCGATGCCGAGCTTCTGCGTGATTTCGTTCCGGCGAAGGTTTTCCGCCTGCATCAGCTTCACATGCATCATCAGCCGGTACTGCCTGAGCAGCATTGCGAGGATGCCGAGGCGTTCCTGCCCGTTCAGCAGCATATCGCGAAACAGCCGCAGCGACTTCGCGCGCTGTCCGGCGACCACCGCATCCACCATCTCAAACACCGTACATTCGATGGAGCGCGTCGCCGCTGTGCGAACATCCTCTTCGGTGATGACATCGCGGTCGCCGGCAAGCGCCGTCAGCTTTGCGATTTCCGTGCGCAGCAGCGCCGTGTCCGTCCCGACCGTGAACGACAGCAGCGACGCGACCTGCGGCGAGCAGCTCTTGCCGTCCTTGCGGAATACGCTGACAATCCAGTTGTTCAGCTCCGCCTCGCTCAGCGGCTCGAACGACACGATATTGCCGTTCTTCTTCACCGCGTTGTACAGCTTCTTGCGTTTGTCCGCCTTGCCGCGCACGTAGAGAATCAGCACGCACGTTTCCGGCATGTTCGGCAGGTAGCTCAGCAGCTTCTCGTCCGCCTCGCTGCGTCCCGACGCGCCGTTGATTTCGCGCACAAGCACCAGCCGCCTGTCCGCCATCAGCGGAAATGTCTCGCACGACGCGATGATATCATCCGCCGGCGGGTTTTCCAGCACCGTCTCGTTGAGCTCCTCCAGACCGGCAGGAAGCATCGCCTTGCGCAGCGCCGTCAGCGCCGCCGCCTTGATGTTTTCCTCCACGCCCTCAAACATGTATACGCCGCTGATTTTCCCGGCCTTGATCGCCTGTGTAAATTCCTTCCGGTTCATTTTGCCCTCACATATGCTTCAATCGTGTAGCCGCCGTCCTTCATCCGCACCGTCAGCGCGCCGTCCTCCTCGGTCGCGTAGACATCCGCGTCCGTCAGGCTCCTGATATACGCTGCGGCGTTTTCCCTGTCCGTTGACACAAGCACGGCTTCCGGCTGAATCGCCGCCAGCAGCTCCGCGGTCGTGCCGTTCTTCGCGCCGTGATGCGCCGCCTTGATGATATCCGCCTCGACCACGGCGTATTGCCCGTAGGCGGATGTCAGGTCGCCCATCAGCAGCATCGACACGCCCTCTGATTCCGAAAGCAGCGCCATCGAGCCCTCGTTCAGGTCGGAAAAGGTTCGCGCGTCATCCGGCCACAGCACCGTGAATGTGCCGCCCGACCATGCAATCACATCGCCGCGCGTGACGGTTTCGATGCTTGTCCCCTGCTTTTCCAGCCGCTCCATGAGTGTGCGAACGTTCTCCGCCACGTTCTCGTTCAATCCGCCCTCCGGCAGAACGCACCGGTCGATTCGGATGCCGTCCTCCAGCAAATCCGCCAGACCGCCTGCATGGTCGCTGTGCAGATGCGTCAGCACGAGCAGCTCGACATGCAGCTTCTCCGCCTGCAGGTACGACACGAGGTCGCTGCCGTTTTCGCCCGTATCCACGATCACTGCGGAATCATCATGCTGGAGAATCGCCGCGTCCGCGTCCCCGACATCGAGCTGAATGTACTTCGTGCCGTCCGTCCTGACCGGCAGGAGAATCGTCAGCATCAGCGCCATGCCGACCGCGAACACCGGCAGTCGCTTCAGGCGATTCTTCCACCGGTTTTTGTCCTTCCCGAACGGCAGCAGCGCCAACCACACCAGCACCCAGCCGATGCACACCCGGATATCCGGCTGCTTCGTCCTCAGCACCGGCGAATATTGTCCGAGCCAGTCAACCGCATTGAGCAGTACGCTGCTGACCGCCCCTGCCGCCATGCCGGGCAGCACCGCCGCCAGCGGAATCACCATCAGGAGCAGCACCACCCAATCCAGCGTCATCAGCGCATTCATCAGCAGGAACAGCAGCGCATTCGCAGCGATGCCAAACATCGGGATGGCGCCGAAGAAATACAGCTCCGGCAGCAGCACGCCGAACTGCGCCGCCGCGGACGCCGCCGCCATATCCAGCACGCGCGTGACGACCGTCACCCTGGGGCGTTCCTCATGATTCGTCCGCATGAGGATGCCGCAGAGGGCGAACATCGCGCCGTATGTCATCTGAAACGATGCCGTCAGCAGCTGCAGGGGCGTAAACACGAGCTGCACGATCGCCGATGCGCACAGCACATGCAGCATCATCACCCGCCGATGGCGCAGCGACCCCCAGCTGATGAAGCCCCATAGCAGCACCGCGCGAATCGCCGGCGCATTGCCGCCCGTCAGGAACGCGTAGAGCAGGAGCAGCACAAAGGTCAGCGCCATTCGGAGCTTCCGACGGTGCATCGGGCGCATCAGCAGCGCAAGCATCGCCGTCAGGATGCCGACATGATACCCCGATACTGACAGAATGTGCGCAATGCCCAGCCGCCGGAACTGCTCAACATTTTCCTCCGGCATTTCGCTGCGCATACCCAGCAGCACCGCCGATGCCAGCTGACCGCCTTCCTCGCCGCAGAGCGATTTCAGTCTGTCCGAGAGCATCCGCCGGATTCGTGCCGTCAGCCCATACAGAGAAAGCCCGTCCGGCATCACCTGCAGTTCCGATGCGCCGTACAGGCCAAAGCTCATGTTCCTTTCAAGCAGGTACTCGTTGAAGTCAAAGCCGTACGGATTCCGCCGCGCCTGCGGATGATACACCTTCGATGCCGCCGAAATGCGAGCGCCTGCCGTCAGCTCCTCCGGCATCGTTTCGCCGCTGTCGAGATAATACGTCCAGTAAGCGCCGGAGGACACGCGCTCACCGTCCAGCGTCACGTCCCGGAGAATCACGCGCACCTGACCGCGGTCCTCCCGAAGCTCCGCCTCCTCGACAATGCCCGTCACCTGTACGCTGCCCTCAGCCGGGCGCACAGGATTCATCGCGCCGTACCCCAGAGCCGCGCCGAGCACAAGCACCAGCATCAGGCTCGCAAACAGCCGGACTCGTTTGACCGCGAGCAGCAGCAGGCACGGCACAGCCGCCCACAGCAGCAGCGTCAGCGCGGACAGCGGCGCATGAAAGCCCGCCAGCAGCCCAACCGCCAGCAGCAGCGCCGATAACGGCAGAAAGGACAGGTGCAGCAATGCCCTGTCCCTGCCCGCATTAAACACGGTACACCGCGCCGATTCGCGCCAGCTCCGCATCCGTGCGAATTGCGCGCGCCTCACGGAGCAGCGTTTCCGGGTCGATGTTCGGATTGAGATGCGTAATCACCAGATGACGAACGTTCGCCGCCTTCGCCAGCAGCGCCGCCTTTTCAGCGGACAGATGCGGCAGCTTTTCGTTCCATCTTGCCGCCGGAAACAGCCCGTCCGCAAGGAGCAAATCGGCATCCTGCGCAAATTCCGCCAGGCTGTCCGTTGTGTTTGTATCGCCGGTATAGCAAATCGTCTTCCGTCCGTCCGAAATCCGCAGCATCACGCCCGGTACCGGATGACGCGCCGCAAACACATTCACCGTCCACTCGCCGATTTTCAGCGTGTCGCCCGGCAGCATGTCATGAAGCGCAACGCTGCCGTCCTGCATGACAATTCTGCGGATCGCGGACGATTCATCGACCGGCGCGTACACATGGAGCGGCTTTTTCGCGCATACCTGCAGGCGGAACAAAAGCGGCAGCACATCGCTGCAATGGTCATAATGCCAGTGAGAAAGCAGCAGCGCGTCGAGCGACTCCGGCATCATCATCGCGGTCAGGCGGCTGAGCGTGCCTGTGCCGAGGTCAAGCGCCGCGCTCGTGCTTTCGCCGCGCAGCAGGTAGCCCGATGTGGCGCCCAGTGCCGCCGGAAAGGGGCCGTTCATGCCAAGGATGGTCAATTCCATCGTGTCACCCTCCAACAAGCTGTTTCGTTTGCCGCAAATCAACCAACCGCGTTGTCGGCGGTTTCCTGCTGCATGGTTTCCCAGACCGACTGCTGATCCTGCGTGAAGCTCTGGTCGAGCCATAGCGGCGCGGCGGTGCTCTGGTCATACGAAACCGTCAGCTGCACAAGCACAACCGCGTACTTCATGCCGGTCACGTCTGCCGTCTTGCCGAGCCGCACCTTCTTGCCGTCAAAGCGGCTTGTGCCGAGCGACATGGCGGATTCCGCCGTGCCCGCAACATAGACCGCGGCATGCTGAATCTCGCCCTCCGCCGTCAGCTCCGCAGAAACCGTCAGCTGACCGTTGCTCAGCCTGAACGTGACATAGCCCAGCTGTAAATCGCCCGACACCATCGGCACAATCACCGGTTGCTGACCCATGGCGCTCAGGTTGAGCACATACGCCTCGCGCGGCGAAGAGACACCGCTGATATCTGACAGCGGCAGTCCGGCGCTCGTCACGTTGGTATCGGTCATGCGCGGCTTGACGCGCTGCACCTGCAGGGTATAGGTGCCGTCCGGCGTGGTCAGGGTGACCTGATACATCGTCTGCGTACCGCTCAGTGGCAGATAAATGTCCTCGGAGGAAAATGCACCGCTGCACTCGCCGTAGCCGCGCTGATAAACCATGCCGCCCCATTCGTCAACCACGGCAAGCGTCACGTCGCCCGTCGCCTGGAGCGTACAGGTGACGCGCAGATAGCCCTGGTCGCTGGTCACGGCGGTGACCTGCGCCGCATCGACCGTGCAGACATCCTCGGCGAGGGCTGCTGTCATCGTCAGCAGGATGAGCAGAAGCATCAACAGAAGCAGATGAATTTGTTTCATGGTCTTCACCCCTGATTTTCCCCTTCATGGAAGTTCTGGATCTTCAATCCACCTAACTAACGTTTGAGGAAGGGATTTTCTTTCTTCATCCAATGTTTTTCTTCTGTTTGGGGAACCTCCTTATTCCACCATCAAGGCCACCACCGCAGGGACGATGACCTCGCGGAAGCGCAAATCACTCCGCTCCGCCACGACACCGGGTGTAATGCACCGGTCGATCTTCGCAAATTCAGGAACATTGACCGTCTGTGAGGACACCGACGTCAGCGTGTGCAGCTCACTCTGGAACGCATCGCCGTGTGCAGGGCGGATGACCCGCAGTCCCAGCCGCTTCATGGCGTATTCCAGCCGTGTGAGCTGCCCCATGACCGCCGCGCGCAGGTCGAGCAGCGGCTTTGCCTGCTCCGTTGACATATCCGGCGTCATCAGCCTCGCAATGGCATCATCGAGCGCGTCCGACAGCGACGTCGCCATGCCGACATAGCACTGCCCCAGCATCCTCGTGTCCGCCTGATACAGCGCTGCCTGCCACTGCTGCATGCGTGCGTTCTGCTCCTCCTGCATTTTCGCGATTTCCGTGCGGATCTTGTCGTACTGTGCGCCCGCATCCTCAAAGAGCTCCGATGCCCAGCGTGCCTCATCCTCCATGCGGATGCGCGCCGCCTTCTGCTGCTCGCCGAACGCCTCCTGAAATTTCGCGCGTCCCGCCTGCTGCAGCTGCTCCTCCTGCGTGCGCATCTCCGCCTCGAACCGGCTCATCAGCTGCTGCTTAATCGGCTCAAGTTCCTTTTCCGCCTGACCGTTGCGGATGCGCTCGACCTGCCGCTTCGCTTCCTCCACCTGCTCCGCCGCGTGCTTGAGCGATTCATCCTGCAGGCGCATTGCCGTCCGGCAATCCTCCAAACGCCGCTTCAGCACCTCTTCCTCCGGCGCCGCCGTCCGTGCATCGCGCCGCGCCTCATACAGCAGCCGGCTGACCGACCGCAGCACGCGCACACGCGTCTTGAACGGCGTCCTCACGGGCAGCTCCGGGTCTGACGCATACGATGCAATCATCTCCCATGTCATCGGCTCCTGATTCGCGGTGAACACGTTCGGCACGGCGTTTGACGGGTCCGTCATCGGCGCGTCAAGCACAATCATCTGATAGCACTGCGTCACGACGCTATAGAGCAGCATCGAGCAGCTGCCGTTCGGGTTGCGCGTCAGCTGGTCATCGAGCTGACTGAGCAGCATCGACACGCCCAAATCCGACAGCTCCGTATACATCCGCGACAGCAGCCGCTGATAATATTCCCGCCGATTTCTGCGGTTTCCGCCGGCAAGCTGCTCCGCCGCATCCTGCTGGAACAGCGCCAGCGCGGACGTTGTTTCATGACGGCTTTCATAATCCTCCTGTGCCGCCTGTCCCTGCTCTTCTCTGCTTCTGCGCTGGTCGTCCGCCTCCTGACGGGCGTCCTCCTGCTGCCGGTCAACCGTGCGCTGTTCCTGTTCAGACATGCTTTTGCTCCTTCCGCGTCGCCGCGATGCACACTTCTTTTTCTTATCCTGTATATAGACACAGTATAACATTTCATGGCAGAAAATGCAACCTGCAGCCCATTCCGGATAATAAACAGCAGCAGCTCGGTTGAGCCGCTGCCGTTCGTTGCCTGTACTGCGCTGAAAGCCTTCCGCAGAATGCGTCCGCTTCTTTATTCAGTGCTCGCGGGGCGCGGTTAGGGACAGCTTCATGGGTGACTGCGCCCTTTTGGTTGGGGCGTTGCCCCAGACCCCACAAGGGCGCTGCCCCTTGACCCCGCAAGGGAGTTCCTCCCTTGACCCATTTTTTTGACCCGTTTCAGGCCGATTCATGCCGATGCGCGATGCATTCCGCGACGGCAATCGCAATCAGCAGTACCGCCATTGCGCCGTACCCTACATACGCGGGCAAGCCGGACTTATCCAGCGCAAACTCCACCCCGACAAGTCCTGCCACGCACAGCAGCAGCACCATCAGCGGCGCCCATGCATGCGGGAACGTGCCCTTTTTGCAGCGGCGGCATTCCGCAATCAGCACAGCGAGCAGCACCACGGCGCACAACACCTGCTGCACGCGAACAAAGCCCCATTTCATGCATTCCGCCAGCAAGCTTTCCATCATAATCTGCGGCAGCGCGAGATAGAAGGACGTGCGGAGGAACAGCGCGCCCGGGCGACCTTCCCGGCGGGCAAGGAAGGCAAACGCCGATACGATCAGGCATGCGAGGAACGACAGCATGAACACCGCCGGATAGCTCTCGCCCCATTCATTCGTCAGCGCGAAGGGGAAGAAGGACAGCGATTCGGGCATCTCAAAGCCGGCCGTGCCGAGCAAATCGAGGTGCTTTTCGGCGAAGCGTGCCACCGCCGCAAGGAGTGCTCCGGCAGGTGCGAACGCATCAAGCGCCTTCAAAACCGGCATTCTGCGCAGCCGTGCGGACAACGCCACGCCCAGCACCACGCCGACAGCACCGGTCAGGAAGCAGAACGTATCCGCCTGCGTCTTTAAGAAGGCAGAAAAACCCCAGCGCGGATAAGCATAATGCCACTGCAGGAGAACATAGCCGACCTTTGCGAGCACCGCGCCCAGCAGCACGCCCGGCAGGATCGGCAGCCACTTCATGCCCTGCCGACGCAGCCGGACATTCATCAGCACCGTACAGAGCGCCGCGCCGCCCCCCATCAGCAGCAGATAAGCCGCGTTCACTCCTCCGCCTCCCCGCCGTTCCATGCGGATGCGAAATAGATGATGTCAGAGATGGCGCGGGTGTTTTCGTTCTCCACATCATTGATCTTTTCGCCGTTGAAAATCATCATGGTCGAGTCGCCGCCATCGAGGTTATAGGCGATGTACGCGCCCTCATCCGCGCAGAGCTGTGCGAACCGCTTGAGCGTCATGCCCATGGAGCCGCGTGCCTGCGACGCGCAGCAGATAGCCATGTATTCCAGCTCGCCAACCTGTGCGATGGCCATGCGCTGACGTGCCTCGTCATACGCCATGCCGTTGCCGATCGGATTGAGCACCGCTTTTCCTTCCCGAACGAGCACCGGTCCGAAGAAGAAGCTGTTGATGACCTTCTTGCCGTCAACCTCCATCTTCACTTCGTTGCGCGAGGGCTGCAGGACATAGTGAAAATCGCCGTTCTCATCGATGAGCAGTACATCACGGTCGCCGCGCAGATGATTCAGGTACTCCGTACCCTGACGGACGATGTAGCCGATGCCCGTATAACAGAAGTAATCGCCATCAATGGCGAGAATGGCGTTGACGCGCTCGGCAAGGATGGTCCCCTTGACCGTTCGCGTAGAGTCAAAGCCGCCGGCAGACACCGTTCGCAGCTGCGAGGCGTCGGCAATCTTGATGCGCGCAACCCAGTAATCGCATTCAGCCTTGCGCTTCTGCGTCACCTCCACGCGAATGGTCGGATCCTCATAAATCCAGCTGCCATCGCTGACGGTGAAGCCGTCCGGATCCGCCGCCATGCCGGGTGAAAAGTCAATCGGCAGAGTATTCGCCGCTGTTTCCTCCGCAGGGAGCGGAATTTCCTCCACATTCTCCGCCTTCGCCGCGGAAAGAAGCAGCAGCAGAGCAAGCAGCAGGGTCAGCAATCTTTTCTTCATCTATTCTTCTCCTCTTCTTCAGTTGTCGGAATCAGTCGCCGCTTTCCAGCTCTGTCAGCATCGCCGGAATTTTCGCAGCCTCCATCGGGTCAAGCGGCGGATAGGCAGGGTTCATGTCTTCGAGCGTCTTCAGCAGAATTTCGCTCATGAGATACCGCGTGAACCACTTATCGTCCGCCGGCAACACGTACCACGGCGATTCGTCCGTCGCGGTCGCATTGATAGCATCCTCGAACGCCTCGTTGTACTGCTTCCACAGGCGGCGCTCGCACATGTCATCGACTGACAGCTTCCAGTGCTTGTCCTCGCGTTCGATGCGATCCAGGAAGCGGCGTTTCTGCTCCTCCCGTCCGACATTCAGGAACACCTTCACCATTCGATAGCCGTTTTCGTACAGGTACTCCTCCCAATGACGCAGCTGACGGTAGCGCTTCTGATAAAAATTCTCATCCTGCGTCACGTGCGGCGGCATGGCATAGCCCTTTTCCATCTGATGCACACGCGTCACGAGAACGTCCTCGTAATGGCTGCGGTTCATCACGCCGATTTTCCCGCGCGGCGGCAGTGCCTTCTCGATGCGCCACAGGTAATCGTGGCTCAGCTCCTCCTTCGAGGGTGTCTTGAACGCGACGACCTCCAACGCCGCCGGATTCAGCAGCCCGAACACCTTCTTGACGAGGCTGTCCTTGCCGGCCGCATCGCGCGCCTGAATGGCAATGATGAGTCCCTCCTGTCCCTGCGCGTAGAGCTTCTCCTGCAGCAGGGATGCCTTAAGCAGGTTCTGCGTTGTCTGCGCCTTCAGGGCTTTTTTATCGAGACCCTCGGGGGCATTGGTTTTTTCATCGCTGACAGAAAGCGGATGGCTGCCGTTATAGCGGTAGTCCTTCAGGGATACGTCCGGCATGGCTGGAGCCTCCTTTGTAAAATGAACGGGAAACGCTTTTAATGGATTATTGCTTTCGAGGGCTTTGCGGTCGCAGGCTTCGCCTGATTTCTTTGAACCCCTTCGCAGTGCATTTTCCCGAAGTAGGCTTGAAATGAGACTTCTTTATTTAGTTTGCCAGAATTCATCTATGGAAAAGAAAACAAGCGTGCTGCCGAAGGGGTCAAGGAAAGCAGACAAAATGGGAAATCGGACGAAGTGGGAAGGCGGACGAAGTGGGAAGGCGGACGAAGTGGGAACGCGGACGAAGTGGAATACGGACGAAGTGGAATACGGACGAAGTCCGTTAGATCTGCATCGAAGGGAACACCGTGGTGTGCTCCACCAGCTCCGCGCGGAAGCGCTGCACCAGCCGCACCTGCGGTTCGCTGTCGCTCATGACGCGCATCGTCAGGTCCGTCGCGCCGATGCTTGCCAGCGCCTGCTTTGTTTGCTGCAGCAGCTTCGTGCCAAGCCCCTTGCGTTGGAAATTCGGCTCCATGTACAGCCCCATGACCTCCGCGGAGGTGTACTGCCCTGCCGCGACGCACGCGCCGACAAGCGCCGAGTTGTACAGAATGCCCAGTGCGACAAAATTCTGCTTGTTCATCTGCTGAAGCAGGAATGCGTGATCAAAGTAGCTGAAGCCGGCATTGCGCATCCGCGCGACCAGATCCATCTGCTCGGCGACGGTGTTGAGCGTCAGCGAGATGCACGCGCTGTTGAACAGCTGCACCGAATCATCGGGGTCATTCAGCCGGACAAGATCCTCCGTATGCTCCATATGGAAGCCATTGTGCTCGTAGAACGCCAGCCGGCGCTCGTCATCGACCGCAACGGCGGTATACAGCCGTGCACCGGCGCCGGGCGCCTGATTCCGCATCTGACGCGCACGCGCCGCCAGAGAACCCAGAAGCCAGTATTCACCTTCCGGCTTGCTGTTCAGGCTGAAATAGATATTCACCGGTCGGGCGGGATAAACGGACGGCTGAAACTGATAAATCAAATAGCCCTCGCCGATCCGATTGCCCTGATCATCCTGGACGAAAAACACATCCTCCTTCGGAATGCCCTGATACGCTTCCGTTGGCTGCGTTACCTGCATGTTTTAATTCCTTTCTTCCTTTTCACATGTTCTGCCGTCATCCATGAGCACGACCGCAAGCATGACCGCGACCGCCGCCATCATGATACCATAGAGAATGCCGTTGTTGACGGCGGACTTGTCCAGCGCAAATTCCACCGCGATGCACACGCCTGCGCCAAGCAGCAGCAGCGCACCGCGAACGATGCAGCGAACCTTCTGCTTTTTGCCGTCACGGCGGATGCAGCGGACGATGCGGCAGGTCAGCACGGCAAGCAGCGTCAGCGCCGCCGCCAGCATGTTCAGCCGGACGAAGCCGAAGCGAATCAGCTCATCTGCGCGCCACGAGTCAAGCAGAATCTGCATCGCGCTCACGATGCTCAGCCCGACCTCCATCGTCCTGCCGGACGGCTGAGCCTTCCGGCGCATGAGCATCACCACGATCAGCGCGACGAGCGCCGCAATCGCCTCGTAAGCCCAGACGAGCACAGTCTCTTCCTCCGTCCGGAACGGCAGGAACATCAGCCCGATGTCATCCATCAGCTTGCTGAAGCCCTGACCCGTCGCTGCTTCCGCCATGCGCAGCCCGAACAGCGTCAGCAGTCCACCCGGCGTGACGGCGTCCAGCAGCGGCATGATTTTTTTGCCTCTGACGCGGGCGTAAATCGCAATCGCCGCCATGCCGCCAAGCAGTCCGCCGTAGAGCGTATATCCGCCCTGCCAGAACTTCCACATGAAATCCGCGCCGCCCAGATCAACCATGATATAGGAATAGCGCGTCGCCATGTACAGCAGCCTCGCGCCGAGCAGCGCACCCACGCTCCCCCATGCCGCGGCAGGCAGACGATCTGTGCACTTTGTCCGCCGGTCCGGCAGCGCCATCGTCATCAGCAGACCAAGCAATGCGCTGATAGCGGCAATCAGCCCGTATTTCGTCAGATAGAACAGCTCCGGCTCATAAGCGAGCTCCTCCGAGCCATTCAGCGGCTGAACCAGATCAACAGCCTTCGCGCACGGTGACGGAACGAACAGCAGCACCGCTGCCGGAACAAGAATCAGCAGCAGCACCCATAAAACGATGGTTTTTGTCGATATTTTCATGCGTTGATATTCTCCTTATGGGCATAAAAGGCAAGAGCTTGCGTTTCTTGATCGTGCAGAGCCGAAAAGGGCACTCTGCATGGGTTATTATACCTGTTTTTTTTCCTGTTGACAAGGTTTTGAAAGGAATCTTTCAAGCCACAGAAAGTAAAAAATATCGCAGGGCATAAGCACGCGCAGCCTGTATGCGGAAGGCGCGCCTCAATCGCAAAAAGAGCCAGAGGATGCATTCCCCTGACCCTTTTCGAGATAGGATTGAGTTCACTTGCATACAGGCTGCGTGCGATTATGACTTCCCCGGCAGCCACGCCCGATGATACGGAACGTGCTGCTCGTTTTCATCAATCAGGAAGCACGGGAGCGAGACCTCCTCGTCCGGCTGGAAGTCGAAGCGGCGGCTGTTGCCCAGCAGCTGAACGGGCTTCCTGTCCAGAATCAGGCGGACATAGTCCTGCACGGAACGGAACGGCTCGTCAACCGCGATGCCCATGAATGTCTGCTCCGGACGCGAAAAGTGGTTATCCGAGCCGGACGTCATCATCAGGTGATTCTCCAGCGCATAGCGGATGGCGCACGCATCGCACACAGGCAGATTCCCCGCATTGAGCACCTCGACCGCGTCAACATGCGTCAGCCCGAGCAGAATCTGATGCAGGTAACCGCACAGGCGGAAGGGGTGCGCCTGAACGACGCATCCGCCGTAACGGTGCACCTCGGCGAGCTGTTCGCGGCGATTCCATTGGGCGGACTCCGGATGCTCCATCAGCCACTGCGGGCTCAGCCCGTAAATCAGGTAGTCATCGCCCTCAAACGACTGCTCCCAGCCGAAAAACACGTCCAGCCCGAGACGGATGCCCTCATCGAGCGCGTCCTCATAGCCGCTGCAGAACTGCTTCATCTGCTCCTTCCATGGCTTTGAACGGTCGATGGCCGTGTTTCCGCCGAGAAAGTGGTCGGTGATGATGATGCCCTGATAGCCGAGCTTGTGGTAATACCGGGCGTGCTCCCTGCCGGTGGACACGCCGCAGCGGCTGCCCTGGCACGTGTGCAGGTGCGTTTCATAGCGATACATAGCGGAACTCCTTGTTGTTTTTTACCCGACCACGCCCGGCACCTCGTAGCGGATGCGCATGGTCGGCGCCTTCTCCAGCACGGTGCGGTAGTTTGTCATCCAGTCCTCATGTCCGTCGTCGACATTCACGCCGTCCGCAGGCGGAGCAAAAAGCATCATGGTCAGCGTTGCCGGTGCAGTCAGCGGCGTATCGAAGAACGCGCTCATCAGGTCAATCGTCTTGACATGCGGCGCCTTGTAGAACCACTGCCCGTTCAGCGACACCATAAGCCCGATGGTCTGCTCAACGGTCATTTCGCAGAATTCGGGATTGCCGGCGAATTCAATGTCCATCGCCAGACCTTCCGCGTCCTCCGAGCCGCCCCAGCGAAGCGCAGCCGGGAAGGAAACCTCTTCTCCAAGCGTCATTTCTGGCAGGAAGTACGGATCCCTGAGCAGCTCGCGGTACTGGCGGAGCATCGGCTGCTCAATGCCGACCGCCGAATTGTTCGGATCCTCGATTTCCAGCCCGAGGCGGCCGCGGTCGCGGAACTGATACAGGCTGATGGCCTTGAACCAGTCGGCATGATGGTCGCGGAAGGTCTCGGCGAAGCGGATAACGCTCTCTCCCTGATGATTCGGGCCGGTGACATCGCCATCGGTGTTGAATTCAGCGGTGATGAGCGGCTTTGCACCGAAGCGCGAGGATGCGCGCGCGTAAGTGTCGCGGAAGAGGTCGTAGTACATCTGCACGCTGTCCGCCTTGTACTGACCGCCGCCAGCCTCTGCCACATCATACGGCCATCCGTAGTGCAGCGCAAGATAACAGTCCGCCGACCAGATGTCCGCCGCGCGGTAGGCGCCTGCGAACTCGTCCTCCTTCTCCAGCTTGCCGCCGTCACGCGCGAAGCCGGCGCAGAACACCGTGCGGACATTCGGCGCCTCCTCATGGATGATGCCGGAGAAGCGCTCGAAGAACTGCCCGACCTGCTCGTAGGTGAAGCGCTTGTTATGGGTGAACCACGTGCCGCCGCACTCGTGATTGATGCGGATGGTCATGCGGCCGTACGGGCGCAGCAGCCGCGCCACCCCGCGCAGCTCCTCATCCGACAGCGCGCAGTCAATCGTCAGCGTCAGCGCGACCTCCTGTCCATGGCGACGGATGTCCTTCATCTGCTCAAACGGCTGACCATTGGCATTGAAGGGGAAGTAATCGTCATAGGGATAATCCCACTGAAAGGTGATGTTCATATCCCTGCACGCCTCGGAAATGCGCTGCGGCCACTGCGCATCATGCGGATAGTAGGTATACATGATGCCGACGGCGCGGTGCGGACGACCGAGCTTGCGCAGGATATAATCCTGATTGACGTATTCGGCGCGTTCACTGCCGTCGCCGAGGTCGAGAGCGCATTTCGCAGCGCCCATATGCAGCTTTTTCATCATCTGTTGCCTCCTCCTGATGGGGGATCATTTTATCGATATCGTTTTCGCTGTCACAGGCTTCGCCTGATTTCCTTCCGGCAACACCGCCGAATTGTGCGATATTGCCTTAAATCGCGCGCGTGGCGTGGATGAGCCACTCCGCCTCGTCTCCGGAGAGATACGGCAGGATCCTCTGGCGCACCTGCGCGTGATAGGCGTTCAGCAGCGCCTTGTCATCCTCGTTCAGGTAGGCGGGATCCACCGCGTCCAGATCAAACGGCACCATCGTCAGGTACTCGAAGTGCAGGAAACGGCCGTAGCTGTTCGTTTCGCCCTCGCAAACGACCGTCAGATTCTCGTGGCGGATGCCGAACCTGCCCTCCAGGTAGAAGCCGGGCTCGTCGCTCGTAACCATGCCGGGCTCAAGGACGACCTGATTCGTGCGCCAGTGGATGCGCTGCGGTCCCTCGTGGACGCTCAGCACATAACCGACGCCATGACCGGTGCCATGGTTGTAGTCCAGATTCTCCTGCCAGAGGGGCTCGCGGGCGAGATAATCCAGGTTGCTGCCCGTGCAGCCATACTTCCAGCGGGCGTTGCCGAGATGCAGATGTCCCTTCAGCACGAGGGTGAACAGCTTCTTCTCCTCATCGGTCGTTTCGCCCATGGCGAAGGTACGGGTGATATCGGTCGTGCCCTGCAGGTAATGTCCGCCGGTGTCCGCCAGCAGCAGCGAACGCGGCTCAACGGGGATGTTCGTCTCCTCGGTAGGCGAATAGTGGACAATCGCGCCGTGATAGCCATAGGCGACGATCGGCTCGAAGGACGGTCCGATGTAATCAGGGCGTTCACGCCGGAATTCCTCCAGCTTTGCCGCGACGCTCAGCTCATCCATCGGGATTTTGCCGGCGTTGTGCTTGAGCCAGTACATCAGGCGCGTCACCGCCACGCCGTCCTGCACGTGCGCCTTGCGGAAGCCCTCAACCTCGGTCGGATTCTTCGCCGCCTTGGGCTTTTCCGTCGGGTCAACATGGTTGATCACGCGGACGGAGTCGGGCACGCAGGCGCGTATCAGGCTGTTGACCACATTCAGGTTCATCATGACAGCGGATTCCTCCGGCAGCTTCTTGATATACTCATAGATGCAGGCATACGGGCGGATGCTCACGCCGTCCTCCTTCAGGTGCGCCTGAATATCGGCGCTGAGGATGGACGGATTGACGAACAGCACGGCATCCTGCTGCGTCACGGCGCAGAAGGACAGCAGCACCGGCGTGCATGCAACGTCGTTGCCGCGCAGGTTCATCAGCCAGCAGATGTCCATCAGCGAGGAAAGAATCAGCGTATCCGCACCGGTGGCTGTCATTTCACTGCGCACCTGCGTCAGCTTTTCCACGCGGCTGCGTCCGGTCAGGGTGACGGGCAGCTCCCACGCAGGCTCGGCGGACAACGGCGGACGCTCCGCCCAGATTTCATCCAGCAGATCAACGTCCGACACGATGGCAAAGCCCTTTTCCTGCGCAATATCCTGAAGGCGGCTGTACTGCGCGGCGGTCACAACGCGTCCGTCAAAGCCGAAGCGCTGTCCTGCCTTCCCGTTTTCCGCGATATATTCCGTGAGGGTCGGCACGCCGGGCTCACCCATCCTGCACAGCTCGATGCCGCTGCCGCCGAGCTGCGCGTCCGCCTGCAGAAAATAGCGTCCGTCCGTCCACAGCCCTGCCCATTCCTTCGATACGAGCAGCGTTCCCGCGCTGCCGGTAAAGCCGGATACATAGTGGCGGCCGCGGAAGTGCGCGCCGACGTATTCCGAGGCGTGGAAATCATCCGTGGGAATCATATACAGGTCGATGCCGTGCTTTTCCATTGCGCGGCGAAGCTCAACAAGCTGTTGTCGCATGGTTTTCTCCGTTCCTTTCCGCAAAAAGGCTCCTTCTTATATGAAGGCGCTTCCACGGTGAAGTATACCACGCTTCCCTGATTTCCGCAAGGGTTGACATAGCCTGCTTCAGCGGTATAAAATAGGAAAGCGACAGGAAGGAAAAAACCGATCATTCAGGAGGCAGAGCATGGATAAGCAACTCTTTGACCAGCGAATGCGGACGATAACCGAAAGCATTCTGGCGGATTACGGCGCAGGCCGCCCGATGGATCGCATCGAGCCGTTCAATCAACCCGACCGCGATGTCATCATCGACCTGATTGCGAAGCTGCGGCGCATCGTCTTTCCCGGCTATTTCCGCGACGCCTCCTATCGGGTGTATCATGCCGAGCACGCGCTTTCCGCGCTGATGGAGGACACCGCGTATCACCTGCATCGGCAGATTGCCATTGCCCTCCGCGGCGGCACGAGCGTACCGCAGGAAACAGCAGCGGACATCGAGTGCAGGGCGCAGGAGCTGACCCTTCGCTTTCTCGAGCGGATTCCGGCGGTGCGCGCTCTGCTGTCCACCGATTTGCAGGCGTTCTATGACGGCGACCCGGCCGCCACCAGCCTTGATGAAATCATCATCGCATACCCCGGTATGCTTGCCATTACGGTCAACCGGCTTGCCCATGAGCTGTTTCTGCTCGGCGTGCCGCTGATTCCGCGCATCATGACCGAATACGCTCACAGCCGGACCGGCATCGACATTCATCCCGGCGCGACCATTGGCGAATATTTCTTCATCGACCATGGCACGGGCATCGTCGTCGGCGAGACGACCGTCATCGGCAACGCAGTCAAGCTGTATCAGGGCGTGACGCTCGGCGCACTCTCCACACGCGGCGGGCAGAGCCTGCGCGGACACCGCCGTCATCCCACCATCGGCGACCGCGTGACGATTTACTCCGGCGCATCGGTTTTAGGCGGCGAAACGGTCATCGGGCACGATGCGGTCATCGGCGGCAATGCGTTCATTACGCATTCCATTGCGCCCGGGATGAGGGTGTCGGTCAAGAGTCAGGAGCTTGAAATGAAAATGCAGCAGAATGTGGAATGGTAACAGGCGTCGCGGACTTCGTCCGTTTTCTTTCCGAACCCCTTCGCATTGCGCTTTTCCACACCTGCGCTGTAAAGCAACTATAATATATGAAGTCTGCGAGCGGAAAGCCTTATCACCTATCAGGCATGCAAAAGGCTACTGCCGAGGGCGTCCTATGGACAACAAGCTGTGAAAATAGTGTCAAAATCAGCGGAAATCCTTTGCAACCCCTTGCAAAATGGAACGAAATTGGGTAGAATATGAGATGGGAATAAAAACCCGGTTTGAATGACTGAAGGAGGTATCTTCCAATGGCTGTAAAAGTTGCAATCAATGGCTTCGGCCGTATTGGCCGTCTGGCTTTCCGTCAGATGTTCGGCGCTGAGGGCTACGAGGTTGTTGCCATCAACGACCTGACCTCTCCCGCGATGCTGGCTCACCTGCTCAAGTATGACACCGCTCAGGGCGCGTACTGCGGCCACATCGGTGAAAACCTGCACACTGTGGA
This sequence comes from Bacteroidaceae bacterium, assembly GCA_963642705.1. Lineage (GTDB taxonomy): Bacteria > Bacillota > Clostridia > Christensenellales > Aristaeellaceae > UBA11524. The sequence goes on from CAVIHU010000032.1 coordinate 22,051, forward strand.
ATCCACCGAGGACTCCATCGTCGTCGATGGCAAGGAAATCAAGATCTATGCCGAGAAGAACGCTGCGGATGCTCCCTGGGGCAAGCTGGGCGTGGATGTTGTGCTCGAATGCACCGGCTTCTACTGCTCCAAGGAAAAGTCCATGGCGCACATCACTGCCGGCGCGAAGAAGGTCGTCATCTCTGCCCCCGCCGGCAATGACCTGAAGACCATCGTCTACAACGTCAACAACGACACCCTGACGGCTGACGATCAGATCATCTCCGCTGCGTCCTGCACCACCAACTGCCTCGCGCCCATGGCCAAGGCTCTGAACGACAAGTATCCGATCGTTTCCGGCATCATGACCACCGTTCATGCTTACACCGGCGATCAGATGATCCTTGACGGCCCGCATCGTAAGGGCGACCTCCGTCGTGCCCGCGCCGGCGCTCAGAACATCGTTCCGAACTCCACCGGTGCTGCGAAGGCAATCGGTCTGGTCATCCCCGAGCTGAACAAGAAGCTGATCGGCTCCGCACAGCGCGTCCCTGTCTGCACCGGCTCCACCACCATCCTCGTGGCTGTTGTCAAGGGTGCTGACGTGACCGTCGACTCCGTGAACGCCGCCATGAAGGCGCAGTCCTCCGAGTCCTTCGGCTACAACACCGAGCCGATCGTCTCCTCTGACGTCATCGGCATGCGCTACGGCTCCCTGTTCGATGCCACCCAGACCATGGTCGCCAAGATCGACGACGACACCTATCAGGTGCAGGTCGTGTCCTGGTACGACAACGAGAACTCCTACACCAGCCAGATGGTTCGCACCATCAAGT
>CAVIHU010000033.1:0-19812 GCA_963642705.1 Bacteroidaceae bacterium
TTCTAAATTAGAGAGAATTGCAGAATGTCGGGCTATTTATTCAGAGGTTCCTTAGCTTTTACCGCAATGAAGCAGTTCCAAAAACAGTACGGCGTTATTCCGCGTGTCAGCGACCACGACTTCTTCACCAACTCAATTCATGTGCCGGTCTGGTGTGAGATGGACGTTTTCAAGAAAATCGACATCGAGTCTGAGCTGACAGGATATTCCAATTCTGGTTGCATCGTGTATGTAGAATTGCCCAGCAGTGTTCAGAATAATATTCCGGCACTTGAAGCGATTGTGAACTACGCGATGGATAAAGATATTCCATATTTTGCGGTCAACGTCCCGAACGACACCTGTCTTGACTGCGGTTACACAGGCGAGTTTAACGATGTTTGTCCTACTTGCGGCAGCCGCCATATCCAACAGCTTCGCAGAGTCACAGGCTATTTGTCGGGAGATTACAAGACCGCCTTTAATCTCGGCAAGCAGCAGGAAACCGAAATGCGCGTCAAGCACGCAGGAAGGATGGAGCAACCATGAGTAACATTGCCGGTATTATTCCGGTTGACATCGCCGACGGCATCGGCGTTCGCGTTGGCGTATTCCTCTCCGGCTGTCCGCATCGCTGTCCCAACTGCTTCAATGCTGAAGCGTGGGATAAGGATTACGGCAAGCCCATTGATTACGCCTATATTTCAGCCCTTCTGAATAAGCCGTATATTCAGGGCGTGTCTGTCTTGGGCGGCGAACCGCTGACAGATTATAACCTGTACGCAACGAAAGCGATTGCCCGCCTTGCACGCATGGCTGATAAAGACGTCTGGGTCTACACCGGCTATACGTGGGAAGAGCTGGAAGACCGCAATCTCAACAACGCTCTGGTTTTAGGCGACATCGACGTCTTGGTTGACGGGCGCTTCGTCCAGTCTTTGGCTGATAAGCGCCTCGCCTTCCGAGGCAGCTCCAACCAGCGAATCATCGACGTGCAGGCATCTATAACCACCGGAAAACTAACGCTTGTCTCAAATATTATATAAAAAATTGAGACAAAAATATCAACAGAAAGGGATGTTGCAAATGGCAAAGAAACAAAATGCCATAAATGCGTCAAACGCCCCGGAGACACTTTCCGACCATATCTTTTTCGGTATGACGCTTGATGAAGACCAGAAGCATTTTCGCGATATGATTTGGAGTCCGGAAAAGCTGATCGTCTTCTGCAACGCGAAAGCAGGAACAGGCAAAACGCAGATTGCTGTCATGACCGCGCAGCTTCTCTATGATTATCACCGCTATGACGGCATCGTGTATATCACCGCGCCCGTGCAGGAAGCTCGCATTGGCTTCCTGCCGGGCACGCCGCAGGAGAAGATTGCCGCCTATAACGAGCCCTTTGCGCAGGCGGCGATCAAGGCGAATATCAATTTTGACCGCTCGATTCATGACGAAGGTTTAAATGAAAAGAATGGTACAGCCTATATTTCATGCGTTTCTCACAATTTTCTTCGCGGCTGCAACTTTGAACGTCAGGTAGTTATCATTGATGAGGCGCAGAATTTCTACGCTGACGAGCTGAAAAAAGCATTGACACGAATGCATGATTCCTGTAAAATAATCGTAATCGGTCATACCGGTCAGAACGACCTGTTCCATAAGCCGGAACGGTCCGGGTTTGATGCTTATATCAAGCATTTTGAGAACGAGCCTTATGCAGCCATTTGCACTCTTACGCACAATCATCGTGGTTTGGTTGCAAATCATGCAGATGATTTGATTATCAATTACGATTGACGTGCTTTGTCCCGTCGCGGCGCAAGCGCCGCGCGTGGAGGCGGGGCGGCGGCGAAGCCGCGCCGGAAAGGAGAGCTTATGGCTAAGACAAATGTCGAAAAGTTTGGCGCCGTGCTGGAAAAAATGGAGCGCACGTATATCGCCAAGAACAATGACTACGACAACTCGTTCCATCAATCCTACGAGGAGTTCGGGCTTGTTTCACCGGTTATCCGGATGGCAGATAAGCTGAACCGTCTCAAATCCTTTTGCCGCAACGCTCAGAAAGGCATGATGGTGAAGGATGAATCTGTTCAGGACACCCTGCTTGACCTTGCGAACTATGCCGTCATGACGCTTGCCGAAATGGCGAAAGAGGAAGAATTGACGCCTGAAGAAGAAATGGAACGACGTTGGAGCTAATGCCCGATTTTGAAAGGATGGTGGTTTCCTTGCTTTAAGCAAACGGAACCCATACTTTGTTGCTGATTACTTTAGGACTAACTGATTAAAAAGGAGTTTTGTGTTTATGGAAAATAAATACTTCCGTTCTAATTTCCCGTCTTTTGTTTCCCAGGCTGTTGATAAGCTGAGCAAATTATATCAGCCTCCGCGCTACGAGAATTTTGTCGTTACCGACGTGTTTCTTTCTCCTTATGGCTGCCGAACCTACAACGATGAAATCGGCAAGCCGAATGCGCTGATTCTCTTCTCGGTCGTGCATCATTCGCAGCTTGCCGACGACGGCTATGCTATTGACGACGCGCCGATCCGCGTTTATTCCTTTGCTTATGTTGCTCCGGACACGTTCCAGGTCGGCGCCTATACAAATGGCGTCAACACCTTTCAGCATATGCATTATACGATCGAGGCAGATAAAGCTGCTCTCGCCGCATACGAGAAAGAGCACGCAGAAGCTTACCAGAACGGTTTCCAGTGCGGCTTTGCAGAAGGCGCAGCCAACGAACGCAGCATAGCCAACATAAAAGTCATGTCCGAGAAGGATGATGATAAAGAAGAGCTACATGAAAATCCCGGCATAAAAGGCAAAATCGCCAACTTTGCTCATAGCGACAACGCCGACTACGATGATGAATATGACGAAGAATATGTAGGCGTAGTCGTTTGCGAAGAGAGCGATTATAGCGAATACGAAGACGATCATAAGGATGGAATGCGGATAAGCGCGGATTTTATCGTCGGCGCTCCTAATGGCGTCAGCGAACCGCCGCTTAACAGCGCTCCGACCACTCCGAACTCAGATGCCGAGGATGAAGAGATTCAATTTTAATCGCCAAAGAGCTGCCGCCGCAAAAAGCGGCAGCTCTTTTTCTATTTCAACAATTAAACAGGAGTGATGAACGTGCACGAGCCTGTATTGTGCCGATATTGCCATTCCGCCATGGCGCCGCGAGCTTATATCGACGGCGTCTGTTTTAATAACTTGACAGGAAAATCGACTTGGGGAGCCTGTTATGCGTGTCTGACTTGCGGCTCGACGTCGCCCTGCGTTGAAAGATATAAAGGAAACCGTGAAGAAGCCATAGAAGAGGCTTATCGTCTTGCAATCGTTGAAGATATAGAGGAGGTCTGCGAATGAAGGTAGCCCTGAATTCAATTTGGGGGTTCGATGATACAATCGCTGCGATGTATTTGTCAAAGCGTACATGGACGCCGGAGCTTGATATGCGCATCCGGCAAGCCGTTAGCAACAGTACAACAGAAGGCAGCAAAGGCTTGCGGAAAATCGACGACGACCCGGAGCTCAAAAAATGGCTGGGAACTGTTTTCAAGATCGGCTCCCGTCATATGACGCTGCTGCGCTTTATCAATTTCTCCGTAACTGTTCAGGATATGCACCGAGGGGCTCAGGATGATTTCGACAGTCACGCCAAGCGGCTCGACAATCGAATCGTCCGTTCCTCCACCCGTCTTGCGAAGTTTGGTGAGAATGAAATGTCCGATTTCTACAAAGGCAAAATCATTCCAACCGATGAAGCCCTGAAAACGTTGAACATTGCCCTGCCAGGACGTATTGAAATCAACGGAGAGCCTTACGTGAAGACTGTTAACGGCTACGTGCGCGAAGATTTGGCGAACAACAAAGACGCGCTTCGCGGTTTGTATATGCTTTCCATTCCGTCGACCTTTGTCTTTCAGTGCAACGTGACCGAATGGGCGCATATCTATAAGGAGCGCAACAAGAACTCTGGCGCTAATCCTGAGTTAAAAGAAATGGTTGAAAGCGTCTGCGATCAGCTTCAAATCGCCTGCCCGTATTTAACACGGGAGCTGTTTGAGAAGATCCCGAACTGAGAGGTGTGTCTATGAGCAACGTTAACAAAACGCCCTATGTCGGCGTTGGCATCGGAGATGTGCTTCAGATAGTTTTCATCGTCCTAAAGCTCTGCGGCGTGATCGACTGGTCGTGGTGGTGGGTGCTCTCGCCAACATGGATCGTGTTTGGCACATTGATGCTCTGCGGCGCTGCGGCGGCCGCGTGTCTGTACATTATTGACCGAAAGGAGTGATGTTATGAAGAAGCTTCCCGTGCTTTTTATGTTTGAATATGCCGGATTCCATAAACAGTCGTGCATAAATCTTGTTCGGCTCGGCTTTGAATGGGTTGAGAAAGGTCAGGGTGTTGCAACGTTAAAGATAGATGGGTCCGCCTGCGCCATCATCGACGGCAAATTCTATCGACGTTATGATGCACGCGATTCAAAGCCGCGTAAAGACGATATTCCCTGCCAGACAAGAGCTGAAGCAACGTCTCTGCACTTTCCTGTCTGGCGCCCCTGTAGCCGCGACGAAAAGGCTGATAAATGGCAGTGGTCTGCTTACGACCGCGCCGTTCGCGATAACGGTGGCCCGTTGCCTGACGGCACCTACGAAGCCATTGGGGTGCATTTTCAGAGCAATAAATATGGTCTGAGTTATGACACACTTGTCCCGCACGGCAAAGTCGTTCTGGAAGATTTTCCGCGTGATTTTGACGGTATGAAGCAATATCTTGCAGAACATAACATTGAAGGTGTCGTCTTCTGGAAAGACGGAGAACCACAATGCAAGCTTCGTAAAAAGGATTTTCTGCTTGAATGGCCAGACCCTGAAAAACCCGTCGATTGCAGCTTTCTGAATGGACCTGAATCCTGAAAGGATGATTGATTTGACCGGAACTGTGATTTTGTCTTACAACTGTCTTTTCGACACTATTATTTCCAATAAAAAGAATTGCATCAAGCTCAGCTCAACCAGTTTCGAAAATCCTGAAACGCATGAACTGAATGTTAGCACATATGCAAAAGCCGCGCTCAACATCGCTCAACAAGGCTTTATCGTTGTCGTAAACTACTCCTATACAATGCAGCTATACTTGGAGCAGATGCAGGATGAATACGAAGGCGTTGAAGTTGCAGCATTTATTCCAAAGAAGGATGTCGCCGATAAGCTGATCGACATGCTGATGAAACGTTGTGAGAAGAAGTGCAACGACCGTGATTATCTGGAATTTCAGAAAATCCGGCACGATTATAAAGCAGATTATTCTACCTTGATGACATCGAATTTCAAGGTTTACGGAACCAGCAATCTGAAAACCTATTCACTGCTGAACTAAGGAGCTTTTATGGAGAACGAACAGTTTCGCGGCGTGATTCTGCTGTGCAATAAATTGCCTCGTTTGCCTGCGGGTTATGTTTATCTTGACCCGCAGGCTTTTAAAAATACTTACGGCGAGAACAGCGATTGGCTCAGTCTCTTCAGCATTGACGCATTCTGCCGTGCAAAAGAAGGATGGCCTGTGTTGATTCCGGCTGACGACTGGCGGGTCGTCACCCATTTTGAAGACCGTGAATACAGGCGCGATGATGTTGTTGTCGGTATCGTTTCGTTCGTTAACGACGAACATGCACAGGCGCTTAAGCAGACCATGCTCCCCTTTTACGACCTCTCGCACATCAGGAAGTCTGCCGATAAGCAGGCTGAATTACCTGTCATTATTGAAGCTTTCAAACAGGCAAAGCAAAACCGACTCGATTTATATGCTTTAGATAAAGTAGATTAAGGAGAATGTTATGATTAAGATTACAAATGGCAATATTAAAATGGGCGCTATTCCTTCCTTCTCGCTTCCTTCCGGTGTCACCTGCTCTAAGGAAGCTTGTGCCACGTGTTATCTGCACGGCTGCTACGCCCGCAAGATTGAGCGTCTTCGCCCAAGCGTTCTTGCCGCTTATCAGCATAATTATCAGGAATGCCTCAACGATATGCCGTTTGTAGAGCAACAGTTGATGCATTACTTTGCGGAAGCAAATGCTCCTCGTCTTTTTCGCATTCACGCTCACGGAGATTTCTACTCCGTGAGCTATTTTGATATGTGGCTGCGCGTCATTCGCGCCAATCCGCATGTTAAATTTCTCGCCTTCACCAAACAATATCAAATGATACATCACGCACTCAACGATCTTCCTGACAATTTTCGTCTTGTCTGGTCTGCGTGGCCCGGCGTTCCCGTTCCGTCCGACGTTCGCGAAAAGCTGACTGTCGCCTGGATGCAGGACGGCTCTGAGTTGCGCGTTCCCGAAACTGCGCACCAGTGTTCCGGTAAATGTCAGGATTGTAACGCGCAGTGCTGGTCGAACCTGAAAGACGACGTGGTATTTCGCAAACACTAACCTTGAGTAAAACAAAGGAATGATAGAAAAAAAAGAGGTGCTGAAATATGCACAAAACACTATCGGAGTATATTGCTTGTTGGCTGGAAACCGTGAAACGTCCACAGGTACGTCCACAGACGTATCTGCGGCTCCAAACGTCACAGAAGGCAGTTCAGAGCTTCCCTATTGCATCGATGTTGATTTCCGACATTACTTGTCAGGACATCATGAGCTTCATTGACGCTTTGATTCAGAGGGGCTATGCATGGTCTACGATCAAAAAGCTGCACGAACTGGTCGCATGCGCCTTGCGCCATGCCGCCTCGATGCATTATATCCCGTCGAACCCCGACGAAGGCGTATCCATGCCGAAATCCGACCGCGCAATCAAACCACGCCGCGTAACGCGTAACTTTTCACCCGAAGACCAGACCAAGCTCTGGCGCGAAATCGAGAAAGACCCGCGTCCGGCTTTTGCCGTCATCGGTATTCTGCTTGACACCGGCATGCGCGTCAACGAAGCGCTTGCGCTCAACTGGTCGGACGTAGACTTTCGCCGCAAAGCCATCGTCGTGCATTCCACGATGGTTCGCACCACCGGCGCGGCGCCAACCAAGGCGCCGGCGCCGAAAACGTTTAGCAGCAACCGCACAATTCCGATTCTTCCCCGTGCGCTTAAGCTGTTAAACCACCTTCGCCGCGAATCTGTGTCCGACGCGGTTTTCGCAAAACCCGACGGTTCACGTCTCACTTACGACGCCGTCCGCGCCCAGCTCAAAACCCTCTGCAAACGCGCTGACGTGCCTTACCAGCCAACGCACGCCGCCCGATACTCCATGGCGACCAACTGTTATGACGCGGGCATCGACCTCAAATTGACTTCCCGTCTTCTCGGTCATGCCGACACTGCCGTTACGCTGAATGTTTATACAAAGCTTCGCGGCGACGGCTTTGACCAGTTAGCCGATGCGCTCACCGTCCTCTCCGACAAATAAAAAGAGCGCCTGAAACTCAGTAATTTCAAGCGCTCCCTCGCAGGGGCAGAAGGACTCGAACCCTCAACAAAGGTTTTGGAGACCCACGTGTTACCATTACACCATGCCCCTATGCGGTTGTCGTAACCGGAACATCAAGTATCATATCACGCAAAAAGAAGTTTGTCAAGGCGTATTTTTAAAATTTCGCGCATCACGAAAAAGGTCAAGGGGAGCCTGCGTCCCTTTTCCTGTTCGCCTTGATGAAAGCCGCACGATGTGGTATAATAGCCTCCGATATTCCCGCAGCGAAGGAGCTTATCTATGGCAAATCATCAGGTCAATCATTACGACGCAGGCAACATTCAGGTGCTCGAAGGACTCGAGGCGGTTCGGATGCGTCCGGGCATGTATATCGGCTCGACGTCCACGCGCGGACTGCATCATCTACTCTGGGAAATCGTGGATAACGCGATTGACGAGGCCTCCAACGGCTTTGCGGATGAGGTGCGCGTGACGCTGCATAGTGATGGGTCGGCATCGGTCTATGATAACGGACGCGGTATGCCGGTGGATGAGCACCCGACGATGCATGTCAGCGGCGCGGAGGTTATTTTCACCATTCTGCATGCAGGCGGCAAGTTCAACAACGATAATTACAGCTATTCCGGCGGACTTCACGGCGTGGGCGCGTCGGTGGTCAACGCGCTGAGCAAGTGGCTGACGGTCGATATCTACCGCGATTTCTCGCATTATTCGATGCGCTTCACCAGTCAAACAGACCCGCAGACGGGCAAGGTGGCGGCAGGCAAGCCGGATGCGCCGCTGGCAAAGGTCGGCAACACGCGCAAGCGCGGTACGCTTGTCCGCTTTATGCCGGATGATACGATTTTCGAGGATGTTCGCTTCAATTATGATACGGTACACCGCCGCCTGCAGGAGCTGGCTTACCTGAACCGCGGGCTGAAAATTGTGTTCACGGATGAGCGTGCCGAACCGGACAGGCGTGAGCATGTCTTCCATTACGAGGGCGGCATCATGGACTATGTCCGCTACCTGAACGACGGCCGCACGGTGCTCAACGAGGAGCCGATTTTCCTCGAGGGCAGGAAGGACGATGTCATCTGCCGCGTGGCGATTCAGTATACGGACGGCTACACGGAAAGCCTGTTTTCCTATGTCAACAACATCCCGACAGCAGAAGGCGGCTCGCATGAAACCGGCTTCAAGGCGGCCTTTACAAAGCTGTTCAACGACTATGCGCGGCGCACAGGCGTCCTCAAGGAGAAGGACAGCAACCTGACCGGCGAGGATTTCCGCGAAGGCTTAAGCTGCGTGCTGACGGCGATGGTCAAGAATCCGCAGTTCGAAGGGCAGACGAAGGGTCGCCTTGGCAACAGCGAAGTGCGTCCGGCAGTTGAGAGCATCATCACGCAGCAGCTGGGTGTTTGGCTGGAGAATCTCAAGAATCAGCCAACGGCACAGCTGATCGTGCAGAAGGCGCTGAAGGCGGCGCAGGTGCGTGAGGCGGCGCGAAAGACGCGCGACAACGCCCGCAAGGCGAATCAGCTCGACGCAGCGCCGCTGGTGGGAAAGCTGAGTGCCTGCCGCGGCAGAAAGCCCGAGGACAACGAGCTTTTCATCGTCGAGGGCGATTCCGCAGGCGGCAGCGCAAAGCAGGGGCGCGACAGCCGTTATCAGGCGATCCTGCCCCTGCGCGGCAAGCCGCTCAACGCCGAAAAGAAGCGTCTCGACCAGGTGCTGAGCAACGAGGAGTTCCGCTCGCTGATTACGGCGCTCGGCACGTCCATTGATGAGAGCTTCAACCTTGCGAATCTCAAGTACCACAAGGTAATTATCCTTTCCGATGCCGACCAGGACGGCGCCCATATCCGCGCCATTCTGCTGACGTTCTTCTTCCGCTATATGAAGGAGCTCGTCATGGGCGGACACGTGTACATCGGCATGCCGCCGCTCTATAAGGTGCAGAAGGGCGCCAGGGTCATGTACGCCTATGACGACAGGGAGCTGGAAAAGTGCGTCAGGGCAGCCGGCAAGGGCTACACGCTCCAGCGCTACAAGGGTCTCGGCGAGATGAACCCGGAGCAGCTCTGGGCGACGACCATGGATCCGGCGCAGCGCAAGCTGATGCAGGTGACGATTGAGGACGCGGCGCTGGCTGACCGGCGCATTACCATCCTCATGGGCGACAAGGTCGAACCGCGGCGCGATTACATCATCGAGAACGCCGACTTCAACAAACCGGATGATTTCAAGCTGCCCGAAAATCAGCAGGAGGGAGAGAAGTAAGCCATGGCGAAGAAAACAAGCGACAACCGCCCGATTCCCAAGGACGACCCTTCCCGAATCCTGCAAACGACCGTCGAGGACGTCATGCATCAGTCTATGATGCCCTATGCGGAGCATGTCATTCTGGAGCGTGCGCTCCCGCGTGTGGAGGACGGGCTCAAGCCCGTGCAGCGCCGCATCCTGTATACGATGATGGAGCTGGGCACGACGCCGGACAAGCCGCACCGCAAGTGCGCCCGTATCGTCGGCGACTGCCTGGGCAAATATCATCCGCACGGCGATTCCTCCGTGTACGATGCGCTCGTCCGCATGGCGCAGGACTTCTCCATGCGCGGCACGATGGTCGATGGTCACGGCAATTTCGGATCGATTGACGGCGACAGCGCTGCCGCCATGCGTTACACCGAGGCACGCATGACGCCGCTTGCTCTGCTGATGCTGCGCGATATCGAAAAGGACACCGTGCCCTTCCGCCTGAACTTCGACGATACGCTCAAGGAGCCGGACATGCTGCCGGCACGCTTCCCGAATCTGCTGGTGAACGGCGCAAGCGGCATCGCGGTCGGTCTGGCGACGAACATTCCGCCGCACAACCTCGGCGAAAGCATCCGCGCGGCGCTGGCGGTCATTGACAATCCGGATATTTCGCTGGATGAGCTGATGAAAATCATCCCCGGTCCGGACTTCCCGACCGGCGGCGTGCTCGTTCGCAACGAAGAAATCCGCAAGGGCTATGAAACAGGCCGCTCGAAGCTGTCCCTGCGTGCACGCGTGCATGTGGAGGACGGCATCGCAGGGCGCAAGCTGCTCGTTATCACCGAGGTGCCGTACATGGTCAACAAGGCGGCAATGCTCGAGAAAATTCTGAAGCTCACGGAGGAGAAAAAGGGGCAGCTTGGCAACATCTATGACATCCGCGATGAATCCGACCGTGAAGGCATGCGCGCCGTCATCGAGCTGAAGAAGGATGCCGATGCCGATAAGCTTTTGAAGCTCCTCTACAAGTATTCCGATCTGCAGGTCACCTTCGGCGTGAACATGGTTGCCATTGCCGATGGCAAGCCCGTGCAGATGGGGCTCAAAACCATGCTCACGCACTTCATCCGCCATCAGAAGAATGTCGTATCGCGCCGCACGGCTTATGACCTCAATCAGGCGAAGACACGGGCGCACATTTTGCAGGGCCTGATGATCGCCGTGGACAACCTTGATGAGGTCATCGCGCTCATCCGCTCCTCAAAGAACCCGAAGGAAGCCAAGACGCGCCTGATAGAGCGGTTCGCGCTCAGCGATGTGCAGGCGCAGGCGATTCTGGACATGCGCCTGCAGCGGCTGACGAACCTCGAAATACTCGCGCTGCGCAAGGAATATGAGGACATCCTGAAGCTCATCGACAAGCTCGAGGGCATCCTCAGGAGCGAAAAGAAGCTGCTTGCCGTCATCTCGAAGGAACTCAGGGAAATTGCCGAGGTGTATGGCGACCCGCGCAGAACGAGCATCGAGGACGCGGACGAATCCCCCGTTGAGGAGGAGGAAAAAATCGCGCCCGAGGAGGTCATTGTCGCCTTTACCGGCAGCAGTCAGCTCAAGCGGATGAATCCGGCTGCATACAAGAAAACGCCGCTGCCGACCCGGACGGAAGACGAAAACGAATACGCCGACTTCCTCTTCATGGCGCGCACGGATGAAACGCTGCTGATTTTCACGAATCACGGCAACTGCTATCAGCTGCCGGTCGCATCGCTCAACGAGGTGAAGCCCAAAGACCGTGGTCAGCTGCTGTCCGGCTTGCTTGTCGGGCTGGAGGACGGCGAAAAAGCGCTGTGGATGACATGCACGCGCATGATCGATATCGCGCATCTGCCGGATTTGCTGTTCGTAACGCGTCAAGGCATGGTCAAGCGAACCGCCGCCGCGGAGTACGATGTCCGCAGCAAAAAGTTCGCTGCCGTCACTGTTAAGAAGGATGACAGCCTGCTGACCATCCTGCCTGCCGCCAGCCGCGATGACCTGCTGATGTTCAGCCGGAAGGGGCAATGCATCCGCTTTGCGCTGGAGAGCATTCCCGCGCAGGGGCGTGCCGCCGCCGGTGTGCGCTGCATGCAGGTCGACGAGGATGACGAGGTCATCTGGTGCGAGCAGCTGCGGGAAAACGACCAGCTTGTCCTGCTGACCGACCGCGGCTACGGCAAGCGCCTGCTGTCCGTTGATTTCGAGCGGCAGAACCGCAACGGCAAGGGCGTCAAATCCTTCTACTTTAATAAGAACGGCAGCAACGGACAGTGCCTCGCCGGCGTCGTTCGCCTGTCCGAGGGCGACCATCTCATCCGCGTCACGCAGGTTCGAACACCGCCGACCGTGCTGGAAAAGGATGCCATTCGCCTGCAAGGCAAGCAGGATCGCGGTCTTCCGCTGCTGATTGCGCTGATGGACGATGTCGTAACCGGCGCGGTGCTGCTGGAATAAAGCGATACTTGCAAGCAAATGAAAAACGTGCTATGATGGAGTACATGACGGAGGTGAACGCGCATGAATACCCGCTCTTCCTTTCCGGCGCTGACGATTACGCAGCTGGTCATCCATCTCTCCGGCACTCTGCTGGAGGTTTATGCGGATGATACGCAGGAGATTCAGGTCATGGCGTCCGGTGATGACCACGACATGAAAGCAATTTCCCTGACGCAAAACGGCGATACGCTCACGATGGAGCAGTCGCCTGCCGCCTTATCGCCGCTGCCGCTGAGTGCGCGTTGGCTTCAGGCAACGGTGCGCGTGCCGCGCTCGTGGAAGGGGCGTGTGGAGCTGCGGACAACCTCCGGCAGCATTCACCTTCGCGGCATGTCGGTCAGTGACCTGTCCATTGAGTCGCTGTCCGGCTTCGTGATGCTCTCGGACGTGACCAGCCTGCGCCTGACTGTCAAGAACGGCGGCGACATTGCCGGCAACGACCTGCGCGGTCAGGAGTGTTCTCTCTTCACGACAACCGGTGCGCTCTGTCTGGAGCATCTGTCCTTCGCCAATGTTTCGCTCTCGTCGGTCAGCCGCGGTGCGCTCCTCTCGTTTACAGACATGTTCACGAGCTTCAAGGCGGTATCGGTTTCGGGTGGCATCGGGCTGGAGATTCCCTCGGAGCAGTGCGATGCGATTCTGCGCTCCGTTTCCGGCAGAATGCTGACGGATGGGGTGTCCATTGTTGACGGTGCACCCACCGTCAGGGTGACCACGGTTTCAGGAAATCTTGACATCAGAAAGATTTAATATAACCCCTATAAAGCGCAGCATTCTCCAACCACTACGGAAACGTGCACTGCGAAGGGTGCAGGGGCGACCGCAAAGCCCCTGCCCGCTCCGCAGAGCGAACCCCCTGCGGCAGGACAATTTTCATGCAAGGGAATCAGGCAATTATCCTGTCACAAATAAGGTGTTGCCTTAAGGAAAACCCTATAAAGCGCAGCATTCTCCGACCACTACGGAAACGTGCACTGCGAAGGGTGCAGGGGCGACCGCAAAGCCCCTGCCCGCTCCGCAGAGCGAACCCCCTGCGGCAGGACAATTTTCATGCAAGGGAATCAGGCAATTATCCTGTCACAAATAAGGTGTTGCCTTAAGGAAAACCCTATAAAGCGCAGCATTCTCCGACCACTACGGAAACGTGCACTGCGAAGGGTGCAGGGGCGACCGCAAAGCCCCTGCCCGCTCCGCAGAGCGAACCCCCTGCGGCAGGACAATTTTCATGCAAGGGAATCAGGCAATTATCTATTACAAATAATGAGGAGGAACCCAACCATGGCAAGACAGAATTTCGGCTTCGGCGGCGGCGCAAACATGCAGCAGCTGATGCGTCAGGCACAAAAAATGCAGCAGGCAATGACTGAAGCTCAGGAAAAGCTCGATGCACAGGAATATGAAGCACAGTCCGGCGGCGGCGTCGTTTCCGTCAAGGTCAGCGGCAAGCGCGAGCTGCTCTCCCTGACCATTGACCCCACGGTCGTTGACACCGAGGATGTCGAAATGCTGCAGGATCTGATCATCGCCGCCGTCAACGAGGCGCTTCGCAAGGGCGAGGCGAACCGTGAGGAAACCATGGGCAAGATGGCGCCCGGCATGGGCGGTATGGGCGGTCTGTTCTGATGTCAGGACAAATTGAACCGATTGAGCGGATGGTGTCGGAGCTCTCCCGTCTGCCCGGCATCGGTCAGAAAACGGCAACCCGGCTGGCGTATTACATCGTCGGGCTGCCGCTGGATGAGGTGCATGCGCTGGCAGCCGCCATCTGGCAGGGACGCAAAGCCATCCGCTACTGCGAGCAGTGCGGCAATTTTGCATCCGCGGAAAAGTGCGCCGTCTGTGCGAATGAGGAGCGCCACAATGGGCAGATCTGCGTCGTGCGTGACCCTCGTGACGTCGCCGCGATGGAGCGCATGCACGACTATCACGGGCTGTATCATGTCCTGCACGGCACGCTGTCGCCCATGGACGGCGTCGGACCGGATGACATCCGCATCAGGGAGCTGATGGAGCGCCTGCGCACGGAAAAGGTCACCGAGGTCATCCTCGCAACAAATCCCGATATCGAGGGCGAAGCGACCGCGACCTACATCGCGCGGCTGATTAAGCCGATGGGCATCAGATGCACCCGCATCGCGCACGGCGTACCGGTCGGCAGCGACCTCGAATATGCCGATGAGGTAACGCTTTCAAAAGCCATGGAGGGCAGAAGAGAACTGTAACATTCAGGCAATATCGCAAGCGCGCGGTATTGCCTGCTTTGCTAATGAGGTGCCTATGACCAAAGAAAGACGGTATTTTGCCAGCGTTCCGACGATGATTGCCGCCCTGTGGCTGGCAGTATTCCCCTTCTGGTTGCTGGGCGAAAAAAATGCGCTTGCGGCTCTTGATTCCGGCGAGGTGCCCGTGCTTCAGGCGCTGCTGGACATGACGCTGCAGAGCTACAGCAACCTCACACGCACAAAATGGGACGGGATGATTGTCCTGACCGCTGTGACGGTCCCTGCCGTGCTGATTTGGCGGTTTGTCAGACGGCAGCCGCCTCGCATGACGGCACCGCTTGGCATTGCGTTCGCGTACATCGCATGGCTATGCCTGTCCGCACGCTTCGGCACGTGGGCTGATACGGAGAATGCACGCCATGTGTCCGCCGTCATCTGGGGTGCTGAACGGTATGAAGGGCTGATTACCCTCGTGTGCTATATGCTGATTTTCCTCAGCCTGAGTCAGCTCCCCGTGCGCACCTCGTGGGTGCTGAGCGCGTGCAGCATCTCGGTCGCAGTGTACGTATTGATTGTGCTGATGCAGTACGCAGGGCTGAATCCGCTTCACCTGTTCCCGAGCGGACGGAGTATCCGCACAAACTACGAGTTTCAGGGGACGCTGGGCAACATCGACATGGTCAGCGCGTGGCTCTGCCTGATGGTGCCGGGACTGCTGGGCAGCTTCGTCCTCGGCAGCGCGCAGCGGCAAATCCACCTGACAGGCGGTCTGCTCGGCGTGCTGCTCCTGCTGTGCATGGAGGTGCAGAGCGGGCTGATTGCGCTCGGCGTAACGCTGTTCCTCCTCATCATGCTGTCGATGCGCCGACCGGACTGCCGCACAGGGACGGCGCTGGTGATTGGCATGGTGCTGCTGCTCGCTGCGCTGCGCAAGAGCGTGCTGCTGCCGTGGCTGGACGGCTCGGAGAACATCACGTTGACGGCAAGCGCTGCGGCCCTGGCGCTGCTGCTCGCAGGGATGCTTGCGCTTGGCGCGTCGATTCTGCTCCGCCGTCATCCGCTGGCAGAAGTAAAATGGAAACAGCTGATTGCGATGTTGTGCGGTGTGCTGGCAATCGCACTGATGCTTGTGTATGTCCTCCCGACAGCAAAGGGAAGCTGGCTGTGGGAGCTGCAGGAGACGCTGCACGGGCGCGCCCGGGATTCGTTCGGTTCCGAGCGGCTGGGCGTATGGCGGATGACAGCAGATCTGTTCACGCGTTCGCCGTGGTTCGGCACAGGACCCGATACGTTCTATTACGCCTTCCGCAGCTACCTGACGGAAACGGGTCAACATCTGGCGCAGAACTTCGATAATCCGCACAATCTGCTCCTGCAGACTGCGGTGAACTGCGGCCTTCCGGCGGCGATGCTGTTGCTATCGCTCTGTTGGGCGGCGGTTCATCACGCGCGGAGGCACGGCGGCTTGCTGTGGGCGCTGATGGCGATCGGATTCCTGACGCAGTCGATGTTCACATTCAGCATCTGCCTTGTGTCGCCGATGTTTTACTGCGTGCTGGGACTGTGCTGCACAGGAGAAGGTTACATGCCGGCAGAGAAAGTCAAAATGAAGGAATAAAAACGAATCATGCAGGTCAAAATGTCCGACATTCGGCAGTGTCGGGCGTTTTTTATTTCTGATTTGCAGGAATTTGATTCATTGATGCATTTTTCTCGTTTTTCTACTTGATTTTTTTACGATATGAAGATATAATCAATTTGTTATCCGCTCAGATTTCATTTTTCTGTTTGGATTTCAATGGCGAAGTCCTTGAAAATGCATTAAATTTGTCCCTTGAATGCAGGAGGAATAGTTATGGCACTGTCTGTTTCTCATCGCTGTCAGAATATTGCACCCTCACCCACCCTCGCCATCGATTCGCGCGCGAAGGAAATGAAGGCTGCCGGTGTGGATGTCATCAGCTTCGGCGCAGGTGAGCCCGACTTCCCAACGCCTGCCTATATCTGCGATGCCGCGAAGGAAGCCATCGACCTCGGCATGACGCGCTATACGCCGGCTGCCGGCACCGTTGCGCTCCGTCAGGCGATTTGCGACAAGCTCGAACGCGATAATCACCTGCATTACACGCCGTCTGACATCATCGTCTCCTCCGGCGCGAAGCACAGTCTGTATACCATCTTCCAGTGCATCCTCGACCCCGGCGACGAGGTGCTGATTCCGACGCCCTGCTGGGTATCGTACCCCGAAATGGTACGCATGGCAGGCGGCGTGCCGGTGTTCATCCCGTCGGACGAAAAGAACAATTTCATTCCGACGTCGCAGGATATTGCCGCAAAGGTCACGCGCCGCACAAAGGCCATCATTCTGACGAGTCCGAGCAACCCGAACGGCTCCGTCTGGTCACGTGAACAGCTGCAGTTCGTGGCGGACCTGGCGGTCAGCCATCCGTTCTACGTCGTCAGCGACGAAATCTATGAGAAGCTGCTCTACGATGGGCTGACGCATGTATCCATCGCCGAGCTGGGCGAAGCCATCAAGAATCAGACGTTCGTGGTGAACGGCATGTCCAAGGCATACGCCATGACCGGCTGGCGCATCGGCTATGTCGCGGGACCGCGCATCGAAATCTGCGCCATGACGAGCTTTCAGTCCCACGCAACGTCCAACGCCAACGCCATCGCACAGTACGCCTCGATGAAGGCGCTGCAGGGAGACCCGCAGTGCGTGACGGACATGGTCGCACAGTTCGAGGCACGCCGCAACGCCATGGTCGAGAAGATTAACAGCATCAGCGGTCTGTCCTGCATGAAGCCGCAGGGCGCGTTCTACATCATGCTGAACATCAAGGAAATCCTCGGCAGGCAGTACAACGGCCGCGTCATCGACTGCAGTCAGACGTTCGCCGAGCTGCTGCTGGCGGACAAGCATGTCGCCGTCGTGCCGGGCAACGCCTTCGAGGCGGAAGGCTTCTGCCGCCTGAGCTACGCGGTCGCCATGGAAACGTGCATGGAAGGTCTGCGCCGCATCGAGGAATTTGTCGCTCGGCTGGTCTAAGCCTTTTCAACCGCATCATTTTGTATGCATAGACGCATCACACCGGGAGGGCAGTATGCGAGCATATTGCTCTCTTCCTTATTATTATATATTATTAAAAAAGGGAGGACCGTATCATGCTGGAATTTGACCCGAAATCCAACCTGTTGATGATCAACCGCTATCAGTACAGCCTGCAGGATGTCGAGGAGCCGAACCTGTACCGCGAGCTCTACGACTATGAGTCCATTCCGAAGGTGGCGTTCAACATGCGCCACGTTCCGGAGAACATGCCGGACGAAATCTGGATGACCGACACGACCTTTCGCGACGGTCAGCAGTCCGTCAGCCCCTTCACGGTGGATCAGATCGTGCACCTGTATAAGCTCATGCATCGTCTGGGCGGTCCGAAGGGACTCGTGCGCCAGTCGGAATTCTTCCTCTATACGGATAAGGACAAGAAGGCGCTCCATGCCTGCCAGGAGCTGGGCTTTGAGTTTCCGGAAATCACGACATGGATCCGTGCAAACGAGAAGGATTTCGAGCTGGTCAAGGCAGCCGGCGTGCAGGAAACCGGCATCCTTGTTTCCTGCTCGGACTACCACATCTTCAAGAAGATGCACCTGACGCGCAAGCAGGCGATGGATAAGTATCTGGGCATCGTCAAGGCGGCGCTCGACCGCGGCATCCGTCCGCGCTGCCACTTTGAGGACATCACCCGTGCAGACTTCTACGGCTTTGTGCTGCCCTTCGCGGAGGAGCTCATGAGCCTGTCGAAGGAGGCTGGCATCCCGATAAAAATCCGCGCCTGCGACACGATGGGCTTCGGCGTGCACTACTACGGCGCCTCGCTGCCGCGTTCCGTTCCCGGCATCATCTACGGTCTGAATCACTATGCCATGGTGCCGTCCGAGCAGCTGGAGTGGCACGGTCACAACGACTTCTATAAGGTCGTCAGCAACGCCGGCACCGCCTGGATGTATGGCTGCTCGTCCGTCAACTGCTCGCTGCTGGGCATTGGCGAACGCACCGGCAACTGCCCGCTCGAGGCAATGGCAGTCGAATACGCCTCCCTGCGCGGCACGCTTGACGGCATGGATTTGACCGCCGTAACGGAAATCGCCGAGTACATGGAGCGCGAAATCGGTCTGGAAATCAGCCCGCGTCAGCCGTTTGTCGGACGTCACTTCAACGTCACGCGCGCCGGCATCCATGCAGATGGTCTGCTGAAGGACGAGGAGATTTACAACATCTTCGATACCGCAAAGATTCTCAACCGTCCTGCGCTTGTGGCGGTTGACGCGACATCCGGCACCGCAGGTGTCGCGCACTGGTTCAACAGCTTCTTCCGCCTGAAGGGCGATGAGGTGGTTGCCAAGACCGATCCGCTGATCGTCAAGCTGCGCGAGATGGTCGCGGAGCTCTACGCGCAGGGGCGCAATACGGTCTTAGGCGATGAGGAGCTGGAAATCATGGTACGCTCCATCGACAAGGAGCGCTACGAGCATCTGCTGTTCCACAAGAGCCACTGATCTAAAGCCGGAGCTGTTTTTATGGCAGCTCCGACTTCGTTTTTTCGGACTTCGCTCGTTTTCCTCCAAGCCTCTTCGCATCGCATCCCCGCGGTTCTTGACCTGAATATGGCTTCTTGGGAGCTTTGCGTTCGCCCCCAAGCCCCTTCGCTTCGAACCTCCGTGTTTCCTGATTGATCCTGCAGCCTCATAAACACAGCCATATAAAAAGCCCATCCTCCGAGCGAATCGAAGGATGGACGATTTTGCGTTTTTACCGCTGATTAATAGCGGGAAGCACGCTGAGCGTCGAAGCACTCACGGCAGAGAACGGGGCGATCTCCGCGGGGCTGGAAGGGAACCTGAGTCTCCTTGCCGCAGTTCGCGCACACCACGTCATACATCTGACGGGGAGCGGAAGAGCCGTTGCCGTTCTGGGCACGGCGGGCAGCACGGCACTTCGGGCAGCGAGAGGGCTTGTTCTGGAAGCCCTTCTCGGCAAAGAAAGCCTGCTCGGACGCGGAGAACACGAATTCATTGCCGCAGTCACGGCAAACGAGCGTTTCATCTTCGTACATGGTTGGGAAACCTCCTTTTAATTGTCACCCATACCGTTGCCTTGAGGTCATCTGCTTCCATGGTTTTGCACCGGAGCTCCGATGCGGGTCGTGTGACAACCAAAGGGAGATTAGAGCCTTGGAATTCAGGTTGGGCTGCAGGAATCATTATAGCATGGATTTTCGCAAATGTATAGTCTTTCCGCAAAATTATTTTCCGGCTGTTCTGTGTTGTAAAGAGATATGACCCATGGAAGCAAAATCGATATGGCACATGCGT
>CAVIHU010000034.1:0-19811 GCA_963642705.1 Bacteroidaceae bacterium
CGGCGGAAGCGCCCTGCCCGGTCAGATAGAGCTGCTGCATAGCAAATCCCTCCCTCTATGGCTGATTTCGCTTGTTCGCTGATTTTATTGTACCGTATAAAGGAAGGCATTGTCAAGCATGAAAAGAAAGGAGAGAGCGGCAAGCTCCCTCCTGCATGGAAAAACAAGGCTCGCGCATCAGGCAAACAGAAGCGCCACCAGCAGCCCCAGCAGCAGCGCCGCGCCCAGCACCCACACGGCGCACCCGAGGCAGGAGCCGCGATACGGTCTGCGTCTGGGCGGCGGCGGTTCCCGATGACCAAATCCGCGCCTCGGCGGTT
The DNA here is from genome assembly GCA_963642705.1 of Bacteroidaceae bacterium. Taxonomy (GTDB): domain Bacteria; phylum Bacillota; class Clostridia; order Christensenellales; family Aristaeellaceae; genus UBA11524. The sequence goes on from CAVIHU010000034.1 coordinate 321, forward strand.
CAGGCGGAGGACGATGACCGCGGTGCGGCCCGCCGCCGTGGGACATCATGCGATCTCTACTCATGTTGTTTGGCACCTCCTTTTGGTAATCTCTTGTATTATAATCGCTGCGGAAGGATTTTGCAATCGATGCGGCTTAAAAGCAGATTAATATTCGGAAAGAATTCACATGCCGTTCATTCTGACAAACGGTTGTTTTTTGCCGCTTATTCCATGTCAGGCGACGCTTGTTCCGCAAAAGTGCTCTTTTAGGGAGGTTAATGCTCCATTTGGGACAAATGCATTGATTTTTCGTCACGACCGCCTATACTTTGGAATCAATCAGCGCATACGGGGACATCATCGCTTGAATGCGCCCTGTTTATCCGCTGCCTGGTAACATTGCTGCTCCTTCGCCGCTGATGCGGCAGAGAGAGCCGGAAGCAAAGGAGGAACTTCTATTTATGAAACTCGGCAAGAAGATCCTGAGCACCCTCTGCGCCGCGGCCATGCTGGTCACCACCTTCGCCGCGCCCGCAATGGCTTCGTTCGACGCGAACGAGTGCTACGCGGAGGGCTATGACGTCAGCGTGCAGATCGCCGCTGAGGGCGCAGTCCTGCTCAAGAACAAGGACAATGTGCTTCCGCTCGCGGAAGGCACGAAGGTCACGCTGCTCGGTGCAATGAGCTATAACTACGTCGAGGGCGGCACGGGCTCCGCCGGCGGCAAGGACGACATCAACACCGTCATGATGGCAGACGCATTCGTCGAGGCCGGTCTGGACGTCAACGAGGATGCCTGGTACTGGCTCGAGGACACCTGCGGCGGCGGACGCGGCGTCGGCGAATGCGACCCGTCCGGCATCGGCGACTGGACAAGCTACCAGAAGATTCACGAGTTTGACAAGTCCGTTTACGAAGCCGGCTCTGCCGACATCCTTGCGGACGGCTACACCGATTACGCCATCGTCACCTTCTCCCGCTCCGGCGCTGAAGGCGCATCTCCCTCGATGGACTACGACGGCGACGGCTCGACGCTGACCGGTTCAACCTACCTTGAACTCGACCAGAACGAGAAAGATCTGCTGGCGTACTGCAAGGCGAATTTCGCCCACACCATCGTCCTCATCAACTCCGCAACCGCCATGGAGCTCGGCTTCATCGACAGCGAGGAGTACAACGTGGAGGCGTGCCTGTGGATCGGCCATCCGGGCGAGGCAGGCATCACCGGTGTCGGCACCATCCTGACCGGCCGCAGCAATCCCTCCGGCCGCCTGGTGGATACCTACGCCTATGACATGACCACCAATCCCACCTACTACAACACAGACAACAATCGCTATGCCAACGCCAACGGTCAGACCTTCTACCAGTACGAGGAAGGCATTTACGTTGGCTACCGCTACTTCGAAACCGCGGATGCTGTCGGTTACTTCGATTCCGACGACTTCAAGGCAATCGAATTCAAGAACGGCGCCGTTTCCGGTTACGATCAGGTCGTTCAGTTCCCGTTCGGCTATGGTCTGAGCTACACGACCTTCTCCGAGGAGATCGTTGCCTCTGACGTGACCCTCACCGCGCACGGCACGAACAGCATCACCGTCAAGGTCACCAACACGGGCGATGTGGCTGGCAAGCGTGCGGTCGAGCTGTACATGGACGCGCCGTATCAGACGGATACCGAGCGTTTCGGCATCAAGGGCGTCGGTCTGGAAAAGGCGAAGGTTGTGCTGATCGGCTTTGCCAAGACGAGCACACTCGAGCCCGGCGCCTCTGAGGAAGTCACCATCACCTTCGATACTGACAACCTCGCCTCCTTCGACAACTTCGGTCAGGGCTGCTACGTGCTGGAGAACGGCGAATACAGCTTCAACATCCAGTCCGATGCCCATCAGTGGGGCGACCGCGCGACCGACAGCCTGAAGGTTACCCTTGCGGACGCGCTCATCTACAACGAGGACGGCGTTGGCGCCCGTTCCTCTGACAAGACCGTTGCCAGGAACGCCATGGATGACGTGACCGCGGGCGACGGCAACATGCTCGACGGCTATCTGTCCCGCAGCGACATCGCCGGCGGCATGAAGCAGATCATGACCCATCAGTCCGACGAGGAAGCCAACGAAAAGGTCACGGATGCCATCGAGGCAGTTCTCGCAACAACCGATGAGGATTCCATTGAATACACGTTTGAAACCTACCGCAACGGCGTAAAGACGACCATCACCGAGACGCTCTACGCGCACGGCGGCAACATGATGCCCTACGCCGAAACGACGCCTGACGGCATTGACACCGCCACCCTGACGGATCCCCTGTGGGAGCAGACCTACTACGTCGTCGAGGGCGAAACGACCGAAGCGGGCAACCCTGTTGTAGTCGATGAAGAGCCCTCCTCCGGCAGCTATCACAAGCTGACTGCCGCCGACCTCGCCGGTGTGGACATCTACACGGACGAAGGTCTTGAGCTTTTCGACAAGCTGGCAAACATGACCTCCATCGATGAGGCGGTTGAAATTCAGGGCAACTCCGGCTGGGCAGTATCTGCGGTTGAATCCGTCGGCAAGGAAAAGCAGAAGGTCGTTGACGGCCCCGGCGAACCCGGCAATGGTCAGTACAACGGCGGCACCTGGTTCCCCTGCGCGGTCATGATCGCGGCAACGTGGAACAACGACCTGGCATACGCTGAGGGCGTTGCTTACGGTCATCAGACTCGCCTGTTCGGCATCCATGCCTACGCGCCTGCCATGAACACGCACCGCAGCCCGTTCGGCGGCCGCAACTTCGAATACTACTCCGAGGACGGCTTCATCGCCGGTCACATCGGCGGCAGCGCCGCATCCGGCATTCAGTCCACCGGCACGAACGTGTTCATCAAGCACGCCGCCCTGAACGACGGCGACACGAACCGCGGCGGCAACACCACCTGGGCAAACGAGCAGGCCATCCGCGAAATCTACATGCTGCCCTATGAGATCTCCTGCAAGGACTACAACGCCAACGGCATCATGGGCTCCCTGAACCGCATCGGCATGAGCTGGTTCCACTACGGCATGTACAAGACCATGATGCGCGACGAATGGGGCTGGCAGGGTATGCTGATCACCGACGGCGACGGCGGCACGGGCGACTGCTACAACTCTCCCGCTGCCATGATGTCCATCCAGGGCTGCATGCTGACCATCTCCAACTACGCCACCTCCCGTCAGAATGTCGCTGCGTACGGCGACCCGACCGAGACGGTGTACGGGCGCTATATGCTGCACAACATCATGCGCAACGCGTTGTATCAGTACTGCTCCACGCTGAATCTGGCCGACTGATCGCTTCGCATTGCAGCCATTTGAAAGCCCTCGATTTTGCAGCTCCCATCGGCGGCGGTTCTCCTGCCAAAAAGCAGGGGAATCGCCTGCCGAACCCGTTTTCCCACAACAACACGAGGAGAATAGGCATATGAAAAAGTTCATTTCTGCCATTTTGTGCCTGATGCTTGTGCTTTCGTGCGCATGCTTCGCCTCTGCGGAGGAGAAGACGCTTCAGGCGCCTACGGATTTCACCTTCGACCCGATGACGGGCAACTACTCCTTCGTCGCGAATGACGAGAACATGGGCTATTACTTCATCCGCTTCTACGAGATGAAGGACGGCGAAATCACCGGCGAGTACATCTCTTCCTCCAAGCGCATCCGCGGCGGCAAGACCGGCGAAATCACCGGCACGCTCGACCTGAGCAGCGTCGCATGGGGCGAATTTGCCGTTTCGCTGTGCTCCTTTGCACCGGCAGGCACGGATTACATCACCCCCGATCCCATCAACATCATGTGTCAGTTCGGCGTGGGACTGCCGCTGGAGCGTCCGGAAATGCTCGCCATGTACAGCGGCAACACCGTGCAGCTCGTCATCGACTGGTGGACGCTGTGCGACTACCGCTATAACGAGTATCTGCCGCTGATGAAGTTCACCTTCTACAGCGACGCGGAATGCACGAACGAAGTGCTCACCGACACCGTCGACCTGAAGGCGCTTGCCGCAACCATGAGCAAGAACCCTCCCGGCATCATCATCATCTGGGGCTATCACAGCGAGGCCGCGAAGGACGCCAACGACCTGTTCCTCTACAAGCCCGACGGCTATGAAGAGAACTCCGGCGAATCCGGCGGCAGTATGGGCGGCGGCTCGCTCAATCCGCTGTACTTCATCTATGACAAGTACGAGTACACGCTGTCTGCCGGCACGTATTACGTGACCTGCCAGGCACTCTCCCGCGATGAGTATGTGCTCGATTCGCAGGTTTCCACGGTGCTGGAAATCACCCTGACCGACGACGCGCCCACCGAGGAGTTCCAGCAGGCAAAGACCGAGCTGTGGACGGATCCGCAGCAGATGGACATGCCCGGCGCGAACCCCGCGCAGCAAAGCAACCGCGTTGACTGCTGCATCAATCAGCCGGTATCCGGCATCCTCGTTCAGTAATCGCTTTCTCCACTCCCTCCGAGAGGGGGACTGCACCGAACGCAGTCTCCCTCTCTCTTTCACGACAGGGAAGGCCGTTCGAGCGGCTGCACCCTGATGCATTGCGGAAAAAAATCACCCCTGCAAGGAGGACAAACACCATGTCTGAAGCCATTACGGCGAAGAACGCCGCTAAGCTCGAAAAGAAGCAGGCAAAGGCGGAGCGTGCCGCCAGGCGTCCGCTGAACCGCTTTTTCCACCACATTGACCGCGGCAGCACCACCGGACGTGAAATCGGTTCCGGTTTGCTGATGTGCGTGCTGGCAGTCTGCTGCATCTTCATGAACATGCAGCTCGTGAGCAAGCTGCTCATTTCCACCGGCTCGGTCGAGGCAACCATTGAGACTGCCGCCAACTGCGAGGTCATCGCACGGTACTATTTCCTGTCCATGGTCGTTGCCTTCATCGGCACGCTTGCCATGGGTCTCATTGCGCGTCTGCCCATCTGCCAGATTCCGTCGCTCGGGCTGTCTGCCGTGCTGATTTCCGGTCTCGGCATCGGCGCCGGACTGAGCTACCAGAATCTGCTGGCGGTCTGCCTCGTGTCCTCCCTGGTGTACACCGTGCTGATGGCGGTTCCTGCTGTCCGCAGGGCGATTTTCAAGGCGATTCCGGCAGGCGTACGCCGTGCGGCACCGGCGGCGGTCGGGCTGCTGCTCGTTATCGTTATGCTTCAGATGACCGGCATCGTCCAGCTTGGCGCGACAGAGCTGACCATCGAGGGCGTCAACACCTCCGCCATCAACATGAAGAAGTGGACGGGCGTACTGAACGACAACGTGTCGCTGTTCTCCCTGTTTGACTTCAAGACCTACCATTCGCTGGGCTACAAGGGCGATTCCTACTATCCGTGGATTCAATGCGCCATGATTGGCGCACTCTCTGCCTTCGCGGGCTATCTGCTCACGAAGAAGTCCAGGCATCCGGTCTGGTATTCCCTGCTCATCGGCACGGGCGCGTATTTCCTGTCCTATCTGGGGCTTGTCGTGTTCTATGTCGGCCGTAACGGCGCAATTCAGTACGACCTCGGCTCCCTCTGGGGACGTCTGTGGATGGTCGGCAGCGAGGATGCGCAGCACCTCCATCTCGGTCAGATTTTCCAGAACCTCGCGCCTGGTCAGGTGCTCCGGGAAGGCTTTGATTTCACCGCCTTCACCGAGCAGGGCGGCAATGTCGCCCTGATGTTCGCGACCGGCATCGTTACCTTCCTGCTGACCGGCATGACGCAGGCGGACGCGGTGCTCACCGTGAATGAGGCGGACGAGAAGGAGACCGGACGCGCCCTGCTGTGCAATGCCGGCGCGAATATCGTGTCCTCCCTTGCCGGTGTGACGCCCATGACCATCAGCATCAGCAGCGTTGGCGCGCGCCGCGATGGTGCACGCTCCGGTCTGAGCAGCGTTGTCGCATCGCTGGGTATGCTCGTCAGCGCGTTCATCTGGATCGTGCCGTTCTTCTTCGCGACGACAACCAGCTACGACCTCGAATTCAACCTCTATGGTCACTACGGCGTTGTCCTGCAGATGCTGACGGACTGCTCCTTCATCGTTGCGGATGCCGTGATGGCGATTCTCGGCCTGTCCATGGTCATGACGTCCGTGCAGGGCGGCTTCGACCGCGCGGATGACCGCGTTGTGTTCGCCGCGACCGTCCTCGCAGCGCTTGCAGCAAGCAGCATTGCCATCGGCACCGCCATCGGCATCATCGCGCACCTGCTGTGCAGCCTTTTCGACCGCGAACGTCGGCTCACCATCGGCAACCTCATTGCCGCGGTGCTTGCCATCGGCGCAGTGGTCGTGCTGGTTGTTCTCTGATTTTGATTTGAAACCTTTCCGCCGGGTCTCTCGCAAGGGAGACTCGGCTTTTTGTTTTCTGGACTCCTTCGCAATGCACATTTCCATACCAGTTTTGCAATGCAGCTATTGCAGGGGCTTTCCGATCGCCCCTGCTCCCTTCGGATGCACACCTCCATAGTGGTTTTTGTACCGTTGCTTTTAAGCAACAATACACCTCAACTATGGGAAACCCGAAGGGGTCAAGAAAGAATCAGACGAAGTCTGCGACCGGAAAGCCACCTTGAAGCCGCAGCGATAACCTGCTGCGGAAATAAAACCAGGTATGCCGCCAAAGGGGTTCCGAAAAATCAAGCGAACTCTGTTCCTGATAAGGTTGCACAAAACCTTCCGATGCTGTACAATAGAACCCGTGAAAGGGGAAGAAAAAACATGCCAATTTGCTTGAAGGAAGGGCGCGGCACCCTCAGCGGTGCGAATGTCGCCGTAATGCTCCGCGAACTGGGCGTGACGAACCCGATGCTGGTCGCAGGCACACGCACGAAGGACGTGTTTTTCACGCGAACGGGAATGCATCTGCCCGTTTTCAGCGCGTTCCATGCAAATCCTGATTTGGAGGATTGTCAGGCGGGCGCGGCGCAGTACCGCGCAAAGGGCTGTGACGGGTTGATTTCCATCGGCGGAGGCTCGGCGATGGACACCGCGAAGGGCGTGAAGGCGCTGCTTCTGGCGGATCTGCCGGATGTCCGCAGGAGTTATCTGCCTCCTGATTCGCATCTGCCGCACCTTGCGATTCCCGCAACGGCAGGCACCGGCGCGGAAACAACCGCTGTCGCCGTGCTGTACGAAAACGATCAGAAGCTGTCCGTGGATCATCCGTCGCTGCTGCCGGACGGCGTGCTGCTGGACGGTTCCCTGCTGGACACGCTGCCGGAATATCACCGGAAGTCGTGCGCGATGGATGCGCTGGCGCAGGGCATCGAGTCCTGGTGGGCGCGCAAGGCGACGGCGGACAGCCGCGTTCATGCCGAAAACGCGATTCACGGCGTGCTCGACCATCTGACGAGCTATCTGGCAGGCGATGCGGACGCGCAGGACGCCATGCTCCGTGCGGCATACGAATCCGGTCTGGCGATTCTTGCAACGCGGACGACGGCGGCGCATGCCATGAGCTACCAAATCACCAAGAAGCTCGGCGTGGCGCACGGTCACGCATGCATGCTGACGCTGCCGCATCTGTGGCTGCATCTGGCGCAGAATACGCAGCATCAGTCGATGCTGGAGGAGCTTTCCGCGCTCTGCGGCGGCAAAACGGCACGGGACGGTGCGCTGCTGCTCAAGGGGCTGCTGGCGGCGCTGGCACTTGACAATCTCCCGATGCCGGCTGATGCGACGCTGGACTATCTCGCCGCATCGGTGAATCCGGAGCGGCTGGGTAATCATCCGGAGCCGCTGAGCAAAGAGCAGCTGCGCGAAATCTATCAGCAGGCATTCACTCCCATGGCGGCGGATGAACGCGAGAAGGCGCTGAATCAATGGAGGCGGCATGGGTGACGGCGGCGCATGGCGGTTCATCGATGCAGTGACAGACTTCGTGTTCGCGGCAGATGAGCCGGAAAAGGCGGACGTGATTCTGATTCCCGGTTCAAGGCACATCGGGCATGTGCTGCGCGCGGCAGAGCTCTATCGCGCCGGATATGCGCCGCTCGTCCTGCCGTCGGGAAAGCACGGCGCGTCACAATCGCAATTTATCGGCGCGCCTGCGGACTTGAAGGCGGATTATCCGGCAGATTACCTCACGGAATGGGCGTTTCTGCGCGATGTGCTGAAAAAAAGCGGCGTGCCGGACGCGGCGATTCTGCGCGAGGACGAGGCGACCTTCACATGGGACAACGCACGGAAATCAGCATCGGTGCTGTCAAGGCACGGCATAACGGTCAGGACGGCAATTCTGTGCTGCCGGCCGTTTCATGCGCGGCGTGCGCTGCTGTATTATCAGACGGCGCTGCCGGATGCGAAAATTCTCGTCTGCCCGGGACGCGAGGACGGCATCAATCGGGACGACTGGTTCAAGTCGGCGGAAGGACGCAGGCGTGTGCTCGGCGAGGTGCGGCGGCTTGGCGAACAAATCGGCATGCAGTTTGAGGAGCTTTGTGCCGCGACACCCGATTTTCCCCAAACGGACATACAGAAGGAGAATGCGCAATGGCAAGAAAACTGAAAAAAGGACTGAGGGCGCTGCTGCTTTTGATTCTGCTCGGTGCGCTCGTGTATATCGGCATCGTGCTAATGGTCTGCTGGAAGGAGACGCACGTGCCCACCCCTGGCACGGATTATGAGGCGCTGATTGTCCTCGGTGCGCAGGTCAAGCCGGACGGCGAGCCCTCGTTGCAGCTGCAGTGGCGGCTGGAAAAGGCGGCAGAGGCGTATCAGCAAAAGAAGGTGCCGGTCGTTGTCTGTGGCGGACAGGGTAAAAACGAGCCTGCGCCGGAGGCTGAGGTCATGCGCGATGTGCTCGTTTCCATCGGCGTGGATGAGGACATGATTCTGACCGACACGACCTCGGTCAGCACGCATTCCAACATCAGCAACGCGATGGCGCTGCTTGCGGACAGGAGCGTCACAAAGGTGCTGATCGTCACGAGCGACTATCATCTGCCGCGCGCGCTGGCGATTGCCGAGGATAACGGTCTGACGGCGTACGGAATCGGTGCGCCGACAAAGCTCGGCATGCGGTTCTGGCTGAAGAACCACGGGCGTGAAGCGCTGGCATGGTGCAAATATTGGGCGGTGAAATATCTTCATCTGCCGCTGGAGTGAAAAATCATGACGGAAGAGATGATTCGGCTGCGGCTGACGGCATGCGGCATTCCCATCACCGACGCGCTGCCGGGCAGGCTGCTCACTTATCACAGGCTGCTGCTGGAATGGAACGAAAAGATGGATTTGACCGCCGTAACCGAGGAGAGCGATATGCTTGATCGTCACTATGTGGACAGCCTGCTGGCGCTGACGGTGCCGGCGCTGATTCCGCAGGGCGCGTCGCTGATTGACGTCGGGACGGGCGCAGGCTTTCCCGGGCTGCCGCTGGCGCTGTCTCGGGAGGATTTGCATGTGACGCTCATGGACGCGCAGCAGAAGCGGCTGACGTTCCTGCAGACGGTCGTTGATGCGCTGCATGTTCAGAACGTGACGCTCGTTCACGCCCGCGCAGAGGACGGTGCACGCATGGCGGCGCATCGCGAGCAATACGACATCGCCGCGGCGCGCGCGGTTGCATCGCTGCCGGTGCTTGCCGAGTATCTGCTGCCGTTCGTGAAAATCGGCGGTAAGGCAATCTGCTGGAAGGGACCGTCTGTGTGTGATGAGCTGGAAGCAGGCAAGCGCGCCGCCTTCCTGCTGGGCGGCAGGCTGCAGGAGCCGATTCCGACCGATGTGCCCGGCCGCGACTGGCAGCATCTTCTCCTTCCCATCGAGAAAAAAACAAAAACGCCCCGGAGTTATCCGCGCAAGGCAGGAACACCGGGGAAAAATCCGCTGGGTATGCACTCCTGAGGTGCTGCCTCATTTCTGCGGTATTGCCGCAACGAAAAGCAGCTGCTCATTTTTGAACGGCTGTTTTTTATGATGCTGTTCGTTGCTGCAAAGAGATTTCGTCTCTGCAGAGGTGCGAAGGGGCATGAAAACGAACGAAGTCCGCAGGCTTCACCGTTCTGTTGACGCCATGTTTCTTCCTTTCAGGCAAATTCCGCTCTTGCGCTTGTTGCCCTGCCTTTCCATTTGTGTTATACTGGAACAGATGGCGAAACAGTCCATCTTTAGGGAGTTATAGACGGTATGAAGTTAAAGAAGCTGGAGCTTTACGGCTTTAAGTCATTTGCACAGCGGACAGAAATCGTCTTTGATGACGGCATAACGGGCATTGTCGGCCCCAACGGATCCGGCAAGAGCAACATCGGCGATGCCGTCCGCTGGGTATTGGGGGAGCAGAGCGCCAAGACGCTGCGCGGCGCGAGCATGGCGGACGTCATCTTCAACGGCACGCAGAAGCGCAAGCCGCTGTCGTACTGCGAGGTATCCCTGCTCTTTGATAATGAGGATCATGCGCTGGCGGTCGAGGCGGCGGAGGTCATGGTGACGCGCCGCGTATACCGCAACGGCGAATCCGAATATTACCTGAATCAGACATCGTGCCGCCTGAAGGACGTCATCGACCTCTTCCGCGACACCGGCATCGGCAAGGAAGGCTATTCCATCATTGGTCAGGGTCGCATCGACGAGATTCTGTCGCGCAAGAGCGAGGATCGCCGACAGGTTTTCGAGGAAGCGGCAGGTATCGTCAAGTTCAAGGCGCGCAAGGAAGAGGCGGATAAGAAGCTGCAGCGCACGCTGGAAAATCTCGACCGCGTCGATGATATCCTCGATGAGCTGAACAGGCGGTTAAAGCCGCTGGAGGAGCAGAGCCGCAACGCGCGGATTTATCTGGAGCTGTCGACGGAGCTGAAGGATCTCGATCTGAACCTGTTCCTGATTCGCTCCGACAGGGCGCAGGAACGGCTTTCCGAGCTGGAAACCGACCTGCTGACCGTGCAGACGATCCTGAAGGACACGGAGAATGCCCTGTCGGAGAAGTCCGCACAGCGTGACGAAACGCAAAACCGCATCGCGCAGCTTGAGGCGGACATTGCCGCGGCGCACGATGCGCTGATGCAATGTGCCGAGCGCGTCCACGAAACGCAGCAGAACCTGTCGGCAATTCAGAGCCGCCGCGAAGCACGCAGCGAGAACCGTGCACGCATCCATCAGGAGCAGCAGGAGGCGGCGGAGCGGCTCGACGCGATTGAGCAGGAGCGGCAGAAGACGCTTGCCGACGCCGCGAAGCAGCGTGAGCTGATCGCTACGGCAGAGCATCTGCTCGAGGAGGCCGGACAGTCCGCACAGCAGGCACAGTCGCTGGAGCAGGAGGCGGACACGGCGCTCGAGCGGCACAAGGCCGCCATCATCGAGCAAATGAACCGCCTGTCCGACGTCCGCAACGACAGGACACGCCTGAACACCATGTACGCGCAGATGGAAGCGCGTCTGAAGGAAATTGAGGAATCCGCCGATGCCCTGCAATCGCAGGGAGAATCGCTCCGTCAGGCGGAGGAGGCGGCGAAAAATCAGCTGCAGGCGGAAACGGACAGACAGAAGGCATGCACCGATGCGCTCCGTCAGGCGGAAAGCGAGGCGAACGTGGTGGAAAGCGCCTTCGTGCAGCTCCGCACTGATGCCGAAAAGCGCAGCGCCGAGCTGAAGGCGATGGAAAGCCGCCACAACGTTCTGTCCGAAATGACGCGCGATATGGAGGGCTACAACATGGCTGTCCGGCGCGCCGTCGCCTACGCCAAGCAGCGCAGCATCAGGGGCGTGCGCGGCGTGCTCGCGCAGCTGATGACCGTTCCGCAGGCGTACGAAACGGCGATTGACATGGCGCTGGGCGCGGCGCAGCAGAATATCGTGACCGACACCGAGGAAACAGCGAAGGAGCTGATTCAGTACCTGCGCCAGAACCGTCTCGGCCGCGCGACCTTCCTGCCCGTCAGCGCCATCCGCGGCAAGACGCTTTCGGCGAATGAGCGCAATGCGCTCCGGCTGCCGGGCTGCATCGGCATTGCCAGCGAGCTGGTACAGTGTGCGCCGGAATACCGCGCGATTGTCGAGAATCTGCTCGGGCGCACGGTCATCGCCGACAACCTCGACCACGGCATCCCGATTATGCGCGCGGGCAACCACGCCTTCCGCCTCGTCACGCTGGAGGGCGACGTCATGCATTCCGGCGGCTCGATGACGGGCGGCTCGGCGCAGTCGAAGGTTTCGAACCTGCTCAGCCGTGAGCGTGAGCTGAAGGAGCTGACCGACCGTCTCCAATCAGAGCGCGAGGCGATGAATCAATGCCGCCAGTCGCTGACGGACAAGCAGTCGGCGATGCAGGCGCTGCGAAGCCGCGTCAGCGAAGCTGTCGATGCACTGCATCAGCAGGAAATCGCCGTGGCACGCGAGCAGGCGCATCTTGAAAGCGCCCGTTCGGAGCTGACCGCGCACGAGCAGCGCAGTGCGGAAACGCGTCAGGCAAGCGAGCAGCTCCGCCAGTCGATGGAGGACATCCGACATCAGCTTGAAACCATTGAGCAGCAGAACGATGGCGAGCAGGACAGCCAGAGCACCATGACGCAGCACACGCAGGAGCTTCAGCAGGCGCTGACAAATGCCCGCGCCGCCTCCGCCGAGGCGAATGACCGGCTGATGGTGCGCACGTTGCAGCTGTCCGAGCTGCGCCATACGCTCAGCAACATGGAGCGCGACGCGGCGCACAATGAGCAGGACCGTTCGCAGCTCGCCAGGGAGCAGGAGCGGCGCGGTCAGCAGCTGAATGAGATGAATATGCAGGATGCCGCCGATGAGGAGGAGGCAAAGCGCGAGGAGCAGGAGGCTGCCTGCCGGCAGGAGGCGCAGAAGCGGCAGGAAGCCGTTTCGCAGGCGATTGAGCAGCGCCGCGCCGGTGCGCAGGAGGCGCTGCGCGGCATTCTTTCCGACATGGAGCGCCTGCACGAGGGCTATAACCGCGACAGTGACAAGCTCCATAAAACCGAGCTCGCCAAGGCACGCGTCGAGAATGACCTGAAAAACCTGCAGAACCGCATCTGGGACACGTACAAGCTGACCTACGCCGGCGCAGAGGAATTCCGCCGCGACATCAACGAGAAGGAGAGCGACCGCCGCGCCAGTGAGCTGCAGGCGCAGATTCGCGCGCTGGGCACGGTCAATGTCGGCGCCGTGGAGGAGTATGCCGAAACGAAGGCGCGTGCCGATGAATTGACGACCCAGCGGCAGGACCTCAAGCAGGCGGAAGCGGATTTGCGCGAGCTGATTGAACGGCTGCTGATTCAGATGCGTTCGACGTTCGTGGAGAATTTCTCCAAAATGCAGGAGTATTTCTCGGAGACATTCACGCGTCTGTTCGGCGGCGGCAAGGCGGAGCTCAAGCTGACCGACCCGGACGACCCGCTGAACTGCGGCATCGAGGTGAACGCGCAGCCGCCGGGAAAGAAACTGCAGCTGCTGTCGTTGCTGTCCGGCGGCGAAAGAGCGCTGACCGCCATTGCGATTCTGTTCGCGATGCTCAAGCTCAAGCCGACGCCGTTCTGCATTCTCGATGAGATCGAGGCAGCGCTCGATGACGCAAACATCGGGTATTATGCGGATTATCTGAAGGAGTATTCCAGGGGAACGCAGTTTATCGTCGTGACGCACCGCAAGGGCACGATGGAAAGGTGCAACAGCCTTTTCGGCGTCGCGATGGAGGAGCAGGGCGTCAGCCGGATGGTCTCCGTTTCCCTGCAGGATTATCAGGAATAAAACAGGGGTCAGGGGATTTCTCCCCTGACCCCTTTCGCGCATCGACAAAGCGTCTTTGCCGCTTTGCCGAGATTTACACGCACTCACTGGTCGAACGGCACGCCGTTCTCCCGGTCGTTCGTTCGTGTAAGGAAGCGATTTCTATCGAAATCGCTACGGCTTTCACCGCACATGTCGCTGAAAGCCGATCTGTCGTTGAAGGGCTTGCGAGCTCTCCAACACCACCTGACGCTTTGGAATAGGCTGGGGTCAGGGGATTTCTCCCCTGACCCCTTTCGTATAATGTGCAAGGCTTGCTCAGGCTTCGCTTGCGTCGAGCACGAGAACCTCAATCTGCAGGAGCTGCGCGTCGCCGTCCAGCGGCTGATAGATGTAGACGAGCGTGTAGGAAACAGGCGCGTCAGGCGTAACCACGGTCGTCTTGCAGAGCAGGCAGTAGTTGGTGCCGGAAACAAGCTGCGTGCCAAGGATCGCAATCGGTTCATAGGTGCAGCCGACAAGCCCTTCCATCGCCTTGTCAAAGGATGCGCGGACTTCATCGGGGATCTCGGTCGGGTCGCCCGTCCAGCTTGCCCATGCGCCGGTCATGGTGCCAAGATCAGCATTGGTCGCCGTCTCAGACGTCTCCGCCATCGCGAAGGTCATCACGAGCATCATCATTGCAGTCAGGATCGCAAGCAGTTTCTTCATAAGTCAATTCCGTCCCTTCGGTCTGTATTTTCAGGGGGTCTGATTACCTCCTTGCACCATAAAGAACGATGGCGAAACCGAAATTGTTCCCGATTTGCCGAAGAAAATGAAAGAAATTATGCAGACAGCCACGCGCCGAGCGCCATGAGCGCCAGCGCCGCCAGATAGTACTCGGACGGCATTTCGCGGAAAATGAGCAGCGACAGCAGCGCGGCAATGAACGGCGCCACGGCATAATACGCGCTTGTCCTCGCCGCGCCGAGCACGCGTTGTGCGTACACGTAGAAGTAGATGCTCAGCCCGTAGGCGACAAAGCCGACCGCCAGCGCCGCCAGCACAAAGCGGAACGCAGGCAGCTCCTCCCCGATGCACAGCCCGATGACGAGCGAGCCGCCGCCGGAGAAGACGCCCTTAAGCAGGACGATTTCCAGCGGATCGCTGCTGGACAGCTTGCGCGTGCAGTTATTCTCGAATCCCCAGCAAACGGCCGCCAGCAGCACGAGCAGCGAGCCGCCCGAAAACTGCAGGCTTGATATATCCTCGAAGGACAGCAGCGCACAGGAGAGCGTCACCAGCAGAATGCCAAGCCACAGCCGCGCCGAAATTGCCTCGCGGAACACAAGCAGCGCCACGAGCGCCGTCGCGACGATCTCGAAATTGTTCAGCAACGATGCGTTTGCGGCGGTCGTGCTGTTCAGCCCGAGCATCAGGCAGACAGGCGCGGCAATATCCAGCAGAATCATCGCGAGGACATACGGAAGATCGGCACGGGTCAGGTGCATTTCACGCCCGATGCGACCGGTCTGCCGGCGGATGAGCGCAATCGCACCCATACCGAAACCTGCGCCGAGATACAGCAGCCCCGCCATGACGGTCGGCTGCACCTCGCTGAGCAGGAGCTTCGAGAACGGCGCATTCAGCGCATACAGTGCGGCAGCCAGCAGCGCCAGCGCAATGCCGTGCGGCGCCGCACGATGCGTTTCATCCTTCATTTGCATTTCCTCCCTGCAGCTGCCCCAAGCGCGGTGCCAAGCCCTTTTTGGCGCAGCACATCTCCATCAAAGCGCTCGACGATGCCGATGATTTGTCCGGACAGAATCACGGTCAGCAGCGAATAGGCGATCTGCCGAAGCGGAATATAGCACAGCGACAGCCCAAGCACGATGAGGTCGGACAGCAGATATACCCACTGAATCGGAAGGTGTGTCAGCCGGCTGACGGACATCGCCAGCGCATCATCGCCGCCGGGCGCACCGCCGTACCGGACGCACAGCCCTGCACCGATACCGACAAAGAGCGACCCCGCGATCGCCGCGAGCAGCTTCGATTCCACCAGCGCCGGCACAAGCGGCGCGAACGGCTCCAGCAGCGCATACACGGCGGAATACCACAGGCACGCAACCGCCGAATTCAGCAGGAAATCGCGTCCCAGCGTCCGCCAGCCCAGCACATAGCAGGCGACATTCAGCACGAGCGCGGACAGCGCCGGTGAAACGGAGAGCAAATGCTCCAGCAGCAGCGTCAGCCCGAGCACGCCGCCTTCCGTCACGCCCGCATGCGCATGGATGTTGCACATGCCTGCCGCCTGAATGGTGCTGCCGAGGAGCGTCATGATGACGGATCGCTTTGAAAAACCGCTTGACAAAATATCCTTCCTTTCCGCGTGTTGTCAGAACAGCTGCTATTATGGTAACGAATGCCGCGCGATTTGTCAAGCGCACCCGCATTCCCCCTCATCTATGATGCAAAATCAGCAGCAAGGGGATGGCGAGCCCTGTGGAATTGCTCAAGACTCGGGTCAAAAAGCCGTTTTTCCGCTCTTTGTCTGCCGCAATCGGCAGCGCGTCGGTATCGGGCATCTGCGGCGTGGTCGATTTGGCGGTTGTCGGGCGGTATGAAGGAACAAACGGTGCGATAATCGTTAGCGCCGCCGGAGCTTTTATAAACTGCACCTGAAAACGGATTCACTGCCGACCTCAGCAATGAATCCGCTTATTTGAATCGGAATTACTCAAAAACCCTGACACGAATGACGCCGGCAATCGTGCGGATGACATTCAGCGCCTGCCGCGAGGGCATTTCCGCCATTTCCATCACGGTGACGGCAACGGTCTTCTTCGACTTGTTCTGCAGGTTATCGATGTTGATATGCTCCGCCGAGATGCAGGTTGTGATGGTCGCGACCATGTTGGGGATGTTCTCGTGGATGACGAGCACACGCACGTTTTCGGGCTTGCCCATCGGAAGCTCGGGCAGGTTCACGCTGTTGTGAATCGAGCCGTGCTCCAGATAATCGCGCAGCTCAGCCGCTGCCATGCGTGCGCAGTTGTCCTCGCTCTCCGGTGTCGATGCGCCCAGATGGGGGATGCACGTCACCCTGTCCACGCCAAGCAGCTCATCGCACGGGAAATCCGTCACGTAGCCGCCGACCTGACCGTCCGCAATCGCCTGCTTGAGGTCGGCAACATTGACCAGTTCGCCGCGCGAGAAGTTCAGCAGGATAACGCCCCTCTTCATCTTCGCGAACGCCGCCGCATCGATGGAGCCGCGCGTCTTGTCGTTGAGCGGCACGTGGAAGGTGATGTAATCCGCCTGCGCGTACAGGTCGTCATTCGTTGAGGCACGGCTGACGCTGCTGTTCAGTGCCCATGCGCTTTCAACCGAGAGGAACGGGTCGCAGCCGACAACCTTCATGCCGAACCCGGCAGAGGCGGCGTTTGCGACCAGACAGCCAATGGCGCCCAGACCGATGACACCCAGCGTCTTGCCGCGCAGCTCCGGTCCGACAAACTGCGACTTGCCCTTTTCGACCAGCTTCGCCACATCGCCCTGCCCCTTGAGCGTATCCGCCCAGCGGATGGCAGGCACCACATTGCGGCTGCCGATGACGAGCGCGCCGAGCACCAGCTCAGCCACCGCGTTCGCATTCGCGCCGGGTGTATTGAACACGGCGACGCCCTGCTTCGTGCACTGATCCAGCGGAATATTGTTCACGCCGGCGCCCGCGCGGGCAATGCCCAGCAGTTCATCGCCGAGCGCCATGTCATGCATCGCGGCGGAACGCACAAGGATACCTTCCGGTACAGGCTCTTCCGCGCTGATGGCATACTGCTCCGCCGACAGCTCCTCATGAATGATATCGGAAATCGAATTCAGCGTTTTGATCTTATACATGATGTTTTCTCCTGTCGCAGACTTCGTCTGATTTCGTTCTGAACAGTGTCGCAATGGACTTCATGTCCCTTGCCTTAAGCATTCTCCAGCTCGAATTGCTTCATGAATGCAACCAGCTTCCTGACACCTTCCATCGGCATGGCGTTATAAATCGACGCGCGCATACCTCCGACCGTCCGATGCCCCTTCAGGTTCACCAGCCCTTGTGCCGCCGCCGCCTTCACGAACGCCGCATCCTTGTCCGCATCGCCGGTCACAAACGTCACGTTCATCAGGCTGCGGTACTTCCTCTGCGCCGTCGGCTTGAACAGCCTGCTGTTGTCCAGGAAGTCGTAGAGCAGCGCCGCCTTCTCCAGATTCACCTTGTAGATGGCCTCAACGCCGCCCTGCGAACGCAGCCAGTCGAAGGTCAGTCCGGCAAGATAGATGCCCCACGTGTTCGGCGTGTTGTACATGCTGCCCTTGTCCGCCTCGACCTTCCAGTTCATCAGCTTCGGGCAGATGTCCTTCGCGTGACCGAGCAAATCCCTGCGGACGATGACGATGCACAGCCCGGACGGACCGATGTTCTTCTGCGCACCGGCATAAATCACGCCATAACGGCTGACATCCATCGGCTCGGAGAGAATCAAGGAGCTCGCATCCGAGACAATCGGCGCCTTCGCGTCCGGCAGCTCAATATAGCGCGTGCCGTAAATCGTGTTGTTCTGGGTGATGTGGACATAATCCGCATCCGGATCGAGCTTCACGTCCTTCATGTCCGGCACATAGGTATAATTGGCCTCGCGGCTGGACGCGGCGATGTTCACCTCGCCGTAGCGCTTTGCTTCCTCCGCAGCAAGATGCGCGAAGTTGCCCGAATCGATGTAGTCCGCCTTGCCCTTGACCATCAGGTTCAGCGGAACCGCGGAGAATTCCAGCGTCGCGCCGCCCTGCATCATCAGCACCTCATAATCGTCGCTGATATTCATCAGTGCGCGCAGGTCTGCGATGGTCTTATCGAAAATATCGGTATACATCTTGCTGCGGTGAGACATCTCCATCACGGACATGCCGGCATTGCCGTACACCATCAGATCCTTCTGCGCCTTTTCCAGCACCGGTTCTGCAAGCATCGACGGTCCCGGCGAAAAATTATATACACGCTCCATTGCGTGCACCTCCTACTATAATAAAGTCGTATCTACGCTAACCTTCGGTTGAGAAAAAACGATTTGGAAGGGGAAGGAGCGTAGCGACTGAGCCTTCCAAATCGCGCGGCGTCTGCCGCCTCCATTGGGTATCGAAATCCACTTGGGATTTTGATATAATCTTCTCGTGCGGACAGAGGATCACGAATCCCTCCATGTGGCTGCTGTCCACTTCGATAAGAGTGTGACCTCTGTTCCTGCGGGATTTCACTTATGAGCCGGATGTCGCAGCGTACCTGCTGTCTTCGCATGTCCAAGTAGGTTTTGACCCGCTTCGTTCAGAGGACTGTCCGCAACTTGAGCTTTCGAGGTGTTTTCTATGCTGTTCGTCGGTATTGACATTGCCAAGCGCAACCATGAGGCGTCCGTTATCGCTCAGGATGGGAGCGTTGTCCGCAAGGCCATGCGCTTTGCCAATTCCCAAGCGGGTTACAACAAATTCATGGACATGGTGCGCGGTCTCAGCGAACCCGTCGTGTTCGGCATGGAGGCGACGGGACACTACTGGCTGACGCTCTATACCCATCTGCGCAATGACGGCTTTACGGTGCATGTCATCAACCCCATCCAATCTGACGCGCTGCGTGGCATGTACATCCGCAAGACCAAGACGGATTCTGTTGACAGCGTCATCATCGCCGACGTCATCCGCTTCGGCAGATATTGCGAAACCTCCGTAGAACCCGGCGATCTCCAGGCTATACGTGAACTGTGCCGCCAGCGGTTCTATGTCATCGACATGGCTTCTGACCTGAAGC
>CAVIHU010000035.1:0-19405 GCA_963642705.1 Bacteroidaceae bacterium
TGGTGCCAATGTTTACGTGGGGCTTTTTGCGCTCGTAACGTTCCTTAGCCATTGGAAAAATCCCTCCAATATTTTCTTCTGCGCCATGCATCCGGCACGGCGTTTTCAATTACTTGTTGCGGTTGCGCTCGCCGATGACCTTTTCAGCCACGGACTTCGGCACTTCCTCGTAGTGGTCGAACTGCATGGTGAACATGCCGCGACCCTGCGTGCGGGAGCGCAGGTCGGTGGTATAGCCGAACATCTCGCTCAGCGGAACAAACGCATGGATGATCTGGTCGGCACCGCGTGCTTCCATACCATCGACGCGGCCGCGGCGGCTGGACACGTTGCCCATGACGTCGCCCATGTACTGCTCCGGAACGATGATTTCGACCTTCATCACGGGCTCCATCAGCACGGGGTTCGCCTTCTCCAGAGCAGCCTTGAAGGCCATGGAGCCTGCGATTTCGTATGCCTGCGCGGAGGAGTCAACATCATGATAGGAGCCGTCGACGACAGCCGCCTTGAAGTCCACCAGCTCGAAGCCTTCGTAGCCGCTCTTGGCAGCGCCCTGAATACCGGAATCGATCGGCGCGATGAATTCCTTCGGAATGACGCCGCCGACGATACGGGATTCAAACTCGTAGCCCTTGCCGGGTTCGTTCGGGGAAACCTCAATCCAGCAGTGACCGTACTGACCGTGACCACCGGTCTGACGGACGAAGCGGCCTTCTGCCTTGACGGTCTTGCGGATGGTTGCCTTGTAGGTAACCTGGGGCTTGCCAACGGTGGCCTCGACCTTGAATTCACGCAGCAGACGGTCGACGATAATCTCCAGATGGAGCTCGCCCATGCCGGCAATGATGGTCTGTCCGGTCTCCTGGTTGGTATAGGTCTTGAAGGTCGGGTCTTCCTCGGCCAGACGCAGCAGCGCCATGGTCATCTTGTCCTGACCTGCCTTCGTCTTCGGCTCGATGGCAACCTCGATGACCGGATCCGGGAATTCCATGGATTCCAGGATGATCTGGTTGTTTTCGTCGCACAGCGTGTCGCCGGTGGTGGTGTCCTTCAGACCCACGGCGCCGCCGATTTCGCCGGTGTAGATGCAGTCGACTTCCTCGCGGTGATTCGCGTGCATCATCATGATACGGCTCATACGCTCGCGCTTCTGCTTCGTGGAGTTCATCACGTAGCTGCCGGCAGTCAGCGTGCCGGAATAGACGCGGAAGAAGGCCAGCTTGCCGACGAACGGGTCGACCATGATCTTGAACGCGAGTGCGGAGAAGGGCTCGGAGTCGGACGGATGACGCTCCATCTGCTTGTCGGGGTCATGCGGATCGGTGCCCTTGATGGCCGGAATATCCAGCGGGCTGGGCATGTACTCGACGATGTTGTCCAGCAGGGGCTGCACGCCCTTGTTGCGGTAGGAAGTGCCGCAGCAGACGGGGTTCATCGTGCACTCGATGGTAGCCTTACGGATGGCGTTCTTGATTTCCTCCTGGGAGATTTCCTCGCCCTCGAAGTACTTTTCCATCAGCGCTTCATCGGTCTCGGCAACCTTCTCGATCATTTCCGCGTGATACTGCTCCGCCAGCTCCAGCATGTCGGCAGGGATCTCTTCCTCACGGACGTCCTTGCCTTCGTCGTCGTAGTAGACCTCCGCCTTCATCTTGACCAGGTCAATGATGCCGCGGAAGGTGTTCTCGGCGCCGATGGGCAGCTGAATCGGAACTGCATTGGAGTGGAGACGCTCCTTCATCATCTTCACCACGCGGAAGAAGTCAGCGCCGGTGATGTCCATCTTGTTCACGTACGCCATGCGCGGAACATGATAGGTTTCGGCCTGCTTCCACACGGTTTCGGACTGGGGCTCAACGCCGCCCTTTGCGCAGAAGACGCACACGGCGCCGTCCAGCACGCGCAGGGAACGTTCAACCTCAACGGTGAAGTCAACGTGACCGGGGGTATCGATAATATTGATGCGGTAGGTGCGATCCTTGTTGTTAGGGTCACGGGGATCACGCCAGCGGCAGGTGGTTGCGGCGGAGGTGATGGTGATGCCACGCTCCTGCTCCTGAACCATCCAGTCCATCGTAGCGGCGCCCTCATGCACCTCACCGATGCGGTGCACACGACCGGTGTAGAACAGGATACGTTCCGTGGTGGTCGTCTTGCCGGCATCGATGTGCGCCATGATACCAATGTTGCGCACCCGCTCAAGGGGATGACTGCGAGGCATAGGGTTTGCTCCTTTCAGCAGCGCTGCGCCGGAAAATCAGGCGGCAGCGTTTGGCATATTACCAGCGATAGTGGGCGAAAGCCTTGTTCGCCTCGGCCATGCGGTGCATTTCTTCCTTGCGCTTCACGGCCGCGCCGGTGTTGTTGGCAGCGTCCATGATTTCAGCTGCGAGGCGTTCCGCCATGGTCTTCTCACCGCGCTTGCGGGAGAACTGCACGAGCCAGCGCAGAGCCAGCGTCTGACGGCGTTCCGGGCGGATCTCGATCGGGACCTGGTAGGTCGCGCCGCCGACACGGCGAGCCTTGACCTCCAGAGAGGGGGCGACATTGGCCAGAGCAGCCTGGAAGACTTCAGTCGCGTCCTTGCCGGTCTTTTCCTTGATGGTATCAAAGGCTTCGTAGCACACGTTCTGAGCGACGCCACGCTTGCCGTCGAGCATAATCTGATTGATGAGCTTGGTCACGACCGTGGTCCCGTGAACAGGATCCGGCAGCACCTCGCGCTTGGGTACAAAACCGCGACGGGGCATAGTAAATACCTCCAATTAGACGTGTTAGTCAGTCGTAAAGTGTGGATTGCGGAAGCATCCCTTCGGACTTGGGTGATCCTCTCCCAATCGGCAGTGCGCGTCAGCATCGTGCACCTCCGGCCGCGAATCAGGCCGAACGTCCCGGGTGATTTGCGCCTGCGCCGCCTTCCCTGTTCCCCAGGCAGGCGAGGTCACAGGCCAAACCGCATTCAGAACGGTCAAGGGCTGCGAAAAGGGATGTTATGAAGCAGGCGAAAGCTTACTTCTTCGGGCGCTTTGCGCCATAGAGGGAACGAGCCTGCATCCGCTTGGCCACACCGGCGGTATCCAGCGCGCCACGGATGATGTGATAACGGACGCCAGGAAGGTCACGGACACGGCCGCCGCGGATCAGCACAACGCTATGCTCCTGCAGGTTGTGGCCGATGCCGGGGATGTAGCAGGTACCTTCGATGGAGTTCGTCAGACGAATACGGGCAATCTTACGAAGGGCGGAGTTCGGCTTCTTGGGCGTCATCGTCTTGACGCTCAGGCAAACGCCGCGCTTCTGAGGGCAGCCCTGAAGAATGGGGGCGGTAGACCTGTTTGTGGTCTTCTCGCGACCCCTGCGAACCAACTGATTGATCGTGGGCATGAGAGCACCTCCAAATTTATGTCCAAAAGTTCCGCAACCCTCGGAAACTGTTTGGCAATGGGAACGGGGTGAAGGGAAAAGCAGGACAAGGAGAAAGGCGGGACGAAGAGAAAGGCGGGACGAAGTCCCTTATTTGAGGATTGCCGCAGCGGCGCAGGGAATTTCCAGCCCGCACGCAGCGCCCAGCGCCTTCGTCTCGTCCACGCGGCGGAGCGGCACATCGGCCTCCTCGCACGCACGCGTCACCTTCTGGTAAAGGAAGGTATCGATGTCGCGCGCCACATAGACGCACCGGACGGAACCGGCCTTCAGCGCACGCATGACTGCCTTCGTTCCGACCGCTTTGGACGCAGCGTTTTTCAGTTCATCCACGCTGAAACGCCTCCTTAAAAGAAACTGCTGACCGTGCCTGTGCCCGTGAAAAAAGCGCACCTGAAAAAGCCGCGCCCATCTCCGGCAGGCGGTCAACTCGTTTATTGTAGCATTTTCATCCTGCCTTGTCAACCTTTTTTGCAGGCTCAGACCGTGTTTTTACAGCTTTTTTCGATTTGCAGGCGTCGAATTTTGTGCACACGCTTTCTGGCGTGTACTTTTGCATGATTTTCCCTGTCAAAAGAATACAGTCCTGCAAAAAAGAGACCGGCATAAGCCGGTCTCGGGGCATCGGCAAGGCAGCAGCCCAAGCACCCCGCAGCGGGGTTCCTCCCTTGACCTTTTATCGTGTGCGGTTTAGTCCGGAAGGACGGCGATGAGCTCACGGTCACATTTGCGATAGAGAATCAGGCAAATCGTCAGCGAAACGATTTCCGCAATCAGGAAGCACCACCAGATGGCATTCGCGCCGAGGAAGGACAGCGCCCATGCGGCAGGCAGCAGCACAATGAGCTGCCTGCACAGGCTCATAATCAGGCTGTACGTGCCCTTGCCAACCGCCTGAAATACCGTGCTGAGCGTGATGCCGAGCGCGGCGATCAGGAAGTGCGAGCAGATGATGCGAAGCGCGATGCACCCTTCTGCCGTCAGGGACTGGTCGGGCGTAGAATCAAACGGCGCCATCAGCAGCTGCGGTACGGTCAGGAAGAGCATCATGCCGATGAACATGATGACCAGCGCGTACACCAGCGCCACGCGCACGCATTCGTGGATGCGCTTCTTCATCCGTGCGCCGTAGTTGTAGCCGACAATCGGCACCATGCCGTTGCATAGACCGAATACGGGCATGAACACGAACGACTGCAGCTTGTAGTATACGCCGAGCACGTTGACGTACAGCGCACCCATGTTCATCAGCAGCATGTTCATCAGCGTCGTGCAGACAGAGGATATCGCCTGCATGATGGTGGACGGAACGCCGACGACCATGATGTTTTTGACGGCGTTCCAGTCAAAGCGGAAGTGTGCGCACGTCAGGCGAAGCTCGGCATTCCGCGTTTGATTCAGGTAGAAGCCGAGACAGCAGCCGACCATCTGCCCGATGACGGTCGCGATGGCAGCGCCGGCAATGCCCATGCCGAACGTGAAAATCATCAGCGGGTCAAGGATGATGTTTGTGACGGCGCCGGCCAGCTGCGTGAGCATCGAAATTTTCGTGTTGCCGGTCGCCTGCATCATGCGCTCAAAGCAGATGGACAGGAACTGACCGATACTGAAGATGCAGACGATCTGCATGTACTGTATGCCCATGTCCAGCACAGTTTCATCGGGGTTCGTCATGCCGATGTAGGTGCGCGAGAAGAACAGTCCGACGATGACGAACAGCAGCCAGCCTGCAATCTCAATCAGCAGACCATGCTTGGCGGCATCAACGGCTTCATCGGGACGCTTTTCACCGAGTCGGCGTGCAATCAGGCTGTTGATGCCCGTACCCATGCCGGTCGATACGGCGATCATCAGCGTCTGAATCGGCATGGCGAGGTTCACGGCGGTCAGCGCGTCATTGGAATACTGACCAACGAAGATGCCGTCGACAATGTTGTAAAGCGCCTGCACCAGCATCGACACCATAATCGGCACCGAAACGGTCGGCACGAGCTTGCGCATGGGCATGGTGCCCAGCATTTTGCTGCGTTCTGCGTTCTGTTCGGACATCGTGTTCTTCTTTCCTTTCCTTCCGAGGGAGCTTTTTCCCGATCGTTATCGTTAAAAAAACCGCGCAAGCAGCGGAATGCAGCAGCTTTCGCCGCTGTTTCCGGGTGTTTACGCGGTGAATGGGAGATGGAATTACGCCTGCGGTTCGGTCTCCGCCTGGTACTTCCTGAGGAGGTTGTGGACGCGGTCGGAGGGCATCAGGAGCTTCGAGAGCGAACGGTCATGGTTCAGCGTGGCGATGATGTAGGAGATATACTTGCTCATGTCTGCCTCGATAAACCACGGCGCTTCGAGCAGCTCGGGACGGCGGTACGTGAGGTTCGTGGAGATGACGCCGTCAATCAGCCCTTCCTCGTAGCTCTTCTGGTACAGGTCGATGCCGTTGGTGAACAGCGGGAAGGTCACAGCGCCGAAGATGCGATTCGCGCCGAGATCCTTCAGGTGACGGGCAACCTCGATCATCGATTCGCCGGAGGACAGGATGTCATCCGCAACGAACACGTCCTTGCCGGCGACCTCCTTGCCCATGTACTCGTGCGCGACGATGGGGTTGCGGCCGTTGACGATGCGCGTGTAATCGCGGCGCTTATAGAACATGCCCATGTCCACACCCAGCACGGAGGCATAGAAGATATTGCGGTCGAGCGCGCCCTCATCGGGGGAAACGATCATCAGGTGATCCTTATCCAGCTTCAGATCCTTGCGCTGACGGAGCAGTGCCTTGAAAATCTGATAGCTGGGCATGACGGACTCAAAGCCGCCTTCCGGAATGGCGTTGACCACACGGGGATCATGCGCGTCAAACGTGATGATGTTGTTCACGCCCATGCGGTTGAGCTCCTGCAGCATCATGGCGCAGTCAAGGCTCTCACGGGCACTGCGGCGATGCTGACGTCCGCCGTAGAGCAGCGGCATGATGACGGAGATGCGCTTCGCCTTGCCGCCGACCGCCGCGATGGTGCGCTTCAGATCCATGTAATGGTCATCGGGCGACATGGGCACTTCCTGACTATACATATTATAGGTGCAGTTATAGGCACCGACATCGCAGAGGATGAAGAGGTCGAGACCGCGGACGGAATCCTTAATCAGACCCTTGCCTTCGCCGTTGCCGAAGCGCGGGCAGACAGAGCGGACGAGGAAGTCCTCACGACCCATGCCAGGGGTGGTGGACATATCGCCCGGCAGCGTTTCTTCGGTGAATTTACGCCATTTCAGCAGCCATTGGTTGACCTTGGCACCCATTTCCTCAGTGCCGTGCATGGAGATCAGCCCCAGGGGAGCAACGGGTGTTGTCAGGAAGGATTCTTCATTCCAGGTGCTTACAAAGTCTGTCACAGACGATCTACCTCATTCCATCATGTCGATTCCGGGGCGCATGGTGCAGCGTGGATGAACGATTGGCACGCTCCATTATACAGCAATTTTTCTTTTCTGAAAAGGGATTTTTACAAAAAAACGAATGTTTTTATGCATGTTGCTGAAATGGTCCATAATTCCCCGAATCAGACAGCGTCATCCTATCGGCGAGGCCTGCTCAGCGCGGTATTGCCCTAAACCGTACGGCAGGCATCCTGCAAACAGCGAGGGATGGTAATCTTCCTCCGGCTCACTGCGGAGGAAGCTCCGCCGGTACTGCATGGGAGATTGCCCCATTTCCTTCTTAAAGACGGTGGAAAAGTAGGCCGCAGTCTGGTAGCCGCAGGCCTGTGAAATGTCTTCTATTGTGTGCTGCGTGGTGCGAAGAAGAAGCTGTGCATATTTCAGGCGCTGGTTTTTGACGTAATCCCCGAAGGTGCGGCCGGTAACATTGCTGAAAATCTCGCACAGATGGCACTTGCTGATGAAGATGGCGCTGCTTACTGCCTGCAGGGACAAATCGCCGCTTAGATGGGATTGAATGTAGGCACAGGCGTTTTCAAAATGGGATTGACCTAATTGACAGCTCCTGGTGGCATGGTGATAATCCATAATGATGCTGTCGCCTGCATCCAGCACATCCTGCAGGCTGGCAGGGGAATAATGATGCGCCCGATTCCGGTAACAGCACTCCGTGAGAGAAATATTCAGGTGATACTGAAGATAATCATAAAGTCCCCGGTTCAGGGATGTAAGCAGAATCATGCATTGCTCCGCATTCATGGCGCCGTGAAGCCGCGTGATCCGCGCTACCTGTTGGTGAAAAGCCTCCCTGGCACCCTGGGCGTTTTCAAGCACAAAGGCTTCACAGACGCTTTTCTGGTTATAAAGCAGTTCCCAATAATCCATGCCTTTCCGGCTGTCAGTCGCGTTTTTTTTCATGCCTGTTTCCTCCTCCGCTAAGGCAGTACCGCACAATTCGGCATCCAAAGATTTTGAAAATTCATCCACTGAATTTGCATGTTCAAAGGGCATCCCCTCTGGTATAATGCAAACCGCAAGTTAGTTGCAACAAACTGTTAGACGCGACTAACATTGTATCCCATCACGATTTGGCTGTCAAGAGCGGTTTGCGAAAGATTACACGGCGGCTTCACATGACGATGGGAAGATCAGCGGCGAAAGGGGACCATTTGTGAGAAGGATCGCAATCTATGGGAAAGGCGGCATCGGCAAGTCAACCACGACATCCAATTTATCCGCCGCCTTGGCCAGGAAAGGTTACCGGGTGATGCAGATCGGCTGCGATCCCAAGGCGGACTCCACCAAGGGACTCATGGGCGGCAGGCGCATCCCGACGGTGCTGGAGCAGCTGCGGGAAAAAGGCGATGAGCTGAAGCTGACGGACATCGTGTTTGAAGGCTACAGCGGCGTCCTGTGCGTAGAATCCGGCGGTCCGACGCCCGGCGTCGGCTGTGCGGGGCGCGGCATTATTTCCGCGTTTGAAAAGCTGGCGGAGCTGAAGGCCTTTGAAACCTACCAGCCGGACATCGTGATTTATGATGTGCTTGGCGATGTGGTCTGCGGCGGGTTTGCCATGCCGATCCGTGAAGGCTATGCCCGTGAGGTGTTCATCGTATCCTCCGGCGAGATGATGGCGCTGTACGCAGCCAGCAACATTGCACAGGCCATCCGAAACTTCGGCAAGCGCGGCTACGCCAGGCTGTGCGGCATTATCCTCAATGCCCGCAACATTGCCGATGAAAAAGAGATCGTTCAAAAGGCGGCGGATGAAATCGGCACCCAGGTGGTGACGTACATTCCCCGCAGCGGCGATATTCAGAAGGCAGAGGCCGGCGGCGGCACGGTGTTTGAATGCCTTGAAGCATCGCCGATGCATGCGGTGTATAACGATCTGGCAGATCGTGTACTGAATATGACCCGGGATGAGAAAGGAGATCAGGAAGTATGAAGAAGTTTCTCTCGTTGATCCTATGTGTTGCCACGGTGCTCTGTGTTACTGCTTTTGCAGGGGCTGAAGAGACCGAAAACGGTGAAGTGGTGCTCTATTATCCCAGCTACCTGCAGGAAAGCGAAGGCGAATCCATGACCCTGAGCAAGACGCCTGAGCGCATCGTTTGCCTGTCCAACGCCGCGCTGCAGATTCTGGTTCGCTGCGGCATTCACCCCGTGGCGGTGACCACCCCTGCAAGCTCGGTTGAGTATCCCGACTGGGTGTCTGACCTGCCGGTGATCTCCACCAGCATGAGCAGCCTTGACATAGAAGCAGTGCTGTCCTGCGAGCCTGACCTGGTCATCGTTGGCAGCTACCAGAAGGAGACCTACGGTCAGCAGTTCGCCGATGCGGGCGTCAGCGTGTACTACACCAGCGAAGGACCCTCCATTGCCTACAACGAAGCCAAGGAAGAAGCGCTGACCCTGGCCAAATCCTTCGGCACGGAAGAGCTGGTGAATGAAATCGCTGCCGAGTTCGCCGCCGTGGAAGAGCGCGCTGCCAGCTACTGCGCCGCCCATTCCACCAAGACCATGATGATTTTCTTCTACACCCCCGGCACCTATCAGCAGACCTCTCAGGGCTATCTGGGCAGCATGCTGTCCCTGCTTCCCTTTGAAAATCTGTCCGATTCTCTGGTCGATCCTTCCAGCCGCACGGTGACCATGGATACTGAAACCGCACTGACCGCTAATCCCGAAGTGATCTTCGCCATTTCTCCCACTGCCGCCACCACGGATGTGCTGGAGCAGCTGTACACGGAAACCTTTGCTGAGAATCCTGACCTGTGGAATCAGCTGGACGCTGTGAAGAATGACAATATCATCTACCTCACCAGCGAATATGTGACGTCCAAGGGTATTCAGATCATCAACAGCCTGAACAAGCTGATCGACATGCTGGAGGCGCGTTTTCCCGCAGACGTGACGGCAGTCAACTGATCTGTAAGAGGAAAATAAAATGAAAACAAAGACTACCGCGAAACGGAAAATCAGCGTGCTCAGGGTGGGGACGGTGTGGCTTTTTCTGCTGATCCTCCTGGCAGTGCTGTCCGTGGTGGCAGTCGCAGTCGGCAGCGCAGGATACAGCGTAGAGCAGATCCTGCGCGCTGTTTTTTCCGGGGAAGAAAGCACCGTTAAGGTGATTATCGTTAACCTGCGACTGCCTCGTCTCCTGCTGGCTATTCTGATCGGCGCGTCCCTGTCTGCCTCCGGTGCGCTTTTGCAGTCCGTGATGCGGAATCCGTTGGCTGACCCCGGCACCATCGGCGTATCTGCCGGCGCCGGTACGGCGGCAACCACGATTTTGCTCCTGTATCCGTCGCTTACCAATTCGGTTCCCCTGTTTGCCTTCGGCGGCGCGGCGCTTGCCTGTGCGTTAATTTACACCATGGCATGGAAGGGCGGCATTGACCCCGTTCGCATTATTCTCTCCGGCGTAGCCATCAATACGGTGCTCAGCGCATACAATTCCTTACTGCAGCTGCTGTATTCCGACAGCCTGCAGGGTGTGCTGGCCTTCATGAACGGCAGTCTTTCCGGCCGCTCGTGGTCGCAGGTGCGGATCCTTGCCGTTTATGCCGGCATCGGTCTGGTGCTGTCCTTTCTGTGTATCAAGAGCGCCAACACCCTGCAGCTCGGCGATGAAATGGCAAAGTCCCTGGGCGTGAATGTGAACGCCAGCCGTCTGTTCCTGTCTGCCGTGTCTGCTTTCCTGGCGGCGGCAACGGTGTCCGTGGCGGGCATGATCGGCTTTGTCGGTCTGGTGGTTCCCCATATTGCCCGGCTGTTGGTGGGCTCGGATTACAAGGCCATGCTCCCTACCAGCGTCCTGTTGGGCGCGGTGGTTCTGCTGGCGGCGGACACCGTGGGCCGCACCATTGTCCCCGGAATGGAGATTCCCGTGGGCATTGTGATGTCCGTCACGGGCGGACCGTTCTTCCTCTACATGCTGAGAAAGAAGGGAAAAGTCAGTGGAAATTAAAGCGGAAAACATGGAGATTGCCTATGGCGATTATCTGGCAGTCAAGGATATGAACATTCGCGTGGAAAAGGGAAAGATTACTACCATCATCGGTCCCAACGGCTCCGGCAAGTCGACCGTGCTGAAGGCGCTGACGCGTCTGCTGAATTACCGCAGGGGCACCGTGTATGTGGACGCCCGCAACCTGAAGGATTTTTCCGCCAAGGAGCTGGCGCGGAACATCGGCGTTCTTCCGCAAATCCACTCTGCTCCGCCGGATTTCAAGGTCAAAGAGCTGGTGAGCTATGGCCGTATGCCCTATCAGAAATGGTATGAGCAGTGCAACGATGAAGATCAAAAAATCATCGACTGGGCCATGCAGTCGACCGGCGTGTGGGATCTGCGGGAAAAATCCATTCACGAGTGCTCCGGCGGCGAAAGCCAGCGGGTGTGGATTGCGACCGTATTGACCCAGCAGCCCGAAATCCTCTTCCTGGATGAGCCGACCACCTATCTGGACATCTCCCACCAGCAGGAAATGATGCGGCTTGTGAAAAAGCTGAACCGGGAAAGCGGCATCGGCGTGGTGATGGTCCTTCATGACCTGAGCCATGCCATGGAGGTCAGCGACCGGGTGGTCGTCATCAGGAATGGTCAGAAGTACGACGAGGGGCGCCCGGAAGACGTGATCAATCCCCGTATGATGCGGGAAGTGTATGACGTGGATTGCGATATCCTGACCCTCCCCGGACGGGAAAAGCCCCTGATCGCCTATCGGGAAATTTCCTGATGAATCTGCCAGAAAGGAACGCATGACTGTATGGATGGAAAAGAATTGATCGGGCGGATGAAGCCGCTCAGTCAGGTAGAAAGCATGAAGCAGGTCGCGCCCCTGTCCAATGCCATGTTCCCCGGAACCCACTGCCCCCTGATGGGCGCCGCCATGGCTGTGCGGGGTATCAGGAACAGCCTGATCATGATTATCGGCACGGACGAGTGCGCTTATTACACCAAGCACATGACCATTCATTCGGAGGAGTTCGGCGGCCTTGGCGGACGCTGCGTCTCCGTGGTGCTGGATGGTCATGATGTCACCTTTGGTTGTCTGCAGAAAGTGGAGGCCGTCTTTGGCGAGGTCATGGAGGAATACAGGCCGCAGGCCGTGTTCCTCGTGACCACCTGCGTGGTGGAAATCATCGGGGACGATATGGACGCTGCCGCGGAGGCCTTGACAAAGAAGCACGGCATTCCCGTGATGGCGGTGCACACGGAGCACTTCAAGTGCGAAAATCATCTGCCGGGTCTGGAGCGCACCATCACCGCGTGCTTTGATTTGATGGAAAAAAAGCCCTGCGACGGGCGGGTGAATCTGCTGGGTCAGCGCATGGGAAGCTTTGAAGCGACGGAGCTGAACGGCGTTCTCCAGCGGGCAGGGGTGAAGATCGGGCTGCAGCTGCCCTGCGGATGCACCGTGGATGACATCCGCGAAAGTGCCGCCGCCAAGACAAACATCGTGGTGAACGAGATTGCCCTTCCGCTGGCAAAAAAGATGGAAGAGGAATTCGGCGTCCCGTATGTTTTCTTCGATCGCTTTGCAGAGCCGGAGCAGATCGACGCCTGCTACAGGAAGCTGTTTGAGGCATTGGAGCTTCCTCTGCCGGATGAGCTGAAGACGCTGAAGGTCAAGGCTGCGGAAACAAAACGGCAGGCCATGCAGGAGCTGAACGGGGTGACCTACATCTACGGCAACACACCCTTCCGCACCTTTGAATTCAATCACTTTATGGTCAGCCTGGGCATGATTCCGCAGGTGATTCAAACCTCGGCCATCACGCCCGCCGATGCGGAGAACAAGACCGCCATTCTGGAAAAGTGCGACCCCTATATCACCAAAACGGCCAACATCGCCCCTCTGCAATACGTGTATGACGAACTGCATCCCATGCTGTATTTGGGGCATGAATACGCCAGCCGTCTGCGGCAGAAGGGCATCGCCATGGTTCGCACGGATGGCGCCAACAGCCTGCTTGGCTTTGAGGTCACCGGCTTTGCCGTGAAAGCCCTGTTGACTGCGGCGCGAGAGTGCCGGGAAATCAGAAAAGGAGGCGTGGCCTGATGGGTCTTGTCCGCTATTTGCCTACGCCCTCGGATCGCATGGGCATCCTGTGGAGTCTTCTCACGGTAGAGAACAGCGTGATCCTGGAGTACGGTCCTGCCGGCACCACTCACTTCAGCATGAGCCTGTACGGCGAATTGGGTGTGGATCAGCAAAATCGCCTCTTTACCACCCACATGAGTGAAGACGATGTGGTGATGGGCGACGTCAGCCGCCTGGAAAAGGCGCTGGTGGAGGTGGATGAATCGTTCCATCCGCAGGTGATTTTCGTGGTGGCATCCTCCATTTCCGCCGTCATCGGCACCGACCTGAAGGGCGTATGCGCCTACATGCAGGAGCGGGTAAAGGCACGGCTGATCGCCTTTGAACAGGGCGGATTCCGCGGCGATTACAGCATAGGCATCTGCGAAGCGTACCGCCTGCTGGCAGAGGAGATTGTCGAAGAGCATCCCGAAAAAAAGCGCGGCACGTACAATATCCTGGGTGCATCCGCCGGCTGCTATCGCATGAAGAGCGACGTCTATGAAATTGTCCGCCTGATGCAGGAGGCCTTCGGCATGGAGCTGAACGCCTGCCTGTGCATGGACACCAGCGTTGAGAGGATCGCAGACGCGGGCAGTGCGGAGCTGAACCTTGTGCTTCGGGAAGAAGCCCTGCCTGCCGCAAAAATCATGGAGAGCAAATGCGGCACTCCTTTCCTGCAGGGAGCGCCCTACGGCTATGCAGGCACCCTCGCATGGCTGGAAAAGGCGGGAGAGAAGCTGGGCAGGGCCGTGGCGCCGAAAACCCGCATGGAGCTGAAGAGGCGCGCCATGGAGGTCGCTCAGTACCGCATGTACGGCATGATGCTGAAGGAATACAAGCCGCAGGCGACCATCTTCAGCGATGCACCTGTTGCGGAAGGTCTGGCAGGCTTCATGGGGGAGATCGGCTTCCCGGTGAAGGAGAAGATCAGCCGCCACAGCCTGCGCCTGTATGAAGCACCGGCAGAGGACATGAAGTATCTGCCGGAGGAAAAGGATCGCATGGAGATCATGAAGTCCCTGCATCATACCCTGGTGCTGGCGGATGACGTGAATAAGCGCCTTTTGGCGGATGACAACACCTATCTGCGGGTCAGCATGCCCCTGGCAGACAGCGCGCAGATTGCCGCTCACATGCCTCTTATGGGTCCCCGCGGCGCGGATTTCATTCTGGAAACCGTGGAGGAATATCTCAATACGCTGAAATAAAGGAGAAAACGAAAATGAAGGTACAGGTTGTATATACCAGCCTTTCCGGCTGCACCCGCCGTCTGGCGGAAGGCATCTATAACGCCGTCGATGCGGAAGAAAAGTCGCTGCACGATTTAGCAGACGGCGAGCCCGTGCTGGATGGCGATGTGATTCTGCTGGGTTACTGGGTGGACAAGGGCGGTCCCAATGCCCAGATGAAGTCCTTTATGGAAAAGGTGGAGGGCAAAACGGTGGGCGTGTTCAGCACCCTGGCCTATTGGGCAGATTCCACCCACGGTCATCAGAGCATTGTCAACGGCGTTAATCTGCTGAAGGATAAAAATGTAATTCTGGGCGGCTACGTGTGCAACGGATGCATGTCTCAGGAGATGATTGCCCGCTTCCGCGCCATGGGTTCCACCGGTCCGCACAGTGCTTCCCCGGAAAGCGAAGCCCGCTGGGAAGTGATGGCGAACCATCCTACGGCATGCGAAATTGCCCTGGGCGCCGAGCGGTTCAATGACCGTCTGAGCCTCCTGAAACGCTTGAATGAGCGTGGATCGGCATACGCTTCGGTGCACTTCTGAGACCGCGCCGCACAGCTCGTCGATGTCTTGGAATGAGCCTTTTATTCTCTCTGACGCGGCGAAATACAGCTTGATTTTTCCGGTCTCCCCCTGGCGGGTTGGAAATCGCAAAGAGTTTCCAACCCGCTTCCTGTAAAAAGCATGGTTCACCCCGCTGATTCCGCCTGCCCTGTGCCTTTATTGAAAATCCGTGTTTTCTATCGGATTTTCTCTTTTTATATCCTTAAATTCCCGAAAAATCGTCCGATGCAAGCGTTTACATCTCTTGTCATCCTTTCAGCTTTTGTGATATACTACGAGGGGTGATATTGATTCTCCTGTGCACAGATCGCCTGTACGCCTGATGCGGCATCCTGTGCATGATGAGTCTGAAATGGAGTGAATTATCTTTATGATGAGAAAAATCGGCGTGCTGACCTCCGGCGGCGATGCGCCCGGCATGAATGCAGCCGTGATGTCGATTGCCCGCAGTGCCGCAGCGTACGGCATGCCGCTGATCGGCATCAAGCGCGGCTATAACGGCCTTCTCCGCAAGTCTACCAGCATCAAGGATGACCTTCAGGAGCTGTATCTCGATACGGTGCTTGACATCGCCGACCAGCCCGGCACGTATCTGCGCACCGCACGCTGCGAGGAATTCAAGGATCCGAAGTGGCGTGAAATCGCCGTGCAGACGCTGCGCGCGATGGAGATTGACGGTCTTGTCGTCATCGGCGGCGACGGCTCCTTCCAGGGTGCCATGCGCCTGTGCGAGCTGGGCATCCCCTGCATCGGCATTCCGGGCACGATCGACAATGACCTCGCGTACACCGAGATGACACTGGGCTATGAAACCGCCGTGCAGGTCTGCACCGAGGCTGTCCGTGCCATCCGCGCCACAAGCCGTTCGCATGACCGTCCGCACGTAGTGGAGTGCATGGGGCGTCACTGCGGCGACATCGCCCTGAAGACCGCCTGCGCCACCGGCTCTGAAATCGTCGTGGTGCCGGAAGTTGAATGGTCGGTCGAGGAGGTTGCATCCCGCCTGAACAAGCAGATTGCCAAGGGCAACTACCGCAGCACCATCGTGATAGCGGAGGGCTGCTGGGAGTCCATGAAGCCGTTTGACATGTACGGCTTCCTGACGAGCCATGGCAAGGAGTGCTATCAGGGCGAACCGATGAGCGCGATGCGTTTTGCGTCCGTCATGAAGCGCATGTGCGGCATGGTCGAGGCCCGTTCGACGGTCGTCGGCTACACCCAGCGCGGCGCTCTGCCTGTCGCCAAGGACAGCGCTTTCGCCTTTGAAGCCGGCAATCTCGCCGTTCGCCTGCTGCGTGACGGCGTGTCCAATCAGGTCATCGGTGTCCGTCAGGGCAAGGTGTTCCATATGCCCATTGACGAAGCCCTCAAGGTGGAAAAGCACTTCCGCCGCGACCTGTACGATCTCGTCAACGTCCTGTAAAAACAAACAAAAATGCCGCGCTGCATCTGAAAACGGATGCGGCGCGGTTTTTATGTGGGAATTGTGATTCATTTTTTGTGTCAATCGCGAATCATGGTGGGAATTGCGTCTGAATCTCAGCCATATTTCAACATGCATGTGCCATTTGCATACATCAGGCGCCGCTTACCGCCATTCACGCACCGCCTGCTCAATCAGCGCGGCGGCGTTGGCACAGCCATGCTCATGGCGCAGCTTTTCGCCCATCTGCGCTGCCTTCTCTGCGTATTCAGGCGTGCTGACAAGCTCATAGAGGCGCTCTGCAAAGAGGTCCGCCGTCAGATGCTCGCGGGGAATCGGCTTCGGACCGCAGTGCGCCTCATAAACGCGCTCTGCCCAGAAGGGCTGATCGCCGCCGAAGGGAATCACCAGCGTCGGCAGCCCGTTGCGCAGGCTCGAAGCCGTCGTGCCCGCGCCGCCGTGATGAACCGCCGCCGCCATGTGCGGAAACAGCCAGTCATGCGGTACGCTGTCCACGTAGAGGATGCGGTTATCCGGATCCTGTATCTTCTGCTGACCCCAGCCCAGCCCGACAACGGCGCGGATGCCGGTTTGATCGACCGCCTGCCGGATGATTTCCGCCAGCTCGGTCATATCGCCGGACACCATCGAGCCAAAGCCGATGTACACAGGCTTTTCGCCTTCGTTCAGGAAGTCGATGAGCTCCTTCGGCGGCGTGTACGGTTCGGGATGCTCATCCCACCAGAAGCCAGCCATGCAGATGTTGCTCCCCCACGATTCCGGGCGCGGCACGAGGTGCGGGCTGACGGCATAGATGACGGGCACATCCTGTCCGCCGGAGGTGTAGTCAGGGGTGGAGCGCACGCGGCGCTTTGCCATATCATTTTCCTTGCGCCAGGTGGAAAGAAAACGGTACTCAAGCGTGGAGATCAGCAGATAGCCGATGCGGTAGCTCAGCACGTTCCACCACTTGCCGAGCTTGCGGAACGGTGCGGACGAAATCGGCATATCCGGACAGGGATCCATGGGGAAATAATGCGTCTGGATGCATGGAATATCGTACTTTTCGGCGATGGAATAGAAGGCGCTGCCGAAGAAGGTGCAGACAATTGCCTCCGCACCCTCGGCGCAGTGAAGCAAATCATCGAGCAGCTGCGGCGCGATATCGCGGATCCCCTTCTCAAATTCCTTCAGGTAGTTCACTCCGACCGAATCCGGCTGCATCAGTCGTCCCATCAGATCGACAATATCGCCGGAAATCGGATAAAACGACAGTCCGGAATCGTGAATCATCTGCTCGAAGGGTCTGAAGGCGGCAATCGTTACCTCGTGTCCCCGCGCATGCAGCTCGCGCCCGAGCAGCATGTAAGGTCGCACATCGCCCATTGAGCCGAGCGAAATCATCGTGATTTTCATGTGTCACCTCCTGGTTGATGGCAGCCGTGCACCTGTCCGGCACGGGTCATGCCAGTTTTCAGGCACCGTCACCCGAAACGGGGAAAATAACCTGTTGTCAGAAACGGTCAGCATACAATGCGGTGTACAGACATGGTACAACTGCTCCTTCAACCGGCGGATGCACCAGGCAGCCATGCTTTCCGCCAGCGGCAGCGACTCATCCAGCGGCTGAAACGCTTTTCTGCGCACGAGGAAGCAGACCGGTGCCACGGCGCAGACGTTGACGCTCGTGCGGTTCATGCCGTGCCAGCCGCCGGAAAGCGCGGGCAGGTTCCGGTTCCGCGAGGAAACCGTGCCGTTCGGCGCGATGATGTATCCGGCATGAAGCGTCCTGCCGCGCCTGTCGTGCAGAAGCGGCGTCACGGCGCAGACATCGGGGCGCTGCGCGTACATCTCCAGCTCATGCAAGCCATCCGCATCGGGCGCGGACGTGTCGTCCAGCAGGAACAGCAGCAGATCCGCCGTTGACGCTGCGGCAAGGCGGTTCATGTCCCGCACGGTGTGAAAGCGCAGCGTGTCCACCGTGAAATCGCCGACCTCATAGCAGAGCCGCAGCAGCCCGTTCTCGATGCTGCATGTGCCCGGAAAGCCGATGCGCCGCATGCTGTCCATCGTTGCATGCGATGCCGCATCCAGGCAGACCGACAGCCGCTCATGGCTCATGGACTGCAGGAACGTCCGCCAATGGTAGAGCACGCGCGGAATATGAACGATGCGCTCTGCCTGTTCGCACACGCGGAGCATCAAATCATGATCCTGCGAGCCGTCGTAATCGGGACGCAGTCCGCCGACACGTTCAAGCAGCGTCCGCCTGATGACCGACAGATGGCAGATATAGTTGCCGGAGCGCAGGTTATCAGGGCAGTAGTCGGGCTTGCGGTGCGGGTCGGTGTGATAGCCGCCGTCGGACGACAGCTTGTCCTCATCCGAATAGATGACATCGGGGTTTTTATCCGCGATCGCCTTCGCTACCTGCCACATGGCTTCCGGCGACAGCGTGTCGTCATGGTCGCAGAACGCGATGTATTCGCCGTGCGCCATGCGGATCGCCTCGTTTGTGTTGCCGGAAATACCCTCGTTCCTTTTGCCGAATACAACGCGGAAGCGCGGGTCACGCTCTGTCAGCGCGCAAAGCGCCGCATGCGTTTGCTCCTGCGGACTGCACCCATCGTACAGGCACGCCTCCCAATGCGGATACGTTTGCGAAAGCAGCGAATCGCCCAGCTCTTCGAGGAATTCCGCCTTCGTGTTGTACGTCGGGATGACAATGCTGATCAGCACCTCGCACGGCGGACACGACCGCTGACGTGCCAGCTCCTGTTCATCCGGCCGCTCGCGGCGGTACGCCCGGTCATCCGTGTGGAACAGGTGCGTCCTGGCTATTTCTCCTGCACGATACATCGTATAGCCCAGCCCATGCATCTTCACATACGATGCAACGCGGTTCAAAAAGCGCACTGACGTCCCTCCTGCCTGCTTGATTCGCGTTCATTATAGCATGCAAAGGCTGCAATGTCAAAGAAGCACAGCTTCCGGTTAAATGAGAAAACGGCGGCGCCGCTGAATTGTGCGGTGTCGCCTTCGTTTCATCTGCATGGGGGGGTCTGTGCTGATTCTATTGGGCTGCCTCTGAACTCCGTCAGGGAGTTCCTCCCCTGACCCTTTTTCGCAACTGAGGCACACCGTTTGCACACAGATTCCGCGTGCTGCTTAAATCCTCAAAATCTGTGTTGTAAAGAGATATGACCCATGGAAGCAAAATCGATATGGCACATGCGT
>CAVIHU010000036.1:0-19255 GCA_963642705.1 Bacteroidaceae bacterium
TGTTGCGACTCCATTATACCATATCTCTAATGAACTTCCTTTTCTTTTTGAGGGGGTCATATCATTTTAACACATACATCAACTCTCTTTTACAATGAAAAAATCGTATGTTTCCGCCGATTTTTCTTGACTTTTCGGCTGTTTCCTGCTATTGTTATGCATGGGCTTGTGTATGCATACCCGTCATTTTTTGTTGAAACCGAACAGGAGGCTGCATCCTATGACCAAGGCTTTGATTTCCGTTACCGGTCAGGACACCACCGGCATCATTGCGCGCGTCGCAACCAAGCTGTCAGAGCTTAATATTAATATACTCGATATCACCCAGACCATTCTCTCCGGCTGCTTCACCATGATGATGGTGGTCGACCTGGACGGTGCACATATGGAATTTGCCGCAGTGGATGAAGCCTTCCAGCCCATCCGCGATGAAATGAAGCTGAATATTCATCTCCAGCGCATGGATATTTTCGACGCGATGCACCGCATCTAAGGAGGAAGCTGCAATGATCGAAACCGGCGAAATCCTCCAAACCATGGCAATGATTCAGGAGCAGAATTTCGATATCCGCACCATCACGCTGGGCATCAATCTGCTCGACTGCGCTCATCCGTCCGCCGAGGCATGTGCTCAGCGCGTCTACGACAAAATCTGCCGCATTGCGAAGGATCTTGTCCGCACAGGCGAAGCCATCGAGCGTGAGCTTGGCATCCCGATTGTCAACAAGCGCATTTCCGTCACGCCGGTCAGCATGATCTGCCAAGGCGACCCCAAACTGATTGCCAGGGCGCTTGACCGTGCGGCAAAGGAAATGGGCGTCAACTTTCTCGGCGGCTACTCCGCGTTGATGCAAAAGGGAGCAACACACGCCGACCAGCGCCTGCTGGAGTCCATTCCCGAAGTGCTTGCCACGACCGAACGCCTCTGTTCCTCCGTCAATGTCGGCAGCACGCGCGCAGGCATTAATATGGATGCAGTCCGTGAAATGGGCGAAATCATCAAGAAGACGGCTGACCTGACTGCTGATACAGACGGTCTGGGTTGCGCGAAGCTCGTTGTGTTCTGCAATGCCGTAGAGGACAACCCCTTCATGGCCGGCGCGTTCTGCGGTCCGGGCGAGCCGGAATGTGCCATTAATGTCGGCGTATCGGGTCCCGGTGTCGTCAAGCGTGCTCTGGAAAGCGTCAAAGGACAACCCTTTGATGTTGTTGCAGAGACCATCAAGAAGACGGCGTTCAAGATTACGCGTGTCGGTCAGTTGGTTGCCCGTGAGGCATCAAATCGCCTGAATATCCCCTTCGGCATTGTTGACCTTTCCCTTGCACCCACGCCCGCCCGCGGTGACTCCGTTGCGCATGTGCTAACGGAGATGGGTCTGGAAATGGCCGGCGCACCCGGTACGACTGCCGCACTTGCGTTGCTGAACGATGCCGTCAAGAAGGGCGGCGTCATGGCTTCCAACCACGTTGGCGGACTCAGCGGCGCTTTCATCCCTGTCAGCGAAGACATCGGCATGATTGAGGCTGCCTCTGCAGGCGCACTGACGCTGGAGAAGCTCGAGGCAATGACCTGCGTCTGCTCCGTAGGGCTGGACATGATCGCCATTCCCGGAGACACGACGGCCGCGACCATTTCCGGCATCATCGCAGATGAAGCTGCCATCGGCATGATCAACAACAAGACGACTGCAGTCCGCGTGGTTCCTGCTGTCGGCAAGAAAGCCGGGGACACAGTCGAATTCGGTGGACTGCTCGGCTTCGCGCCTGTCATGCCGGTCAATCATTATTCCAGTGAAGCATTCGTTGCGCGCGGCGGCCGCATTCCCGCACCGCTGCATTCCCTGCGCAACTGAGTTTCATCCCTGATCGGAGGTTTTATGGGTAACTTTGTCGACCATGTAAAAATCACCTGCAAGGCAGGCAACGGTGGTAACGGCAGCACCTCGTTCCATCGCGAAAAATTCGTTCTAAACGGCGGACCCGACGGCGGCGATGGCGGCAACGGCGGAAACATCAACTTCTATGCCGACGTGAATATGCATACGCTGCTCGACTTCCGCTTCCGAAGCAAATATACGGCGGAAAACGGCGTTGACGGTGCGGCGGGCTGCTGCACAGGCAAGCGCGGCGAGGATTTACTCATTAAGGTGCCTGTCGGGACGGTCATCCGCGATGCCGAATCCGGCGCTGTTGTCGCGGACATGGACACACCTGGCGAAACGCGCATCATCCTGCACGGAGGACGCGGCGGCTGGGGCAACCGGCATTTTGCCACGCCGACCCGTCAGGCGCCCAACTTTGCCAAGCCCGGCATCAAGACGGAAGTATACACCTTCCTGCTGGAGCTCAAGACTATCGCGGACGTTGGGCTTGTCGGCTATCCGAACGTCGGCAAGTCAACCATTCTGTCCATCCTCACGAGCGCCAAGCCCAAAATCGGCAACTATCATTTCACGACGATCACACCAAATCTGGGTATTGTCCGCCGCCATGGCAAGGATATCGTCATGGCAGACATTCCCGGTCTGATTGAAGGAGCCTCTGACGGTGCCGGTCTCGGACATGACTTCCTGCGCCATGTCGAACGCACGCGGCTGCTGCTGCACGTCATCGATATTGCCGGCAGCGAAGGGCGCGATCCGCTTGATGATTTCAAGACCATCAACCATGAGCTGGCAAACTACGGCGAGCTGGCACAGCGTCCGCAGATTGTCGTGTGCAACAAAGCGGATCTGCTCGATACAGAAACCGCCGCCGAGAACGTTAATCGGCTCAAGGTACTGTTGGCAGAGCTGGGGCTGGATTACCCCGTGTTTGTCGTTTCTGCTGCAACACATCAGGGCTTCGAGCCGCTGCTGGACAAGACCGAGGCAATGCTCGAGCAGCTGCCGCCGATTGTCCACTATGAGGAAGAGGTCAGCTTTGTCGATGCAGTCAGCGAAGGCGGCTTCGAGGTCGTCCGTGACAATGCAGTCTATGAGGTTGTCGGACCTTCAATGCAGCGTCTGATTGACTCCGTGAATTTCGATGATGAGGAATCGATGAATTGGTTCCACCGCACGCTTCGCAAGTGGGGTGTGATTGATGCGCTTCGCCAGGCAGGTGCCAGGGAAGGCGACACTGTCCGCATCATTGATATGGAATTTGATTTTGTTGAGTAAAGGTGAAACGAATGAACAGCAAACAGCGCGCTATGCTCCGCAGCATGGCCAATACCATGGAAACCATCCTCTATGTCGGCAAGGACGGCATCGTGCCGGGCACCGTCAAGCAAGCAAGCGATGCCCTTGAAGCACGCGAGCTGATTAAGTGCGCCGTGCAGCAGGGCTGTCCGTTGACAGCTCGCGAAGCCGTCACGGAGCTGTGCCGCGAGCTGGGCGCAGAACCTGTGCAATGCATCGGCCGGCGCTTCGTTATGTATCGCCCGAGCACGGAAAACCCACGCATCATTCTGGAGGATTAACGGTGCTTCATCCGTTTCCACCCGTGTTTGACGCACAGTCCGCGACACTGATTCTTGGCAGCTTTCCGTCTGTACAGAGCCGTGAAACTGGCTTCTATTATGCTCATCCGCGCAACCGCTTCTGGACGATGCTTTCGGCTGTTTACGGTGAACCTCTGCCCATGACCATTGCCGACAAGCGGCGGCTCCTCCTGACAAACCATCTCGCCATCTGGGATGTCATTGCTTCCTGTGAAATTGACGGCTCTGCGGACGCATCCGTGCGTCATGCCGTACCTGTCGACCTTTCGGTCATTTTCCGACATGCCGATATTCAGCGCGTCCTGTGCAACGGCAAGCTTGCCGGTACCCTATACGCCCGTTACCTGAAGGAATCAACCGGACTTGAAGCAGCCATCCTCCCTTCCACCAGCCCTGCCAATGCCGCGTGGTCCCTGACGAGGCTGACAGAGACTTGGCTGCCATACCTGATTGCGAGCCATTAAGGCAATACTGCACATAAAAACACTCCGCATCCCCTATTTGAGGGTGCGGAGTGTTTTCTATGGCTTATTCCGCCGCATTCTCCAGGAACGCGCGGTAGCACTTGTATTCCTCCCACAGGTCAACCTTGCTGACAACCTCCCACGGCGCATGCATGCTCAGCACAGGCAGACCGCAGTCAATTACATTCATGCCGTACTTGGCGCAGATGTATGCAATCGTTCCACCGCCGCCAGCAT
The DNA here is from genome assembly GCA_963642705.1 of Bacteroidaceae bacterium. Taxonomy (GTDB): domain Bacteria; phylum Bacillota; class Clostridia; order Christensenellales; family Aristaeellaceae; genus UBA11524. The sequence goes on from CAVIHU010000036.1 coordinate 4,186, forward strand.
CGACCTTACCCAGCTCAGCCGTCTGCCAGCAAACATTCGCGTCATCGCAGATTCGACGAACCTGCGCGACAAATTCAGCGTTGGCATCGTTCGAGCCGCTCTTGCCACGGCTGCCGGTAAACTTATTGAATGTCACGCCGTTGCCAACGATGGAGGAGTTGCGCTTCTCGAAGACACCTGCGTAATTCGGGTCAAAGCCCGCGCTGACATCACTGGACAGCATGCGGCTGTTCTGCAGACAGCGGCGAAGCGTCAGGGGCTTTTCTCCGTTTTCCATGCAGGCAACCATTTCCGCCATCGTGTTCTCGAAGTACATTGCCGCCATGCCCGTTGCGCCGACACTCCCGATTTCTTCCTTGTCCGTCAGCACCGCCGCAAGCGTATATTCCGGCGTACCCTCGTAATTGAGCACTGCCATCATTGACGGGTACGCGCACACGCGGTCATCATGCCCGTACGCCATAATCAGACTGCGGTCAAAGCCAAGGTCGCGCGCCGCACCAGCCGGAACAGCCTCGAGCTCTGCGGAGATGAAGTCCTCTTCTTCGATGCCGTATTCCTTTTGAAGAATCTCCAGCACCGCCGTCTTGACCGGATCCTTCTCCTCATCCTTCTTCGGCTCACTGCCGATGATGATATTCAGGCTGTCTCCCTCGATGACCTTTGCAGCTGTCTTGCTCATCTGGTCGCCTGCCAAATGAATCAGCAGGTCAGAGATATAGAAGACAGGATCAGACGCCTTTTCACCGATGTTCAGCGTCACGGTTGAGCCATCCTTCTTCACAACAACGCCGTGAAGTGCCAGCGGCAGCGCAACCCACTGATACTTTTTGATTCCGCCGTAATAATGCGTATCGAGATACGCCAGGTGCTCATCTTCATACAGCGGATTCTGCTTGATATCGATGCGCGGCGAGTCGATATGCGCACCGAGGATATTCATGCCGAATTCGATGGGCTTCTTGCCGATGACGAACAGCATGATGTCCTTGTTCATCCATGCGCGGTACACGCGGTCACCGGGCTTGAGCTGACGTCCTTCCCTGATGATGTCCATCAGGTCGACAAAGCCCTTCGCCTTCGCCTGACGAATGCCTTCCGTCACGCATTCGCGTTCTGTTTTGCCGGCATCCAGAAATGCCTTATAATCCTCAGCGAAGGCGGAAAGCTGTTCTTTCTCGTTCGCTTCAAGGTTTTTCCATGCATTCTTGCGATACATTGCTTTATTCTCCTTACAGAAGCATTTTTCCGTTTCTTCCGGAATAATGATATTATACGCCTATGAAACCCGATTCGCAACCATCGGTGCAAAAACGTTTCCCAGCAATCAAAATGCCGGACGGTCTGTTTGACTGTCCGGCAGAAGTTCACTTGGTCGGAAAACCAAAGTATGTACGCGCATTATCGCAGGAAATGCCGCGGACGATATCGCCGAGAATGTCGTAATCCTGCGGGAATCGACCGTCCTCCACCCATTCGCCCAGCAGCCGGCACAGGATACGGCGGAAATACTCATGGCGCGGATACGAGAGGAAAGAGCGGCTATCCGTCAGCATGCCGACAAAGCCAGCAAGATAACCCAGATTTGCAAGGCTCGTGAGCTGATTCGTCATGCCGGTAAAGTGGTCGTTAAACCACCATGCAGAGCCGTGCTGAATCTTGCAAACCGCATCAGAGGACTGGAAGCAACCGCAAAGCGTGTCAATCGCCTGATCGTCCGCCGGATTGAGCGAATAGAGAATCGTGCGTGGCAGACCGGATTCCGATTCCACCGCACCCATGAATGCAGCAAGCTGATCGACCGGCGCATAGTTGTTGATGGTATCATAGCCGGTATCGGGACCGAGCTTTGCGAACATGACGCTGTTGTTGTCGCGGCGGCAACCGTAGTGCAGCTGCATCGTCCAGTTCAGCTTCTTGTACTGCTTTGCAAAGAAGAGCATCGCAGCCGTCTTATACTGGGCGACTTCCTTATCCGTCAGTGTCTCCCCTGCCGCTTTCTTCGCGAAAATGCCTTCGATGACTGCATCATCTGCCGGCTCATAGACGACGTAGTTCAGACCATGATCGGACAGACGGCAATTGTTCTCATGGAAGTAATGCATCCGCTTTTCGAGCACAGACTTCAGGTCGGCAAACGTGTGAATTTCCATATCAGCAGCCTTTTCGAGCTTGCTGATGTACGTCATGAAATCCGGCTTCTCGATGTTGACCGCCTTGTCAGGACGCCATGCCGGCAGCACGTTCGTCTTGAAGGACTTGTCTGCCAGTAACTTTTGATGATACTCCAGCGTATCAATCGGATCATCCGTCGTGCAGATGGTCTCGACGTTGCTCATCGCAATCAGACCGCGCGTGGTGTAGCCAGGCTTCTGAAGCGTCTCATTCGCAATCTTCCATACCTCGTCCGCCGTCTTTGCGCTCAGCGTGCCGTGATATCCGAAGAAACGCTGCAGCTCAAGGTGCGTCCAGTGATACAGCGGATTACCGATTGCCTTGCCGACAACCTCTGCCCACTTGCAAAACTTCTCGTAGTCGCTCGCGCCGCCGGTGATGTAGTATTCATCCACACCTGCGCAGCGCATCAGGCGCCACTTGTAATGGTCGCCGCCCAGCCAGACCTGGGTAATGTTCTCGAAGCGATGGTCATCCCAGATTTCTTTCGGACTGATGTGGCAGTGATAGTCGATGATCGGGCACGATGCCGCATACTCGTGATAGAGCTTGCGTGCCGTTTCCGTGTTCAGCAGAAAATCCTCATTCATGAAAGTGGTCATTTCAATGAGCTCCCTTCAAGTAAATATTGTTTATGCAAACCGCACCATGCGGGAAAAAGCTTCTTTTACCTGCTTGAACCTCTTCGGATGATTTCGGCAGTAAACACCGTCTTCTCCGGCATTTCCCGCCCTTCGAGCGCACCAAGCATCGTCTCGACAATCCGGTCGCAGATAGCAGGCAAACGGTTGTCCACGCTCGTCAGCTCCGGCTCCGTGCACAGGCAAACGTTACTGTTGTTGTAGCCGATGATGCTCAAATCATCCGGCACGCGTTTGCCTGTCGCCTGTGCGAATTTCATTGCTCCGACCGCCATCACGTCCTCGCTCGTCAGTACAGCATCGAACTGCAATCCGTCCTTCTCCAGCGACAGCAGATAATCGCGCACTGCGTGAATACTGAACTTGTCATCCTCAAAATGGCGGAAAAGCGACTCATCAACTGTTATGCCGTGCTCGACGAGTGCATCCCTGCAACCGGACAGTTTCCGCTGCCCGGAGTTGTTCGCCGAGTGATACAGATACAGTACGCGCTTGCAACCCGAATCAAGCAGCTGACTCATAGCTTCTTTCATCGCACGCTCGTCATCGCAGATTACGCAGTACACATTCGGGCACTGGAACGACCCATTGAGCATCACGACCGGCAGCATCGATGCCGCCTGACGGATATACTCATTGTTGTCCGTCTCCTCCTCGATGAAGGTCGAACCCATGAGCACCATGCCGTCAACATGGCGGCTCACAAGCAATTCAACACCCTGCTGACGTGCCGCCAAATCACGGTCGGTGCAGGACAGCAGACAATCATAGTGCTTCTGCCGAAATGCACGCTCCAAATACGCCAATGCACGTGCCACATATGGATCGGACGCATCCGGGCAGAGCAGCCCGATGGTCTTCATGGTGTTCAGTCCAAGACCGCGCGCAAACGCATTCGGCACATAACCGCAGCTTTCAATCACCCTCATGACCTTGCGGCGCGTTGCTTCGGACACATGCGGACTGTTGTTCAGCACACGTGACACCGTTGCGATAGATACCCCTGCATGACGGGATATATCATAGATATTCAAGCCCATCCCGTTCCTTTCTGGGTGTGTAAACACTTCCATTTCTTTTTCAATCCACATTATACACAGTTTCAGGTTATTTGGCAAGTGCTGATTCATCTTTTTCACTCGTTTTTCCCATGAAATGCAGCTATTTTCTATCACTTTTTCATGAATTGTCAGTAAATTCAGAAAAAAGCAGCTTTCCCATTGACGGATGATGGAAAAGGGAGTACAATAGAGCTGTGCGAATTGTAATCGCTTACATGCATACTAAAATGGAGGGAATATCAATATGGAACGTCTGAATGCCGCCATGGTTAAGGCGCCGGTGCGTCCTGTGAAGGTGCTGCAGTTCGGCGAGGGCAACTTTCTTCGTGCCTTCGTCGATTACATGATTGACTTTGCCAATGAACGGAGCGATTTCAACGGTTCCGTCGTGCTGGTCAAGCCGATTGCCGTGGGCAAGCTCTTTCCCGCCTTCAAGGAGCAGGATTACCGCTACACGGTCATGCTGCGCGGCCTTGTGGACGGTCAGCCGATCGAGCAAACGCGTGTCGTCACGTCCGTGTCTGACGCAGTCGATTCCTATAATGAATATGACCGCTATGCCGCCTATGCCAAGGTACCAACGCTGCGCTTTATCGTCAGCAACACGACCGAAGCCGGCATCGTGCTCGATGAGTCCGATGAATTCTCTCTCTGCCCGCCGAAGTCGTATCCCGGCAAGCTGACGAAATTCCTCTACGAGCGTGCTGAAGCGTTTGACTATGCTGAGGACAAAGGGCTCATTATCCTTCCTGTCGAGCTGATTGACGACAACGGCATCATTCTGCGCAAGTGCGTCAAGCGCCTCGCGAAGCTGTGGAACCTCGGCGAACGCTTCGAGCAGTGGCTGGATAATGCCTGCGTGTTCACATCGACGCTGGTTGACCGCATCGTGACCGGTTATCCGCGCGGCGAGGATCAGGCCATCTGGGAGAAACTCGGCTATCAGGACAATCTGCTTGACACTGCCGAGCCCTTCGGTCTGTGGGTCATCGAATCGCCGCGGGATCTGTCCGATGAGCTGCCTCTGCCTCAGTGCGGCATGCCCGTCATCTTCACCGACAATCAGAAGCCCTACAAGCAGCGCAAGGTTCGCATCCTCAACGGTGCGCACACCTCCTTCGTACCTGCAGCCTTCCAGTGCGGCTACGACATCGTGCTCGATGCCATGAATGACCCGATGATTGCAACCTTCATGCAGAAGACGCTCTACGATGAGGTCATTCCGACGCTCACGCTGCCCAAGGAAGACCTGATGGCATTTGCCGAGGCGGTCACTGGGCGTTTCCGCAATCCCTACATCAAGCATGCCCTGTTGTCTATCTGCCTGAACAGCGTATCAAAGTGGCGTGCTCGCTGCATGCCGTCGCTGCTGGGCTATGTCGAGCAAACCGGCAAGCTGCCCGAGCACCTGACATTCTCGCTCGCCAGCCTGATGAGCCTGTACCGCGGCGGCAAGCTGAACGGCGACGGCCGTCTGGAATGCCAGCGCAATGGTCAGCCATATTACCTGCAGGATGACGTGGCAGTGCTGGAGTTCTTCGCAACCACCTCTGATGAGGAGCCTGAGCAGCAGGCAAAGGAGTTCCTTTCGAACGAAGCCTTCTTCGGACCCGATCTCTGCAAGGTGCCTGGACTGGTGGAATCCGTCGGCGCATCCCTGCGTGAAATCCTTACCAAGGGTATGCGGATCGTCATGACCGAGAAATTCGGAGTGTGAGCCATGGCTGAGTTGCTTCGCATCACCCCTGCGGATAACGTTGCCGTCGCGCTGTGCGCCCTTTCCTGCGGACAGGAAGTGTCGGTGGACGGCATCACGCTGACCATACAAAGCGACGTTCCTGCCGGACATAAGGTTGCGCTTTATCCGATTGCCAAGGGCGAGCACGTCATCAAGTATGGCTTTCCCATCGGCTATGCCAAGGAAGACATTGCTGCCGGCGCACATGTGCATGTCCACAACCTGCACACCGGTCTTTCCGGCGAGCTGAGCTACGAGTACCATCCCACCAATCCAATGGTGCCTCAACTGCCCGTGCGGACATTCATGGGCTATCCTCGCAAGGATGGCCGCGTCGGCGTGCGCAATGAGCTGTGGATTTTGCCAACCGTCGGATGCGTCAACGATATTGCCCGTCGCCTTGAACGTGCTGCGCAGTCGCTTGTCGGCGGCGGTGTCGAATGCGTCTGTGCCTTCCCTCACCCCTATGGCTGCTCGCAAATGGGCGACGATCAGGAAAATACGCGGACAATACTGGCGGATCTCGCAACCCACCCGAATGTCGGCGGAGTGCTCGTACTCGGGCTTGGCTGCGAAAATTCCAGCGTAGCCATTATCGAAGAACACATGGGCGACTACGACAAGTCCCGCGTGCGCTTCCTCATCTGCCAGCAAGTCGAGGACGAATTCACCGAAGCGATGAAGCTCCTTACCGAGCTTGCCGATCAGATGCGCAATGAGCAGCGTGTTCTCTGCCCTGCCAGCAAGCTCGTCATCGGACTGAAATGCGGCGGCTCAGACGGTTTTTCCGGCATCACGGCGAACCCTGTCATCGGCGGTTTCTCCGACATGCTTTGCGGCATGGGCGGCACGACCATTCTGACCGAGGTGCCGGAGATGTTCGGCGCAGAAACCATCCTGATGGATCGCTGCGGCACACGCGAGCTGTTCGATAAGACTGTCCGCCTCATCAACGACTTCAAGCGTTATTTCGAGGAGCATCATCAGACGATTTACGAGAATCCTTCGCCGGGCAACAAGGCAGGCGGTATCTCTACCCTGGAAGACAAGGCGCTTGGCTGCACGCAGAAGAGTGGCTTCTCTCCAGTGTGCGATGTGCTGGCGTATGGTGAACGCGTCCGGACGCCCGGTCTGAATCTGCTATCCGCACCAGGCAATGACCTCGTTGCCGCAACGGCACTCGCTTCGTCAGGGGCGCAAATTGTGCTGTTCTCTACCGGACGCGGCACGCCTTTTGCCTGCCCGGTGCCGACGCTCAAAATCTCCACGAACACTGCGCTTGCCACGAAGAAGCACGGCTGGATTGACTTCAACGCCGGTCAGCTTCTCTCCGACGGCAAAACGCTGCCGGAGCTTTCCGCCGCACTGATGGAGGATGTCCTCTCGACTGCCTCCGGACGTCTCGTCTGCTCCGAACGCAACGGCTACCATGACCTTGCGATTTTCAAGACCGGCGTAACGCTGTAAGCCAATAAAAGCAGCCGCAACGGGGTGATGCACTCCGTTACGGCTGTATTTTTATATTCGGAGGAATCAGTATTCTTCTTCCTCTTTTGGACCGAAGGCATGCTGATAGAGCGCGTCCGGATCAAAGCGCGGGTCGTTCCTCAGCGCGTTCAGAGCATCGTGTCCGACGACGGTGTTCGTCCCGAGACAGTCGTTGCAGCGATAGCCGCAGTCCGGGCAGACGCAGCCGAGATGGTCGCTTTCAGCCTGAATCATGTAGGTTCCGCATTCCTTGCAGGAGCAGCGCATTAACCATGCTTCCTTTCTGTCAGTCCGTTTCAACCTGACCGCCAAGTTCCTTTACCACGCGCGTCACCTTGCAGAGCGTTGCAGCCGTGTCCTCGCCGCCCATCGACAGCAGGTGCAGATTCACCGGTTCCTGCCGCTCGCTCAACGCATCCCACAGCGCATCAGCATTGCCGCCGTAATACGACGGAAGCTGCAAAAGCGTTTTCAGCATCCGATGTACTGCCTGACCATCCGGAAACTGCCGTCCGTCAATCGTCAGCGTCAATTTGCGCTCACCGTTCCCTTTTCGCCATTGACCGTAACAACCGCGCCTGACTTTAGAATGAACGTTGCGTTCTTTGCGCCAATAATGACCGGAATGTCAAGCGACATGCCGACAATCGCGCCATGTCCTTCGGGGTTATCGTCCTCCAGCACGATGGCAGATGCCTTGCGCAGCAGGGAGAACATATCACTTGTCGTCTGGTGGCACACGATAACATCGCCCGACTTGAAGCTCCCTGCGTCCTTCTCATAGTCGTGAATGACGGAAAGCGGCGCAACCACCTTGCCGCCGTGCAGGCCGACACCCTGCACCAGCAGATGACCAACAACATGCACCTTCATCAGGTTTGTCGTGCCGGAAATGCCCAACGGTACGCCGGCCGTCAGCACAACCAGCTCACCATCGTGCACCAGTTGCTTCTTCACAGCGGCATCAACCGCGTGCTCGAAGAGGTCATCCGTGTTGCTCTCCTCGGCAATCATCAGCGGCACCGTGCCCCATGACAATGCCAGCTGACGCCAGACGTGCTTTTCCATCGTGCAGCCGACAATGATGCATGCCGGACGATAGCGGCTGAGGATTCTCGCCGTTTCGCCAGACTTCGTGACCGTGATAATCGCGCTGGCGTTCAGATCGTGCGCGGAAGTCACCGTCGCATGGCTGATGGCATTCGTTACGTCGGTGGATTCGCCGTCATCGCGTGAGAAGCGGCGGATATAGTCCAAATCCTTTTCTGCACGCAGTGCGATTCGCACCATCGTTTCGACCGCCTCCACCGGATACGCACCAACTGCCGATTCGCCTGACAGCATGATGGCGCTCGTGCCGTCGTAAATGGCATTTGCCACGTCGGTCGCCTCGGCGCGGGTCGGACGTGGATTCTTAATCATGGAATCGAGCATCTGCGTTGCCGTAATGACCGGCTTACCGGCTGCAATCGTGCGTTGAATGAGCTTCTTCTGCAGGCTCGGCACTTCCTCCAGCGGCACTTCAACGCCCAGGTCGCCGCGCGCCACCATGATTCCGTCAACCACGCGGAGGATTTCATCGATATTCTCGACACCTTCCATGTTTTCGATTTTCGCAATGATATTGATGGTCGTGCAGTTATTTTCCTGCAGGATATGGCGGATTTGCATGATGTCTTCCGCTGAGCGCGTAAAGGATGCCGCGATAAAGTCATAGCCATTCTTGATGGCAAACAGAATATCCTGGCGATCCTTTTCGCTGATGAACGGCATGGACAGGTGACCATTCGGGATATTAACGCCTTTGTTGTTGCTGACAACGCCGCCGTTCAGCACATGACAGATAATTTCCGTATCGTTGATGGACTCCACCTGCATGCCGATCAGACCGTCATCGATCAGAATGCTGCTGCCGACCGAGACATCCTTGGGCAGATCCTTATAGGTGATAGAAACACGAGTTTCGTCACCCTCAACTTCATTCGTCGTCAACGTAAATATCTGCCCAGCTTTGAGCGTCACATGACCGTCTTTGAACGAACGGACACGAATTTCAGGTCCTTTCGTGTCCAGCATGGTCGCGACCGGCAGCCCCAGCTCATCGCGGATGCGGCAGACCTCATCGTAATAACACTGATGGCTTTCGTATGTGCCGTGAGAGAAGTTGAAGCGCGCGACATCCATGCCTGCCTTCATCAGCGGCGCAATCAAATGCTTCTCGAACAGATTCGGTCCCATGGTGCAAACGATTTTCGTCTTTCTGATCGGCGTGTTCATCAAGCAGCCTCCATTCATAAAGTTCCATCCTCAATGGCAAAACCCATGCTATTATATCACAACCCGCCGCTTCTGTGAATCCCTAAAGCAACTTACAATTGCACATGGTACATTGCGCTTTTCACTCAACTTCGCCGACATTCTCGCATTCAAGCTTTGCACCCTTGTTCCCTGTGATGCTGACATCCTTCATCATGATTTTGCCCACGTTGATGGCCGTTATTCCTTTTCGGGATACGCGCGGAACACCACCTGCCATCGCAGGTTGCATGGGTGACGCGTTCTCATCACAGGCGATGGATACATTCTCCATGGTAATCGCTTCAATCGGCTGCTCCGGCAAACCGAGGAAGTAGCCTGCACAGGTCACGTCTGTTGCCCTGACGTTGCGGAAGGCGATTTTTCCAATGCGCGGCGTACGCTCGTCAACCGGCTGCTTTTTGCGGCTCTGTACATACTCGCTCTTGCCGTCCGGGTCACAGAAGTACATGCAATTGACAACATACGGCGTGCCAACATGCTCCATGACGACATGCTCGAATGTGATGTCATCAATCACACCCTGCTCACCACGCCCGCGCCGCGTTTTGACGCGCAAACCACGGTCTGTGTTTCGCATCAGACAATCATGTAGATGGACATGCTCAATGCCGCCAGCCATTTCGCTGCCGCACGTCATTCCACCGTGACCATTTTCCATCAGGCAATGGCTGATTTCGATATTCCGGCAAGGCATCTTATACCGATGACCCATATACAATTTGCCGGACTTGATGGCGATGCAGTCATCGCCCAACGAGAAATGCGCACCTGCCAGCAGAACATCGCCGCAGCTTTCCGGATCAAAGCCATCCGTATTTGGGCTGTTCGCCGGCGCATTTACTTGGATGTTCACAAAACGCAGATCGGAGGAGAAATACGGCTGCAGATGCCACGAAGGCGAGTTGCGGAACGTCACGCCCTGCACCGTCACATTGCGGCAGTGATTCAGGAACAGCATCCGCGGACGCCAAGCGCCGCGCCGCTGCTTGCAGTTCACCCACCAATCACTCTTGTCGCCCTGACCGTCCAGCACGCCTTCGCCGTACAGCACGATATCCTCGGCATCGATGGCGTTCACCATCGCCGCGTACATGTCCAGCGGATTGCCTTCCCACGTACCAAGGTTCAAATCGTCCGTTTCATCGTATGAAAGAATCATGCCGGGCAGAATCGGAAATTTGCTGCGATCTGTTTCGAGCTGCAGCACCGCATCCTTCGCGATTTCAAGTCGCAGATGGCTCTTGAGCGTCAGCGGCAGCACGCGGTAATGACCTGCCGGAATCAGCACGCGTCCGTCTGGCGGACAATACAGGATAGCCGTCTGAATCGCTGCGGTATCGTCATGTACGCCGTCACCGACCGCACCAAATTGCCTGACATTGAGCGTATAGCTCTCCCTCTTTGTGCGGAAATTACACTGCCCAACCGTTTCTTCGCCATCGCATACCGTCAGCTTGTATTCCGTATCCGGCCGCAGATGATACAGCGATGTCACAACCGTATCCATCGTGCAAGCATCTTGACCATTCAGGTAAACATGATACGGCTTCGCCGTCTGATACAGTCCGCCGTCTTCCAGTTGGAAGGAAGCGCTGCGTGCTTCAACAAGCATCATTTGAATCTTCATCGCCATGCTCCTCACTTTGTTCGAATGTATTCGCTGTACGCCATAATGAACGGACCGACACCCTTGCTGTCATCCGACTTCTTCGGTTCGGACAGGTAGTACGCGACAGAGCCGTCACGCTGCGGATTCTTGTCCGGTCCGAGTCCTGCCACCCAGCAGATATCCGTCAGGCGCACAACACCGTCCTCCTCTGCCGTGAGCTTATTGTTGACGAGGCTCTCAAACACCTGCTGACCGATGGGCAGATACTTCTCCGCATCAAGTACGCCAAGCCGAACCCCCTTGAGCAGGCTGTAGGCGATCATCGAGGAGCCGGAGGTTTCCGTGTAGTTGCCCTCCGCTTCCGGATGGTCAATCACCTGATAGAATAGTCCGTCTGCCGCCTGATACCGCAGCACGCCGCGCATGCTCTCGCGGAAGATGTCCACCAGTGCGCGGTAATGCTCATAAAGCTGCTCGGAGCACAGCCCAATGCAGTCAATCAGCGCCATCAGATACCAACCGGTCGAACGCAGCCAGAAATTTTTCGATAACCCTGTTTCCTTGTCTGCCCAGAACTGTACCTTTGCCTCGTCATATGCGTGATAATTCAAACCCTTCTCGGTATTGTAGAGGTACTTGCGCACATTTTTGAACTGACTGACGATATCTGCAACATTCGCCATGCCGTCGAACTTCGCCTCATACGCCATATAGAACGGCTGCGCCATATACAGCCCATCCAGCCAAATCTGGTTCGGATACAGTTGCTTATGCCAGAAGTTGCCGCACGTGCACCGCGGATGCTCACGAAGCCGCTGCATATGAAACTCAATCGCCTTGCGGTAACGTTCCTCCCCTGTCTCCTCATACGCGAAGAAAAGCGCCTTGCCGCTGTTGATGGAGTCAATGTTGTACTGCCGCATTTCGTAATTGATGATCTTGCCGTCCTCATCGACGTAGGCAGACACGTAGTCAATCACAAAGTCACGGTACAAACGGTCTCCTGTCGCCTGATACAAGTCAATGCATGCCTTCAGGATACAGCCGTCCTCGTAGTTCCAATACTTCTTGTAGGGTGCATATCCTGCCAGATAATGCTGAAAGTACTGCTGAATATCCATTCCAATTGCTCCTTCTGCGGGGTGCCCCGCTCTTTTTATTCTCCCGAAAATTTGCGAAAATCCCCTGTTTTTGTCATGATAGTGCTTTCATTTTAGAAAAAAAAGCTGTATAATGAGTCGTTCCCTTAAGATGAACATTCTGAGGAGGTCACGCATGAAACAAACGAAAGGAAATCCCGCGCTGATCCTGCACGGCTCGCTCGTCAAGGCTGTTTTTTCCATCGCGATTCCCGTCGTCGCCAATAGTTTTCTGCAAACGATGTACAACATGACCGACACCTTCTGGCTCGGCAAGCTCGGTGTCGATTACCTCGCCGCCATCAACCTCGTCAGCCCGGTGCAGAGCACGGTTGTCAGCTTCGGCAGCGGCGTAACCGTTGCCGGTGCAGTCATGATCAGCCAATACATCGGCGCAGGCAAGGAAGAACAGGCAAAGAAAATTGCCAATCAGATTTTCACCGTTGCGATGCTCTTTTCCGTTTTCTGCGCCGCTGTGATGGCGATGACTACGCCTGCCATTGTCAGCTGGCTGGGCGCAACGCAGGAATACTACGAGTATGCCGTTGTTTACATGCGCATCGTCATCCTTGATATGCCGTTCCTGTTCATGGTGAACATTTATCAGGCAATTCGGCAGTCACAAGGCGACACAGTACGCCCGATGCTGCTGAATCTGCTCGGCATTCTGGCGAACATGGTGCTTGACCCACTGCTGATGCTCACGTTCCATCTGAATTCCGCCGGTGCCGCGCTTGCAACCGTGCTGGCGAAGCTCATTCCAGCGAGTATTGCCTTTGTGCTGCTGTGCATCCGCCGCGATGAGCCGATCTGCTTTGAACGGCACTATCTCCGTCCTGATAAGACCTGCCTCTACGACATCGTCCGTATCGGTCTGCCGACAGCGCTCGGCTCCAGCTTCATGCAGTTCGGCTTCATCCTGATGTCGCGCAATGTCAATTACTACGGCAAAATGGCAATGGCTGCATATGGCATTGCCAACAAGATTAACGGGTTGCTTTCCATGCCCTCCACCGGCATCGGAAGCGCCGTGAGCACCATCGTCGCACAAAACATCGGCGCAAAGCAGCCTGAACGTGCCGAAAAGTGCTACAAGCTGAGCGTTTGCATGGCGCTGGCATTCCTGCTGGTCGGCGGACTCATCCTCTCTCGCTCGGTCGTGTCGACTGCCATCGTCAGTATCTTCACAAACGAGGCGGATGTCATTCCACTCGCAGCAGATTACCTATCCATCATCTCGTTCTGGTGCTGGACAAACAGTGTTCACGACGCGACGCGCGGATTATTCCAGGGCAGCGGTCATACGGCGCTTCCGGTCGCGGTCGATGTTGCGCGTCTGTGGGTTTTCCGCTTCGCCACCATCGCCTTCTGCGAAAATGTGCTGCATCTGGGCGTTCGGAGCATCTGGTATTCAGTCGTCGTCTCGAACGGACTTGCCGCAGCAATTCTGCTTGCACTCTACTTCACGAAAATCTGGAAGAAATCCACGCTCAAGATTGACGACTAATTTCTGTCGACGCAGGAGAAATCCTGCGTTTTTTTTTATACCTTAACACCCCAGAAGATGCCCTCGTAGCGGTTCGTTGCCGGATTTGAGCACTTCCTCATCCGCAGGCTGATGCTGCCTTCCTTCCGATAGCAGGCAATTTCTGCGCCGCACGGTGCATCGCCGATTCGCTGTACGCGCACATGAAGCGCACTATCCTCCGTCAGCCCTGCGCTTGTGAGCGTCGGCACACCGTCCGACCACTGCCCAGGCGTGCATTTGCCAAAGCCATCCCAATGCAGACGTTCCGTCTTGTCCTGCCAATATAGCGTCATGCCGTCCGCAGAAAGTTCCACCTGCTGAAGCGCAGAATCGCCCTGCATCGCGTAGCGCTCTGTATCAGAAATCCATTCGCCGCCGCAGTGGTTTACCGCCAGCACCTTCAAATTGCTCAGCACTGCCTGCAGGCGTGCATCATCCTCCGGATTGCCATCTTCGCCGACATGTGCAATGATTTCCTCGAAGAACGCATCGCATATCATTTGCACATTGCCTTGCAGACGCGCGTCAGCGATGGTACATAGCATTACGTCCTTTTCGGGACATGCAATCACGTACTGCCCACCCATGCCGTACATTGCCCAGCCGCAACGCATCATCCAGAACTGATAGCCGTAGCCGTATTGCTCCTCACGCGGCGTCTGCGCATACGTCAGAATCTGACGCGAGGTCGCATGACGGATGTAGTCCGTCGGAATCAGCCCCTCGCCGCCGTTCATGACGCACCGTCCCAGCTTGCCGAGATCTTGCAGCGACATGATCAGCCCTGTTCCGCCCTGCGGTACGCCGGACGGATCCTTCAGCCAGCGCACTTCGTTCTCAAAGCCCAGCGGTTTAAATAGCCGTTCCTGCAGAAAATCAAGTAGCGGCTGACCGCTCAGCTTCTGTACCAATGCTGCAAGCACCTGCGAGCAGGACGTGTCGTAATTGAACATCGTCCCCGGCTCATGCGTTGGCGGCACCGTGAAGAACGTTTCCGCCCAATTGTCATCGATGCCCTCGCGATAGGTCGTTTTAGCATGACATGTCGCCATGCGCAGCATATCGCGGATCGTCAGCCGCATCAACCGCCCGTCAGGTGCATCCGGCACATATTCCGGGAAGTAATCCGTGATTTTGTCCTCAATCGTCAGCTTTCCTTCACTCATCAGCATGCCGATAGCAATGGACACCACGCTCTTGCTGACGGAATACATCCGGTGCGGCTGACCCTTGCAAAACGGCTTCCAATAGCCTTCCGCAGCGATTTTTCCACCGACATGCAGCTCAAAGCCATGCATGCAAACGCCGTCAAGCCGCTCCAGCATGCGGAGAATTGACGTTGACGACACATCCGTCATATAATTCCCTCCCT
>CAVIHU010000037.1:0-18688 GCA_963642705.1 Bacteroidaceae bacterium
TGTTGCGACTCCATTATACCATATCTCTAATGAACTTCCTTTTCTTTTTGAGGGGGTCATATCATTTTAACACATACAAGCGAAAAAATAAAAAGCTTGTAAACCACTTGACAATCGGCCATAAATATGATTTAATACTTCTCGCTTTTAGGTTTAGTTTTGCTAAACCTGTTTTTCAGGCAATTCAGTTTAGTAGCGCTGAACTTTGTGCTTATTGTTACTGAAAGATTCAAGAAAGGAGCACCCTCATGGATATCGGTGAAAAGCTGCGTCTGCTCAGGATTCGCCGCGGTTTGACGCAGGAGGATTTGGCGGATCGCTGCGAATTGAGCAAGGGCTTCATATCGCAGGTCGAGCGCAACCTCGCCTCGCCGTCCATTGTGTCGCTGATGGATATGCTGGAATGCCTCGGCTCAAGCCTGAGCCAGTTTTTCAGCGAGGATAAGGACGAAAAGACCGTCTTTACACCGCAGGACATGTTTGTCAAGGAGGATGAGCAGCTCTGCGGACGTATCACGTGGCTCGTGCCGGACGCGCAGAAGAACACCATGGAGCCCATTCTTGTCGAGCTGGGCGAAAACGGGCGCAGCTATGAGCTGCCGCCGCATCAGGGCGAGGAATTCGGCTATGTACTCTCCGGCAGCATCTTCCTCATCGACGGCGAAACGAAGACGCGTGTCCGTGCGGGCAGCAGCTTCTGCCTCCATCCTCATGAAACACATTACCTCCTGAATGCCGGCAAATCAACCGCGAAGGTGCTTTGGATTTCAACGCCTCCTTCGTTCTGATAAGGGTACATTCGTCCCTTGACCTCTTTGCATTCTGTATTATTGATCATTCATTGGGAAGGAAGTGCTCCGCATGGTGGAAAAGGAACATTTGATTGACCTGATTGGCATCTCGAAGGAGTATGACGGCGTCAAAGTACTCAAGGACATCAACCTCTATATCCGCAAGAAGGAATTTATCACTCTTCTCGGACCGTCCGGCTGCGGAAAAACCACGACGCTGCGCATTATCGGCGGCTTTGAAACGCCCGATGAAGGTCAGCTGCTTTTCGATGGTCAGGACATCGCCGGGCTTCCGCCTTACAAGCGCCGCGTCAATACCGTCTTCCAGAAATACGCGCTGTTCCCGCACCTGAACGTGCACGACAACATCGCCTTCGGGCTCAAAATCAAGAAGCTGCCCAAGAAGCTGATTGAAGAAAAGGTCGCGCAGATGCTCGAGCTCGTCAACCTGAAGGGCTACGAGAAGCGTCACGTAGATGCGCTCTCCGGCGGTCAGCAGCAGCGTGTTGCCATCGCACGTAGCCTCGTCAATGAGCCTGAGGTGCTCCTGCTCGATGAGCCGCTCGGCGCGCTTGACTTCAAGCTCCGCAAGGAAATGCAGCTTGAGCTGAAGTCCATGCAGCAGCGACTTGGCATCACGTTCGTCTTTGTCACTCATGATCAGGAGGAAGCGCTGACCATGTCCGACACCATCGTCGTGATGAAGGACGGCGCCATTCAGCAAATCGGCGATCCAAAGACCATCTACGACGAGCCTGCCAATGCCTTTGTCGCGGACTTTATCGGCGAAAGCAATCTGCTTCGCGGCACAATGATCCGCGATGAGCTGGTTGAGTTTGCCGGCAATGCATTCCCCTGCGTTGACTTCGGCTTCGGTGAAAACGCGCCTGTCGATGTGGTCATCCGTCCTGAAGACATCATGCTGGTCGGCGAGGATGTCGGGCAGATGGTCGGCACGATTAAGAGCGTACTGTTCAAGGGCGTGCATTACGAGATGATGATCGACACCGGCGCATACACGTTCAAGGTACATTCCACCACCATGCAGCCGCAGGGCAGCCGCGTCGGTCTGAACATCGTCCCCTTCAACATTCACATCATGAAGCGTCTGTCGGAGGAGGAATCCTTGCCCGTACCGGAGGAGGAGGATTGACATGCTTTCGAACCTGTCGCTCCCCTGGTGGGCGATTGCGCTGATGATTGCCGGACTCGGCGTCTTCATCGCGCTGGTTGCCGTCACCATCCACCGCAACCGCGGCATGCACCGTTCGCTGTTCGCCTCGCCCTACGCGCTGTGGATGATGATTTTTACCGTCATTCCGGTCATCCTCATCGGATATTACGCCTTTACAGATTCGAACGGTGCCTTCACGCTGGATAATTTCCGCAGCTTCTGGGATTCCAACTACGAAACGAACAAAATCATTCTCGATGCCATGGGAGATGCCGGTCAGGCGTATGTTGCACGCGGCACAGTCAATGTCGATACGCTGCTGTATTCGCTGTGGATGGCGTTTAAGTGCACGCTGATCTGCCTCGTACTGGGCTATCCTGCGGCGCTCATCATGGCAGACCGCAACATGAAGCTCGGCCCGACGCTTGTTGTCTTGTTCATCATCCCGATGTGGATGAACTTCCTGCTGCGCACCATCGCGTGGATGAGCCTGCTGGAGGACAACGGTCTGATTAACACGCTACTAAACGCGCTCGGCTTTGACAGCGTGCAGCTGATGTATAATTCCAGTGCTGTGCTGCTCGGCATGGTCTATAACTTCCTGCCTTTCATGGTCTTCCCTATTTACACGCTGCTGAGCAAGATGGATCACCGCCTGTCCGAAGCAGCGGCAGATTTGGGCTGCAACGGCTGGCAAACGCTGTTGAAGGTGACGATGCCGCTGTCCATTCCAGGAGTCGTCAGCGGCATCACGATGGTGTTCATGCCTTCCGTCACAACTTTCTTCATTCCGCGCGTGCTCGGCGGCGGCAACACCATGATGTTCGGCGACCTGATTGAATCAAAATTTCTCACCGAGGGCAACTGGAACGTCGGCTCGGCGCTGTCGCTGATCATGATGCTGCTGATTCTCGTTTCCCTGTCCATCCTGCGCAAGGCAGATCCCAACAATGAAGGAGGCGGCATCGCATGAAGAAGGCCATCAAGCGCATCTATCTTGCGTTGATTCTGATCTTCCTTTATCTGCCGATTGTCGTGCTGATTGTGCAGAGCTTCAACGCCGGCAAGAGCCGCGCAAAATGGGAGGGCTTCTCCTTCCGCTGGTACGTCGAGTTGTTCCAGGATTCGCGCATCATGAACGCGCTGACCGTCACCATTACCATCGCGCTGCTCGCCATGGTCGTCTCAACCATCCTTGGCACACTGGCAGCCATCGGCATCCATGCCATGAAAAAACGTCCGCAGGCATTCATGATGACGCTGACGAACCTGCCGAACACCATGCCCGATATCGTCACCGGCATCAGCCTGATGCTGCTTTTCCTCTTTACGAGGGTGGAGCGCGGCTATGTCACAATGCTCCTGGCGCATATCACGTTCGATACGCCTTACGTCATCCTGTCTGTGCTGCCCAAGCTCAAGCAGATGAACCGGCACACGTACGAGGCAGCGCTTGACCTTGGCGCAACGCCCTTCTATGCGCTCTTCCACGTCATCATTCCCGAATGCATGCCCGGCATCATCACCGGCGCGATGCTGGCGTTCACCCTCTCGCTGGACGACTTCACCATCAGCTACTTCACGACTTCTCCGCTGGTACAGAATCTGTCCACGCTGATTTACTCCGCCGCCCGCCGCGGCATCGAGCCGACGCTCAACGCACTGTCGGCGCTCATGTTCGTCGCTCTGCTGGTGCTGCTGCTGATTGTCAACCGCCGCACCGCATCGAATAATGACTAATCCCCCACTACATTATGAAGGAGGAACATCTCTGATGAAAAAGCTGCTTTCCCTGCTGATGCTCCTGTGCCTGATGCTGACCCTCGCCCCCGCTGCCCTCGCAGACGGCGGTGTCGTCAACGTCTTTAACTGGGAGGACTACATCGCGCCCGAAGTCCTGACCCTCTTCACCGAAGAGACGGGCATCAAGGTCAACTACATGTGCTTCACGACGAATGAGGACATGATTGTGCAGGTCGAAGCGAATCCCGGCGCGTTCGATGTCTGCTTCCCGTCCGACTACATCATCGAGCGCATGATTTCAAAGGATCTGCTGGCGGAGATCAACTTCGACAATATCCCGAACTACGATCAGATCATCGATACGCTCCTCAGCCCTGATTATGACCCTGACAACAAGTATTCCGTGCCGTATATGTGGGGCACGGTCGGCATCCTCTACAACAGGGATATGATTCCCGACCCTGTGCAATCCTGGTCGATTCTGTGGGACACGCAATATCAGAAGAACGTGTTCATGCTTGACTCCTACCGCGACTCCATCGGCATCGCGCTCAAGTATCTGGGTTACTCCATGAACAGCCGCGAGGTGCCGCAGCTGATGGAAGCGAAGAACAAGCTGATTGAGCAGAAAACCTCCGGCGTCGTCAAGGCGTATCAGGTGGATGAAACGAAGGACAAGATGGTCGCCGGTGAAGCCGCGCTTGCGCTGATGTGGTCTGGCGACGCACAGTATGCCATCGACCTGAACGATCATCTGGATTACTTCGTGCCGGAGGAGGGCTCAAACATCTGGGTGGACGGCGCTGTCATCCTCAAGGATGCCAAGAACAAGGAGAACGCGGAGGCATTCATCAACTTCCTCTGCCGTCCTGACATCGCGCAGATGAACTGCGAATACATCTGGTACTCCTCCCCTAACAAGGGCGCCATTGAGCTGATGGGCGAAGAATACGAGAACAACCACGTGCTGAATCCCTCTCAGGAGGTTCGGGACCGCTGCGAATTCTTCCATGACATCGACGACACCTTCCGCACGATTTACGAATCCCTTTGGCTGGAAATCAAAAATACAAAGTAAGGCGCTTGCATCATGAAAAACATATTGTGCTTCGGCGACAGCAACACCTGGGGCTTCACGCCCGGCACATGCCGCCGCTATGATGAGCATACCCGCTGGACAGGCGTACTGGCGAACACACTCGGCAATGGCTGGCGCATCCATGAGAACGGACAAAGCGGGCGCACGACCGTGTTTCCGTCGCCTGCTAAAGGCTTCATGACCGGTCTTGGTGCGCTGCCATATGCACTCGATACGCTCCGTCCGCTCGATGCCATTGTCATCATGCTTGGCACGAACGACCTGAAGGAGCACTCAGCGCAGAGCAGCGTCGACGGCATCGGCTGCCTCATCCGCACCATCCAGACGTTCGACCAGCTCTATCCTGCCAGCGAGCCGCTTTTCCGCGATGGCAAAATGCGCATTCTCGTTCTGACACCGCCTGAAATCGGCGATTGTGTTGCCGAATGGGACACGCTGCACGGCAAGGGCGATGAATCGCGCAAATTCCCTTTGCAGCTCAAGGGGCTGTGCGACTGGCTCAAGGTCGATTTGCTCAACACGCAGGAAATCGTCAAGCCTTCTGACATTGACGGTATTCACTTAATGCCGGAGGAGCACAGAAAGCTCGGTCTCGCCGTGGCAGATAAGCTGCTGGAAATGATGAAATGACGCTTGACAAGTCGCGACGAATGGGCTATACTTTGTCATGTACGAGATGACGAAGAAGAGTAGCCTGTCAGACGATCCTCAGAGAGGCGCGGTTGGTGAAAAGCGCTGATCCGGCGACAGAGGAAAACCACCTTCCGATCGCACCGTGTGCTGCACGATATCGCAGCAAAGAGAACCAATCAGGGTGGAACCACGGGCTGATGATCATCGCTCGTCCCTTACAGCAACGCAGGGGACGGGCGTTTTTTCGTCCCAAACAACTTCGAGCAGGAGGAAACAGCATGAAAATCATCTACAATGACGGTCATGTCGATGAATGCCCAGCTGATGAGGAGCTGCATGTCATCCGCCATACCGCAGCGCATATCCTTGCGCAGGCGATCAAGCACCTCTATCCGCAGGCACATTTTGCTTACGGTCCCGCAACGGAAAAGGGCTTCCACTATGACGTCGATCTCGGCGATGTGAAGCTCTCCGATGAGGATCTCGTCACCATCGAGAAGGAAATGCAGGCAATCGTCAAGCAGAACCTGCCCATCAAGCCCTTTACGCTCAGCCGTGAGGAAGCCGTCAAGCTCATGCAGGAGCGCGGCGAGATCTACAAGGTCGAGCACATCGGCGATCTGCCTGAGGACGCCGTGCTGACGTTTTATCAGCAGGGCGACTACATCGACATGTGCGTCGGTCCGCACCTGTGCTACACCAAGGCGCTCAAGGCGTTCAAGCTGACCGCGCTGTCCGGCGCCTACTGGAAGAACGACAAGAACAACAAGATGCTCACACGCGTCAGCGGCATTGCGTTCCGCAATCAGGATGAGCTGGGCGAGTACGTCCGCATGATGGAAGAAGCCGAGAAGCGTGACCACCGCAAGATCGGCAAGGAAATGGGGCTGTTCATGCTCTGTGACGAAGGTCCCGGCTTCCCGTTCTTCCTGCCCAAGGGCATGCAGCTCAAGAACGCGCTGATTGACTACTGGCGCGATATTCACTATGCGGCGGATTATGTCGAGGTTTCCACACCGATGATCATGAACCGTCACCTATGGGAGACCTCCGGTCACTGGGATCATTACAAGGACAACATGTATTCCACGAAGATAGATGACGAGGACTACTGCATCAAGCCCATGAACTGCCCCGGCGGCGTCATGGTCTACCGCAGCCAGCCGCACTCCTACCGCGACCTGCCGCTGCGCGTCGGCGAGCTCGGTCTGGTGCACCGTCATGAGCTCAAGGGTGCCCTACACGGTCTGTTCCGCGTCCGTTGCTTCACGCAGGACGATGCGCATATCTTCATGACGCGCGAGCAGATTCCGCAGGAAATTGCAGGCGTTGTCCATCTGATCAATCAGGTATACAGCAAGTTCGGCTTCGAATACTTCGTTGAGCTGTCCACTCGTCCAGAGAACTCGATGGGTTCCGACGAGGACTGGGAGGATGCAACGAACGGTTTGAAGACCGCACTGGAAACGCTTGGCATGCCCTACATCATCAACGAGGGCGACGGCGCATTCTACGGTCCGAAGATCGACTTCCATCTGCGCGACTGCCTCGGCCGCACGTGGCAGTGCGGCACCATCCAGCTCGACTTCCAGATGCCGCTGAATTTCAATCTGGAATACATCGATGTGGACGGCTCCCGCAAGCGCCCGATCATGATTCACCGCGTCTGCTTCGGCTCCATCGAGCGCTTCATCGGCATCCTGACAGAGCACTTTGCCGGCAAATTCCCGACGTGGCTGGCGCCCGTTCAGGTGAAGGTGCTGCCCGTCTCCGACAAGTCGATGGACTACGCCAAGGACGTTTACGCGGCGCTGCGTAAGCAGAAAATCCGCTGCGAGCTTGATGACCGCAACGAGAAGATCGGCTACAAAATTCGCGAAGCACGTCAGGTGGATCGCGTGCCGTACATGCTGATTCTGGGCGGTCAGGAGGTTGAAAACAAGACCGTGTCCGTGCGCGACCGTGCCACCGACCAGACGACGGTCTGCACGCTGGACGAATTCATCCGGAAGATTTCCATGGAAATTGCAGATCGCGTATAAAGAATAAAACAGGCGAGCAGAACGGTTGATGCCGTTAACTGCCCGCCTGTTATTTTATATTCCCAATGAGAAGCCGCCTTGAATCAGATAGAACACGGCAGTTCCGTCCACGTAGACCGCATCGTGCATGGCATCGTAATTCGCAAGTGCAACCGTATGATTCGTGCCATTGCTGTCCTGAAATATGTACTCTGTATGCGGTTCATCATCGCTTGACCAGCCTTCAGGCAGCTTACCAGAGACCGTAACCATCATCAGCTGCGAGTAAGCAGCGGAGAACGCATCATAGTCGGCCTCTTCGCCGTTTTTCGTCAGGGTGATGTCGTACACCTGATTGCCGTCCTTGTCTACGGTCAGCTCGTTATTCTCATCAACCTGCTCGATGCGTGTGATGACGTACACTGTTTCCTCGCCGTTTTCGCGGATCGTCAGCGAAGTCAGATTGCCAAGCGCGGTCAGCAGCGGATAGCGCGTTAGCGTCTCCATCGCCTCCGCTTTCAGGAAGGCGCGGAACAGAAGGTCGCTGCAGCGGTAGATGCCACCTTCAAAGAGCACATAATCGATGAGGTCGCTTTCCTGCGCGCCAATGGTAAAAAGCAGCGTCGATGCTTCCCAGTCGGTCGTTTCGTACGAACCGGATGTGCCGACCGTTCCGATGGTTCCTGCCGCCTGATGCAGTTGAATCACCATGCGCGGTTCGTCGAAGCCGTAGCGTGCAAGCGTCTCTGCGGTTGTGTCGCACAGATACTCCCCCAGCCTGAGCGCTGCGGCAGACTTGCGCAGCGTTGTCAGGGAATCCGCATCCGCCGGATATGCTACCGGCACTGTCATCTGCCAGCGATCCTCCGCATCCGTATCGGTGATTTCTCCGTCAAGCACCCACTGCATGGTGATGTTGCCCTGCGCATCCATCAGCGTGATTTCGTCAACACGGTCGGCATGAATCGTCGGTTGCGTGACCGTATGCAGGGAACTGCGCGTAACGTACAGCTCCTCCGCCACACCGCGGCTAACGGACAGCAGGCGCGAATCGCCTTCGAGCTGCGCATACTGCCAGGTCGTATCATACTGAGGTGTATTGCCTATCATCAGCGTGTACGCTGTGCCGTCCTTCATCTCCACGCGGACGACATTTTCAGGATCAGTCAGACCCATGGTCTCCTTTTCCTCGTCCGACCCATCCCAGTCATCGCTGAGCACCTCTGCCGTCACGCTTTTGAGTGCGTCCAGCAAGGTCGTTGCCGGAGTGTCATCAACCGTATAGGCATCCTCACCCCCAAGCGTCAACACGCCTGGTGTTGTTTGCTCCGCCGTCCATGCCTCCTCATCGCGCAATGCGATGGTGATGGACGAGATATCATCCGCCTCCGCCGACCAGAGGATAACGCTCGTGTCGGCCGATTCCTGCTCAGTGTCGTCGATCGTTCCCGGCATTTGAGCGAACAGCAGCAATCCTGCCGACAGCCCGACAAGCGCCACGCATGCAATCAGCGCCGTTATGCGCCATTT
Source organism: Bacteroidaceae bacterium (assembly GCA_963642705.1). GTDB lineage: Bacteria > Bacillota > Clostridia > Christensenellales > Aristaeellaceae > UBA11524. The sequence continues at coordinate 8,992 of CAVIHU010000037.1, forward strand.
CATATGCGCCGCATGGCTGTGATGCTTCTTTGGCACATTTTCCATGCTCACAGATTCCTCCTCGGAAGCAGAATCAGCACCGCGAAGAGCACCACAAGCAACGGCAGCACCACAAGCACCACGCTGCCAAGAGGCAGTGCATTCGCAGAAAGTCCCGGACGGAGTGCCGTCTTAACCATGATACTGCTGTCAATGCTATCCGAGCCAGAGAGATATTCAACAACGCGAATCAGGAACTCCTCGCCGTCTGTCATGGTAAAAAGCTGCTCTTCCGTCAGCAGTGCCGAGCTGCCGATGACGACTGCCCGGCTGACATCGCCGGTGTCGGTAAATCGCTTCGACTGCAACGCAAGCGCGAACGGACCGGTCGGGTCGGTGTCAGACTGCGTGAGGCTCAGGCGCGTGGTGCTCGTATCGATACAGTAGCTCTTTTCACCCGTCAGCAGCAAAGCATCCACCAGCAGATTGTTGTCCGTTTCAGGCTCCGGATCAAAACCGCGGCTCGCCACCATCAGGATGGTCGTGCGCCCGTTGAGCATCATGTCGAGCGTGATGTCCGTCGCGTTCATTTCCGGCAGGATCGCAAGGCGGTTGCTGTTGTAGTAGGTATCCTCCTCTTCCGACGAAGCCAGCACGAGTCCGTTTTCAGGAAGGAAACCGTAGGAGCGCAGCAGCGCCGTCACATTCGGCATATCCTCAATCGGGTCGGTGTAATCGCAGGTGAAGAGAATCGCACCGCCGCCCTGTATATACTCGCGAACAATCTCCATGTCGGCATCGGAATACTCTTTCACGGGCGACAGGATGCAGAGGATGTCGTTCTCGGCGAATGTCATCTCGCTAATCGACTCAAACGCCACGTCGTAGTGGTTGTCCTCCATCAGCGTAACAAAGGCGGACACAGAATCCTCGCCCAATTCACCGTGACCGGTCGCAATGTGCAGGGTCGGCACGGTATCGCGCGTCACATAGGAAATGGCGGACGTGATTTTCTGCTCGTATGCCAGACCGGACACGTTATACGAGCCCGTATCCGTATCGACAGAAAGCGTCACAAAATCGGTGGACGTCAGCACGCGGTAGCGGTCAGTCTCCTCGCAGTAAACAATCAGGTTCGATGCGGATACTGTCGTTGTGCTGCTCGAGAAGCGCGTCAGCAGCAGTGGATTCAGGCTCGGCGGTGTCTGCTCCCAGGTCACCATGTCGCTCGCCGCAGCATAGCGGTTGAGCAGCTCCAGCAACGGTGCATCCTCCTCGCCGCGCTCAAACAGCGCGTAGATTTTGACCGGACGCGTCAGGTTTGCGAGTACTTCCTTTGTCGTTTCGCTCTGCGTTGTGACGGCATTGAACGAGAAGTCTACGCGCAGGTCGTATTTTTCCTCCAGCTTTGTCATGGCAAGGTTTACCAGAATCAGCGCCGTAATCACGAGTGTCACCAGCACAGTCGACATAGCGCCGTAGCGGAAGCGTGCAGAAAGCGTAATTTTCCTCTTCGTCCGCTTATCCCTGATTTTCTTGTTACGCATCTGCTTCTCACTCCCCTCGATAGCGCCGCGCATCCAGCATATGTGCAGTCAACAGCAGGAAGGCTACGGTAAAAGACAGGTAGTACACAACACCTGCCGTGCTCAGTTGCCCCATCAGGAAGGGTTCCGCGCGCTGATACAGGCTGAAGAAGGACATCAGCTCAGAGAAGAAGTCACTGTTGACCGAGTTCTCCAGCAAATCGAGCATCCACAGCACAAAGTTCGCGCCGAAGCCGAACACTGCCGCTGTTACCTGATTCTTCGAGCAGCCGGAGATGAACAGGTCGAGCGCGATAAACGAGCCGCCCTGCAGGATAAAGCCGAGATACGCGACAAGCAGCTCAGACGGGTACACCCGACCATAAATCGCCACGACAAGCACAAAGCCGAGCGTCAGCAACGTCGTTGCAAACATAACCGTGCATGCGGCAAAATACTTGCCCAGCACCATGCCCGGCAGGGAGACAGGGCTCGTCAGCAACAGCTGATCCGTCCTGCGCTGACGTTCCTCCGCTAAAAGACGCATCGTCAGCACAGGCGACAGCAGCATCCACAAATAGCACATCTGCCCGATAAACGTCGGGAGATCAGACGAGCGCGACTGCATGATCTGCACATAAAACAGCACGGAGGACACCAGCAGAAACACGCACATAAACACATAGCCGATTGGCGTAAGAAAATACGCCTGCAGCTCACGCTTCCAAATTGCCCGCAATTTCGATCACCTGCTCTTCCCTTCGGCTGATGTTTCCGCATCGTCCTGCTTTTTCGATGCTTCCTGCGCTGTCGTCCGCAGGAAAACGGTTTCCAGCGATTCCTGCTCCTCCACCAGCATCCGAATCGGCGCATCCAGCCCGCACAGCAGCCGGAACAGCTGCGTCTGCGGATCAGGCTCTGCCGCCGCGTCGCATTCCAGCTCGACCTCGCTGACCTCAATCTTCCATGTCGGCAGTGCCTTGACGCGCCGCACACACGGCAGCGACCGCAGTGCCGGAATCAGCAGCTTCTCGCGCATCACGATGCTTGCACGAAGCCGAACCGTTTCACCAGTCTGTTTGAGCGACTTCATATCCGCCTCATACTCAAGATGACCGTGGTTCAGGATCAGCACGCGTTGGCAGAGCTGCTGTATTTCGGACAGCAGGTGCGAGGAAAAGATAATGGTATGCGACTTGCCGAGCTTCTCAATCAGCGTGCGGATTTCAACGACCTGCCGCGGATCAAGCCCAACCGTCGGCTCATCCAGCACGATCACTTTCGGGTTGCCGCATAGTGCCTGCGCCACGCCTACACGCTGCCGATATCCCTTTGACAGATGCCCGATCAGTCGATGCGCCACCTCATGCAGACCGCAAATGTCGATAATTTCCTCAACGTGCTTCGGGATGGCCTTGCTCTCGACCTCCTTAAGCTCGCACACAAAGCGCAGGAACGACCTAACCGTCATTTCGTCATACAACGGCGGACGCTCCGGCAAATAGCCAATCAGCCGCTTGCATTCCCGGGCGTTCTGCAGCAAATCCATGCCATCCACCAGGACCTGACCCGAGGTTGGCGGCAGGTAGCCGGTCATGATGTTGAGCGTCGTTGTCTTGCCTGCGCCGTTCTGCCCGAGCAGCCCGACGACCTGCCCTTCAGGTGCAGAAAAGGACACATCGCTGAGTGCCTCCACCGCGCCGTAGCGCTTGGTCACATGCCGGAGTTCAATCACGCCGCACACCTCCTATCGAATACAGTCATTATAACAGAACTTTTCCTGCAATGCATGAACGGAATGTAAAGAATCCGCCGTGCCTGCTTAGCGCAGCGGATTCCGTTTTATATGACGATGCGGAACGTGATCGTATTCTGCTTCTTTTCGACCGAAATGCTTCCGCCATGCGCCTCAGCAGTTGCTTTCGCAATGGACAGCCCGATGCCCGAACCGCCAACCCCCACCGTTTGACTGCTGTTGCCGCGGTAGAAGCGTTCAAACAGCCTTGCCGTGTCCACATCCGCGTCCGGTGCGCAGGGATTCGACACGCAGATTTCGACCTTTCTTCCCTTTCTTCGCAGTTCGAGGCGAATCTCGCCTTTCTCCGCAGCATACTTCACGGCATTGTCCAGCAGGATGGAAATCATCTGCTGAACCGCCGTCTGATCGCCTACGAACATCACATTGCCTTCGATATCCATCGTGAAGGACTTACCCTGTCCTTTTGCCAGCGCGGTAAACGGCTCAGCCGCTTCCCAGACTGCATCGCTGATAATGAACATCTGTTTCTCCGGGAAGGGATTCTGCTCATCGAGCCGCGAGAGCGTAACGAGATTTGAAATCAGCTTCGACAAGTGCGTAGACTGCTCCTGAATGCTGATCACCCACTCGTTATCCGGGTCATCCATGGCCAGCACATCGGCGCTTGTCGCAATGGCTGTTAACGGTGTTTTCAGTTCATGACCGGCATTGGTGACAAACTGCTTTTGCGTTTCCATATTGCGGACGAACGGCTTAATCGCACGCCGCGACAGCAGCAGCACCAACAGGAACACAACCAGCAGACACCCTGCCGCAATAACACCGCTGATCACCAGCAGCATGCGAATCATCTGCGTTTCCTTTTCCGCATTCAGGAAGACGATGCGTGTTTTTGATTCCATCCTGGACACCTGATATCGGTAATCGCCCAGAAAGCCCTTGCTTTTTCCGCCTGACAGCACCTTCTCGGCATATTGTGCCGCCGCTTCCTTGGACACGGACGCAATGAAGTCCTGATTGATGCCCGACAAATCCCCGTTGCTGTCGTATGTCACGGAAAAAAAACGAATCATGTACTGCATTTCCGGCGAAAACGGCGGGTGAACATCCATGGGCGGTGACACGCCCGGCTTCATCTTTTCGCCGCTTTCAGCCGTCTGCAGCCTGTTCAGAATGCCGTCAAGCTGCGCCATGGTCGACTGATAGTTCCACAGGTTAATCACCAGCAGCAGCGTCAGAATCACGGTGGAAAACGCACCCATTGCTGCGCCGATAAAGCGCCAGCGGAGTTTCTTCAGCATGAAATTTCCTCCAGTGCATATCCTGCGCCGCGAATCGTCCGGATTTCAACGTTCGCGTCAATCTGTCGCAGTTTCTTACGCAGGAAACCGATGTATGTCCATATGACGTCCGTTTCCGCCTTGCTGTCAGGACCCCAGATGCGCTCCATCAGGTGCTCGGACGAAAACACCTGCCGCGGATGACGCAAAAGCAGCTCCATCAGTTGATACTCCTTGTTGTTCAGCCTCACCTCGTTGCCGGACGTGCGAAGCATATACCGGCTGCATTCAAGCGTCACGTTGCCAAGCGTCAATGCCGCAGGCGCATACACCTCGCTGCGGCGGACAAGCGCACGAACCCGTGCCAAAAACTCGCTTGCGGCAAACGGCTTGGGCAGATAATCATCCGCACCGGCATCCAGTCCTGCAACGCGATCGGAAACCTCCGCCTTTGCCGTCAGGAACAATGTCGGCGTAGAAACACCCATCCGCCGTGCCGTCTTGAGCACCTCAATGCCGTCCATGCCGGGCATCATGATATCCAGAATCAGTGCGTCATAAGTCGCCGCCTGAATATAATTCAGCGCATCCGTGCCGTTATGCACAAGGTCAACGGCATACTTGTTCTTCTCCAGCATGACCTTCAGCGCCTTCGCGATGGTCATTTCATCCTCGGCAAGTAAAATTCGCATTCTCAATCACCCGCCTTTATTTTTTCGACACTTCCGGTTAAAAAATCCTGAAAAAGCCGTGTTTTCTCCCCTATTCTAATCGGAAAACAGCAGAATGGCAATACCGAATCATCAGAAGAAATTCAGAATTCCTTCACAAAGCTTTTCAGGTTCATTTCGGGAGGCGAATGTAAAATCTAAATAAAGCAAGCGGATTTGGTACAAATCTGCAGAAGGGAGAATAAGCTATGGAAACAGTTGGCAAGTACCGCCATGAGCTGAAGTATCAGATCAGTCTGGCTGATTACTACGCACTCCGCCAGCGGCTGCGCACGATCATGAAGTCCGATCCGCATACAGGGGCAGACGGACGCTATCAGATCCGCAGCATTTACTTCGATAATTTCCGCGACAAGGCGCTGCGCGAGAAAACGGATGGCTTGCAGCAGCGTGAAAAATTCCGCATCCGTTGGTATAATGACGATTTGTCTTTTATCACACTGGAAAAGAAAATCAAGCACAATCATCTCTGCCTCAAGGTTGACGCCCCCCTTATAGCGGCAGAGCTGAAAGCACTCCTGAACGGCGACACATCGTGGATGCTCCATCACCCGCAGGAGCTCGTTCGCGAGCTGTATTGCAAGATGCAGTATCAGCAGCTGAAGCCGCGCGTCGTTGTGTCGTACATGCGTGAGCCGTACATCTATGACGCCGGAAACGTCCGCATTACGTTCGATTCACGCATCCGAACGACGCTCTTCAGCCGCGACTTCCTTGAGGCTGGCATGAAGGACATCAGCGTTCAGGATTTGCCGTCAGATGTGCTGATGGAAGTCAAGTACGATGAATATCTGCCGGAAATCATCTCGACGCTCGTGCAGACACCCGGTATTAGGCAGCAGGCCTTCTCGAAATACGGCGCCTGCAGGCGCTTCGGTTAAGGCGACACAAAAATAACTTTAGGAGGAATTTCCCCATGACGTTTGCTGACATCTTCAAGTCCAGCTTCCTTGAGAACATTTCCGAGTTTTCCATCACCGACACCCTGATCGGTCTCCTGTTCTCCCTCGTTATCAGCCTGTTCATCTTCCTTGTTTACAAGAAGACGCTGACCGGTGTCATGTATTCCAGCGGCTTTGCGCTTACGCTCGTAGGTCTGTCCCTTGTCACTACGCTCGTCATCATAGCTGTCACCTCGAATGTCGTCCTTTCGCTGGGCATGGTCGGTGCGCTGTCCATCGTCCGCTTCCGTTCCGCCATCAAGGAGCCGATTGAAATCGTGTTCCTGTTCTGGTCGATCGGCGTTGGCATCGTCATTGGTGCCGGCATGATTCCGCTGGCTGTCATCGGCTCCGCGATCATCGGCATCATCCTGCTGCTCTTCGCCAACCGCAAGATCCACAACAATCCGTATATCCTCGTGCTGCACTGCGCCGATGAAAACGCTGAAACTGCCGTCCTCGACACGCTTGCCAAGGATACCGCGAACTACATCGTCAAGTCCAAGACCATCAACACGTCCGGCATTGAGCTGACCGCCGAGATCCGCACGAAGAACGCCTCGACCAGCTTCGTCAACCTGATTGCCAATCTGCCCGGTGTTGAGAACGCCACGCTCGTGAGCTACAACGGCGAATACATGGCGTAACGGAGGGATCAAGCATGATCTCCTACAAGCATATTACAAAGATCATTGCTGTGGTCATGGCGCTCGCCGTCTTCCTGTGTTTCTGCACGGTCATCTATTCAGATCAGATCACAGCAGCCGCCGGTGATTCCGGCATCACCCTATCCTACGAAACCAAGCTGTTCGATACCGATGAAATCATCGACATCAACATCATCATCTCCGAGGATGACTGGAACGACATGCTGACCAACGCCACCGCAAAAGAATATCACACCTGCGATGTCGAGGTCAACGGCACGATGTTCTATCAGGTTGCCATCCGCACGAAGGGCAACACGTCCCTGACCTCCATTGCGAGCGACCCGGACACTGACCGCTACAGCTTCAAGCTGGAGTTCGACCACAATATTGATGACCAGACATGCTTCGGGCTGGATAAGCTCGTCCTGAACAACAACTACGCCGATGCCACGAACATGAAGGAAGCGCTGATCTACGACATGTTCCAATACCTCGGCGCAGATGCCTCCCTGTACAATTACGCGAAGATTTCCGTAAACGGCACGTACTGGGGCGTCTATCTTGCGCTGGAGGCTGTAGAGGACAGCTTCATGCTGCGCAACTACGGTGTCCAGAACGGTGAGCTTTATAAACCGGACAACATGAACTTCGCAAACAACGATGGGGAGGACAGCAAACCTGATATCAGCTTTGACACATCAAGCTTCCCGAGCCGCAGCAATTCAGCTGCCGACGCTGACAGCAATTCGGACAATTCCCGTCCTTCCTTCTCCTTCGGGTCGTCCTCCGGCAATTCCAGCTTCGGTCCGTCCTCCGGAAACTCAAGCCAGACGCAGGATACAACTGCCGTTGCAGACACGTCTGACCAGCCGAATCTCAACTTCTCTCCGTCCTCCGGCATCTCGAATCGGGCGGACACAAACGATAAGCCAAGCACACCTGACCAGTTCGCCACAAGCACTGACATGTCCGGCTTCGCGCCGCCTTCCCGCGATGCTGCACCTTCGGGCTCTTTCAGCTTCGGCGGTGGCGGCGGATTCGGCTTTTCCAGCGGCAACGGCACGAATCTGAACTACATCGATGATGATGTGGACAGCTACTCCGCCATCTGGAATAGCGCAATCTCGAAGATCAGCACCAAGGACAAGCAGCGCGTTGTCACTGCCCTGAAGAACATCTCCGAAGGCACCTCGCTCGAAACATACATGGACACGGACAACATTCTCCGCTATCTGGCGGTGCACATCTTCTCCGTCAATGAGGACAGCCTGTCCGGCTCCATGGCGCATAACTATTACCTCTACGAATACGGCGGCAAGCTGAACATCATCCCGTGGGACTATAACCTGGCTCTCGGCGGTATGAGCGGCGGCAGCGCCAGCAGCGTCATCAATTCGGCAATTGACGATGCTTTCTCTATCACGAACTTCTTTGATTCGCTGCTCAATGACGAAACGTACCATAACCGGTATTACGCCTACCTGCAGGAGCTTGTGGACGGTTACATCAACGGCGGTGCGTTCGATGCGTTCTATAACCGCATCCGAAGCCAGATTGACGCGCTTGTCGAAACCGACCCGAATGCCTTCTTTACCTACGATGAATACGCAACCGCAGCCGAGATGCTCTACAATGTGGTCAAGCTCCGCGGCGAGTCCATCAGCGGTCAGATCAGCGGTGAGATTCCATCGACTGATTCCGCTCAGCGCAACAGCAATGCTCTGATTGATGCAATCGGCATTGACCTGAGCGTCATGGGTTCAATGAACACCGGCAACACGCCGAGCATTCCCGACAAGAATAGCTTCGACACGAGCAATTTCCGTTTCAAGGACACAAAGCCCGATGCCAACGCATCAGAACCCCACGACAGCACAGACGCTGAGGACACTGCAACTGCTGCACAGCCTGATGCAACCTCCGCTCCGTCTGGCGCATCTGCTTCAACTGGCATGCCAGCCATGCCCAGAAATGCAGACTTCAGCGGTTCACCCGGCGACAGCAGCGCTTCGTCCGATTCCGCTGCATCTGATGCAGCTGCCTCCGGCATGCCGCAAATGCCAGGCAGCCCGGATTTCAGTGCATCCTCCGGTGCAGGCGCACAATCCGACACACCGCCGACCAATGGCGGCACAGCACCCGAAGGCCTTTATGCATCCCGGTTTTCCGGCATACCGTCCTCCGACGTCAGCGCTTCTCAACAGCTTGATGCACCTGCATCACCTGAAAGCGATGCACCAGATGTAACGGAAGCATCGGATGCATCTGACAACGGCGAATCCTTTGACAAAAAAATGGGCGAGCAGTCTGACAAGGGCTCTGCCGAGGTCCGTGCTTCCGGATTCACAAAGCCTTCGGGCGACTTCTCATCGTTCTCCGGCGCATTCGGCAGCTCCGGCACTTCAGTTCGCAACACCGCTGCCATTTCGCAGAATCTTGTCAACTACGGTATCTGCCTCGCGGTCATGATTGTCGCGATTATCATCGCGCTGCTTTTCCGCCGCAGGAAGTAAACAATTTGAACTGCTGCAAAGATCATTTGCGGCAGTTCTTCTTTTTGTACATATTAAAAGCTCCGGAAGCACAATGCCTTCGGAGCTGGACTGTACGCCCGGCAGGAGTCGAACCTGTGACCTTCAGAGTCGGAGTCTGACGCTCTATCCATCTGAGCTACGAGCGCTCAACAGCTTACTTATTTTATCACGGCAGCAGATAAATGTCAAGCACATTTTCTTGTGCGCCACGGAAATCATTGTATGTGTTAAAATGATATGACCCCCTCAAAAAGAAAAGGAAGTTCATTAGAGATATGGTATAATGGAGTCGCAACA
>CAVIHU010000038.1:0-16889 GCA_963642705.1 Bacteroidaceae bacterium
TGTTGCGACTCCATTATACCATATCTCTAATGAACTTCCTTTTCTTTTTGAGGGGGTCATATCATTTTAACACATACAGAGGAAAATGCGCAATGGACAGAGGAAAATGCGCAATGGTCTTTGAGCAATAGGTGCAATGTGCCGGCAATATGGATTGACAAAGCCGGCAATCGGGTGTATAATCCTATCAATGCGGTAGGTTTTAAGAGCTGCCGCAGGATAAGAAATCGATCCGCCCTGAGCGAAAGGACATAAAGAATATGAAACATACGGATCTGCTGAGGATTGAAAACCTGCATGTCAGCGCAGGGGAGAAGGAAATACTGCACGGCGTCAACCTGACCGTCGGTGCGGACGAAACGCACGTGCTGCTCGGACCGAACGGCACCGGCAAATCAACACTGGGATATGCGATTACCGGAAATCCGGCGTATACGGTGACGCAGGGCTCCGTCTGGTTTGATGGCGGAGAAATGACCGCGATGTCGGTCGATGAGCGCGCGAAAAGGGGCATCTTCCTGTCATTTCAGAATCCGCTGGAGGTGCCCGGCATTACGCTGAGCGCGTTCATCCGCACGGCGCTGGAGCAGAAAACCGGCAAACGCCTCCGCCTGTGGGACTTCAAGAGGAAGCTGAACGAAACGATGTCGCTGCTGTCCATGGATGAAAGCTACGCTGAACGAGACCTGAATGTGGGATTTTCCGGCGGCGAGAAGAAGAAGGCAGAAATCCTGCAGATGCTGATGCTGGAGCCGAAGCTTGCCATCCTCGATGAAACGGATTCGGGGCTGGATGTTGACGCAGTGCGGACGGTCTCCGAGGGCGTGCGGCTTTTCCGCGAGCGCACGCACGGTTCACTGCTGATTATCACCCACAGCACGCGTATTCTGGAGGCGCTGCATGTGGACAGGACGCATGTGATGGAGAACGGCGTCATCGTCCGCGAGGGCGGCGCGGAGCTGGTGGAGGAGATTAACGAGAAGGGGTTCGGCAATGCAAGAAAAGACGCAGGTTGCGGATATTGACCGCAGCATTTACGATATTCGCGACGCGGAGCACGACGATTACCGCATGGAGGATGGTCTGACGCCTGCGATTGTCGAGAAGCTGTCGCGCGAAAAGAACGATCCGGCATGGATGGAGCAGTTCCGCCTGCAGTCGCTGCAAATCTATCAGCGGATGGAGGCGCCTGACTGGGGACCATCACTGGAAGGACTGGATATGGCGCATATCGCGACGTATGTCCGCCCGAACACGAGGATGCAGAATAACTGGGCGAATGTGCCGCAGGACATCAAGGACACGTTTGAGCGGCTGGGTATACCGCAGGCGGAACGAAAGTCGCTCGCAGGCGTGGGTGCGCAGTACGACTCCGAGCTTGTGTACCACAATGTGCGTGCGGAGGTGGCAGCTCAGGGCGTCGTTTACACCGACATGGAGAGCGCATTGCACGGCGAATATGCAGAACTGGTGCGCAAGTATTTCATGAAGCTCGTCACGCCGCGCGACCACAAATTCGCGGCGCTGCACGGTGCGGTCTGGTCGGGCGGCTCGTTCGTGTATGTGCCTAAGGGCGTGCAGGTGTCGATTCCGCTGCAGTCGTATTTCCGGCTGAACGCGAAGGGTGCCGGACAGTTCGAGCATACGCTGATTATTGTCGATGAAGGCGCAAGCCTGCACTTCATTGAGGGCTGCTCGGCACCGAAATACAATGTGGCGAACCTGCATGCCGGTTGTGTGGAGCTGTACGTCAAAAAGGGCGCGAGACTGCGCTATTCCACCATCGAGAACTGGTCGAAGAACATGTATAACCTGAACACGAAGCGTGCTCTCGTCGAGGAGGACGGCACGATCGAGTGGATTTCCGGTTCGTTCGGATCGCATGTGGGCTGCCTGTATCCCATGAGCATCCTGAAGGGCGACAGGTCACGCATGGAATTTACCGGTGTGACGTTCGCCGGAGCAGGGCAGAACCTCGATACAGGCGCGAAGGTCGTCCATATCGGCAAAAACACAAGCTCGTACATGAACACGCGCTCCATCAGCAAGGACGGCGGCATCAGCACGTTCCGCTCAAGCGTTGTGGTGGAAAAGACGGCGAAGCGGGCGAAAAGCGCGGTGTCGTGCCAGTCGCTGATGCTTGACAGCGAGAGCCGTTCGGATACGATTCCGGCGATGGACATCCGCACGCGCGATGCCGCCATCGGGCACGAGGCAAAAATCGGCAGCATCAGCAACGACGCGGTGTTCTACCTGATGAGCCGCGGCTTGAGCGAGGAGGATGCGCGGGCGCTGATTGTCAGCGGCTTTGCGGACAACGTGTCAAAGGAGCTGCCTGTGGAATACGCGGTGGAGATGAACAACCTCATCCGTCTCGAGATGAAAGGCAGCATCGGGTGAATGCATATGGAACAGAAAATCATCAATCAACTGCCGAGCAGGACGTGGCATTTTCTCGGCGTGAATGAAGCGAACATCGCATGGGATGAAGAATCGGCGGAGGTGCAGGAAGTTCAGACGGTGACGGCGCCGGAAAGCACACTGCAGCTCACGAGCGACAGCCGCTTCAGCCGCAGGACGGTTCGCGCATCGGCGGACGAAGGCAGGCGCATCACGCTGCTGGAAACGGTGCGTACATCGGGCACGATGCATGCCGTGACGGAGCTGACTGCATCGGATGGTGCGCAGATCGAGCTGATTCAGCTGCTGGTGCCGGATGAAAACGCATGCGTCTACAGCGAAATCAAAGGGCATTGCATCGGCAGCGGACGCATCGTCCTGGAACAGGTGATGCTGGGGCACGGCGATGTGTATGCCGGTACAAGCATCTCGCTGGAAGGGGCGCAATCGTCCTTTCAGGCAGACATCGGCTATCTGGCGCGGAAAAATCAGACGCTGGACATGAATCTGGTTGTCGAGCATTTCGGACAAAAGACGAAAAGCGAAATCAACGCGTCCGGCGCGCTCGATGACGCGGCGAAGAAAATCTTCCGCGGCACGATTGACCTGAAGCGCGGCGCGTCCGGTGCCATCGGCAGCGAGCAGGAAACGGTGCTTATGCTCGGCGACGATACCGTCAACAAGACGGTGCCGGTCATCCTCTGCGAAGAGGAGAATGTTGAGGGCACGCATGGCGCAACCATCGGCGAAATGGACGATGAAACACGCTTTTACTTCGAGAGCCGCGGCATTGACCGTCGGACGGCGGAACGGCTGCTGTCCCGTGCGGCGATTGAGCGTGTGGCACGGCTGGTATCGTCGGACGAGGCAAGAAAGGCAATTCTTGATGAACTGGATGGGGTGACGGAAGCGTATGACGGATTACAGGGCTGATTTTCCGTTGCTGCAGCGGCAGGACATTGCGTATCTGGACAACGCGGCGACAGCGCAGCGCCCGCAATGCGTGCTTGATGCGGAGCGGACGTTCTACGAAACGCAAAACGCGAATCCGCTGCGGGGGCTGTATCCGCTGAGCATCGCCGCGACGGAGGCGGTCGAAGGCGCGAGAGAGGCGACACGCGCCTTCCTGCATGCGGCGAGCAGTCGGGAAATCATCTTCACGCGGAATACGACGGAGGCGCTGAACCTTGTCGCGTACAGCTACGGGCTGACGCATGTGCATGCTGGCGATGAGGTGCTCGTGTCGATTCTGGAGCATCACAGCAATCTGCTGCCGTGGCAGATGGTCTGCCGTCAGACGGGCGCGAAGCTTCGGTTCATTGAGTGCGAACCGGATGGGCAGATTCTGCCGGAAAAGGCGGCTGCGATGATGACGGAGCGCACGAAAATCGTTGCCGTGGCGCACGTGTCGAACGTCATCGGGCGCGTCAATCCCATCCGCGAGATTGCGGACGCGGCGCATCGTGCCGGTGCGGTCATGGTGGCGGATGGCGCGCAGTCAACGCCGCACATGAAGGTGGACGTGCAGGCGCTCGGTGCGGATTTCTTCGCATTTTCCGGGCATAAGGTGTACGGACCGATGGGCATCGGCGTGCTGTACGGTCGCGGTGAGCTGCTCGAAAGCATGCCGCCCTTCCTGACCGGCGGCGAGATGATTGAATCCGTCACGCGCGAGAGTGCAGTTTACGCCGAGCTGCCGTACAGGTTTGAGGCAGGGACGGGCAATGCCGCCGGTGCTGTCGGGCTTCATGCGGCGATTGATTACGTCAGCCGAATCGGCTTCGACGCGATTCATCAGCAAGAAACATTATTGACCGCGCGTCTGATGGAGGGCATGAAGCGTATGCCGCACATTCGCGTGCTCGGCAGCGAAAAGCCCGAGGAGCACAGCGGCATCGTGACGTTCACGGTGGATGGCGTTCATCCGCACGATGTCAGCGAAATCCTCGCGGCGGACGGCGTATGCGTGCGTGCAGGGCATCATTGCGCGCAGCCGTTGCTCAGGCACCTTGGATATTCCTCGACCGTGCGGGCAAGCTGCGCGTTCTACAACACGCCGGCGGATATCGACCATCTGCTGGAAAGTCTTTCATCAATCAGGGAGCGTATGGGCTATGGACAATAAGCGCTTTTATAATGAAATTCTCACCGAGCACAACCTGCATCCGGAATTTAAGCATGACATCGCGCACCCGGATCTGGTGCTGAACGGCGTTAACCCGAGCTGCGGCGACGATATCACGCTCAAGCTGCGCATGAACGGCGATATGATCGAGGACGGCGCGTTCGTAGGTGATGGCTGCGCGATTTCGCAGGCATCGGCGGATATTATGCTGGGCATGGTCATCGGCAGGCCGAAGGAGGAAGCACTGTACCTGTGCGAGCTGTTCAGAAGGATGATTCAGGGCGAGGCAACGGAGGAAGAAATTGCGAAATTGGAGGAAGCGGGCGTTTTGCGGGATATCGCGCATATGCCTGCGCGTGTAAAGTGCGCGATGCTTGGCTGGCGAACGCTGAAGGAAATCCTGACAGACTCAGAAAACCCTTCAGCATGAGGAGGCTGCTGAAGGGTGGAAGGAATGGCAGGGGTTCAAAGAGGAGGGAGAACCGCTGCCGGTAACGCATATTCAGTTGAAAAGCACCGCTTTTGTTTTGCTTTTCGTAACGATGGTAGCATGAAGGACGGATTTTGTCATCAATGGATACGCAAAATGCATGAATTTCGGCGCAAAATGCATTTGGATAAAAGAAATGGCGGAATTTCGTCTGTAAATGGTCTGAAGCATCGGAACGAAAGGCTGGTTCGATGCCGTTTGCGGCATGAGAATTGCGAATCAAATAACAAGCGTTTTTCTGCAAATAAATTCAAAAAACTTTGATAAATTATTGACTTTCTTTGTTGGTTGAAGTATCATTATGAGAGGACAAGGAAAGTTGCCCGTAGAAAAACAGGAGGAATAGCACAATGAAGAAGTTTGTTTCTCTTCTGCTGGCTGTCATGCTGGTTGTTGTGTCTCTCGCCGTGAGCAGCGCGGAAGCTGCGTTCACGCCCGGCGAATACACGGCGACGGCTGCAGGCTTCGGCGGCGATGTGACCGTGAAGATTACGGTTGACGAAAATGCAATCACCGCAGTTGAAGTGACCGGCGACAAGGAAACCGCTGCACTTGGCGGCAAGGCGATTGAACAGTACAACACTTCCCTGGTCGGCGTCAGCGATGCGGACGCGGTGGACGTGGTGTCCGGCGCAACCATCACCAGCGATGCCGTGAAGGAAGCTCTCGGCAAGGCGCTTGCGCAGGCGAAGGGCGAGGCGACGGAGAACACCGCTGCCCTGGCTTTCACCGCCGGCACCTACACCGGCACCGCGAACGGCTACAACGGCAGCATTGAGCTGAGCGTGACCTTCTCCGACACGGCTGTGACCGCGATCGAAGTCGGCACGAATTCAGAAACCGCACATGTCGGCGATGTGGCCTTTGAGCCGGTTATCGCGGACATCCTGGCGGCAAACGGCACGGGTGTTGACGTTGTTTCCGGCGCGACCTTCTCCAGCAACGCAATCCGCAATGCCGTGAATGATGCGGCGACGCAGGCTGGCTGCACCAACCTCGACGCTTTCAAGGCGAACACGGTGGAGCACACCGCTCAGGAGCCTATCGAAGAGACCTATGACGTGGTTATTGTCGGTGCCGGCGGCGCTGGCATGACCGCTGCTGCACAGGCGGCTCAGGACGGCAACACCGTTGTTGTTCTGGAGAAGAACGCTGAAATGGGCGGCAACACGCTGGTTTCCGGCGGTGCCTTCCAGTCTGTGATGAGCTACCTGGTGTGGGATGCTGATGATCCCGATGCTACCACGGGCGTGAACCCGCTGGACGGTCAGACCTACGACAAGGTGAAGAACGACGCAGGTCGTATCGACACCCTGAAGACCATTCTGACCTGGTCTGAGGAGCCCTTCGACGGCACCCTGGATGACGATCATCCCTTCGTGGCAGGCAATATCGCTCTGAACGCTGCCCGCGGCGTGCACGAGGAATATCTGCCCACCCTGCAGGCACTGAAGAAGGAGATTCAGTCTTACCTGGATTGGGCACAGCCCCAGCTGGATGCCGGCATGAACGAGACCCAGCTGACCCTGTTCTCTACCATTAACCTGCATATCTTCCAGACCTATTACGGCGGTCTGCGTCCTAACGCAGACAAGACCGAGTGGGTGTACAGCCGTTACGACCTGGTGAGCCAGTTCATCGAGGGCGGTCAGGAAATCAAGGAGTGGCTGGTTGCTCAGGGCTCTGAGTTCGACTACAGCAAGCAGTCTACCCTGATCGGTTGCCTGTGGCAGCGTGAAAATGCCCCCATCGGCGGCGTTGTGGACGGCGTTGAGTACTCCGGCAAGTGGGGCGCTTACTTCGCAGTGCCTTACAACACCATGGTGACCGCTAACGAGAACAACAAGGTTATGCTGCGCACCACCGCTAAGGAACTGATCGTTGACGCAAACGGCAGAGTGACCGGCGTCAAGGCTACCATGTACGATGGCACCGAAGTGACCATGCATGCCACCAAGGGCGTCATCCTGGCCACCGGCGGCTATGCAGCCAACATCGAAATGGTGCAGGAAACCAACACCTACTGGGACGAAAGCTACATTGCTGACAACATCGGCACCACCAACCGCTCTTCTCTGACCGGTGACGGCATCACCATGGCTGTGGCTGTGGGCGCTGCTACCGAAGGCGAAGGCTGGACGCAGATGATGCCTCTGGGCTGGGTTGACAACGGCAACCTGTCCGGCGGTGCAGGCGAGAACGTTATCTTCATCAATGCCTCTACCGGCAAGCGCTATGTGGATGAGTCCGCTGAGCGCGACGTGCTGTCCGAGGGTGCCTTCGAGAACAGCATGAGCCAGGAAGTGGCTGAGAGCCTGGGCCTGAAGTACGTGCCCGGCATCTATGTAGAGGTTTCCAACACCGGCGTTACGGCTGGTGCAGGCGGATTCAACACCGGCAAGGAAGACGTTGAAGGCCGTATGTACTTCATGACCGTGGAAGAACTGGCTGAGAAGCTGGGCTGCGATGCTGCAACCCTGCGTCAGACCATCGAGGACTACGATGCCTACATCATGGGCACCAAGGACACCCTTGAGGTTGAGAAGCTGTCTGTCCGCGGCACCGTTGGCGATGTGGAGCAGGATGAGAACGGCAACTATCTGCCCGAGACCTACTCTCTGACCAACATCCGTGTTCGCTTCATGGCTCCTTCCACTCACCACACCATGGGCGGCGTGATGGTTGATACCAGCCGTCACGTGCTGGATACCAACGGCAACATCATCTCCGGCCTGTATGCGGCTGGCGAAATCACCGGCGGCATCCACGCCGGCAACCGTCTGGGCGGCAACGCCATCACCGAGATCATCGTGTCCGGTCGTGTGGCAGCTCAGGCTGTGACCGAGGACAACAAGTAATTTCCATAGCGTCTAACGCGCGTCCTCTGCATGATTTGCTCTGCAGAGGGCGTTTTTTTGTGCCCAAAAGGTCGATGCAGAGATGCTTCGGCTGGCTGATTGGAGAAATTCAATGAGAAATGAAAACGAAAAAGCAGGAAATGAAATTTTTAAAAATAATTTTTGAAAGCAGGCAGGATTGTCAAAAAAAAACGAACTATATTATTAACAAGGCAACGGAAGCTGCAAAATAATAGGAGGGTTTACGCATGAAAAAGGATAAATCGGTACGCTTTATCTTAGTAATGATCTGCGTAATAGTTTTTTTTTACGTATGCGGAAATGCTCAACAAAGCAAATCAAGAACGTCCAGCAGGTATAGCCGTCAGTACCAAACTGACAGCGAATACAGAAACAGTGTTGACAAACTTGCTGAAATGTCAGGAGAAAGTAGCGAAGAAATTGACTCACTCATTCACAAATTTGTAACGGTGATGAATTCCGATAAATAGAATTACAGGATATGAAAATAAAGAAGCCCCCTGCATTTCATCCATGCAGGGGGTGTTCCTATGTCGTTCCTTATTCCCCATCCGCTGCGGGCTGGTTGGTCATGATGCGGATGATCTCCCTGTCGGTTTCGCGCATACCGAGGCGTCCGAGACGGCTGATGTTGCGGATGGTTGCCTCAACGCCCTTCGTCACGATGCCGTCGCCGCCGCGGAACTGCTGGTTCGAGCGGAACATGCTGTAGCCGACAAGTCCGGCGTCGACTGCTGCGGCGATCTTCGCGGCACAGGAGGGCTTCGCACCGTCGCAAATCATGCCGGAGACGATGGCGAGCGAGTTGACGAGCGTGTGCGCGATTTCGCGGAATCCGCCGCCGTTCAGGTACGCGATGGCGGCACCGGCGCTGCAGCCGGCGCTGACCGCACCGCAGTAGGCACTCAGCCGACCGATGCCGGTCTTGAGGTGGATGGTCAGCAGGTCGGACAGGAGAACGGCGCGAACCATCCGGTCGCGGCTGACGCCGAGCTCCTTTGCGTACTCGATGACCGGCACGGAAGCGGTAATGCCCTGATTGCCGCTGCCGGAGACGATGATGACGGGCATCTCGCAGCCGCTCATGCGCGCATCGGAGCCTGCCGCCGCCATGTACCGCGCACGCGAGTGGATGTTATCGCCGTAGTGCTCCTTGAGGACGGAGCCGATGTTCGCGCCCCAGCTGTTGCGCATTCCTTCCTCGGCGATGGCGTAGTTATAATCAATCTGCCGTTCGACCATCTCGCGAACGTCCGCCAAATCGCACGTTTCGGCGAAATCAAGCGCACCCTCAACGGTCAGGCAGGAGCGGTCGGTCAGCATGTCGGCGGAGCTTTCGGACAGCAGCTCGCCGCATTTGAACAGGACTTCGCCGCTGCGCTCGATGTACACGATGTGCGTGTGATAGTCGGAAATGCGGAGCTTGACATACTCCTCGCCCCTGTGCAGCGTCAGGATGATGTCAAACACTTTATTGCCTTCCGCGGGCTTGACGTGCATGGGCGTATTCGCGAGGTATTCGCGGATTTCCGCCTGCTGTTCCGGCGTGACTTCGCTGATGACCTCGAGAATTTTGCTCGACTGTCCGGAGACGATGCCTGCCGCCGCCGCTGCCTCGATGCCCTTCAAATTGCCGGTGTTCGGCACGACGACGCTCTTGACATTCTTGATGATGTTGCCGCTGACCTCGATGTCGACCGCGTCGGGCAGCGTGCCGAGCAGCTCGCGCGCCTTCGCGGCGCCGTAGGCAATGGCAATCGGCTCTGTGCAGCCCATCGCGGGCACAAGCTCCTCGCGGAGGATTTTGACGTAGTTGGTATAACATGGATCCGAAGAAAGCATAGGTAAGCCTCCCGTGGTTATTTGTTCCAGCGTCCACCGAGGTCGTCGCGGTATTCTTCATGATCCTTCAGGAATGGATCCTGATCGCCGCAGATGGTGTAATCGCAATATTCGCCGCGCCCGAGCGTCGTCGTGCGGACAAGCCGCGCATGGATGACCTCCATGGCGGCATAATCGACATTGCACAGCGCCGGCAGGATGTCAAGCAAGTCGTGCTCCCGCGCAAATTGTGCCACAGGGCAGGCGGTAAAGCGGTAGCGGATGGGCTCGCCTTCCTTGTATGGCTCGACCTCCATCTCGTAGTCATGCCATTTGTCGCAGCGTCCCTTTGCCGCCTGAAACGACTTGTACATCAGCTTCTTAAACAGCTTTTTGTTGCAGTTGACGAACTTCAGCTTGCGGAAGGCCGTGAGGAATAAGTCGCCGTAGAGCTTCTCCACCTCGGCGAAGGAGGTGACATCACGGCAGACGACATAATACGCCATGACCATGATGTTGTCGTATGTTCCGCCGACGCCGTTGTGGAAATTCCTCCTGCCGCCGAGATCCGTGCGAAAAGCCTTCAGCCAGTCCGCATATTGCTTCTGGACGGCGGTGAAGACCGCTTCACGCTTGTCCTCAGGGTAATGCAGGGCGATATACTGCTGAACGGCTGCCTTGCACGGCTTGGAATAAAGCACGTGGCAGCGCAGGTCGATTTGCAGTTCCTTGTCTTCCGTGATGAACCCCTCCTTGACCGATTCCGGATGCCTGGATGATCTGCGTCCTTTGACGCGGTGCGATTGGGTATCCGCAATCTGAATCGTGTGCGTCCAATGCTCATAGAACATCTGCGGTTCGTTGCGTCTGCCGCAGGAAACTGCCGCGATGAGCAGCACGAGCAGCATCAGGGACGGTATGGCGAACAGCACAAGGCTGCTTGAAAATATGTCGCTGAGCAGAGAAAACAAATCGGGCAGCAGGTGCAGCAGCGCCGCGCGGGCTGCGTACTGACCGAGGCGTGCACGCTCATGGGTTGCTTCATCAACGATGCGGATGCGCACCAGTGATTTTCCGAGCGTCCTGCCGCCCCAGTAAAACGGCAGAAGCGTGAAGTAAGCGAACGTGCAGACCGTGTCAAGCAGCGTGAAATGCCCCGAAAACAGAAGGGACAGCGGCATAACGATGACAAGCAGCAGCAGCGAGTCCAAAATGAGGGCAAATGCACGGCGGACATAGCTGACGCGCGCGCCGCGCTGATAGCTTACCTGATTCAGCCGCTCACGGGTCGGCAGCATGAATGTCAGCAGAGGTGTGACCGCATAGCCGATAATGCCGCCGAGCGTGTTGTCAATCAGGTCGTTGACGTCCGCCAGGCGGTAGCGGTACGGTGCAAGCCCATAGGCTGCGGTGTACTGCGTAAATTCCAGAAAAAACGACAGCAGGAACGCGCACAGCACCGTCCGCTTAAAGCTCCAGCCGAAGTAATAGCGCAGAAACACGCCCAGCGGCAGGAACATCAGGATATTCAGCAGCGGCTCATAAAGCCCGGAGGAGAAGAACGCAGGCATCCACGTCGATGTGTCGCTGAGGGAAAATTCAACCTCTTTTGTCAGAATCTCCGGCACATAACTGAAGGGGATGAGATTGATGCCCACGCGCTGCGTCGGCTCGGAATCCGCGGATGGAAACGGCAGAATCGCCAGGCAGTACACGCTCATCAGATAATAGATGAAGGCATACACGCAGATGACGCGCATAATCAGCACGGAGCCGTATTTGCGGTAGCAGTAGACGACATACGGCAGCGTGAACACGCCGGCGACGATCGGGAAGAAAATCAGCGCCTGAATCAACGGCTCGGAGTATCGGCTCATGAATTAGTGCTCCTGATCCGCCTGACCGTAATACGCATTCGGGCCGTGCTTGCGCATGAAATGCTTATCCTGAATGTGCTGCGGCGCGGGGGCGGCGTCGGGACGGATGATGCGCGTGTAGACGGCCATCTTCGCGACCTCCTCCAGCACGACCGCGTGATAGACTGCCTGCGCAGGGTCCTTGCCCCACGTGAAGGGACCATGGGACGCGCAGACGATGCCGGGAACGTGCTTCGGGTTGATGCTGCGCTTCGTCAGCTCCTCGATGATGACCTTGCCGGTGTTGCGCTCGTAGTCCTCATCAATCTCCTCGGGGGTCAGATGGCGTGCGCAGGGGATCGGGCCGTAGAAATAATCCGCATGGGTCGTGCCGTAGCAGGGGATATCCTCGCACGCCTGCGCCCAGCCGACCGCATAGGGGCTGTGGGTGTGGACGATGCCGCCGATGTCCGGATACTGCCTGTACAGTTCCAGATGCGTCTTGGTATCGCTGGACGGGTTCAGCTTGCCCTCGACGATGTTGCCGTCCAAATCGAGCACGACCAGCTTGTCGGGCGACAGCTCCTCATAATCCACGCCGGACGGCTTGATGACAACGAGTCCCTTTTCGCGGCTGATGCCGGACACGTTGCCCCACGTGAAGGTGACGAGACCGCGCCTGGGCAGCTCCATATTGGCTTCGTAAACAGCTTCCTTCAGGGATTTCAGCATAATAAAGACCTCTTTTTCAGTGAATGGCAGGAATTAGTGAAGATTGCGGATGGCTTCCTTTTCCGCTGCGAGGGATTGCTTGAAGCGCACGGCGAAGTCATCCAGTCCCTTTGCATCGGCAGGCTCGGCGCTGATGGTGCTGCCGGCGGATTCGGCAAAGACACGGTTGCTCAGGAAGCTCTCGAGCGTTTCGCCGTTCTGCTTATTCACGCGGTATGCTGCCAGAAGCGCCATGCCCCAGGGACCGCCCTCGCCAGCCGTTTCCATGACGGAAATCGGCGCCTTCAGCGCGGCGGACAGAATTGTCTGACCGGCGACGGGCGTCTTGAAGTAGCCGCCGTGACCGTACAGCATGTCAATCTGCACCTGCTCGGCGTTAAGGATGTCCATGCCGATTTTCAGGCTCGTCATGGCGCCGGCGACAAGCGAACGCGCAAAATTGGCGAACGTGAGCCTGGCATCGGGCGTGCGCAGGAGCATCGGACGGCCTTCATCCAGACCGACAACGGGTTCGCCGGAGAAAAGCGGCAGATTGACCACGCCGCCGCAATCCCTGTCGCCCTTGAGCGCGGACGTGAACAGCGCGGTGTAGATGTCGCCCATGGATACGCTGACGCCGGCGGCTTCGGCAAAGCCCCTGAGCATGCCTGCCCACGCGTTGATATCGGACGTGCAGTTGTTGCAGTGCACCATCGCGGTCGGCTTGCCGGCAGGGGTGGTGACCATGTCGATTTCGGGATACACGCGCGAAAGCGGCTTCTCCAGCACGACCATCGCGAAGGTCGATGTGCCTGCGGAAACGTTGCCCGTGCGGACGGCAACGGAGTTGGTTGCGGCCATGCCGGTGCCTGCATCGCCTTCCGGCGGCGCCATCAGTGCGCCGGGCTCGAGTGTGCCGGTGGGGTCAAGGAGCATCGCACCCTTTTCTGTCATGACGCCTGCATCCGCGCCGGCGCACAGCACGCGCGGCAGAATCTCGCGCAGCTGCCACGGATAGCCCTGCTCCTTTGCCAGCGCATCGACCTTGTCCAGCATCGTCTGGTCGTAGTCGAGGGCGTTGCTGTCAATGGGGAACATGCCGCTCGCCTCGCCGATGCCCAGGCACTTTTCGCCGCACAGCTGCCAATGAACATAGCCGGCAAGCGTCGTCAGGTGGCGGATGGCAGGCACGAACGGCTCACGGCGCAGCATCGCCTGATACAGATGCGCAATCGACCAGCGCTGCGGAATGTTGAAGCCCAGCAGCTCCGTCAGCTCCGCTGCCGCCTGACCGGTCATGGTGTTGCGCCACGTGCGGAACTGCCCGAGCTGCCGATCGTTTTCGTCAAACGCCAGAAAGCCGTGCATCATGCCGGACACGCCGAACGCGGCGAGCTTACGCAGCGTGACGCCGTACGTCTGCTGAACACCCTTCTGCAGATTCGCGAACGCATCCTGCACGCCTGCCCAGACGTCATCGAGATGATACGTCCAGATGCCGTCCTCGAGCCGGTTTTCCCATGTGTGGTCGCCGGACGCGATGGGTGCGAAATCCTCGCCGATGAGCACGGCCTTGATGCGCGTCGATCCGAACTCGATGCCGAGCACGGCGCGTCCTCTCTCAATCAACGCGGCGATTGCTTCGTGATTCATCAATCATTTCCTCCTCTTTAACATGCAGGACGGACGTCTCGCTGTCCTGACGGAACCCCTGATTTGCCTGCTGTATTTTACCATATGCGCGGCGCTTATGTCAATGAAGGAACAGCTTGATTTTCGATGCGCGTAACCGGCTTTGAAAGCGAAAGGCAGGAATACGATGTTTGAAAAATTCATGTCTCGTTACGATTTTGTTCACAATATTCCTATTATTTGTACGAAACTATCATATTTTTCGACAGAAAGGACATGTTACAATAACATCAGATGAGATGAACGCGAGGAAAGCATCTCAAAATGCAGCTGGTCACGGATGCGACCGGCGTTATAGGGAAAGGGGTATCTTGTATGAAGAAAAAGCTGTCCCTGGTTCTGGCAATCCTCATGATGCTGACCATGGTCGCGACTTCCTTTGCTGAGGAAGAGACTGCGGTCGCAGAGGGACCGACGGAAACCGAGCTGCTCGCTGAAGCGTGCAATTACACGCTGATCGAGGCGGACGAAACGACCGGACAGGCTCGCCTGTCTTATATCGAAGGCGTTACTCCCATTCTGGAGATTGACGGACTGAAGTTCAAGGATCTGGATAAGGACGGCGAACTGGACATCTACGAAGACTGGCGTCTGACGGATGACGAGCGCATTGCCGACCTGATCTCCAAGATGAGCTACGTGGAAAAGATCGGCGGACTGCTGTGCATCAACGCTGATCTGGAAGAAGCCCGCTACGTCATCGAAGAGTTCAAGATGACCTGCCTGCTGTTCAACCTGAACGGCACCCCGGTCACCATTACCAACACCCTGAACAACCTGCAGGCGAAGGCCGAAGCGCAGCGCCTGGGCATCCCGATGATCTTCACCTCCGACCGTGAGTACAACGCGTTCGGCGGCTACATCGACAAGGCTCACATCGCATTCGGCACCGCGAACGATCCGCAGCTGGCATACGATCTGGCGTACTACTACGGCCAGGCGATGCAGGCGATCGGCGTGCACGTGACCTTCGAGCCCTACGCGAACGAAATCGGCGCGCAGTACGGCGAGAATCCTGAGCACATCGCGAACATCGTGTATCAGGAAGTCAAGGGTCTGGAAGACTCCGGCTTCGCCTCCTGCGTTAAGCACTGGATCGGCCGCGGCGGCGACAGCAACTTCGGCGGTGCCCGCTCTGTGGCACAGAACTTCGACAACTGGATGGTCGGCTGGAAGGCCGCGCTGGCTGGCGGTGCTGAATGGGTTATGACCAACTGCGGCGGCAGCGGCATCACCAATACCGTTGACGTGAAGTTCGACTCCGTGACCATGAATTACCTCCGCGAGACGCTCGGCTTTAAGGGCGTTGTCGTGTCCGACTGGTGGCCCTTCTCCGCTGTTGACGCGAATACCGGCGTTACGCCCGAAGGTGAAGTCCTGAGCGAAAAGTCTTATGCATGGCTCGTGAACCGCGCGCTGGAACTCGGCACCGACATGTTCGGCACTCCGAGAGTTTCCCACGGCGACGAGGAAGACTGGAAGCAGAACACGATGACGCATCATCCTGACGTCATGGTTGCCGGTCTGGAAGACGGCACCATCAAGGAAGAATACGTCGATCGCGCGCTGACCCGCATCTACCAGTTCTCCATGAAGAAGGATCTGTTCGAAGATCCGTACTGCAACACCGACGAGGCTGTCGCGCTGACTGCTTCTGCCGAGTGGGCCGCGAACCCCACCGCGATCCACACCAACGAGGATCTGCGTGCTGCCCGCAACCCCTACGAAGTTGAGCTGACCGAAAAGCTGCAGGCTGAATCCGCTGTTCTGATGAAGAACGACAACGACGTCCTGCCGCTGGCAAAGGGCACCAAGATTTACATCGAGTCCTCCAGCAACGATACGCTTGAGCACTACAAGCAGTATCTTGCGGAATACGGCACGGTTGTTGACGCGATCGCGGACGCGGACGTTGTTATCGGCTACTACAGCGCGATCAATGACGCTGCTGAAGTCATGATCGAAGACGCTCAGGATGCCGGCAAGCCCATCGTTCTGACCCTCACGAGCAAGGCGACCGAATACGCGCTGGTGAACGGCGATGCGGTCATCTACATGCCTTTCAGCCAGCAGCCTGACCATGGCACCGGCGAGGCCGGCTTCATCTACGGCACTGAGCCCTGGGTGTATGCTGACCTGCTGTTCGGCGAGCGTGAGCCCGCTGGTATCATCCAGAAGGAACAGGCCCGCAACGACACCGAGGATGCCCTCCAGTGGAAGGATCTGGCCGGCGATCAGGGCGCTTCCTCCTACGTCCGCCTGATTGTCCAGGCTCTGATGATGGCTGACACCGAGAATCATTCCGCTCCGAACAACTACGGCGATCCGCTGGTGATCTACGAGTACAGCATGCACTACGGCGAGCACGGCGACTTCGCTTACAGCTGCCTGATTCTGCCGCAGGCTGTGACCGAGGAAGAAGTTACCAACAGCCGTGGCAGCACCTCTATTGCCTCTGTTGTGAAGGAAGAAACGACGGCTGGCGAGCCCTTCTCCGTCTACTGCCTGCTGAACAACAATGGCGCTGACGACATCACCACCGTTCAGGTTAAGGCGAACGGCGAAGTCGTTGCTGAGAAGCTCTACACCGTGCAGGGCGGTTCCTGGCGCGTTGTAGAAATCGAAGTGACGCTGGATGCCGGCGAGTACGAAATCGAAGTTGGCGGTCTGACCGGCAAGCTGATCGTGAAGTAAGATAAGCTGACAAAATCTACCCTGAGTCGCTGCGGATGGAAACATCTGCAGCGACCCTTGTTGATGGGGAAAATGAAAAGGTGATTCATTTGTTTTTGCCTTGCTTGTCCTGTTGCTTTGTCATCAAATGTTTTTGCGGATCCTGTATGTGTTAAAATGATATGACCCCCTCAAAAAGAAAAGGAAGTTCATTAGAGATATGGTATAATGGAGTCGCAACA
>CAVIHU010000039.1:0-16518 GCA_963642705.1 Bacteroidaceae bacterium
TGCTGAAAGTACTTGGCTGGAAACGGCCCGGGAGGATAAGTCGCTGCCGGATTCCATATTCCTCAGTAGCTCAATGGCAGAGCACTCGGCTGTTAACCGAGTTGTTGTAGGTTCGAGCCCTACCTGGGGAGCATGAAACCGACTCATCAGTGAGTCGGTTTTTTGTTTGAGTGATATTTTATGTATATCGTTGGTGATTCTTTTGCATGCTCCGGATAACTTTTTCCACAAAGGTTACACAGGGCTTGCAAAATCTGCTGTGATTGTGGTAAAATAGTTTTGTCATGTCGGAGATGCAGGAGGAAACCATGCGAATTTTTGTCGATGCGATGGGCGGCGATTTTGCGCCGCAGGCACCGGTTGCGGGAACTGTGGAGGCATTGCGCCGGAATGCAGAGCTGACGGCCACGCTTGCCGGTGTTGTCTCGGAAATCGAAAAGTATTTGACGGATGCAGCGGAGGTCCGTGACAGGATTACCCTGCTGGATGCGCCGGAGGTCATCACAAACCATGAATCGCCCGTTATGGGTGTCCGCAAAAAGACAAAGTCCGCTACTGTGATGGGCATGCTGGCATTGCGCAATCATGAGGTAGATGGCTTTGTTTCTGCAGGCTCAACGGGTGCGGTGCTTGCCGGCGGTATGTTCCGTCTGGGGCGTATTTCCGGCGTTGAACGTCCGGCACTTGCACCGATGCTGCCGAATGGCAAAGGATATTTTCTGCTGATCGACTGCGGCGCGAATGTGGACTGCAAGCCTGATTATCTGGCACAGTTCGGTGTCATGGGCGATGCGTATATGCGCGGGGTCATGGGCATCGAGAAGCCGCGTGTTGGCATCATCAACATCGGCGCGGAGGACGAAAAGGGCAACGAGCTTGTTAAGAAAGCCTTCCCGCTGATGAAGCAGGCGCCTTATAACTTCATCGGCAGTGTTGAAGCACGTGATTTATTCAGTGACGTGGCGGATGTTTGTGTGGCGGATGGCTTTGCCGGCAACCTCGTGCTCAAAACGACCGAGGGCGTTGCACTGTTCATGATGAAGCAGATGAAGCAGCAGCTGATGGCGGACACGCGCTCTAAAATCGGTGCCATGCTTGCGAAGCCCGCGCTTCGCCGGCTCAAGCATACGCTGGATTACACAGAGGTCGGCGGCGCACCGCTGCTGGGTGTTCAGGGTGCCGTCGTCAAGGCGCACGGTTCCAGCAATGCGCATGCGTTTTCCTGTGCTATCGATCAGGCGATCAAAATGATTAACGGTCATGTGGTGGAAATCATCGAACAGGGTGTATCTGCCATGAAAAAGAAAGAAGAGTAAGGAGATCGATTTTATGTCTACGTTTGAAACGCTCAAGGGTATGATCGTCAAGCAACTCAAGGTGAACCCCGATATGGTGACCGAGTCCAGCCGCCTTCTGGAGGACTTGAAGGCGGACTCCGCAAACGTCATGGTCATGATCATGGATGTTGAAGATACATTCGGCATCACCGTTGAGGATGACATGATTATGAAGCTCAAGACAGTTGGCGACGTCGTGAAGTATATCGACGAAAACAAGTAATCCGAGGATCGCTCCATTTGGCCTCCCCCGATTCCGGCGGAGGTCTATTTCGGATAAAGAAAAGGACGAGTACATGATAACGCAGCAATTTATGGACGCGCTGGGCTACCAATTCAAGAAGCCGGAGCTGCTTCGACGCGCGCTGACGCATCCGTCCATGGGTCCTAAGGATAACCAGCGGCTGGAGTTTCTTGGCGATGCGGTGCTACAGTTCATCATGTCGGATCTGCTGTACGAATCGCATCCGGATTGCCATGAGGGACAGCTGACGCACTTGCGCGCATTGTCTGTCTGCGAGGCGAATCTCTCGCAGGTTGCGCGGAAGCTCGGCGTCGGTGATGTGTTGGTGATGGATCGCGGCGAGGAGCTGACCGGCGGTCGCGAAAAACCGTCTGTACTCTGCGACGCGATGGAAGCCATCCTTGCGGCGGTTTATCTGGACGGCGGATTGGCGGCGGCACGCGAGCTGATTCTCCGCTGCTGGCCGAAGCCTGAGGATGTGCAGCGTCCGATGCAGGACAGCAAGGGCGCATTGCAGGAATATCTGCAGCGCGATGGCAGCGATGCTCCGTCATACGAGATTGTCGCGCAGGATGGACCGCCGCATGACCGCACGTTCGAGGCGGTTGTCAGCCATAACGGCGTTGCGCTGGCGCAC
Organism: Bacteroidaceae bacterium; assembly: GCA_963642705.1. Classification (GTDB taxonomy): domain Bacteria; phylum Bacillota; class Clostridia; order Christensenellales; family Aristaeellaceae; genus UBA11524. Next base: position 2,219 of record CAVIHU010000039.1, read on the forward strand.
GGTACCGGGCGAACGAAGAAGCAGGCGGAGCAGGCAGCCGCGCTCAAGGCGCTGACGGAGCTGAAATCGCGCTAATCAATTGTCGCACAGCATAGAGAGAAGGGATGATTCAGACAGCAGGGGAGGAGGAAAGCGCATGAAGCTTTTTCGACGGATTGCACCGGAGTACATCATCTTTCCGCTTGTCGTCCTGATGGTGCTTGAGGCGATGGCGGCGTTCACCGGACGTTTCCCGACAGGCGGCAACACGTACTGCTCCTTTACGCTGCAGGCGTGTGCGTGGCTCGATGGAAGGCTCGATGTCAATCCTGATTACACATGGCTGGAGCTGGCAATTTACAATGGCAAATATTATGTCAGCTTTCCGCCGTTTCCTTCCTATGTGATGCTGCCGTTTGCGTTCTTTATGAGCATGGATACGCCCGATCACTGGATCAGCCTGTTCGTGATGCTGCTGGGTGTGGTATATGCGCTGCGGATTTATCGACGGACAACAGGAAGTTTCCTGCATGCGGAAAGGTATGTGCTGTTTCTGTATTTGGGCAATGGGCTGATGTTTATTGCCCTGCAGGGCTGGGTGTGGTTCATTGCGCAAACAATGTGCTTTACACTGTCGCTGATGGCGATTGACGCAGCGCAGCGCGGCAGAAGCGGCTGGTCGTTAGCGTGGTGGGCATGTGCGGTCGGTTGTCGGCCGATGGCGGCGCTGTATCTGCCGATGCTGGTGTATCTGCTCCATAAAAGCGGCGTGCGGTATTCGTGGAAGCGGTATGTGCTCAATCTGGTGCCGATGACCCTTATCGCCGCGTCTTACATGCTGCTGAATTACCTGCGCTTTGGCAACCCGTTGGAGTTCGGGCACAATTACCTGCCTGAATTTCAGCGCGCGGAGAATGGACAATTCTCTCTGTCGTATCTGCGGGAGCATCTGTATCAGCTTATCCGTCTGCCACAGTATAACGGTGAGGGCAATCCGCTGCAGTTCTATAAATTTGACTGTATGGCGTTCTATCTGATAACGCCGATGCTTGTGTCGTTTCTCGGCGTATACGCCTATGCGCTGGTCAGAAAGCGGCGCGGCAACGCATTTTTGCTGATTGTTCTGCCGATTCTGCTCATTGCGCATATCATGATTCTCTGCTGCCATAAGACGCTCGGCGGCTTCCAGTTCGGCAACCGCTATCTGCTTGATTTGCTGCCGTGGGTATTTGTCGCGATTCTGCTGCTGAAGCCCCAAGATCAGCGGACATCGGTGCTGAACCTGCCGCTGTTCGCGATGGGCGCGGCGGTCAACCTGCTTGGTTCGGTCGCGACGTACAACGGATGGATATGAAACGACAGGAATGCACTGCTTTTTCGGTGCATTCCTGTTTTGCAATGGAAAACGTTTGGTTTTTCCCTTTTCAAAAATGGTTTTTCGTGTTACAATAAAACCGATGCCGAAAGGCATTGTAATTGCAGTGATTTGTCAAAGGAGCGTTTGGGATTGATGACAACCCCCGCAACTCACCTGAAGGTGGGTATGATTTCTCTCGGGTGCAACAAGAACCGAGTGGACAGCGAAACGGCACTCGGCCTGCTGAAGGAGCAAGGCTATGAGCTGACGAATGATCCTGCACAGGCAGATGTGCTGATGGTGAACACGTGCGGCTTTATCGCTTCCGCAAAGGAAGAATCGATTGACGCTATTCTCGATATGGCACGTTATAAGCAAATTGGCAAGTGTCGCCTGCTGGTGGTGACCGGCTGCCTTGCTCAGCGATATGAGAAGGATTTGATGAAGGAAATTCCGGAGATTGACCTGCTGATGGGCGTGAACCAGTATCAGCAGCTGCCGGGAGCGATTGCACAGGCACTTGGCGGCGTGCGCGGAACGTATTGCATGGATGACCATGCGTATTTTGCCCATGATCGTGTGCTGACAACGCCGTCCTACACGGCTTATACGCGCATTGGTGAAGGCTGCTCGAACCGGTGCACCTTTTGCGCGATTCCGCTGATTCGCGGACCGTACCGCTCTCGTCCGGAGGAGGACGTGCTGGCGGAGGTAACATCGCTGGCGCATCAGGGCGTGAAGGAACATATTCTCGTCGCGCAGGATACGACGCGTTTCGGCACCGATCACGGCGGAACGTCCATGCTGCCGGAACTGCTGCAAAAGGCGGCGGCGATTGAGGGCGTGGACTGGCTGCGCGTGCTGTACTGCTATCCGGATGAAACGGATGAGCGTCTGCTGGACGTTATCGCCGATACGCCGAATATCTGTAGCTATCTCGATTTGCCGATTCAGCACGTGAACGACACGGTGCTCAAGCGGATGCATCGCCGCGGGGACAGCCGTGACATCCGCCGTGCGGTCAAGGGTGCGCATGAACGCGGCCTGACGCTGCGCACGTCGATTATCGTAGGCTTCCCAGGTGAAACAGAGGAGCAGTTCCAGGAGCTGCTGGACTTCCTGCCTGAGGCGAAGTTCGACCGGCTGGGTGCGTTTGCGTATTCGCCGGAGGAGGACACGCCTGCTGCGCGGATGCCGGAGCATATTCCTGACGAAGTGAAGGCAGAACGCCTTGACCGTCTGATGCGCCTGCAGGCAACCATTTCGAAGGAACAGAATCAAAGCCGCGTCGGATCAACGGTGCGCGTCCTGGTGACGGATCAGAATGCGCAGGGCGGTCTGCTGGGGCGCAGCGAACGCGAGGCACCCGAAACGGACGGTGAAATCATCTTCGCCGCCGGAAACTGTGCGAAGCCGCATATCGGCGACTTTGTGAATGTTCGTATCGATCAGGCGGGCACGTATGACCTGACAGGAGTGATGGTATGAATCTGCCGAATAAGCTTTCTTTGCTACGCGTCGCGCTGATTCCGGTGATGGTCGCTCTGATGCTGCCGCAGACGCTTGTGTGCAACCTGCTTGCGGCGATTGTATTTGCCGGCGCTGCCATGACGGATTATTTTGACGGTCATATTGCCCGTTCTCGTCAGCTGATTACGACGTTCGGGAAGTTTATCGACCCGTTGGCGGATAAGCTGCTGAATCTGTCTGCCATGATTATGCTTGTGCAATGCGGCACGCTGCCCGGATGGAGCGTCGTACTGATTCTTGCCCGTGAGCTGGCAGTGGACGGTCTTCGCCTTGTTGCTGTCGGTCAGGGACGCGTCATTGCGGCTGGCTGGCTCGGCAAAGTGAAGACGGCAAGCCAAATGGGGCTGCTGCTGTGGGTGCTGATTACGCATCAGCCTGCGCTGACCGCACCGATGTGGGGAAAAACAGCAGGCGCGGTGCTCGGCGCCTCGTGGATGGGGTGGATTACGACCGTCATGCTTCTCTGGGTCGTTGTTATTACGGTCTGGAGCGGTGTGGATTATTTCGTGCGCAACCGCGATTGCATTCGCGATATTAAGTAAGGCAATTGTCACTGAAAAGCAGCTCATTGTGTTTGAAACGGTGAGTTGCTTTTTTGATGCCACAAAAAAGGCAGGCGACGAATCGCCTGCCTGGTCGGTCGTTTGCGGTAGTGGTTATTGGACAGAATGAAGCATGATCTTCAGTCCGTTGGTTGTCCAACCTGTTGGGTAGAAGGTTCCAGTTGGTCGGGGAAATGCTTACTGTCATTCCGCAGATGATGCGGAGATTCAAGTCCTGTTGCTCTTTATAGGGTGAACGGAAATGAGGAGAGGAAGAAATCAGTCCTCGTCGTCCGCTTGTTCATCATCCTGGAGCTTCAATGTAGCAATTTCCATAAGCTTGGCTTCCAGCTTCTGATCCTCCACGGGAACGAACTCTTCAAGCTCTTCGCCCGTTTCGCTCGTTGTGGGCACGATCTTCATCACGTAGCAGTCAATCTGGTCTGCCTCGGCCGTGCCCTCATCGTTGGAGTCGGTCAGAATCGCATATTCCTCACCGTTAAAGAAGAAGTAGTCAAGGATCTTGAAGAGAAGCGTATTGCCTTCCTCATCGGTCATCTGGATCAAATCCTCGGAACTCTCGTCATCCAGATTGAAATCCTGCGTGTCATCCGTCATTCGCGGTTTACCATCCTTCTTGCGCTTTTTGTTTGATGAAGCGCACCAGTCAAAGAATATTGCCCCCTGTTATGCTGTGCGAACGAAGGAAGACCGATCCATGATCGCCTGACGCAATACGCTTTTTGATGACTGTGCGTCACTGTTCAATGGAAACGCCTCCTTTCCTATTCCGGCGGTCGCGTCTCCGCGATGCCTTTTGCTGTCGCTCGCTGGCGACCTGCTCCTCTTTGCATCTTCATTATACAAGAGAAATGCGAAAAAAGCAAGGGTTTTCCGAAAAGTTTTTCGCTTGACTTTGGCGCGCCTGTATGATACAATATTATTATTGGGGTTTCTTTGTGATTTTCTGCTTTGTCCCGTCCGGACGTTGAATATAGGTGTTTTCCAGCACCGCACGCATATTTTCGCGAAAGCTGTCGATGTATTCCCGACGGAGCGACGCATGTTCTGCGGCTTCTTCGTCGGTGAGACCATCGGTCTTTTTTTTGCGTGCCAATTCATTGATTCGATCGATTTTTTCCTTTTCCATGCTTATAGCTCCTCTTGCAATTCGACTTCGTTCGCCGCCTTGCGCAGCAAAAGTCCGCTTCCGGCAATGGTGAGCATTGCCAGCATCATCATGCAATAGCACAGCAGCGGCATACCAAGCCGATCGATGGCAAATTCCATGCCAATCCCGACGCCGATGGCGGCAACGACGGCAATCCAACAGCCGATGATGAGATGACTCCGGCTTCCTTCACGCGCAACGCGAATCGTCCAGCAGACAATTGCTGCAGCTGCCAGCACGAGTGCGCCGATTTGATTAACGCGGACAAAGTGAATCAGCAGCATATGCGAGTCGTTGCGCAGCGATTCAAGCACCACCTGCATGCAGCCGTACACCAGCAAGAACAGCAGCATCGTGTCGCCTTCGGGCTTGCGCTTGCGCCGCGAAACAATGAGCAGCAGCAGGAGGATGACCATTGCTGCAGCCTCGTAGAGAAAGACAGGATGATTGCCGGCCGTTGTGCTGCCGAGAAACGACAGAAACTCCGTTTCAATCGCCTTGCCCTTGCCAATGATTTCGTCGAAGTAGCCTTCGCCGAGACGCTCGATGGCAATGGCAATCGGTGCCGACAGTGCGATGCAGTCCATTATTTTGCCGCAGGAAAGGCGGAACAGACGCGCAGTTAGCGCACCGCCGAGCAGCACACCGAAAAGTGCGCCGAGCAGCGATGCGCCGCCGTCCCAGAAGCGGAGCATCAGAGCAGGATTTTCCAGCGTATTCAAGTACAGAGGAAGATTCGAGAGTGTAAACAGAATACGTGAGCAGAGAAATGACAGCACAATCGCAAAAATACTGAATGTGATGCCGACACGGTAGGAGATGCCCTTCCCGTGAAAGCAGATATTTGCTGTCAGGAGCAGCACCAGCATTGCAAGTGCCGCCATGCAGCCAAAGGAAGTTACCATGTTATTCCTCCGAATCAAGTCCAGAATCGACAGCCGTGGCAAAATAGATGATGTCGGACACGGAACGCTCTGCCTTGACAGACTTCTCGGAATAATTAGAGCCGCCGAACCACATCAGCGCGCTGTTGCCGCCGTCGAGGTTATACGCGATGGTGCAGCCTTTTTTTCCCATGAAATCCGCCAGCTCAGCGCAGGTGCAGCCGTCCGAATCCTTGCGGCGCCCATCGACAACGACAAGCAGGTATTCCAGCTCGCCAAGCTGACCGATGGCGCAGCGAGGTTCATTGGCATTTACGTTGTACTTGTTGTTGTAGTAGTTCGGAATTTCGCAGACCTTGCTGTCAACGACCAGCGCAGGCCCAAAATTGAACACGTTCGGGAACGTCAGCTCTTCGGATTCGAGCAGCTCCTTCAGCTCTGTCGCGTCGGACTTGAAGATGACGTGGAAGTTGCCGAGGTTGTCCACCAGCAGCATGTCGCGCTGCTTGGAAGGCTTCTTGCGGAACACCTCGTTCATGCGCACGACGTAGCCGTAATCGTCCTTGCTGAAGTAATCGCCGCCGATGGCAACGACCGCCTTATGTTTTTCGGCAATGACGGAAATTTTATTGTCCGTTTTGGCCTTCGGGTGATTCAGACCCGTGCGGAACTGGCTCGGGTCGGCTATTTTGATATGTGCGATGTTGAAAATGGCGTCATCAACGGTTTCACGCCAGACGGTCACGGTGATGGAATCATCCTGATATCCCTGCAAAATGCCGTTTTCCTCATCCGCAGCGATATAGGCATCTGGATTGGGTGTGTAACCGGTATCAGTCAGCGCCATCGACAGGGGCACGATGTCAGTGGCCGTTGTATCCTCGGCGAAAGCTGCCGTTATCAGCAACATCAGGCAGCAAAGGACAGAAAACACTCTGCGCATGGGAAAATCTCCTCCTTAATCAAACAGAAAATCGTACTCGTCATCGGCAGAGGCATCGTCGTTCATGTATGAATCGAGTGCCTCGTCCGTCAGTGCAGGATGCGGGATGGCGAAGGCATAGCCGATCAGCAGCAATACGGCCAGCACGGTCAGCAGTATATTGACAAGATGCTTACGCATGGGAAACCTCCTGTGATTTGGCATGCTTGGCGAACACCCAGCCGTTCTGGATACGGTAGTTCACCAGATACAGCAGCGTATCCATCAGAATCTTCGGCAGTACGGCAAATCCGCCGATGAAGATGTGCAGGTGATCAATCAGCGACACGCCAAGGTTAGAAATGGTGATGCTCGCGATGCACAGCAGCGCGTACTTGAGCACGGCCATGCCGCTGTGCTCCTTGAAGCGGAAGACGAAGTTCCGGTTGAGCACGAAATTCAGCGGCGCTGAAATCAGCCGTGCGACAAAGCCGCTGATTTGGATGGCGGTATCGCCCGTGACGCCGAGCAGCGGCAGCAGATAGAAGCGCAGCAGACTTGCCGCAAGGTTATCCACCAGAAAACAGATGATGGAAGAACCGGCATACAGGAAGAAACTGCGCAGGATGACCTTGTAGATGCGGAAACTGTCGCGTATGGGATGGAAGTGCGTGCCGGCGTTTTCGTTCTCGTAGACGGTTTCGATTTCAATCGGAACGATGGGCAGCTTCGCACGGGCGCAGGCAATCAGCACCTGCATCTCGTATTCGAAGCGCTCGCCCTCGACGGCCATCATGAAGGGCAGCTCGGATATATGGAACGCGCGCAGACCGGTCTGCGTGTCGGGCAGATACACGCCGTAAAGCAGCCGGAACACGCCGGACGTGATTTTGTTGCCGTAACGCGATTTGAACGGAACATTCGGCAGATTGAAATTGCGGCTGCCCAGGTACAGCACGTGCCTGCCGTCTGTCAGGGCGTTGGCGAGTTTCCAGCAGTCGGGCGCAGTGTGCTGACCGTCGGAATCGGCGGTGATGACGCCTGCCGCGTCCGGAAAGTGCTTCTGAATGTAGGCATAGCCGGTCTTGAGCGCACAGCCCTTGCCGCGGTTGACTTCATGATGGGTAACCTCAACGCCCTGCATTTCGCTCAGACGTTGGAAAATGGGCTGGTAGCTTTCGCTGCTGCCGTCATCGACAATTACGATATGCTCAAAGCCGATGGCAAGCAAATCAGCAATATATTGGGGCAGACGCTCATCCGGTTCAAGAGACGGAATCAGCATGACAGCATCCTGTGGACGCATGGCGGTTTCACTCATGGGCGTTCAACATCCTTTCGGAAACGGGTTAATTCATGCGGGTGTCCAGATAATCATCAAATAGCGCGGAAAGATTCTGCCCGGCTGCATTGCTGAGCACGGCTTCAAGGTCATTCCGGCTGGCATTGCGGAAGGAATATTGTGCATAGTAGGTCCGAATCGCGCTTTGGAGCGATTCGCGTCCGAGGAACGATTCGAGCGCCGTCCATAGTGCCGCACCGCGCTGACGGACAATGACGGAATATGTCGGCCAGTCGCTGAAGTAGTCAATGGGTGAGCCTGGCGTGAGCGTTTCGGACACGCTGACGCGCAGGGCTGTTTCCACGCGGCTGAACAGGCGGCTTTGACGGGAACTTTCACCGTACACATCGCCCCAGTAATCCAGCACGGCATATTCGCACAGCGACTCGTCCTGCCAAGGCGCATAATATCCGTCACTGCCGACAACGGCTGACCACCACTGATGCGCCGTCTCAAAAGCAACAGCCGCTTCAAGCGATTCGCCGCCGGAAGCGACGACATCGCTCGAGACCATCGACAGGCGCGGGTACGTCATGCCGTCAAAGGGCAGATTTGCCTCACATAGCGTGAGCGTCGGGTAGGGAAATGCGCCGTAGCGGTGCGTGTAGGCGGAAATTGCCTTTTTCGCGGTGCTGGCGATGGAATGTGCGTTGGCGGACGATGCTGCATAGGCGGTAATCAGCACGCCTTCGGACATCACCTGCGCACAGGCTGACTTCTCGCAGATGACGAGCGCGAAGTCACGCATGCCATGCGATGAATAGCTGTAAGTTGCGGTACCCTGGTGAACGACGGCTTCGGCGAATCCGGAGGCGGCAACCGTATAGCTGTCCGGCACGCTGACGGCAACCTCCCAGTTGGCGCATTCGCTGACAAACGGCCTGCCGATGGACGCGTATTCATCCGTTCGCCAGGCACCGTCCGACCAGACGGCCGGAGCGGGGAAGACGTTCCCAAGCGCGTACACACCGTCCGAATAACCGAAACGACCGGCGCAGTCGGGAATTTGCACGGTGTAGACGAGAGTGACCTCGCAGACCTCATCTGCTGCCCAACAGGTCGGCAGAGAAAGCACGGTCAGCGCGTCATCGAGGTATCTCCACGTGACAGCTTCCCCACCGATGGATGCGGACGTCATGGACAATCCGCCGGATTCAAACGTGCCGCCGTAGCAGGTGTCAATCAGCGCCTCAGTCGCAACAGGGGAGGTGCGTTCCGCCCAATATGCGCCGCTCCAGCTCCTGAGCACGACTGCGTCCTGATCCTGTCCGGTGCGGTTGCGAAGGAGCATCGTCTGCGTGACATCCAGTGTCTTTTTATCTGCGTTCAGCACGGCGGAAACGCGAAGGGTGTCCAGATCAGCCGAGGCAGACAGCAGCGTGGTACTTTCCGGCGGCGGCGATAGCTCCTCTTCCGCAGGGTGAAGCGTGATGTCCACGACGAGAACCGTTGCGAGGAGAATCACCGCAACGATGACGGCAGCACAAAGCCATGCACGGTGCTGTTCGCTTCGGGCGCTGTTCATTCGGCGGAAAAACTCCTTTCGCAAAACTGGCATTCTTATTATACACCATGCAAGGCAGGCAAACAACGTTTTTTCACAAACGAGATGTAAAATTCATGGAACAATCACAGTCGGCACAGCGATGCAAACCGCGCGTTCGTGCACTGCACCAGCGCATCCACCGCAAGAATGACCTGACAGCCACGGATTCCAGCGCTTACGCTGATTTTTGCCAGGGACTTTGCATCCTCATCGAGCAGGGTCGGGAATTGCTTCTTCATGCCGATGGGACTGCAGCCGCCGCGCAGATAGCCCGTCAGCGGGAGCAGATCCTTCTGCGGCAGCATATGGACGCTCTTGCAGCCTGCGGCACGCGCGACCGCTTTCAGGTCGAGCTCCTTCTCCACCGGCAGGACGCAAACGAGGTGCGAAAGCGTGTCAGTCGTCAGCACGAGCGTCTTATAGATCATGCTTGCAGGCAAATCAACCTTCGCTGCAACGAGCTTGCCGTCAAAATTGTCATCCTCCACGGCGTATTCGCGTGTTTCATAGGGGATTTTCAGGGCATCAAGGTGCCTGAGCACGTTCGTCTTGACAGCCTTCGCCATGGTTTACTCGCTTCCTTTTCCAACATTGCATCACAGACGGATGCACGCATAAATGATAGCACAATCGCCGGAACGGGTCAAGGGATTGGATTTGCCTGATTTTTGTTTCACCTGACAAGCCGCAAACGGAAATGAAAGAGCAGCTGCTTGAAAATGAGCAGCTGCTTTACATATTACACATGCTGCGCTGAATAAGCTCCGCAGACTTAGTCTGCTTCTCTGTTCAGCGCTCGTCAGGTATAGTTGAGAACATCATCCTTATTGACCTGTGTCACTTTGGTTGGGACAAATAAAAGGGATGAAGTCCCTTTTATTGGCTGCTGATGGCCGACCACTGTTCATCCTGGAACTGATTTGTATACAGGTGATAGTAATACCCTTGCCGTGCAATCAGCTGCTGATGTGTACCATCCTCGGTGATTTTTCCGTTCTGGATGACAAGAATCCGGTCGGCGGAGCGGATGGTTGACAGGCGGTGTGCGATGACGAAGCTTGTCCTGCCGTGCAGTGCCTTCTGGATGGCGTGCTGAATCAGCTGCTCCGTTTCGGTGTCAACAGAGGAGGTTGCTTCATCGAGAACGAAGATGGACGGATTCGTGAGGATGGCGCGGGCGAAGGAAATCAGCTGCTTCTGCCCGGTGGACAGGCGATTGCCGCCCTCGCCGACATCCGACTGATAACCATCCTTCATGGCAAGGATGAACGGCTCTGCACCGACCATGCGCGCCGCGGCAGCAACCTCTTCCTCTGTGGCATCCGGACGACCGTAGCGGATGTTGTCCGCAACTGTGCCGGAGAACAGGTGCGGCGACTGCAGCACATAGCCGAGGTTCGACTGAAGCCAGAGCTGGCTGCGCGTGCGGTAATCCGCGCCGTCAATCAGGATTTTGCCTTCGGTCGGCTCGTAGAAGCGGCAAAGCAGGTTGACGATGGTGGACTTGCCGCTGCCGGTCTCGCCGACAAGCGCGATGGTCTGCCCGTGCCGAATGTGGAGGTTGAAGTGCTCCAGCACTTTTTCGCCTTCCTTATAGCGGAACGAAACGTCCTCGAAGTCAATGTCGCCGATGAGCTTCGGCCAGTTTTCCTTCTTCGGGTGGAAATTGTCGCCGAACTTTTCGACTACTTCCGGCGAATCAACGATATCCGGCTCGGTATCAAGCAGGCTGATGACACGCTCCGCTGCTGCCTGTGCGGACTGCAGCTCGGCGAAGATGCTCGCGATGTTGCGGACAGGCTCAAAGAAGCTGACCGTGTAGTTGATGAAGATAGTCAGCGTGCCGACGGTCATGGCGACGCCGAACACGTTCACGCCGCCTATGACGCTGTTGCCACCCTGCCACAGTGCGTACGCGGTCGCAAGCGAACCAAGCGACACGACAATCGGCAGGAAGAGACTCGACAGCGTTGCCGCGCGGACAGATGCATTGCGCATGGAGGCGGATACCGCATTGAATTCCTCGATGTTGAGCTTTTCGCGCACAAGCGTCTTGGTCGTCTTTGCACCGTTGATGCCTTCGTTGAAGCCGGCGGTAATCTGGCTGTTGTTCTTGCGTACCTTGCGGTAGGATGCAAGAATCGCCTTCTGAAATTTCCAGCTGATGACCGCGAGCGGCGGCAGCACGAGCATCACAATCAGCCCGAGCCGCCAGTTGATCGTCAGCATGCGGATAGCGCACGCCACCAGATACACCGCGCCCCAGCAGAGGTCAACCAGAGACCAGCCGATGGTATCCGCAAGGCGTTGCGTATCATTGGTCAGGCGCGACATCAGGTAACCGACCGGCATGCGGTCATAGTAGGAGAACGGCAGCTCCTGCAGCTTCCGGAAGCCGAGCTTGCGGATCAGGTACGCTGTTCCCGTCTCGACAATGCCGCATTCACGGATGAAGCCGAAGATTGTGCCGACCTGCACGGCAAGCAGCAGGAGATACACGAGGATGAAAGCAGTCAGGCTCGTCAAATCCTTCGCGCCAATCATCACGTCAATCGCATAGGCGCTCATGTTCGGCAGCACAACATCGATGATCGCGCTGACCGTCATCAGCAGCACAATCAGCAGCAGATTCTTATGATACGGCTTTGCAGTATGCAGCAGCTTTTTCCACAGTGACAGGTCAAACCGCTTTGTATAGTCCTGTTCTTCAAACGACTGCATGAGCTTCCCCTCCTTCCGCCGCCTTCGCCTGCGTCAGCTCTTCTTCGAGTGCGTTTTGAATGCTGTTGATGCGCTGATACAGACCTGGCTGCTTGCAAAGCTCCGCATGCGTGCCCTGCTGCGTGATGCGGCCGTCCTCCAGCACAAGAATCAAATCTGCCTGAGAAAGCGTCGTGACGCGGTGACTGATAATCAGTGTTGTGACATCTTTTTGCTCGTTGCGGAGCGCGGCGCGAATCTGCGCGTCCGTCTCCGTATCCACGGCAGACAGAGAGTCATCAAAAATCAGGATGCCGTTGTCCTTCAGCAGCGTGCGCGCGATGGCAATGCGCTGCTTCTGTCCGCCGGAAAGCGTTACGCCGCGTTCACCGACGACCGTGTCCCAGCCCTTATCCGCCTTTGCGATGAAGCCGGAGGCCGAAGCAATGTCAGCAGCATGGCGGATGAACGTTTCCTCCTGCTTGGACCTCGTGATGCCGACATTCTCGCGGATGGATTTCGAGTACAGGAACGGCTCCTGCAGAATCAGTCCGACGTGCTCACGCAGGTATGTGCGGTCAATCTGCCGGATGTCAATGCCGCCGATGGTGATTTTACCGCTCGTGGGCGTATACAGCCGCTGCAGCAGATACATCATGGTGGATTTGCCGCTGCCCGTTCCGCCAAGCACCGCCGCGGTGCTTCCTGCCGGAATCGTGAAGGTCAAATCGCGCAGCACCGGCAGATTGTCATCGGCATAGGCGAACGACACGTGGTCAAACACGATATCGCCGTGCAGATCGGGCTTCAGTGCGTTCGGCTCGTCCGATTCCGGTTCCTCATGCAGAATCGCCTGAATGCGCTTCATGGAAACCATTGCTTTGCCGGCATCGGACAGCGTGCGTCCAAGCTGACGAATGGGGAAAAGGAGCATGCTCAGCGTTGAGTTGAACACAATCATCGTGCCGACGGTGATGTCGCCGCGGCAGGCGTAGATGATACAGACAACAAGCGTCAGCAGCGTTTGAAACATGCTCAGCGTATCGCCGCCGCCCCAGTAAACGGACAACAGCATGTTCAGGTGCAGGTTCTTCGCGCGCAGGTCATCGTTGACCTTGTCGAACTTCTCGACCTCGCGCTGCTGCTGACCGAAGGCGCGGACAACGCGTACACCGGAGAGGTTCTCCTGCAACACGGCATTCATTACGCCATCTGCCTCGTCTGCGATCTCAAAGGATTTGTGTACCCGATTGAAAAACCACGATGCGAAGCAGAACAGCGGCGGCACGAGAATCAGGCTGTAGAGCGTGATGGGTACCGAGCGCTGCAGCAGAATCACCATCGCGATGATAATCATCAGGATGGCGTTGACAACCTGCATTACCTGCACCGAAAGGAAACGGCGGATGGTATCAACATCGGAGGTGCAGCGCTGAATCAGTTCGCCTGCCTGCGCCTTGACATGATAGGCAAATGGCAGGTGCTGCAGATGGCTGTAGAGCTGATTGCGCAGTGTCTGCGCAATGTCCTCGCTCGCAACGGCAGAATAACGTCCTTTGATGAACGTGAATACGCCATTGATGACGTTAATCAGAATCAGCGCGAGCGCCGGAATCCACAGGTTCGCGCGGAGAAAGTCACGTCCGCCGAGCGCTTCAATCGGCTGAAGCAGGAAATCCGGCATCGTGAACGGCGAATCGCCCAGGATGCTGTCTACAATTTCTGACAGCATCAGCGGCGTCAGGAAACCGATGATGACGACCATGACTGTTGCAATAAACGACAGAAGGAACGCCCACCAGTTTTCAGCAACCAGGGACATTATGGCACCAAAGGGGGATTGGACCTTCCCGGAGGAATTTGAGGATGTTTGCACAGCGGCATACTCCTTTCACATAAAACAGCATACAAAAAAAGCACCATTCGTTTTGCTGCAAACGGCTGGTGCTGCACAAAACGCGTGGCAAGCAAAGAAAAATGCGGGTTTGCTTACGGACGCATACAGGCAGAAAGAGCCGCATGACATGCCCTTACCTTGAGCGCATAGACAACAAAGCTTCTCTTAAACATGGCGCGGCCTCCTTTCTGCATTTATTTCTGATTTTGCCCTTCTCGGACAATCGTGTATAGTCTATATGAAAATCCCCCATTTGTCAAGGGGTGCAATCACTTTTTCACGGAAATCAATTTTCAGAGTATTTATTCATCTGGAACGGATGCGTTCGTAAAAATCACGGTTTTGCACCGTGAAAAAGCTGCTTCTCAGCAATTTATACTGCAAGCGAAAGTTCAAAGTGCATAGATATTCGCAAAATTGATTTCCGTGA
>CAVIHU010000040.1:0-15659 GCA_963642705.1 Bacteroidaceae bacterium
TGCGGCTATCAGTTCCTGTCCCTGGGCAAGATGATGGACGCCATCAAGAAGGGCATGAGCCCGAACGAGGCCTACGAGAAGAACGTGGGCACCTATGGCCGCTTCAAGGCCGAGGACGGCGCCGTCGCTTGGATCGACCCGCGCAAGCAGTAATATAGGAGGTGTGCTGAAATGGCTCTTTTTGAAAACTATGAAGGACGCATCCCTCAGCTGCAGCCGGTCCTGGAAAAGTACGGCTTCAAGGATTTTGATGAGCTGAAGGCTTACAACAACAGCAAGGGCGTCGACGCATACAAGATCGTCGAGGGCATCCAGCCCATCTGCTTCGAGAATGCGAAGTGGGCGTACGAGCTGGGCGCTGCCATCGCGCTGAAGAAGGGCGTCAAGACTGCTGCGGAAGCGGCGAAGTGCATCGGCGAAGGTCTGCAGGCCTTCTGCATCCCCGGTTCCGTTGCTGACCAGCGTCAGGTTGGTCTGGGTCACGGCAATCTGGGCGCGATGCTGCTGGACGAGAAGACCGAGTGCTTCGCGTTCCTCGCCGGCCACGAGTCCTTTGCCGCCGCCGAAGGTGCAATCGGCATTGCCCGCAACGCCAACAAGGTTCGCAAGAACCCCCTGCGCGTTATCCTGAACGGTCTGGGCAAGGACGCTGCCATGATCATCAGCCGCATCAACGGCTTTACCTATGTGCAGACCAAGTATGACTACCTGTCTGCCGACGTGAAGGAAGACCATGCGCTGACCATCGTGAAGGAAACCGCTTATTCCAACGGCGAGCGTGCGAAGGTCAAGTGCTACGGCGCCGACGACGTCCGCGAAGGTGTCGCCATCATGTGGCATGAGGGTGTCGGCGTGTCCATCACGGGCAACTCCACCAACCCGACCCGTTTCCAGCACCCCGTTGCCGGCACCTACAAGAAGGAAATGATCGAAGCCGGCAAGAAGTACTTCTCTGTGGCGTCCGGCGGCGGCACGGGTCGTACCCTGCATCCCGACAACATGGCGGCAGGTCCTGCCTCCTACGGCATGACAGACACCATGGGCCGTATGCACTCCGATGCGCAGTTCGCAGGTTCTTCCTCCGTTCCGGCGCACGTGGAGATGATGGGTCTCATCGGCATGGGCAACAACCCCATGGTCGGCGCGACCGTCGCTGTGGCTGTTGCTGTCGAAGAAGCGCAGAAGAACGCGTAATTCACAGAATTGCATTCAGGGAGCACCTCAGGCAGCTTGCCCGGGGTGCTTTTTCGTCTGATTATGCCGCCTCAAGAAAAAGAGCAGGGGCGCGTGTCCCTGCTCTTCGTGATTGTTTGCGGTTGATCAGTTGCCCGTGCCCATCAGGAGCGTCAGCGCACTGTCCGGCAGAGCCAGTACCCAGGACATCGGCATGTTGCTCACCTTCGTCACAATGCCGGAGAACCACGTTTCAAACGCTGTGCTGTCCATCGCGCCGAGGTCGGTCACGTCGCTGTCGCTCAGCAGCGCCTGCGCTTCGCAGGCTGCCGTTTCGGCAGTGATCGTGAGGACGTCCATACCCATGAGCTGCAGCACGAGGTCGGTCGTCCTGGAAACCTTTGCGCCGGAAACCGTCTCCCTGGTTGATGCGGTGAAGCCGAAGGTCATTTCCGAGCCGTCGGAATAGAGCGTCCACAGCATGTTCAGCGTGTCCGCTGTCTTGCTGAGGTCGCAGCGCATTATCTTCTCGTATGTGCCGTCCTCAGCGTCTTCAAGGAGCGTGGTAATTTCAAGGTTGTCCGCCTTTAACGTGATTTCTGCGGTGAAGCGCGCTTCGTCCGCAACCTCCGCAATGAGCGTGTACGTCATGTCCTCATCGCCGGTCACACGGTTGACATCGATCGTCAGCTTTTCGGTATCGTCATCCTCCTCGGTAAAGACTACATCGGCATGCGCCTTCGCGATGCTCGAGTCGTCATCGAGGTAAAGCACAACCTGCACACTCTCCGCATTCACCGTCAGATCGCTGTCCAGCGTTGCATCCTCGTCAATCGTGGCGAGGTAAGCGTTCGTTTCATCGAGGCAGGCTTTGATGGAGGGCATCGCCTTCAGCTCATTCACGACGGCCTGCAGCAGGTTCGTCAGCTGTTCCTTCGTGATGGTCAGCGTGATCATCTGTTTAACGGGATCGCAGCCGTCGGGCTGCTCCGTCACCTCAGTGACCATGCAGGACTCAAGGATTTCATCGATGATAGCGCCCGTTTCCTCCCAGTCGGCATTCGTGAAGTCGCTGATGATGGCATCGAAATTGGCAGTCGGCGCAGACGCAAAGGAAGAAGTGAGCGATTGCAGCTCCTCCTTGATGTCTGCCAGACCGCTTTCGATTTCCTCATCCGACATGCCTTGCATCTTGCAGACGGCACGGATGAGCATTTCGGCGACTTTATCGAGATCCTTTTCCAGATCGAGCGACACCGTGCTGCCGAGCAGGTTGCTTGCCAGATACACAACGGACGTGTCCGTGGACTGACAGTCGCCCGACAGCAAGGTCGTCTTGCCCAGCGTCACATGGAAGCCGCACTGCTGCGCCTGCCGATAGGTCGTGATGACAAGCGAGTCGAGCGTGTCCTTCACAGCCGTGGCGATTTCATCGTCCAGGTCAAACATTGCCAGCAGGTCCGTGTTCAGGTCGTGCAGCGTCACGGTCGTTTCAATGCGCGCGGCGTCCACCCATGCATCGCCTTCCGCCAGCGAAGATGCCGACAGAATCAGCATCATCAGCACAAGCAGCATCGAGAGTAGTTTCTTCATTTCCTTATCCTCCTTGTAAAAGCGATTTTGTTCGCTACCACCTTGATTCTATCATATTTATCCGGGAAGCGCAATCATTGCGCACCTTTATTCTGAAGTGTTACATTTTTTCGTCCGGAAATTTTTTATGAAACGGCTGATTCTGCGTCTTTTGCTCTTGAGAAGCGCAAAAAAATATGCTACAATATCCATCGTATACACCGATTCTGAAAGGAGCAATCACGAATGGAGTTTTTGAACAAGCTGTTCGGCATGGCCGTTGCGTTCGCTGAGGAGACCGCTGCCGCTGTTGCCGACGGAACCGCTGAGGCCGCCGCCGGGACCGCCACTACCGAAGCTGCCACCGGCTCAAGCATCCTTGCGATCCTCATCCAGCTGTCCCCCCTGCTGCTGATCTTCATCGTCTTCTACTTCATGATCATCCGCCCCGACAAGAAGCGCCGCAAGAAGGAGCAGGACATGCTTGCATCCCTGAAGAAGGGCGACCGCGTCTGCACCATCGGCGGCATCTATGCTACGATTGACAACATCAAGGACGACACCATCACCCTGAGCGTTGGCAAGGGCGACCAGACCATGGTTGTTGCCCGCTGGGCGATTCGCTCTGTCGAGGATGTCAAGATCGAGAACGAAAGCGAAGCCCTCAACTAACCGGCTTCGCCGACTTCGCCGACTTCGCCGACCTTCGTCGGTTTTTGCCGACTTCGTCGGGGTTTTCTAACCCCGTCGGATTCTGCCTGACTCAGTCACAAAACGCTCAAGTCCTTGGAATGTCAGGGCTTGAGCGCTTTTTCTATTGACATCCTGAGATGGAGAGAGGAAACGCGATGATTTATACGGCACAATACATGTCGCCGTTGGGCGCGATGACGCTTGCATGCGATGAGGAGGCGATCATCGGGCTGTGGTTCAATGATCAAAGGCACTTTGCTGGCACGCTGCCGGAAACGGCCGAAATGAAAACGCATCCGCTGCTGACAGAAGGCGTCAGGTGGCTGGAGCGCTATTACGCAGGGTGGGAGCCGGATTTTCTGCCGCCGTTGCGGTATGATTCGACGCCCTTCCGCAAAATGGTCGGCGATGTGATGCTGACGATTCCATACGGCAAAACCATGACGTACGGTGAAATTGCTGCCCGCATTGCCGAAAGCAGGGGCATTTCTAAAATGTCTGCGCAGGCAGTCGGCGGTGCGGTCGGTCACAATCCGATATTGCTGATGATTCCATGCCATCGTGTCGTCGGGACAAACGGAAGCCTCACCGGATACGCAGGCGGCATTGACCGCAAGTGGAAGCTGCTGACGCTGGAAAGGGCGGATATGACAGGCTTTTTTGTGCCCGGGAAGGGGACGGCATTGCAATGAAAGAGCAGCATAGCCCGTTTCGCGATTGAGCATACACCGTTGCATGCGGTTCTGCACGCGGCATAGCTTGTTTTTTATCTTTCGCTTTGATATAATAAGAAAAAAACGATTAAGGAGGTTGCCGCCATGATTTCGATTTTGTCTGAGAAAAATTACGATGCTGTCATGGCCGGAACTGTCGAGCCTGCCCTGAAAAAGCTCCGCGAGGATATTTTTCTGCCGTTGACTGCCGGCGGGACGCTCCATGCAGAGGTTTATGAGCAGTCGAACGCCGTCCGTGCCGTCGTCATCCTGCACGGCTATACCGAGTCCGCCGAGAAATTCCACGAGATGATGTGGTATTTCCTGCGGGCAGGCTTTAACGTGTATGCCGTTGACCACCGCGGACACGGGCAATCCGTTCGTGAGGTTGACGACACCTCCATCACGCATGTCGGGCATTTCGATGATTATCTGAGCGATTTGGAGGATTTCATGGCGCAAATCGTCCTGCCGAGGACGGCGAATCTGCCGCGAACGCTCTATGCGCACTCCATGGGCGGCGCCATCGGTGCGTTTGCGCTGATGCGCCATCCGGAATGGTTCGAGCGTGCCGTGCTGACTGCGCCGATGATCGCCGCATCAACGTTTCCGCTGCCGCGCCGCGCAGGGCTTGCCATTGCCGGGCATATGGTGCGCAAGGGCAAGGGCAGCAAACGCGCATTTGTCGGCAAGCCGTTCAATCCGGATGACGAGAAATTCGAGTCCGCCTGTTCCACCAGCCGTGCGCGGTTTGACTACTATCTGCAGAAGCGCATCACTCAACCGCTGCTTCAGAACTGTTCGCCGTCCTATGCATGGGTGAGAGAGGCGCTGAGCGTCACGCCAAAGCTGCTTTCGCCCGAACATTGCCGCAAAATCATCACGCCGCTGCTGCTCTGTCAGGCGACACGCGACAAGGTCGTCTGCCTGTCTGAGCAGGAGCAATTCGTCCGGCAGATTCCCTGCGCAAAGCTCGAACGATTCGATGCCAAGCACGAAATATACATGTCCGGCAATGATGTCATGGAGAAATATGTTCCTGCCGTGATTTCATTCCTGATGGGAACATAAGGAGAGAGAGCACGATGAACTCCCATCAAGAGGCCATTACCAGCCTGAAAAATCCCAAGGTGACCTTGTGGAAATCCCTTAAGGAGCGCAAGGGGCGCAGAGAAACCGGCTGCTTCCTGGTCGAGGGGCGCAAGATGGTCGAGGAAGCGCTTGCCTCGTCCTTTCCTGTGCAGGCAGTGCTTGTGCAGGACGGCGTCCAATGCCCGCAGGGGCTGCAAATGCCCGTGTACATCCTGCCGGAGCATGTCCTCGCCGCCGTCTGCGATACAAAGACGCCCCAGGGCATTGCTGCAATCGTCGGGATGAAGCATCAAACCTCGCTCGGACGACGCATCGTAGCGCTTGACGGCGTGCAGGACCCCGGGAACGTTGGCACCATCATCCGCACGGCGGACGCGGCAGGGCTTAACGGCGTGCTGCTTTCCTCGCAGTGCGCGGACGTGTTCAGCCCGAAGGTGCTCCGTGCGACGATGGGCAGCATCTTCCGCATGAACATCCGCGTGACGGACGATTTGCCGCAGGAGCTGACATCCCTGCGAAACGCCGGATACAGCATTCTTTCCTCGCAGCTCGACGGTACGCCGTTTTACGAGCGACAGAACGTCGCCGACCATTTTGCACTCATCATCGGCAATGAGGGCAACGGCGTGAGCGAGGCGGTTCAGCAGACCGCGACACACCGTGTCCGCCTGCCGATGCACGGCGGCGCCGAAAGCCTGAATGCAGCGATTGCTGCCGCCATCATGATGTATGAGCTGGTACGTGTCGATGACAAAAATGTCAGCCCGCTTCCTTCAGCAGCGAACGAAGGTATCTTAGCCGCAGCTGATTGACCCGCGATTTGCTCAGATGCATCTCGTGCCCGATTGCGGGGTCCGTCATGCCCATCACATAATAGCGGTGGATGACCATGAGCGTCCGCGGATCATCGATGTTGTTGAGCAGCGTGCGCATCCTTGCGGCACGCTCCGCAAGCGACGCTTTGATTTTTGCCTGCACCGCCTGACGGAACTGCTCATCCTGCGCCGTTACCGCAATGTCGAGGTGCGCAGCATCCTCCTTGGCAAGCACGAGGCGGCGATACGATTCAAGAAACTCCTGCTGTGACATACAAATCTCCTCCTTGCAAAAGAGAACATCCGATCTCTTTAAACCTGCGAGTATATTAACATAACTGAAAGTTCTTGTCAAGCGAAATTGTAACTTTTCGCTTGATTTCTTTTCTGCCGTATGCTATAATCAAAGTGGGGTGATTCCGATGTATGGGGATAATATCAGATACCATCGCAGAAAGCAGGGCATGAGCCAGATGGAGTTGGGCCAGCTGCTCGGCGTAACCGCCGTTTCTGTCAGCAAATGGGAGCGCAGTCAGACGCAGCCGGACATCAATGCCCTGCGGCGGATGTCGGAGCTGTTCAGCGTGACCATCGATGAGCTTTGCGGCGGCACGGTGCCGGTGGAGCTGGACAGGCAGGATAATCTGTACGTGATGGCGCGCGCCTTCCGGCAGATGAAGCCGTCGGAGCAGGAAAAGATGCTTGCCATTGGACGTGTCCTGTTCGCAGATGCGTTCGCGGACGATAACGGGGAGCAGAACGCTAAACCGGAGAGTAAGGATGCAAAGTGACGGAGTCGACCGCGCAGCGACGATGGCGTACCGCGTGCTTGTGCGGCTGAGCGTGCAGGCGCTGCCGGTCGATCCGCTTGCGATTCTTTTGCGATGCAAAAATACACGTGTCTGGACGGATGCAGCGGCGGCGGATCGCCTTGGCATTTCGACGGCAGAGCTGCACAGCTGCATGGGCGATGCGGCTGCGCTGACGTTTCTCGATGTGCACGGCGGACGCGAGCGGTACCTCATCGTCTATCGAAGGGATGAAAATCCGGCGCGGCTGCGCTTCACGCTTGCCCATGAGCTCGGGCATCGGCTGCTGCATCACGGTCAGCTGAATGAGATGCAGGAGGCAGAGGCAGACTGCTTCGCGAGCCATCTGCTTTGTCCGCGACCGGCGATGGCGCTGCTGGCCGCGCGGTCGCCGCACTTCACCGCTTCGCAGGCGGCTGTGCTGGCTTACGTTTCTCTGGCGGCGGCAAAGTGCCTCGGAAACCGCGAGTATCGATGCGTGGATACGGTGCTTCTGCATCAGGTGGAGGAACAGCTTCGCCCGTGGTGCGAGCAGACGGCAATGCCGAAGGATGACGCCATGCAACCTGCGCTTCTGTTGGGGACACGCTTCAGATGACGGAGGCGGCTTCGCCTGAGCCGTATTCTGTATAAAACATGGTCAATTGCCCGCGGAAAATTCCGAAAAAAGCTTTACAACGTCCTTTTCCTGTGATATACTGACTGACGGTAATCAAAGCAATCCTTTAATCCCAGCACGAGAGGCTGGAAAGGCACGCAGCGAACCGGCAGCATAGACGGGAAGCGATTCCCCGATGATGAGCGATAAAATGCGCCTTTCCGGCTGAAAAGCTGGACAGGCGTTTTCTTTTTGGCAGCGGCAATGAGGCGGCTGGAGAAGAAACGCGGCAGCATCGAAAGGAAGATGAATCTGTGCTGAATATGCAGGCGGGAATCCCGAAGGCGCAGCTGATGGCAGGCGATGCGATGAATCGCGCGCTGACGCGTATGGCGCACGAAATGATGGAGCAGCTGATGCCGCTGGAAAACGTGGTGCTGGTCGGTATTCGCCGGCGCGGTGTGCCGCTGGCGCAGCGGCTGTCCGACCTGATTGAAAAGTATGAGCATGTGCGCATTCCGGTCGGCGAGGTTGATATCGCCATGTACCGCGACGACCTCGACCCGGCGCAGCTGAACCTGCAGGTGCAGGAAAAGCATCTGCCGGTAGACGTGACGGGCAAGGTGGTCGTGCTGGTGGATGACGTGCTTCATACGGGGCGCACGGTTCGCGCGGCAATGGATGCCATCCTTGACCAGGGGCGTGCGGCGCGCATCTGTCTGGCGGTGCTGATTGACCGCGGTCACCGCGAGCTGCCCATCCGTGCGGATTTCGTCGGCAAGAACGTTCCGACCTCCAACAACGAGCAAATCGGCGTGCAGATGGAGGAAATTGACGGCGGCGACGGTGTGGCGCTCTACGATGGGCGCATGAACCGGTAACATTGGCTTGCGGCTCCCGAATGGCGGGGCTTCAAACGCGCTCTTCATCTGAGGAACGCATAACATCATATGGAGGAAGGAAGAATCCCATGACAAATCAAAAGCTTTCCCCTGCGAAGTTTACTCTTCTGGGCTTCCAGCACATGTTCGCCATGTTCGGCGCGACGGTGCTTGTCCCGACGCTGACGGGTCTGTCTGTCAGCTCGACGCTGCTCTTCGCAGGTCTGGGCACGCTGCTGTTCCACCTGATTGCGGGTGGCACGGTGCCTGCATTCCTCGGCTCGAGCTTCGCGTTCCTCGGCGGCTACGCGACCGTGAAGGGCATGGAGCAGTTTGCTGACGGTACGACCAACTGGATTCCCTATGCCGGTGTCGGCGTGGCGGTCGCAGGTCTGATTTACGTCGTTGTGGCGGCGCTGTTCAAGGCTTTCGGCGCCAAGAAGGTCATGCGGTTCTTCCCGCCGGTCGTGACGGGTCCCATCATCATCTGCATCGGCATGATTCTGGCGAATTCCGCCATCAACAATTGCTCCGCGAACTGGCTGATTGCTGTGCTGGCGGTTGCCATCGTTATTTTCTTCAACATCTGGGGAAAGGGCATGTTCAAGATCATCCCGATTCTGCTGGGCGTTATCGGCTCCTATGCGGTGGCTGCGATTGCCGGCATGGTCGACTTCACCCCTGTACATGATGCTGCATGGCTCGGCCTGCCTGTCAAGTGGGAAGAGACCACGTTCTCCCTCATCGGCAACTGCGACGGCACGGCGCTGCTGAACAGCATCATCACGATTGCACCGATCGCGCTGGCAACCATGATGGAGCACATCGGCGACATCTCCGCAATTTCCTCCACGGTCGGCGTGAACTTCATCGAGAAGCCCGGTCTGCATCGAACCCTGCTGGGCGATGGCCTTGCAACGAGCATGGCGGCACTCTTCGGCGCTCCTGCTAACACGACCTACGGAGAGAACACCGGCGTGCTGGCGCTGACCCGCGTTTACAATCCTTCCGTCATTCGCATGGCGGCTGTCCTGGCGATTATCTTCTCCTTCTGCCCGAAGTTCTCCGCACTGATTCAGTGCATGCCTGCCGCAACCATCGGCGGCGTGTCCCTGATCCTCTACGGCATGATTTCCGCGGTCGGCGTCCGCAACGTGGTTGAGAATCAGGTTGACTTCACCAAGAGCCGCAACGTCATCATCGCTGCAGTGATCATGTCGCTGGCACTGGGTATCAACTTCTCCGATGCCGGCTCCATCTCCTTCATGGTCGGTACCGCAACGGTCAGCCTGTCCGGTCTGGCAGTGGCTTCCTTCGTCGGCATCCTGCTGAACGCGATTCTGCCGGGCAATGACTATGTTTTCGGCAAGAACGAGCAGGGCGATCAGTCCGTGAATTTCAAGGTCTGACCCATCAATCAACGACAAAAAATCCCCTTTGCGGAAATAACAGCAGAGGGGATTTTCTGATTCTCCGAAGATGAACCCTGCGTTCATGCGCGAGTTTTTACATCGTTGTACTTGCGAAAATCTGCCGTTTGTGGCATAATTCATAGAGAAGGTAGTATCTGCAAAGACAAAAGAAAGGAACAAGCATGATGAAGGGAATTATTCTGGCCGGCGGCGCCGGTACGCGGCTGTATCCGCTGACGATGGTGACCAGCAAGCAGCTTCTGCCCGTGTACGACAAGCCGATGGTCTACTATCCGCTCTCGACGCTGATGCTTGCCGGCATCCGTGATATTTTGATTATTTCCACCCCTGTGGATACGCCTCGGTTCCAGTCCCTGCTGGGTGACGGCAGCGAATTCGGCGTGCATCTGCAGTATGCGGTACAGCCTTCCCCGGACGGACTGGCGCAGGCGTTCATTATCGGAGAAGAATTCATCGGCAAGGACAGCTGTGCCATGGTGCTGGGCGATAACATCTTCTATGGCAACGGTCTCTCCCATGGACTGAAGGACGCGGTGCATAACGCGCAGTCCGGCCGTGCAACGATCTTCGGCTATTATGTCAATGATCCCGAGCGCTTCGGCATTGTCGAGTTCGATGAAAACGGCAAGGTTATTTCCGTGGAGGAAAAGCCGAAGCAGCCCAAGAGCAATTACTGCATTACCGGCTTGTATTTCTATCCGGCAGGCGTGAGCGAGCGAGCCAGGAACGTGAAGCCCTCTGCACGCGGCGAGCTGGAAATTACCACGCTGAACGACATGTATCTGCAGAGCGGCGAGCTGGATGTGAAGCTGCTTGGACGCGGCTACGCCTGGCTGGATACCGGCACCATGGATTCTCTGGTGGATGCGGCGGATTTCGTGCGCATGATCGAAAAACGCCAGAGCATTAAGATTTCCGCGCCGGAGGAAATTGCCTATAGGAACGGCTGGATCAGCAAGGAAGAATTGCTGCAATCCGCGCATCGGTACGGCAAGAGCCCCTATGGCGAGCATCTGAAGGCTGTAGCAGACGGCAAGATCCGGTACTGATTCCTTGAAAGAAGCAATGGAAGGATCACAGGGGAACCTTGCGGTCGCTCCCTTACCTCCTTCGCAGCGCATTCCCGTGAAAGAATGTTGTTATGAAACCATTCTGTTTCAATGCAGGTCAACTTCGAAAATGAGGATTGCGAAGGATTCAGGGGCGACTGCAAAGCCCCTGGAATAAACGCTTGCGAACCGCTGGATAGGCGAGTCAAGCTTGCACGTCAACAAAATATTTTTCTGAAAGAGGTCTTTATACATGGAAAAGATCGCAACCTCCCTGCCGGGTGTGTTTATTATCGAGCCGAAGGTCTTTGGCGATCAGCGCGGATATTTTATGGAGACGTACTCGCAGAAGGCGTTCCATGATATGGGCATCGACAACGTGTTTGTGCAGGATAATCAGTCGTTCACGGCGCACAGGGGCGTGCTGCGCGGCATTCACTTTCAGAATAATCCGATGGCACAGGCAAAGCTCGTGCGTGTCACCAGGGGCGCTGTCATGGATGTGGCGGTGGATCTCCGCAAGGGCAGTCCGACGTACCGGCAGTGGGTGGCGGTTGAACTTTCTGCGGAGAACAAGCGGATGCTTTTCATCCCCCGAGGCTTTGGACACGGCTTCCGCACGCTGACGGATGATGTGGAATTCTGCTACAAAGTCGACAATCTCTACAGCAGGGAGTGCGACCGCGGCATCCGCTTCAATGACCCTGCCATCGGCGTAGAATGGGGAGAGGTGGTCGAGGAATTGCTGAGCCGGAAGGACACGACCTCGCCGCTGCTTGCTGACAGCGACTGCAATTTCATGTATGAGGAGGAAAAAGCATGACCATCATCGTGACGGGCGGGGCCGGTTTTATCGGCAGCAATTTTATTTACTATGAGCTCCGCGAGCATCCGGAAGACCGCATTGTCTGCCTGGATAGCCTGACCTATGCTGGCAATCTGGCGAACCTTGAAGGAGCGATGAAGAAGGACAATTTCCGCTTCGTGAAGGCAGACATTACAGACAAGGCCGCCGTGGAGAAGCTCTTTGAAGAGGAGCATCCGGACATCGTGGTGAATTTCGCCGCGGAGAGCCACGTCGATCGCTCGGTGGAGGATCCGGGACTGTTCCTGCGCACGAACATCCTCGGTACGCAGACGCTGATGGATGCCTGCCGAAAGTACGGCATCAAGCGCTATCATCAGGTGTCTACGGACGAGGTGTACGGCGACCTGCCGCTTGACCGACCGGACATGTTCTTCACGGAAGAGACGCCCATCCACACCTCCAGCCCGTACAGCGCATCGAAGGCGTCGGCCGACCTGCTGGTGCTGGCATATGCGCGGACGTTCCGCCTGCCGGTTTCCATCACGCGCTGCTCGAACAACTACGGTCCGTATCATTTCCCGGAAAAGCTGATTCCGCTGATGATCTCCCGCGCCCTGGCGGACGAGAGTCTGCCCGTATACGGTACCGGCGAGAACGTTCGAGACTGGCTGTACGTGGAGGATCATTGCTCCGCCATTGACCTGGTCATCCGCAGGGGACGCGATGGCGAAATCTACAATGTGGGCGGACACAACGAGCGCACGAACCTTGAGGTCGTGAAGACGATTCTGCGCGAGCTGGGAAAGCCGGAGAGCCTCATCACCTTCGTGAAGGATCGTCCCGGTCACGATCGCCGCTACGCTATCGATCCCGGGAAGATTCACGCCGAGCTGGGCTGGCTGCCGGCCACCACCTTTGATGATGGCATCAAGAAGACGATCCGCTGGTATCTGGACAACGAGAAGTGGTGGAAGGACATCCTCGCCGGCGATTATCAGAACTACTACGAAAAGATGTATGGATCGAGGGGTCAGGCATGAAGGTACTGGTAACCGGCGTGAATGGTCAGCTGGGGCATGATGTGATCAATGAGCTGGCGCAGCGCGGACACGAGGGCATTGCCAGCGATGTGTCGGAAAAGTACGCCGGTCTGCAGGATGACACGGCAGTCACGCACGCACCGTATGTTTCGATGGATATCACGAATGCGGCGGCTGTCGCGGATGCCATCGGCCGGGTCAGGCCGGATGCCGTTATTCACTGCGCGGCATGGACGGCGGTCGATGCTGCGGAGGACGAGGAGAATCGCCCGAAGGTGCATGCGGTGAATGCGGTCGGCACGGCGAATATCGCGGATGCCTGCAAAACAAACGACGCCAAGATGGTCTACATCAGCACGGACTACGTGTTCAGCGGACAGGGCAGCACGCCGTGGCAGCCGGACTGCACGGAGTACGCGCCGCTGAACGTCTACGGGCAGAGCAAGCTGGACGGCGAGCAGGCGGTGCGTGCACGGCTGACGCGCGCGTTCATCGTGCGGACGGCGTGGGTGTTCGGGCTGAACGGCGGCAATTTCGTGAAGACGATGCTGAAGCTCGGACAGAAATACGATACCTTGCGCGTTGTCAACGACCAGATCGGTACGCCGACCTACACGCCGGATCTGGCACGTTTTCTGTGCGATCTGGCGGCATCTGACCGCTACGGCACATATCATGCGACGAACGAGGGCGGCTACATCAGCTGGTATGACTTTGCGTGTGAAATCTTCCGTCAGGCAGGCTATTCGACAAAGGTGCTGCCGGTCACGACGGCGGAATACGGGCTGTCGAAGGCGGCGAGACCGTTTAACAGCCGGCTGGACAAGTCAAAAATTACCGCGAACGGCTTTGCAACGCTGCCGGACTGGCATGACGCGCTCAGCCGCTACCTGAAGGAACTGCAAAGCGAATAATAGCAGGGCTGCGAAGGAAATGACGCCTCCGCAGCCCTGCTATTATGCTTGTTGTTCCTTTTTTCTTAGATGCAGGTAGTATCCGGCGCACAGGATGACGCCGACGACCGTTGCGATGGGCGCAGACAGACCAATGCTCGTCAGGCTCGCGTTCGGCTGGATGCTCATGAAGTAGGCCAGCGGCAGGCGCACCAGCAGCGTCTGAATCAGTCCCTGCGCCATGACGAACATCGTTTTGTCATGTCCGTTGAAATAGCCCAGCAGGCTGAAGAGCAGCGCCGTCGCGATGGTTTCCGGTGCGAAGCCCTTCAGGTAGTCGAAGCCGCGCTGGATGACTGCGTCCCTGCTCGTGAAGAGGCTGCAGAGCCAGTCGCCCTTGAACAGCACGAGCGCGAACACAAGGCAGCCGATGACCAGCCCGACGCCCATGCCGGTGAACAGCGCCTGACGTGTGCGATGCTCCTTGCCGGCGCCGACGTTCTGCGATACGAAGGACGACATCGACTGCATCAGCGCACTCGGGACGAGCATGGCGAAGTTGACGACCTTGCATGCAACGCCGTAACCGGACGAGGCTTCCAGCCCCAGCCGATTCACAAAGGCGCACAGCGCGAGGAATGAAATCTGCGTCAGAAATTCCTGCAGCGCCAACGGCAGGCCGACCAGAAAAGCCTTTTTGCATTGGATATTCAGCCGGAAATCCTTTTTGCAGATGGGGAAGGGGAGCCCAAGCCTCTTCAGGCGGAGCAATGCGTAGAGCACGCTGACTGCCTGCGCCGCAACCGTCGCCAGTGCTGCGCCTGCCGCGTCCATGTGGAATACCGCGACAAGCAGCAGGTCGCCGAAGATGTTGACCACGCACGCCACCGCCACGAACATCAGCGGCGATTTGCTGTCGCCGAGTCCGCGGAAAATCGCGGAGAGCACGTTGTACGCCACGATGAAGAAAATGCCGCCGCCGCAGATGCGCACGTAATCTGCCGTCAGGCTGACAGCCTCCTCGGGTGCCTGCATCAGTACGGCAATCGGGCGTGCAAGCGCAATCATCAGCATAAACAGAACCGCGGAAATGATGGCGAACACGACCGTTGAGCCGCCGATCACGCCGCCGATTTGCTCCTCCCGCTTTTCGCCGAGATAACGCGCAACCAGCACCGTGATACCCATTGAGAGCTGCGTGATCACGAACGTGACGAGGTTCAGAACCTGCGAGCCGGTCGATACGGCGGAAAGCCCTGCGGTCGAGCCGAAATGCCCAACGACCAGCAGGTCGACCGCGCCATATGCCGCCTGCAGAATCAGCGCCGCCAATACCGGCAGCATGAAGGATACGAGCTTTTTAAGAATATTGCCTTCCGTAAAATCTGTTTTTTCGTTATTCAATGCGAAACCTCCCCTCACACATCACATCATAGAGCCGTCCGATTGTCCGGACGGTACAGTCTGCGTCCTCATCAGGCACATCCGTCAGCGCATCCGACAGCGCCGCAAAGAACTGCTCATCGTACTTGCTCCGCAGCGCAGCGCCTTTTTCCGTAATCGCAATGTACGTTACGCGTCCGTCCGTCTGCGAGGCAATCTTGCGCAGATAGCCCTTCGCCTCCATGTCTTTCACCGTGCGTGTAACGCCGGGTCGAGGCAGGTTCAATGCTTCGCTGACATCGCTGACGCGGACATCACCCAACTGCTCAAGGCTGGCAATGACATCCAGATAATGGATGAAGGACGAGGATACCCCGTCAGGCAGCGGCGGCAGCAGGTCATTGATTCGCTTGCCCTGATAACAGGCATCGATTACGCGCTTGATTTTTTCGCTGTTCATCGTATCTCCTTTGATAATTACTAATGGTAATTACCATTGCTTATTATAGCACAGAGTCATCGAATGTCAAGAGAAAAGCACGCGGAAACCGAATGCAGAAGGCACATTGATCTGCTTAATCAGCAAAATGAGCACGGCAGAAAAAAGCCCGAACCGTCCGCTCGTGAAAGAGCAGCCGATTCGGGACTTTGCTGTGCGGGAAACAGGACTTGAACCTGCATGAAGTTAGCCCTCACTAGAACCTGAA
>CAVIHU010000041.1:0-15283 GCA_963642705.1 Bacteroidaceae bacterium
CAAATCGTTTTTTCTCAACCGAAGGTTAGCGTAGATACGACTTTATTATAGTAGGGAGGGATTTGCTATGCAGCAGCTCTATCTGACCGGGCAGGGCGCTTCCGCCGCTGCCGAACGGGTGCTTCGTGCCATCAATGTGCCGACTGCCGGATTCCGGCTGACGCCGTTTTCCGTGTCCGGCGAGGTTCGCGGTGAGGCACTGCACTTCCTGCTGCCGCCGCCGTCACCGCTGCTCAATGATGTACCGTGCCGCATCCGCATTCAGAGCGATTCGTGGCAGCTGGTGCCGAAGGTGATGGAGCAGATTGCCGTACCGGGGCTTCGTGCCTGTCTGGGTACGCTGACGCCCGTGCTGGTCGATGCGATTCATCCGGATATGCTTGCCGGAAAAGCATTCTGCGCGGTGCTTGACCAGCTACAGGCAAGGGAGCACCTGTGCGTGTTCGTTGTGACGGACGGCGCGGAGAAGAAGCTGCGCCGCATGATGCCGGTTGAACGTCAGCGGTGGTTCCGCGTTACGGACGTGCCGGAGGAAACGCTGATTGAAGCGGCGATGCTGCGCCTCAGCAGCCTGTAATGATCCCCCAGACAAAAGGAAGAACAGCCGGTTTGCCGAGGTTTTATGAGGCAGTATTCCCTTCATAAGACCAGGGCATTGCAATAGCAGAATGAGGCTTTGACGGTAAAAGGTCAGAGCCTTTTTCTGTGTAAAAAAACGCACATACCGGCGCGGAGCAGCAAACGTCAGCACTGACTGGCATACAAATGGCTGTTTTCGGCAATGACGTGCGGAAGTTATCGAAATCGTCCGTTCCATTGACAAATCCTTGTCAAATGGACTATAATGCGCCTGACGAAAAGGTGATACTTTTCGAATGATTAGGAAGGGGAAAACAAAATGAAAAAGGCGAAGATGCTTCTTGGCCTGCTGCTGACCGTTGCAATGCTCATGGGACTCGTTCCCGTGATGGCGGAATCTCCGGTTGCAGAAGCTGTGCTCACCGACGGCACCTATGTCGGCACTGGCAAGGGCATGCATTCCAACATTGAAGTAACCGTGACCGTGGCAGAAGGCAAGATTGCCGATGTCACCATCAACTATCACGGCGAGACCGCCGGCGTGGCAGATCCGGCCATCGAGCAGATTCCTGCGGCGATTGTGGCTGCGAACTCTGCGGATGTGGACGTGGTTTCCGGCGCAACGTTGACCTCCAACGGCATCATGGAGGCTGTCAGGAACGCGCTGAGCGGCGAAACCGAGGAGCAGAGCACGGAGCTGACCATTGAGCCCGACATGATCGTTGTCGGTGCAGGCATGGCAGGTCTGGTCGCAACGGCTCGCGGCGTTGAGCTGGGACTGAAGGTGCTGGTGCTGGAAGAAAGCGTCCGCACCGGCGGCTGCATCCACTATGCCGGCGGCACCATCAGCGGCGCCGGCTTCAAGATTCAGCAGGAAAACGGCGTAGAGGATACACCTGAATCCTTCTATCAGGATATCGAAGCGCTTGGCGGCGAGGGCGAATTCAACAAGGAGCTTGCCAAGACCCACACGGAGCGCGCAAAGGATGCCATCGACTGGTTGGACGAAGACCTGCATGTGGACTTCGGCGACCGTGGTCTTGTCGGCGGCGCGTACACTGCGATGAAGACGCTCCGCGTTACCCGTGCGCTCGGTTCCTACTCCATGGGTGCCGCCAATGCTTATCTCGAGCCGCTGAACGAGCGTCTTGAGCAGGCAGTTGCGGACGGCAATGCACAGATTATGTACAACACGGCCGTGACAGAGCTGCTTGTCGAAGGTGACCAGGTGGTCGGCGTGAAGGCCGGCGACCTCGAGTTCCGCGCAAACAATGTGGTGCTTGCGACCGGCGGCTACGCCTACAACGAAGACCTGCTGAAGCTGACGGGCTTCGAAAATGTCATTTCCTGCGCACCCAGCACGTCCAACGGCTCCGGCTTCCTGCTGGCAAAGGCTGTCGGCGGTGTCTATGATAACATGGACGAAATCGTGAACTTCTACGGCGGCGGCGTTCCCACGGACGGCTTCGCGATGAAGTATCAGATCAACAGCAAGTATCCCGGCATGATCTATGTCAATACGGACGGCGACCGCGTCGGTGTGGAGGAGTCTGCCACCAGCGCCATGTGGTATGGTCAGAAGGAGAGCAAGCTGTACGCGGTCATCTCCGGCAACATGGTCGATACCGAGCAGGCGTTCCTGAAGCACCCGATGATGAACAAGGCCGTGCTGGAGAACAACGGCTGGGACAAGCTTGAAGAGCTGGCGGCTGCCGGCAACTGTGTCTACAAGGCGGACACGCTGGAAGAACTGGCGGAAATGATCGGCGCTGAGAACCTTGTCGCGACCGTCGATGCGTACAATGCGGACGTGGTGACCGGCACTGACACATCATTCGGACGTTCGTCTGATAACATGATCGCCTTCAAGGAAGGTCCGTATTATGCGGTCGTGACCGTTCCGTATGTGTGGTCCGGCACGTCCGGCGGTGTCCGTGTGAACGGCGATGGTTATCTCGTGCGTGAAGACGGCTCCGTGATCAACGGTCTGTCGCTTGCCGGCGAAATTCTTGGTCCGAGCAACATTCTTGGCAAGATCAACTTCGGCGGCATCAACCACTCCATGTGCGCCACCTGGGGCATCATTGCCGCAGAGCACGCCGCAGAGAGCGTTGCCGAGAGTGCCGCGGAGGCGGAGTAATCAATCGCAAAAAAGGAATGCTGCGGAGCTGATGTCCCGCCTCCCTGTCAAATAGACAGGCAAAAAACAAAACCTTTTTACCAGGATTCCAGAAATGGAGTCCTGGTTTTCTGTTATGCAGGCTCCGGCAGACAGCGGCAGCCGGCTGGCGATTGGCAATCCTTCCGATATTGGCGCTGCTTGGTGTTGAAGTAGTGAATGAACTGCTTGACCGCAAGGAGGAATCGTAAACGCTGATAATCTGTTCCAGCTCGCGAGTATCATCGGGGTTCCCCCGCTTCCTTGTGCAGCATTTTGAACATCTCCAGATACCATTTATCCTCCCGTCGTCAATGGGTGTCGGCTTTTTGCGAGATTGCCACAAAAAGGCAGCTGCTCTTATCGAACAGCTGCTTTTGAATAATCCATGATTGACTTTGTATGGTTGCGGGAATTTCGCTCTGCGGAGCGAACAGGGGCATGAAGGCACAGCGGACGATCAATCAACTTATTTTCCTGTAAACAACCGCATCCTCAGCGGCACGGCTGCCCTCAGCAGTACAAACCGAACGCGCTGCCATGCGTTCATTTTCCGCAGCATACCGGTATACGCCTGACGCAGCGCATCCGTCTGCTCAGGTGATGATTCCGCATGGGCATAGAAGCGCAGCTCCTCAATGCTGCCGACAGCAGACGCCTCCGTCCAGCCTGTTTGCTCCGCCCGGCGGAAGAACATCTGCGGCGTTTCGGTGTCCGCACGGACAAGCCCCGCGATGCGCAGCGCGTCATGCACTGCCTGTAGATAAACCGTGCTGCGTCCGTTCTCGTCCTTCGCGCGCTTTTCGCAGGTCTCCGGCAGCGTCCACCAGATGCGCGTCACGACGGCCGCAATCAACAGCAGAATCAGCAGCAGCCACCACAGCCACGACAGGTCGTTCGGCTCATCCGGCTGATTCATTTCGCTTTCCGGCGTCGGGGACGGCGTGTCCGTTGCAGGCGGAACGGTCGGCGATGGCGTCGGCGAGTCGGAAGGCAGCGGCGTTTCCTGTTCATCCTGCGAATCATCCGAAGGCGAGGGCGACGGTGAGGGAGACGGCGAAGGTGAAGGCGAGGGTGATGGTGATGGCGAGGGCGTTGCGGACGGCGGCGGCAATGTCGACGGATCCTCCGAGGACGAATCAGATGAAGCGCCCGCCCACGGCGTCGCATCGAATGTCACCCAGCCAAGCCCGCTGAAATAGACCTCCGTCCATGCATGGGCGCTTTCGCCGGTGATGACGGCGCTGCCTGATTCGCCGATGTCCGCGACAAAGCCCTCCACGTACCGTGCAGGCAGCCCGACCATCCGGCAGAGCACCGTCATGGCAGACGCGAAATGCGTGCAGTAGCCTTCATGGGTCATCAGCAGGAAGGTTGCCACAAAGTCGAGATTCTCCTGCTGCCGCGCAATGTCGAGATTGTAGCTGCAATACGATTGCAGGTACGACTGGATATTCCGCGCCATTTCGTATGGGTCGGCCGTGTCGTCGGCGGCATCGCGTGCGAAATCAAACAGCCGCTGCTCCAGATGCGACGGAAGCACGGTATACGTTTCGCGCATCGATTCATACTGGTCGTCCGCAAGCTGTGCGCAGGCGTCAATCAGCTCCGTCAGCCCAGATTGACCGGCAATCAGGTCAACATACTCCGCCGTCCATGTGTCGCCGGATTCAAGGCTGCGCGTCGCGAACACCTCGCCGCTCGCATTGAAGTACGGCACGATCGAGCTGCCCGTCCTGAGGCTCAAAAGGCGCTGCGGAACGAACAGGCTGCTTGCGCTGTCCGTCAGCATCGTGACGGTCACCTGCTTGACCGGCAATGCCGCGCCGACAGAATCCGACGGCATATCCTGCTCGAATACGGTATTCCGGACGTTCTGCCAGCGCAGGCTGCTCCACAGATACCGCCGACCGCCGGTTTCATCGACCCACATGCCGCCCGTGTACGTGCTCTTGCTGACAGCGCGCAGATAAATGCGCCCTTCGCCTTGCACGGTCATGACGGGCTGGTCGTTCGGTTCGGCAGGACCGCCCAGCTGCATCTGCCCCTGCGGATAAAAGCCCTGCGAAGAGATGGAGAATACGTC
Source organism: Bacteroidaceae bacterium (assembly GCA_963642705.1). Classification (GTDB taxonomy): domain Bacteria; phylum Bacillota; class Clostridia; order Christensenellales; family Aristaeellaceae; genus UBA11524. The sequence goes on from CAVIHU010000041.1 coordinate 4,824, forward strand.
GCGCGTGTTCGTGAAGAAGAAGTAATCATAGATTTTCTGCCGGAGCGAATCCGCCGCGTCCTTCATCGGTACGATAGTCACGCCGCCGACCGCAACGCCGATGAAGCTCAGCAGCACAACGATGAGCGTCATCGGCAGCACGCGCCGCATCGGCACATTGTCATAACCGGAGACCATCAGCAGCGCCACGCTGGGCACGACCGCCGGCAGCAGCCCCCACAGCGCTTCGGGGCAGTCATCAAGCCACAGCAGCACCGCAATCAGCAGCACCGCCGCCAGCGCCGGATATGCCCCGACCCGGCGGCTCGTCAGCGCATAGCCGACGAAGGCGCACACAACGCCTGTCAGGCACGCGAAGGTCTGGCTGACCATCGGAAGCGCCGTTGTCAGGCCCGAAAAATACAGCAGCAGCGCGCGGACAACCTCCGCCGCGTCCGCAAAACCGCCGCAAATTGCCCAGACGAGGAAGAATATGCCGAACGATGCGCCGGCGAGGATGTTTCCCAGCGGATGAAGATGACGGATTGCCAGCACCGCGATCACCGGCAGCGCACAGAGGATGCCAGGCAGCCACAGGTGCTGCGTCCCCGTGACGATCAGCAACGGCAGAAGCATGCCCGATGCCATCATCAGTGCCGTCGCGCCGCGGGATAGTATCGTGCGTCCCTTCTCAGACAGTGAAAACACCTCCTTCGCAGAATTGGCTTTTTCTCTTTTCCTTCGCAGCGGTTTCTCTCTGCGGAGCGATCAGGGACTTTCCGTTCGACCCTGCACCCTTCGGTTTCACATTTCCATAATCGGTTTGCATTGCAGCTTTTATTCGGTCTGCCAAAATCATCTGCGGACTTCGTCCGTTTTCTTACCCTTTGGCACGCCCGCAGACGCTCATCCCTGCAACGGGTTCAGGCTGCCGATAGAAACACATTTTTACATCGGCAGCGGCTTGACGTAGCCAACCTCCACCCCGACTTCCTGCAGCTTTCTCACCAATGGCAGCATCTGCGGATCATCGGGCGCAGGCGTAACCAGATACAGCCGCATATTCGGTCCCATCCGGCGCATCGCAGTCATCATTTCCACCATCCGGCTGTCCAGCCGCGCCGTGATGACAACCGTGCAGCCGACCTTGCGCATCCGCCGCATTTCTATCATCATGACGCGCACGAACGATTCCGGTGCGGAGAAAGCCGCCTGTGCCAGTCCTTCCAGCACGCGCTTGAGTCCCATGTCCTTGTCCAGCACAACGGGATGCTCACCGGTCAGCGGCAGACGCGCCGGATGCTCGGATTTGTCCGCCTCCGCCATGACGGATGCCGCCGTTTCGATCAGCGTGTCGCGCAGATCCGCCTCAATCTCGGGGTTGTCAGGCAGCTTCGGGACGGCGGAATCCATCAGCACCAGCAGATCCGGCTGAACAGGATCCTCAAAGCGCCGGACGAGCAGCTCCTGCTTGCGTGCGGACAGCTTCCAATGGATTTTCTTGAGCGGGTCGCCCGGCTGATAGCTGCGGACGTCCGTCGGGTTTGTCACATCCTCCGATGCGCGTGCCATCGCCTCGGTGCCTGTTTCACCGGCGGACAGGTGCAGCGGATCGATGTCGAAGAGCTGCGGCAGCACCAGCAGGTTTTTTTCGGCGTTTTCCGGTTCCTGACAGACGGTGCAGATGCCGAAGAAATCGGCAATCGTCACGCGCCTTACGCCCGGCGCAACGGCGCCCACATGCGCCGCATGAAAGGGCACCGACATCGTCTGCTTTGCGCGTCCTGCCAGCTGCATGCTCTGCGCGTCGGCGCCGGTCAGCTCCACCCACATCGGTGCAAGCGGAATGATGCTCCGGCAGGTAATTTCCACCGACAGCGTCACATCATCGCCGCGCTGCACCCTGTCAGTGGAGGATGAGGCGGAAATATGCAGCGTCCGTGATGCCTGCAGCACGCCGAATATACCGGTCAGTGTCAGCAGCGTCACCAGAATCGCCGGCGTCAGGAACACAGGGCTGCCGGTCGAAAAGGCGGCGGCATACAGCGTGACCGCCAGCAGCAGCGGCATGGTCAGGTGCAGCTTCACCCGCTGCCTGTTCGTTTGCCGCTTCACAGCTTCACCGGCACGGGCGTGCTGCGGACGATCCGCCGGACAATGCTTTCCGTTGAAACGCCCTTCATGCGCGCCTCCGGACTGAGCACCAGGCGGTGTGCAAGCACCTGCACCGCCATATGCTGCACATCCTCGGGAATGATATAATCACGCCCCGCGAGCAGTGCGCATGCCTGTGCGCCGTGAATCAGGGCGATGGCGGCACGTGTGGATGCGCCCAGCTGCAGGGACGCATCCTGACGCGTTGCGGCGGCGATGGTCGCGACATACGACCGTACCTCCGGCGAGCAGTAGATCTGCGTGACCATCTGCTGCATGGCGATGACATCCGCCGCAGAGCACACCGGCGCAAGCGTCGCCATCGGCTTCACCACACCCGAATAGCGCTCCAGCACGTCCATTTCCTGCTCAATCGTCGGATAGCCGATGGACAGGCGCATAAAGAAGCGATCCATCTGCGCCTCCGGCAGCGGATAGGTGCCGACGAACTCGCCCGGATTCTGCGTTGCCAGCACGATGAAGGGCTGCGGCACGGGATGCGTCACGCCGTCCACCGTCACCTGATGCTCCTCCATGACCTCCAGCAGCGCCGATTGCGTCTTGGGACTCGTGCGGTTGATCTCGTCCGCCAGCACAATCTGGCTCATCACCGCGCCCTCGCGGTACTCCGTTTCGCCGGTCTTGAAATTCACCAGCGTATAGCCAGTGACATCCGACGGCATCAGGTCAGGGGTGAACTGAATGCGCCGGAACGTGCAGTCCAGCGACTTCGCCAGCGCGCTCGCAAGCGTTGTCTTGCCGACGCCGGGCACATCCTCCAGGAGGATATGTCCCTTGCACAAAAGGGCAATCAGCGCGTATTCAACGACCTCTTCCTTGCCGACAATAACGGTGCTTATATTGTTAATCAGCCTTTGAACCATTTGTCTGGGCTGCATGCGTTCTGCCTCCTTATATCCATCGAATAGTATCAGTATAGCGATTTTCGATGCAGATTGCAAGCAAAGGATATTTGTTTTTACAATCGTCCTTCCGCGGATGATCAAAGGCTATTTCGGCATAAGAAAAGGGACGAAGCGCCGTTTCCAGCGCTCCGCCCTTCTTTGTCCGGGGTTTTCGGATTATTCAACCACGGTGATGGTGCCGGTCAGGCCGCCGATTTCGATGGTGTATTCACCGGCGTCCAGCGTCAGCTCCATCTGCACAACGCGCCAGCTGCCGCCTTCGACGGTCATGATCTTTTCAGCCACGACCTCGCCGTTAGCCTTCGCCTGCGCAGTCGTCAGACCGTCAGCGCCGTTGTTGCGGAGCAGGCAGTAAACCGTGAAGGGTTCGCCAGCCTTGGTCTGGTTGTAGACGTTGGTCTGCGTGGTGGTAGAGGAGCCGGATTCAACCTCGACGGTCTCCTGAACCGTGGGCAGAATCATGCAGGAATACTTGAATTCCGGATCCTTGCCGTAGCTCATGCCGAACTGGTAGGTCACCAGCGGATCGCCCCAGTTGCTGGGTGAAGCATGGTTCTCGTCGTCTTCCATAGTCGCCTGGATCATCAGACGAACATAGGGAGAAGCACCCTGGTCGCCGGCAAGATCCTTCCACTGGTCGTTGTCGGAAACGGTGTCGCGGGCGATTTCCTTGACGATGATGCCGCCGGGTTCAACAACGCCGTAGAGGAGGTTCACATAGACCCACGGTGCGGTGGTGGTCACAAAGCCGCCCTCGGTGGAACCGTGGTCAGCGCTCTGGTTGTAGCTCAGGTACAGCAGTGCATCGGAGTTTTTGATGGTATATTCGGTCGGATCAGTGCAGTTCATGGACAGAACAATGGGCTTTCCGGCGTCCTGAGCGTCCTCGATGAACAGCTCGGTCGCGTCGCTGATGGAGCCGTAGTCGCCGACGACAACGTCAGCTTCTTCCATGGTCTCAACCACGGTCACGCCCATTTCAGCCATGTACTTCTTGTAGCCTTCCTTGGCTGTCGCGTTGGAAGCATCCACATAGACCTTCTTGTCGGTGGTCAGGGGCAGGAGGTTGTTGTCGTTCTTCACCAGGACGGCGGATTCCGCCATCAGGCGCTCGGTCAGCTCGACTTCCTCGGGGTTGCGAGCGGCACGAAGCTCTTCGTCGTTGGTAATTTCGCTCGGATTCGCCGCCCACTCAGCGCTCGCGCAGATCGCAACAGCTTCATTCACGTCGCAGTAGGGGTTATCAAACAGACCCTTGTTGAACTTGAACCGCAGGATGCGTGTCGCAGCCGTGTCAACATTGACCTTCTCGACTTCGCCAGAAGACAGACCGTCGATGATGGCCTGCGGATAGTTGGAGGAAGGAGAGGATTCCCAGCCGCTGTAATCGCGGATCATGCTGCCGGAGCCGAACATGTCGGTGCCGTTCGCCAGCGCTTCGTTATACAGCCAGCCGATGGTCTGCTCGCCAAGGTCAACGCCCTCAGCGGTGATGCCGGTCATACGGCCGGGGTTGCTCGGGCCGCCGCCCAATGCCCACCAGTCGCTGACGACAACGCCGTCAAAGCCGAGGGTGTCACGCAGGTAGCTCATGGTCGTCTTGTCCCACTTAACGTCAACGGTGTTGGTGATGCCGGTGCCGCCGCAGTTCGTCATGACCCATTCAGCGCCGGCGTTCAGCGCAGCCGTCCAGCCGACCATCCAGTTGTCGAAGTTCTGGGCAACGGAGCGCGCCTTGCCGAAGGAGGAGTCGCCGCCGCGGCCAATCCAGTGCTTCGTGCAGGATGCAAGACCGTTTTCTTCCAGACCACGGATTTCAGCAGACACAACAGATGCGATGAGTTCGGGGTTCTCGCCGTACTGTGCGCCGATTTCATTTGCATACGGCTCGAAGGTCACATGGACGCCGATAGCGCGCATGGCCTTGCCGTAGATGCTCGCCAGCTCGTAAGCCAGCTCAGGATCGTTCGCGGTGCCGAAGGCTTCGTGCGACTTGTCGATGTAGCCGCCGAATGCGTTGTACTCACGGTCGGACGTGATGACCATCGGGACGCCCAGGCGCTCGGCTTCCGCCGCAGCCTGCAGGTTGTTCAGCGTGTTGGTGATGGTGATGGGCGTGCCGTTCAGATTGAACAGCTGGCAGGTCAGCTGATATTCGGTAATCATCTGACGAGCGTCAGCAAGCTGCGTGTTCACGCAGAACAGCAGACCGACTTCCTCTTCAACCGTCATCTTGCTGAGGATATCCGCGACGCGGGCGTCGGTTTCCTGGCGCCAGTCCTCGTAGACGTCCAGCTCGCCGTCCTTATCCAGATCCTTGAACTTCAGCCCATCCACCTCAAGGATGGTCGTTGTGCCGGGCATATAGCTCAGCTCGATCTGACCGGTTGTTTCGTCCGCCTCGATCACGGCGAATTCGCAGTTACTCTGCAGATAAGCCGTTTCCGCAGCGGTCGTTTCCTCGTCCGTTTCCGCAGCGCGGATTTCCATGACTTCCGCCGCAGATACGCTTTCAGCCGTCTCCTCAGCGAAAGCGCCGCCGACGCAGCCAAACAGCAGCATGCCGGCCAGCAGCAGGGACAAACTCTTCTTCATACTTTACTCCTTTCGCATTAAACGGATTTCCGCAATCAGCGGTCATCCGCTTCTACCATTTTCCGCTTTTCGGGGATCTGTCCTCCCGACAGGAACAATCCCTTCCGCGGAATCTTAGAATATTTTATCATTGATTTTACCATTCATTTCAGTAAAATTTGACATGAAAAACGGTGATATTTTATCTCTTCCGCATGTGCTGAAAAAATATAACACATTTCGCAGAAAATTCGCATACAGGCATGTGAAAAAAGCATAAAACATGCTCAACTCGACCACATAAATAGACAAGCGCCGTTGTTGTGGAGCGAAAAACAGGCATCGCCACACAGATAAGGCGGTACGATGAAGCGTAATTTTTGCGGCAGATGCAATTCGAGTCGCTTTCAGGCACAGCACTCCATTCAAGCATAAAAAACGGGGCAGCAGGCTGATCTGCTGCCCTGTACGATGGTTGAAATTACTCTGCGAGAATGACGCTGCCCCACTGGCTGGGGTTTTCGTTGATCTTCAGCGTGCCGGTCCATGCCATCTGCGGGATGTACTCGGTGCCGGGGCACGGATAGTCGATATCGGTGATGGCGAAGTCGCAGGCAAGCACGTCGCCCACAGCCGGCTCATACACGGCGATCTTGTTGTTGGAGAAGCATGCCCACGGAACGACTGCTTCCCACGTGAAGCCGTAGGTGGTCGTCTGTGCGGCGCACACATAGCCGTCCAGCACGCTCTCGCCGCCGTCGATGCCGACGCTCACAAAGCGCTGGCGGTTGTCCTTCGGCACCATGGTGCGGTCAATCGCGGTGTCCCAGTAGTCCTGGTTCATGATGAAGTACACGAGGAAGTCGTTCGTGTCGTACACGGTGCGCGCCGGGTCAGACGCGGGATTCGTGGAGATATAGAGCTTGATGTTGTCCATGCCGTCGATGGGCAGCATCTCAATCGCGCCGAAGGGCGTATCTTCATGCACTTCCGCCGCGATATAGAGGTTCGTCTCGTCCCATGCAAGATAGAAGTTCGCAGAAAGGTCGTCTTCGCCCTTCCAGAGCACCGCGTCACGGATGACCTGCGTAACGTCCTTCACCACAGCGGGAGAATCGAGGTTCCAGTCTTCGAGGTTGCCGTCGATGGTGATGCCGTTTGCCTTATGCGCGGTGATGGAGGGCTTCTCTGCAGTCTCCTCCGCAAAAGCCACCGACGCCATCATCAGGATTACCATAACGCAGGCAAGCAATTTTGTCCACTTCTTCATTTTATCGGGTCTCCTTTCACATTTCCTTCTGCCAGCTGCCGCTGACCTTGTCATGATTATTCTACCATAGGGACAACAGGAAAAAACAGGACGATTGCGCACATGAATTGGGAAAATCCGAAACAGCTTATTCGGCGCTCAGCCGTATGCGAAGCGCTGCGCTCCTTGCGGAGGCATCCTCTCCCGCATACAGCGGCGACAGGATAAAGGTGTAGCAGTAGCGCTCATCGCAGGGCAGATACTGCTCATGCGTCACGATGCGCGACCACGAATTATCGCCGCCGACGCCGATTTGAATGGCATTCAGCCGCAGGATGGTGCTGTCGAGCTTCTCCAGCTCATACGGATGGACATGGCGGTCGAGCTCATCGCTGGTGTAATGCAGTGCGCTGACCTCCATGGTCGTCTGCGCCGATGCCAGCAGCCCGAAGCCGGTATCGTCCGTCAGGGCAATCCAGCGCACGTCCGTCCTGTTGCCCGTTTCGGAGGACTTCACGTAAGGCATGAAGTTGTCCGTGACTGTCGTTGCATAGCGTCCGACGCGCACGCCGTTGTTGCGGTCGATGTAGTTTTCCTCCGGTCCGCGCCCGAGATACGTCATGTTCTCGTACTGCGCCGGAATCGTCAGCTGCACGCCGGCGACCGGAATATACACGAGCGACTCATTATAATTCGGCGTGATGTCGACCGTCTGCGCGATGGCGCCGTCGCCGTAGATGACGTATGTGCTGTCGAGCCGCAGGTCATTGAGCGCCGGATACGTGCCGCGGACAGCGACGGTCACCTGCGTCTCAGCCTCCGTCACGGCGAATTCCTCCACCGCGTACTCGCCCGTTTCCTTCCATGCCTGATTGAACACGAACAGCCCATAGCCGAAGCCGGTATCATTGTCCGTGCGCGCACGGTAGAAGCTGCCGACTGCGCCGCCGTCCGGCTCTATCAGCGCCTGACCGTCCGCCTCGTAGCGCGTCATCCTGCCGGTCTGCCGGCTGAAGGCGACCACAAAGCTTTCGCCGGTGATGATGACGGTCTCGCCGTCATCCGCCGTCTGAACTTCAGGCAGCTCCCCGGTCGGATCCGCTTCAGGCAGCACCGGATTCAGCTCGAACTGCTCCGTTGCCGTTACGTGACCCGCCGTGAGCAGCCCTTCGTCCTCGCGCAGCGTGACCGTCAGGTTCAGGAAGTACGAGCAGCCCGCCTGCAAGTCCTCGTCATGCCATTCGTAGGGGATTTGCAGCGTAAGCGTGCCGGGCTGATTCGTGTCGGGGGCGATGCACGCCATGTGGAGCGCCCCGCCGGAAATCGTGCCCTCCTGCAGCACGGTTTCATCGCGCAGGAGCTGCCAGTGCAGGTCGTACTTGTCCGCCGGGTCGGTGAACAGCGCGTAATTTCTGACCTCGATCACGCCGTTCATCACGTCCACATCGGAGAACCTCAGCGTCTGATAGTGATACCTGACCTCTGCCATTTCCGGCTGAACCGTGCGGTCAGGCAGCAGCAGACCATTCGCGCAGAAGTTGCCGTCATGGATGGTTTCGCCATAGTCGCCGCCGTAGCCGAAGTACGTTTCGCCCTCGTCGTTCGTCAGGTAAATCGACTGGTCAATCAAGTCCCAGATAAAGCCGCCCTGCAGGTTGCGGTACGTGTCGAACGCGTCCCAGTATTCATCCATATTGCCGACGGAGTTGCCCATCGCATGCTCATATTCGCACTCGATCATGGGCAGATTGCTGTCCGCCTCGCCGTGCTCGATCAGCTCCGACGGCAGCGCGTACATGCCGCTCTGCACATCGATGCCGGTTTCAATCATGTCCTTTGCCTGCTCGTAATGCCATGGGCGATCCTTCGTCTCCTCATGCAGCACGCGCATCACGCCTTCGGGATCCTCATAGGGCGACACCAGGATCGTCCGCATGATCTCCGGATTCTTGTTCTCGTTGCCGAGGCTCCACATGACGACGCTCGCGTGATTCCGGTCGCGCCGCACCATGCTGTATTCGCGGTCGATGATAGAGGCGGACAGGTAGTCCGTCAGGCGCTCGTTTTCCGTGGTCATGTTGCTGTGGCACTCCACGTTCGCCTCATCCACCACATAAATGCCGTACACGTCGCACAGGTAGTACCAGTACGGGTTATTCGGGTAATGCGAGGTGCGCACGGCGTTGATGTTATTCTCCTTGAGGATGCGGATATCCTCCGCCATGACCTCCTTCGTCAGCGCGTAGCCGACCTCCGGATGCGTTTCATGGCGGTTGACGCCCCTGAAGGAAATCGGCTGACCGTTGATGCGGATGAGATCCTGATCCGTCGTTTCGCCCTCGTACCAGCCGCTTTCGGTCGTCTTGTACGTGATCTTGCGGAAGCCGACCAGATAGCTTTCATAGACCGTTCCCTGCGCGGTTTCCTCCTCCAGCACCAGCGTGTAGAGGTACGGGTCCTCCGCGCTCCACTTTCTCGGCGCGCCGACCGGCATCGTCAGCACGACCTCCTGCTCCTCGCCTGCCGCTACCGTCACGGTTGCCCGGCCGCCTGCAAGGGAAAGCGCATTTCCTTCCGCGTCCGTCAGATACACCGTCAGGCTGATATCGCCTGCTGCATCCGCCGTGTTGCGCACGTATGCCGTGACGCTCAGTTCGCTGTCGGTGAAGGTTTCATCGAAATCGGTGACAATGCTCATGTCGCGCACCTGCAGCTTCGGCATCGCGTACAGGTATACATCGCGGAAGATGCCGGACAGGTCGAACATGTCCTGATCCTCCACCCAGCTGCCGTCGCACCAGCGGTACACCTTGACCGCAAGCACGTTTTCGCCGTCAAAATTCAGGTAGGGCGTGATGTCAAACGAATGCGTTGTGAAGCTGTCCTCCGCGTAACCGACCTGCACGCCGTTGACCCACAGGTACATCGCCGCGTCAACGCCCTCGAACACGATATACACGCGCCGGTCAGCCCAGTCCTCCGACACGGAGAACGAATAGCGGTACAGTCCGACCGGATTGTAGACCGTCGGCGCAGTCGGCAGCGTACGCGGATAGCCCACATCGCTGTTGCCGGACTGACGCGCGAACTTCTGCGTGCTGTTCGTGTAAATCGGGTAGTCATAGCCCTCCGTCTGCCACACCGACGGCACGAAGATGTCGCTCCAGCCGTTGTCATCATAGCCGACGGCATGGAAATCGCCCGCCTCCTCTGCCGCCTCGTGGTTTTCATACCATGCGAAGCGCCAGTTGGTCTGGCTGAGCAGCTGATAGTACGGCGAAAGCTCCTTGCGGTAGTCGCGCGCGCCGTTCAGCGCGTTGTCCGCCGTATCGTAGGGGATAGTGTCGATGCGCGCCTGCTCCCTGTTGATGGAAACGATGTCGCAGTTGCGCTCGCCGACCTCGCCCTCGGTCGAGCCGTCCCACTCATAGCCCGTCCATTCAACGCCCTCCGCAAGTGCGGCGGAAAGCGTCAGCAGCAGAAGCAGCAGGAGACACAGGCAGGTTCGTTTCTTCATGGATACCCCTCCTACTATAATAAAGTCGTATCTACGCTAACCTTCGGTTGAGAAAAAACGA
>CAVIHU010000042.1:0-14629 GCA_963642705.1 Bacteroidaceae bacterium
TGTTGCGACTCCATTATACCATATCTCTAATGAACTTCCTTTTCTTTTTGAGGGGGTCATATCATTTTAACACATACATTTGGAAAGAAAAAGTGCAGGCGCGAATTGTAAAAATCCGTCTGATATTCGTGGCGAAAGTGGACTTTCAAGGCGCAATATGGTATGATAGATTAGCATGAATGCATCATAATCCATCGGGAGGCTTATCATATGAAACGGATGATGGCGTGGCTGTGCGTGCTGCTGATGCTGCTGTCGAATGCGCTGGCGGAAGAAGCAGAAAGCATGAAGAAGTCAGAGCTGAGGGGATATCAGAAGGGCGAAGGCTACGTGTATGTGACGCTGGGGCAATGCCCGCAGGATGCAGACGGCGGCATCGAGCCGATCCTCTGGCGCGTGCTGAGCGTGGAGGACGGCAGGGCGTATCTGCTGAGCGAGTATGTCCTCGAGGCGCGGCCGATTCACAGCGATTATCAGGAGTACGCCAATAAGCCGACAAACAATAAGAAGCCCGGCTTTGCCGGCGATTTCACGAAGACCGAAATGAGCATCTACCTCTGCGGCGAGTTTGCCGAAAACTGCTTCACCGAGGAGGAACGCGCTCTGCTGACGCCGCACGAGGAATTCGGGCTGTTCTTCCTTGCAAGCTCTGCGGATTTGAAGAACAAAGCGTACGGTTTCACGGACAACGAGAGCCGCAAGGCGTGGGGAACGGCGTATGCGCTGGCGAACGGCCTGTTCAAGTACGGCAGTCAGCGCGGCGGACATTCGCCGTACTGGACGCGCACGCAATCCACCACGGACGCGCGTCACGCCTGCTGCACCAAGTCCAAGGGCGAGCTCGGACGCATCAATGTCATCACGCTGGATGAGGGCATGCGCCCTGCCTGTCTGCTGAAGGTCGGCAGCGCGACCATTTCCGGCGGCAGCGGCACGAAGGACGATCCGTACACGCTTGCCCCTGCGGAGGACTGATATGCGCAAATTCGGATACCTGCTATGTTTGCTGGCAGCCGCCTGGCTTATCACCGGCGCGGCGCTGGCGGAAAAGACCGTCACCATCACCTTCACCGGCGACATCACGCTCGGCGGCGAGGATTATCTGCGCACGGCGGAGGATAGCTTTGCATCGGTGTATGAGCGTGAGGGCGCATCGTATTTTCTCAAAAATTTCGCGGACTTTTTTGCCGAGGATGACCTGACCGTCGTGAATCTGGAAGGCGTGCTGACGGACAATGACGGGCTGCTCGCACGCGACAAGGGAAAGGGCGGCGACGGCTACTGGTTCCGCGGCAGGACGGAATACGCTCAGGTGCTGTCCTCTGCAAGTGTCGAGGTCGTTTCGCTGGCGAACAACCACTCCTTCGACTACGGCACGCAGGGAAGGCGCGATACCATCGCCGCGGTGGAGGCACAGGGCATCGACTGGTTCGGCACCTACAACCGCAACAAGGATCCCGAAACGGAGAAATTCTACTTCTACACCAGGGATGGCGTAACCATCTGCCTGATGAGCCTGCTCTGGGATGATTACGGGATCGACAATGCTGACGGCAACGGCGCGTATCTGCGCAGGCAGATTGCCGCCATCAAGGAATCCGGTCAGGCAGATGCAGTTATTGCCATCCTGCACGGCGGTCAGGAGTACGGCCGCCACCGCACAAAGCCGCAGATCGTCTTCACGAAAATGGCGATTTCCGCCGGTGCTGACCTTGTTATCTGCCATCACGCGCATGTCGTCATGGGCATGGACGTCATTTCGAACCGCAGCGCGTTCTATTCGCTGGGCAACTTCTGCTTCGGCGGCAACCGGAGGACGTATTCGATCGACAGCAGCCGCAAGCCGAACGTGCAGGATGCCGCGCCTGCGCTGATTCTCCGCGCGGTGCTGACGTTCGATGATGACGGCACGTATCTCGGGCAGCAGATTACGCTCTATCCCGTGCAGACGACAGGCGTTGACCGGCAGGAAAACGAAACGGAGCAGGTCAACGACTACCAGCCGAAATTCGTAACGGGACCGCTCGCGGCGCATGTGCTGCACCTGATGCAGATTGACATGAATTACGATGTGAATCAGACGCCGAAATACCTGAGCAGGGAGTCCATCAACAAGACGCTTCGCGCCCTCGTGATGGCACGCGAGGAGGAGCTTGACGCGATGGATTCCTCCGAGGGGATGGAGGCGCTGACACTGCCGTATCTGCCTGCCGCATCAGAGGAATAAATAAAAGCCCGCGCACCCGATTTTGCTCGGATGCGTGGGCTTTCCTGATTGACGGACAATGCTCATCAGACGGACAGCGTCCGTAAGGGCTTACGCCTGTGCTTCAGTCGTGCCGGCAGGAGAACCGCACTCAATGGCGATCTTCCTTGCGGTCTTCGGGGCTTCAGGAGCCGCCTTCGGCAGCGTCACGGTCAGGACACCATTGTCGCAGTGCGCAGTGATGTCGCTTTCGCGGACGCCTTCCAGCGAGAAGCGGCGCTCCATATGACCGCTCTGCCGTTCGGAGTACAGGTAGCCGTTCTTGTTTTCCTTCTTCTCGTTGTTGATGTCGGCAGCGATGGTCAGCACGCCGTTCTCAGCGGTCAGCGAGATGTTGTCCAGGCTGACACCCGGCATTTCTGCCTCCAGCACGTAGGCATCGGGCTGTTCCTTCACGTCAACGCGGAAGCCGGCAGGGCCGATAGCGTCGCTCATGTCGAAGAAGTGACGGAAGAAGCGATCATTCATAAAGTCATCCATCGGGTTCATCAGGTTGCGGGCAGTACGGAACGGAATCACATTAAACATAAAACAAACCTCCTTGATCGTCGCATACGGCGAATAAACATATTCTATACGGGGGATCGCTTTCCGGGTTATTCCGGAGGCTGTTTCCCTCGGTGGTCCTCTTCCTGAACCACGAGTATAGAATACTACAAAAGTCAAAGAAAGTCAAGAGCAAAGAAGGTCAAATTATGTAAACGTTCCGTAAACAATCTGCAAACAGAATATGAACATCACAGCGATGCCGCACGGTTCAGCAGCCGCCGCATGACCGGCAGGACGGTTGCCGGTTCGCCGCTGGTTTCCAGCGCAACGCGCCCGATCCCGGTGCTGTCCGTGAGCAGGCCGCCCTCTGTCAGCACGCGCCGAAGCTGACGCGCCGTCCCTTCATTGCCGTCAAGCACCTGCACATGCAAGGGCAGCATCGCGCGCAGAATCGGCCGCAGGAACACATAGTGCGTGCATCCGAGCACCACCGCATCGACATGCTGCAGGTCATATGGGCTGAACAGCTCCGTCAGGTAGCGCTCTGCCTGCGCATACGCCTCCTGCTCGACCAGCTCCATCAGCCCGGGGCACGGCAGCGGAATCGCGCCCTCGCCATACCGTGCGTACAGCTGCTGAAACTTCTCCAGCCGCAGTGTCATCGGCGTGGCAAGCACGAGAATATCGCCGCCGTGGCGAAGGGCGTGAGCCGGCTTGAGAGCGGGCTCCATGCCCAGAATCGGCAGTGTGTACTGTTCCCGAAGCGACTTCGCCGCGACCGCAGTCGCCGTGTTGCACGCAATCACGACGGCCTTCACGTTCTGTGAAAGCAGGTGCGCCATGACCTGTCCGACGCACCGCATAACCTCTTCACGCGGCTTCGTGCCGTAGGGAGCATGCGCCGTGTCACCGAAATACAGGAAGTCCTCCGAGGGCAGCTCCTTCCGCAAGGCACTGAGCGTGCCGATGCCGCCGACGCCGCTGTCAAACACGCCGATGGAATGCTGATTCGCCATTTCGCGTACCTCCTTGCCATGCGGATATTATACGCCGAAAAAGCCGGAAAAGCAAATCAGCCGTCCCCGTATGGCTTACAGGTCGGCTGCGCTGTACTGCGAAACAACGCGCTGCACGTCCTCATCAAAGTCAAGCGTGATAAAATAATCCCGGGGCGTTTCGGCACGGCGAATCATGCGGTAGCCGCCGTCAGCCGTATAGAGGATTTCCGCCGAGCGCAGACGACCGTTGTAGTTGTAGCCCATGGCATGCCCGTGCGCGCCGGTATCGTGAATGACGAGCAGGTCGCCGACGGCAATCTCCGGCAGCTTCCGGTCGATGGCGAACTTGTCGTTATTCTCGCACAGGCTGCCGGTCACGTCGTAAACATGGTCGTGCGGAAGCGATTCCCTGCCGCAGACGGTGATGTGGTGGTACGCGCCGTACATCGCCGGACGCATCAGATCAGCCGCGCAGGCATCGACGCCGATGTATTCCTTGTATGTGTGCTTTTCGTGGATAGCGTGCGTGACGAGCCAGCCCATGCTGCCGGTCATCCAGCGTCCGAGCTCTGTCTTGAGCGCCACGCCGCCCTGCGGGAAGATTTCCTCATAGACGCGGCGGACGCCCTCGCCGACAGCCATCACATCGGTTGCAGGCTGGTCTGGAAGGTACGGGATGCCGACGCCGCCGGACAGGTTGATGAACGCCAGCTCCAATCCGGTCTCAGCGGCAAGGTCGCGTCCGCATGTGAACAGAATCCGCGCCAGCGCCGGATAATAGCTGTCGTCCGTGTTATTAGAGGAAAGGAAAGCGTGCAGCCCGAAGCGCTTTGCACCCAGCGCCTTCAGCTGCTTCAGCCCCTCCTGCAGCTGCGGATACGTAAAGCCGTACTTCGCATCGCCTGGGTTGCCCATGATTTCATTGCCGATTTTGAAATCTCCGCCGGGATTATAGCGGCAGCAGATGGTTTCCGGAATGCCGCCGTGCTTCTCCAGCAGCGGAATGTGCGTGATGTCATCGAGATTGACAAAAGCATTCAGTTTTCTTGCATAATCAAATTCCTGATACGGCATGGCATTCGCAGAGAACATGATGTTGCGTCCGGAAAATCCGCATGCCTCGGCGAGCATCAGCTCTGTTTCGCTCGAGCAGTCAACGCCGCAGCCCTCCTCCTTGAGGATGCGGAGGATGGATGGATTCGGCAGCGCCTTGATGGCAAAGTACTCCTGGAAGTCCTTGCACCAGCTGAATGCGCGGTTGAGCGTCTGCGCGTTGCGGCGGATGCCGGCCTCATCATAAAGGTGGAAGGGAGTCGGAAATTGTGCGGCAGCGTTCTCGAAGACGCTGTCAGTCAACGAAAAATTCGGCATGGGTGTTCACTCCGATTCATAAAGGGGCAGGACGGTTAGATGCATCATACCCCATAATATCCTGCATCAATATACCATACATTCTATATGGAAGCAAGTTTTTCTGATGTTCTTAAGGCAATACCGCACAATTCGGCGGCGCCGCTGAATGTGCCTTTTGCGCCATCTGCGGCGGCGAAATAAAACTTTATTTCGCCGGTCTGCCCTTTGGCAGACTTGGAAACCCTTTCGGGTTTCCAACCTACTTCTTGCAGAAAGCTCGATTTACATCCAGTAAACCTTCGCTTTCTGCAATCGTATCTGGCACAAAATTCACTATTCATCGTACCAACTCATTTGTGCGGTATTACCTTAACCATAAGGGATTGCACCGCAAGGGGATTTTCGGCCACTCCCTTAGACGCCTTCGGGCATACGATTTTCCCATTGCAGTTTTGCTGTATGGTTTGCCCGGACTCAACCATGGAAATAAAACGGTTTGCCGGCGATGAGGTCGAAAAAAGGGAAACGAAGTCCCCTGACCCGTTTTTTCGCGTATGACGGATTGATTTTTTCTGCAATCGGGGCTATGATAGGCACGGTAAAAAACAACAAAGAAGGCATCAATATGTGGATCCTGTATGCATTCGGCTCGGCGCTGTTTGCCGGCTTAACGTCTGTGCTTGCAAAATGCGGCATCCGCAAGACGGATTCAACCGTCGCGACAGCGATTCGCACCATGGTCGTGCTGGCGTTTTCATGGCTGATGGTGTTCATCGTCGGCTCGCAGGAGCAAATCACCCGAATCGACACAAAGACGCTGATTTTCCTGATCGTGTCCGGTCTTGCGACAGGTGCAAGCTGGCTGTGCTATTACCGCGCATTGCAGCTCGGTTCGGCAGGCATTGTCGTTCCGATTGACAAGCTGAGCATCCTTATTTCTATCCTCTTCTCCTACATCGTCTTCCATGAACGGCTGTCGAAAAAGGCGAGCATCGGGCTGCTTGCCATCGTCGGCGGAACGCTGCTGATGCTCCTGGCGTAAAAGAAACTGATATTTTACATAAGCTTTACAGGTCATCGCTTTTGCTCTTTACATTTCAGCGGTATCATACAGTCGTACCCGAGGAAAAGAAATGAGCAGGAATATGAAAGGAAGGTCTTTTCTATGAAGAAGCTTGCTGCGATGATCCTGACGCTGGCGCTGACCCTGTCGGTTGCGCTGGCTGATTCCATCTATGTTGTGTCCCGTGAGGACGGCTCCGGCACGCGTTCCGCTTTCATCGAGCTGACCGGCGTCGAACAGAAGGACGAAAACGGCAACAAGGTTGACATGACGACCGTTGAAGCGGCGATTTACTCCGGAACCTCCGAGGTCAAGACCACGGTTTCCCAGGACACGGCCGCGATCGGCTACATCTCCCTTGGCTCCATGGACAAATCCGTAAAGGCAGTCAAGGTTGCGAAGAACCCGGAGGAAGGCGAAGAAGCGGTGTATGTCGAAGCAACGGCTGAGAACGTTGCGAACGGCACCTACGCGATCGCCCGTCCGTTCAACATCGCCTACAAGGCTGACTCCCTGTCCGCGACCGCTCAGGATTTCGTGAACTGGATTCTGTCTGCGGAAGGTCAGGCAATCATCACCGAGCAGAAGTATGTTGCCCTTGATCCTGTTGAATACGAAGCGGCGCCTGTCGCCGGCAAGATTGTCATCGGCGGATCCTCTTCCGTCGGTCCGCTGATGCAGAAGCTCGAGGAAGCCTATGAAGCGCTCCATCCGGAAGTGGACATCGAGGTGCAGATCTCTGATTCTTCTACCGGCATGCGCGGTGCTGCGGACGGCAGCTTCGATATCGGCATGGCCTCCCGTGAAGTCAAGTCCTCCGAGCTGGAAGCCGGGCTGACTCCTGTGACCATCTGCCGCGACGGCATCGCGGTCATCATCAACAACGACAACGCGGTGGAAGGTCTGACGCTTGCTCAGATCTGCGGCATTTTCACCGGTGAAATCGTTGACTGGGACGAAGTCAGGTAACCGTACAGCCTGACGCGTGAACACAAACGCACCCGAGGAGCAATCCCCGGGTGCAATTTTTTCGGACTTCATCTTTTTCAGTCCCTTCGCAGCGCACATTTCCGAAGTGATTTTGCAAAGCGGCTCTTTATCGTGCGGCGAGATTCCGCTATGGAAATGAAACCGGGCATGGTGCCGAAGGGGGCAAACGGAAATTCCCGGGGTAGAGCCGCATGACAAGCCGCGCGTGGAGAAATATGCAGCCGAAGGACACAAAAATCACCCATACACCAAAGGCGCAGCACCATGCCGATGCCGCGCCTTTGGTATTTACTTCTTCAGGCTGATGCCCTGTGCCCCCAGCCGCGCGACAATGCTGTCGACGACATTCTGCACCTCTTCGCGCTGGAGCGTGCGCTCAGGATGCGAGAAGGACAGGCGGATGGTAATCGTCTTGCCTGCGATGTCCGTGTAGGTGCCCAGCACGGTCAGCTTGCGAATCAGCGGCGAATGCTCCGCGCTGACGGCATCGAGAATCGGCTTGCACTTCTCGGCAACGAACGTCAAATCCTGCTCCATGCCGGGGAAACGGGACGGTTCGCTGTAGACAATCGGCGCGGGCACCATTTTCGCCAGCTGCTTTACGTTGATCTCCGCAAAGACGATAGACGCTTTCCTGTCGATGCTATTGCCGACTGTGGGATGCACGACGCCGATTTCGCCCAGCGTCTGACCGTCCATCATCACGGCGTTCAGGTTCTTGGGATGCTCGTAGGCGTGGACCGCGGTCATCGAGGCGAACGTCAGCGGCTTGTGGAAGATGTCATCCGCCGCCACGCAGAGCATGTCGCGCAGGCGGAAATACAGCGTCTGCACGTCCTCTGTCTTGCTGAACAGGGTGATGCAGAGCTTCTTGTACTCCCTCGCGAGACCGTTTTCATCGACGCCATCCACCGTGCGTCCGATTTCAAAGATGCCGAAGGACGGCGCATAGCCCGTGTTGACCTTCACCTGGCACAGCTGCGTGGGAATCATGGAGCGGCGCAGCGTCTCGATGTTGGGGTTCGACGCGTTAAGCAGCTTCACATTGTCTTCGACCGGCATACCGAGCTTCTTGTATTCATCGGCGTACTGCCAGATGTAGGAGTGCACCTCATGCAGCGAATACCGCTTGACGAGCAGGTCCTTCAGCTTGTCCTCAACCGTCTTTTCGGTGGACATGCGTACAGGGTACAGGGGCGATTCAGCGGTATGGATATCGAAGTTGTCATAGCCGTAGATGCGCGTGATTTCCTCGATGATGTCCGCCTTGATGGTGACGTCCTTTGTTGCACGCCAGGAAGGAACGTCCGCCGTGAAGCTGTCGCCGTTGCGCGTCATCTTGAAGCCGAGGGACGTCAGCGTATGCATGATTTCATCGCCGCTGATTTCGATGCCGGTGTAGCGGTCGACAAACGCCTTGTCGAAGCTCAGCTTCACCTGCGGATAATGGAACGCGTATTCATCCGTCAGGCGGGAGGTGACGCGCATTTCGGGGTCGTAATCCTGCAGGAGCTTCACAAAGCGTGCGATGGCGGTCACGGTCATTTCCGGGTCAAGGCTCTTCTCATAGCGCGCGGATGCGTCGGTGCGGTGCGCAAGGCGGACAGAGCTCTTACGGACGGACGCTGCGTCAAACGTGGCGGATTCCAGCGTCAGGCTCGTCGTGTCATCGACAATTTCGCTGTCGAGACCGCCCATGATGCCCGCGATGGCAACCGGCTTATCGTCGTTGCAGATCATCAGCGTGTTCGGGTCGATTGTGCGCTCGACCTTGTCCAGCGTCTGGAACATGAACGTCTCAGGGAAGCGGCGGATGCGGATTTTCTCAACCTTGCGGCTGTCGAAGGCATGCATCGGCTGACCCATCTCGAGCATCAGGTAGTTCGTCAGATCGGCGAGGAAATTGATGTCGCGCATGCCGCAGTAGTTCAGGCGGATCCGCATGGCTGCCGGGCTGACATGGCGGTTGATGTTCTCCACGCGCAGGCAGGAATAGCGCTGGCACAGCGGATCCTCAATCTTCATGTCGATGGACGGCAGATTCTTGTACGCTTCGAGGTCGGCGACGGGCAGCGCCTTGAGCGGACGTCCGGCGAGCGTCGCAAATTCACGCGCCATGCCGTAATGTCCCCACAGGTCGGGGCGGTTCGTCAGGGACTTGTTGTCCACCTCGAAGATGATGTCGTCAATCGGGTAAAGCGACTTCAGATCGGTGCCGCAGGGAACATCCTCCGGAATGTCCATGATTCCGGCATGGTTCTCGCTGATGCCGATTTCCTTTTCGGAGCAGCACATGCCGTAGGACGTGTGGCCAGCCAGCACGCGCGGGCTGATGGTGATGTCGCCCAGCTGTGCGCCAATCTTCGCGAATGCCGTCTTCATGCCGAGCTGCACGTTCGGTGCACCGCAGACGACGTCCGTCAGCCTGCCGTCGCCGGCATCGACCTTGAGCAGGTGCAGCTTATGCGAATCGGGGTGATTCTCGATGGAAACAATCTGCGCGACGACGACGCCGGAAACATCCGCGCCCTTATGGAAAATCTCATTCTCGACCTCTGCCGTGGACAGGGAGAACTGGCGGATGAGCGCCATCTTATCCAGTCCGGTCAAATCAACGAAGTCGGAAATCCAGTTCATTGAAATCAGCATTTTGACATTTCCTCCGCATTACTCATCGTCCGTGAACTGGCCAAGCCGCGTCAGGCTTCCGCTGTTCAGATCGCGAATGTCCTTGACACCGTACTTCATCATCGCCAGACGCGTCATGCCCAGACCGAAGGCAAAGCCGGTGTACTGCTCCGGGTCGATGCCGCCGGCCTTCAGCACCTCGGGGTGAATCATGCCGCAGGGACACAGCTCCAGCCAGCCGGAGTGCTTGCAGGACGGGCAGCCCGTGCCGCCGCAGATCAGGCAGGAGATGTCCAGCTCGAAGCCGGGCTCAACGAACGGGAAGAAGCCCGGACGCAGGCGCACCCTGATGTCCTTGCGGAACACCTCGCTGAGCATCGTCTTCATGAAGTAAATCAGGTTGGCGATGGAGATATTCTTGTCCACCATGATGCCCTCCATCTGGAAGAACGTGTTCTCATGGCAGGCGTCGGTTGCCTCGTTGCGGAAGCAGCGTCCGGGGAAAATCGCCTTAATCGGAACGCCGTCATGAACCAGCGCGTCACGGTAGCGGCGGTAAATGGCGTTCTGCGCGGCAGACGTCTGCGTCTTGAGCAGCTGCCCGTTGTCCAGATAATACGTATCCTGCATGTCGCGTGCCGGATGGAATTTGGGGATGTTGAGCGACTCGAAGCACTCGTAGTCCGTCACGACCTCGGCGTAATCCTCGACCGTGAAGCCCATCGATTTGAACACCTGCTCGCACTGGCGCTGCACCAGCGTGATGGGGTGATAGGAGCCGCGGGACAAATCCGGCGGCATGGACAGGTCAAACTCCGGCAGCGCATCGATTTCGCGCTGAAGCTCCTGCGCCTTGAGCGCCTCCAGCTTTTCCGCAAGCGCCACGGTGATGGCGGTCTTGAGCTCGTTCGTCTCGCGTCCGACCGTCTTTTTCATCTCATCGGTCATCGTCCCCATGCCCTTGAGGGCATCGGTCACCTTGCCCTTGCGCCCGAGGTAGCTGACGCGGAGCGCCTCAAGATCGACCATGCTGGCAATCTTCTTCAGCTCCGAATCAAAGCTGTTTTTCAGCGCTTCGATTTTCTCGTTCATTCCGGTTTTCCTCCTTACATTGACGGACATGAAAAAGCCCGCCTCATCGTTTCCTGATGAGACGGACTGAATCCGCGGTACCACTCGTCTTGCAGCGAACAAAGCCGCTGCCGCTCCTGATGGACATTCAGGCTGTCCGACCCCCTTCAGGAACGCCCGAAGAGAAACTCGCGGGACGAAGATTCACGCATTGTCCCTGCCGCCTTGCACCGTCCGGCGGCTCTCTGAAAGGGATGCTCCCTGCGCTACTGTTTCCCGGTCATGGTTTGAATATGGAATTGTCCGCCGGTATAAAACCGACATGGATACTTTAGCATAAAATCAAGCGTTTTTCAAGGGGTTGCGGCGCACTTATTTTGGGCGCTGCCGTACCATTCGGCATGTCACCTCATTGGTGCGGCGCTGCCTTTACTTGCGGAGCGTGATAACGATATGGCGCTTGGGTTCCTCGCCCTCGGAGTGGGTGTCGACCAGCTCGTTAGGCTGGAGCGCGGAGTGAATGATGCGGCGCTCATAGGGGTTCATGGGTTCAAGGCTGACCTTGCGGCCGGTCTTGACAGCGCGGTTTGCCATGCGGTTCGCGAGGCGGATGAGCGTATCCTCACGCTTGGCGCGGTAATTTTCGGTGTCGAGCGTGACGCGCGTGTAATGCTCCTGCCCCTTGTTGATATTCAGGCTCGTCAGGTACTGCAGCGCATCGAGCGTTTCGCCGCGGCGGCCGATGAGGATGCCGAGCGTGTCGCCGGTCATCTGGACGAACACGTTGCCTTCCGCGTCGTTGCCGACAGCGACGGTGACATCAACGCCCATCAGGTGCGTGAGCTCCTTCAGGAAGCGCTGCGCGTGACCGGCAGGGGAATCGGGATCGACCTGATCATCCGGGATGTAGGTGACAACAGGCTTTTCGAGCGGCACGGCAGGCGCCTTGGGCGGCAGCGGCTTGCGTTCGGGCTTATTTGCCGGCTTCTGCTCATTGTCGTTCCCGGCAGGACGCGTCTGACGCTCCTTCCTCGGACGAGCGGTGCGCTGCACAACTGCCGGCTTCGCCGGATTTTCCGCTGCGACTGCCGGCATTGCCGGATGTTCGGCTGCGTTCTGGACTTCGTCCGCTTTCGTTTCGGCGACAGGAGCGTTCTCAATCGGCTTCTGCTCAATCACAGCAGGCTTCACCTGCGCAGGCTTCGGCTGAACAGGTTTCACCTGAACAGGTTTCGCCTGAACAGGCTTTACCTGAACAGGCTTCACCTGAACAGGCTTCACCTGAACAGGCTTCACCTGCATGGGCGCAGGCTCGGCGACCTTCACGGAATCAAGCAGCTCGGCGAGCGGATCCTCCTCCTCCTCTTCCTCCTGCTCAACCTCGCGCAGCGTCAGGCGGAGCTTATAGGGGCGCGAGCCGAACAGCCCGAACAGACCCTTGCTGCCCTCCTCCAGCACATCGATGGTCACATCGGAAATGGTGGCATGCAGGGCTTCCAAACCGCTCTGCAGGGCTTCCTCGTAGGTTTTCCCGGTGGCTTCGTAGGTTTTCATGCTTGTCTCCCTCTTACTTCAGTGAGGTGGTGTTGGTCTTTGCGACAGGATTGGCGGCTTCCCTGGCTTCCTTATGATCCAGATACATGTTGATGCCCTTGGTCTGAATCATGGCAATGACATTGGAAGCGACCCAGTACAGGGCGAAAATCGCGTTGTAGCTGAAGCAGAGAAACAGCGTGAAGATCGGGAAGAACCAGTTCATGAACTTCATGCTGTTCTGCGTCTGCTGCGCCTGCTCGGTTTCGGCAGGCTGAGTCGGATTCAGCTTCGTCATCAGGTACTGACCGCCGGCGGCGAGGATCGGCAGAATGAAATAGCCGTTGTAGTGCACGAAGATGCTCAGGTTGAACAGCGGAATCGTCAGGTTGCTGTAATACTGGACGTGCTCGATGTACGCCGGCAGCTCCTTCATGACGTTGTAGATGTCGGAAATGGTGGTGGACAGCGCGGAGGACGCGAACGAATCCGCCGTCAGCGTCAGTCCCTTCGCGCTCAGCAGATCAAGCGTTGCCTGCGGCAGCGAATTGAACACGGTCAGCCACTCGGTGCTGGTGATGGTGCGCAGCGAGTCGTAATTCGGCCACATGGATGCGAACGGCGAGTCGGGCATCCAGACATTCTTGACCCACAGCCACGAGTCGATCGTGGGCGAGCCGGTCGCGATGATGTCGAACGCCTGCTGGACAAGGTGCTCGTTTGCGACCATGCGCATGGCGCTGAACATGGCGTAGAGGATCGGCAGGCTGATCAGCATCGGCCAGCAGGAGGAAAGCGGCGAAACATGCTCGGCGCGGTAGAGCTCCTGCAGCTTGCGGTTCATCTTCTCCTGATCCTTCTCGTACTTCTTCTGGATGGCTGCCTGCTTCGGCGCGAGCTTCTGCATTTTGCGCATGCTGACGCGGCTCTTGTAGTCGAACGGCATGACGATCAGGCGAATCAGCAGCGTGAACAGAACGACAGCCCAGCCGTAGTTGCCCACGAAGCTGTAGATCCATTCGAGAACCATTTTGAGGAATTCGTTGATGCCCATGAGTTCATTCCTTCCTTAATGTAGTGCACGGGTCTTCAGGAACAGGATCGTAACCGCCCTTGGAGAAGGGATTGCAGCGCATGAGCCGCCACATCGCCAGCCGCGAGCCTTTGACGGCGCCGTAGCGCTCGATGGCCGTCTTGGCGTACTGGCTGCAAGTGGGCGTATAGCGGCAGCAGGGACCGCCCTTATATGGGCTGACGGCGCTGCGGTAGAACCGGATGCCCCAGAGAAGAACGCGTTTCATGGCGCTTGAGGACCTTTCGGCGCGGGCAGGAGTCCGTGCTTCCTGAGCAGGTATCGGACATCCCGCTGCAGCGAGGAAAAGCTGGCTTGAGCGGCTGAGGGTCTGGCGACAATGACGTACAGACCGCTTTTCACGTCCCCCAGATAGGGCCGGAAGCATTCGCGAAGGCGGCGCTTGACCTTATTGCGGGTCACGGCGTTGCCTACCTTCTTGCTGACGGAAAAGCCGACCTTGATGCCCTGCCCCTTGGCGACGAGCATGACCAGATCCCGACAGGCGGCGCTCCGTCCACGGTGGTAGACATACTGGAACGCCTTGTTTTTTTGCAGCCGATAACGTCTTTCCATTGGGTCACAGTCCTTTGTTTCTTCCCCTTGACGGGACAATCCATCCTGAAAACAGCCATAAAATCAGGAAAAGCGCGCCCGACAGCGACCCATACGGGGTACATCGAGCGCGCTTCATCCACAATTGAAGCCGGAGGTTCAGGGATAACCCTTGCCTCCTGCGGCATCAGCCGACGGTCGGCTCCTGTTGCCTCTGAAAGAGACCTTCTGAAACGAGGCTCAGAAAATCAGACAGTCAGGGACTTGCGGCCGCGGCGGCGGCGAGCGGCGAGCACGCGGCGACCGCTCTTGGTGGCCATACGGGCGCGGAAGCCGTGCACCTTGCTGCGCTGACGCGTCTTGGGCTGGTAAGTACGGAACATGATCAACACTCCTTGCATATCAGAATCATTGTAACCGAGGTCAATCCGCCAATGGGCAAGCTTCCCCCGGGGCGCTACAATACAGCCTTTACAGTATACCGGATTCGGTCGGCTTTGTCAAGACTTTTTGAGGATTTAAGCAGCACGCGGTGTATGTGTTAAAATGATATGACCCCCTCAAAAAGAAAAGGAAGTTCATTAGAGATATGGTATAATGGAGTCGCAACA
>CAVIHU010000043.1:0-14547 GCA_963642705.1 Bacteroidaceae bacterium
TGTTGCGACTCCATTATACCATATCTCTAATGAACTTCCTTTTCTTTTTGAGGGGGTCATATCATTTTAACACATACACCTTGCAGTTCTTAATAATTGTGACACCCTTCGCGACTGCCTGCTCTTCGAGCATGGTGCAAACAACGGAGCCGCCGCCGACCACGACACATTCAGCGTCCATCGTGATTGTTTCGCCTTCGCCCTTGTTAACAGCAACATTTTTGAGTGCCTCAACATCGCCTCCTGCCATCTCCACAGCTGCTGCAACAGCATTCAGAATGCCGTTAGAAGAATAGGTGCAATAAGGTGATACGATGAATCGTGAATTTTGCGGCAGATATGATTGCAGAAATCGAAGGTTTCCTGGATGTAAATCGAGATTTCTGCCCTTGGCAGACCGGCGAAATATTGTCTTAATAGCTCTCAGCTATTTTTTTGCAGTTTACGTGGAGACACTTTAAGCGTATACTAATATCGAGGTGGTAGAAATGTTTAGGCTTAAGGAATGCCGTCAACGTGCGAACATGACACAGCAATACGTTGCGTTAACGCTTGGTATCAAGCCACCGTCTGTCAGCAATTGGGAAAGTGGCAAAACTCGACCTGCGATGGACAATCTAATCGAACTTGCAAAGCTCTACAACGTCACGACAGACTACCTTCTGGGGGTGTCGGACAATCCGGCGACGATCGAGTCTATTGCAAAGGAAAGCAGGGACGAGATCCTCCTCAAGAGCTTTCACTCGCTCTCCGAGGACGGCAAGAAGGAAATCCTCGAATATCTCAAGTTCAAAACCAGCCAAAAATAAAGCCCGGCATCACGCATGGCGATTGATGCGTCTGCAAATGTCACGGAATCCTTTTCTACGGCAAAACGCAAGGCAAGGCGTTGTCGGCGCGTGACGCAAAAAAGCGGTGGCGTTCGCACATCCGTTGCGGCAGTTTTCTTCGGCGATTATTCGGTTCGCTGGTTGAATACCTGCAAATCAAACGTCTGCAATCGCATCTGGCATAAAAACACAATTCATCGTACCGCCTCATTTGTGCAATGCTGCCTTCATTTTCAATCAAGCAGCATCATCCATTATATTTTATAAGGAGGTTTTTCCATGACCGCTGATGAAGAACTGACAACCGAACCATCCTCAATTTTTACCGTTCAGGATGAAAAAGACATTCGCGCACAACTCAAACGGCGGCAGATTGTGCTGCTGATTCCGTGCGTGCTGCTGCTCATTGCATCAATCTGCTTTGCCGTGCAGCGCAACGAGGTTGTAACCGAAGTGCTGGTCATCCTCTGCGGCGCGATTTTGATTTTCTGCTACGACCTGTTTGTGAAGCCGCTGCGGTGCTATCTGACGCACCTGACGAACGTAGTGAACGGCCGCCGACGCGCGGTTGATCTGCCGTTTGTCGCCATTTCGGAGGACATCAGTATGGTAGACGGCGTTGCCTACCGCTCTATGACCTGCGAGGATTTCGATGCAAAGGGTCGCCCGTATGACCGGCTGTTCTACTATGATGCCGCAAAGCCCTTCCCGGAAATCAACAAAGGCGAAACGGTGCGCGTCGTGCATCATGATCTGGTAGTTTCCGACCTGATTCGGCTTCAAAAAAACACGGCTGAAATGCAATAAAGCAGTCTCCTGTTTCGTTATATGGTTGTCCAACCTATATAAACGAACGGAGGAGAATCAATGAAACGATTTTATCAGTTTCTGAGCATGCTGCTTCTGCTGGCGCTACTTGTTCCCGCAGGGCTTGCGGAGGAGCCGGAAGATCCATCCGCTGCAAGCGTTGACCTGTATTCTATCAGCACCATGACAGCCGTCGGCGACACGCTCTACACCGTGTCGAATAATCTGGCCATTTGCCGCTATGCGGATGATGGTCTGTGGTACCCTGTCGTCACATCCGATGCGTTTGCGGAGCTGTCGCGCACGACGGATGACTATTCCATCTACAGCGAGGTGTACAGCATGGTGCTTGCCGCGGACAGCGATGGCGAATCGCTCCTGCTGTACTACCCGTATTCAGACGGCGTATGCGATGTGCTGCATATCCCGCTCAACGGCGACCCGGTCACGCGCGTGCAGTCCTTCCACCTCACCGACGCTGACCTGACCGAGAATCAGTACATTTCCTGGATAGGCGCAGCATTCGCAGGCGATTGCGTGTATACGCTCGTCCACGGGCTTTCCGACACGAACATATACGGGCTGAATGTGCTCTATGAGTTGAATCTGCAAACCGGCAGCGTTCGGAAAATCACCGAGGATTACCTCGCCGCCGTCCTTCCGCTTGATGATGATTCTCTCATTGGCTACTACACCACGCACTACTCCGCCAACGATGTCGTCACGTCCATCGTTCGTGTTGACCGCAAGACAGGCATGCTCGAGACGCTGTGCGACCTCGATGATGCAGCAGCATACTCCGGCTTTGCCTTGTCGGACGGCACGCTCTACATGAATGACGGCTCGCAGGTCTACCGCGTTGCCGCGCCCTATGATACGCTGACCGTCATCGGCTATCTTCCGCCGAGCTATGTCTATTCTACCCTGCCCGGCTGCGTGATGGGCACAACCTACTACACCTACAACTATGAAAACGGCCTGTCCACCGTTGACCTGACGGCTGAGCTGCCAGCCGTTGTTCTGCGGATTGCCCTGTCAATCTCCACCTCCGCTTATAATGTAGGCGAGCTCATCCGCAAATACGCCAAGGAGCACCCGAACATCGGCATCGTCTACGTCGGCATATCCGCATCTACCGCGCCGGAGTACACGCAGCACATGCAGAGCGACGAAGCGCTGGACATTTATAACTTCAATCTGCCCGACTTTGCCTTCCCTTCTCTGCGCGACAAGGGGTATCTTGCCGACCTTTCCGGCAGCAGCACGCTGCTTGCCGCCGTCAGCGAAATGTTCCCGAACCTGACGGGATCAATTCTGCTGGACGGCAGCCTGTATGCTTTCCCCTACAGCCTTTTCGCATCGCCCGCGTTCGTCATCGATACCGAAGTGCTGAAGGGAATCGGGCTGACAGAGGATGACATTCCATCGACATGGCTTGAATTTCTGAACCTTGTCGAGCAATGGCTGACTACCTATGCCGATGATTATCCTGAATATTCTCTGGTGGAATATCCGTCTCAGCTGTACTATCAGCTCTTTTTGCAAATGCTGGTTTCTCAGATTTCCGAGTGCGAGTCTTCCGGACGCGACATCACGTTCAATGATGCGAACTTCACCGCCGCGCTCAGGAAACTTGAATCCCTGCGCACGCTCATCAACGACTACGAGTCGGAATACACTGAAAGCACCTCGACCACAGCCTGGTCAAGTGATTATTTCAGCAGCTACACGCAGCCGCTGCTGAGCATCTACGGCTACATTGATATCGAATCACAGCTCAACTCAGCGTGGCTTACCGAGTCTACCACGAAGAATCTCTACCTGTCCATCGATCCCGATTCCACCGGCTATGTGGTAGGCTCGCTGAGCGTCATGGCTGTAAACCGTTCAAGCAAGAACGTTGATGCAGTGCTCGATTTGCTTGAGTACATTGCAAACAACCGCACGGCGTACCAGAAGGCGGTTCTTTCCCCTGCCTACACCGATAACATCCCGAACGACGACTATGAGGAAAGCAAGAAAAGCTACGAGGATACCATCGCCCAGCTTGAGGAAGAAATGGCAAAGGCGGATGAGAGCGAAAAGAACGACTATGCGTCCTACATTGCCGACCTGAAGAACATCTTGAGTTCCCTCTCCCCGTACGCTTATACCACGGAAGACATCAAGGCATACGCTGAGGAAATCGCCCACGTGCACGACGTGAAAGAAATCGAGCTGTTCAACACGGCAAACGAATCAAGCACGCTGATTGGTCGCTTTATTGACGGCAATCTGACTGCCGAGCAGTTCGTAAAGGAAATGACGCGTGTCGTCCAGATGATGATTCTCGAGCGGAACTAACCCATCCGGATTTCTGCCGTCCTTCTATGCGAGGGACGGCTTTTCTCATGCCCTGAATCGGACGAGCACATAAAAAAGCCGCTCCCTTGTGCGGAAGGAGCGGCTTATGCTTGCTTGATGTGTGCGTTATCAGAAAACAAAACGTATCGGCACTTTGCTGTGCCCTTTAATTACTTGGTTTCAGCAGCTTCTGCGGACGGAATGCTGATGATCTCGAGCTGAACCATCTCGGCGGAATCGCCGCGGCGCGGTCCGAGCTTGTACATGCGGGTGTAGCCGCCAGCCACGTTCTTGTCAGCATTGCGCTTCTTAAACATGGGGCCGTACTCGCGGAACAGCTTCTCCACGACGGGATACTTCACGTCCTTAGTACGAGCCTTGTACTCACGCTTGTTCTCGTCAGCCTGCTTCTGCTCGGGAATGTTGTAGAGGTACGCAGTCATCTGACGGCGGGCATGCAGCTTGGACGGAGCGTCGTTCACGACCTGAATCTCCATCTTCTGATCCTTGTCATTGTGCGTAACCTTGGTGGCGGTCACGGTGTTGTCGCACTCGTTGACAGCCAGGGTAATGAAATGTTCGGCAATGCGGCGAACTTCCTTGGCCTTGGCTTCGGTCGTCACAATCTTGCCGTTCTGAAACAGGTTCGTCACCAGACCGCGAAGCAGCGCTTTGCGCTGACCGGCTGTACGACCCAGTTTGCGCTGGTGTGCCATGGGATTATTTCCTCCTATCACGGGCAACCCTTGCCGGAATGCTCCTGCTGAGCAGACCGGAAAGTTGATGTGTGCCCCGTCTTATTCTTCGTTCTGGCGCAGACCCAGACCCAGATCCTGCAGCTTCTGCTCGACTTCCTCCAGGGACTTGCGACCAAGGTTGCGAACCTTCATCATGTCCTCCTGGTTGCGCTGCACGAGCTCGGCGACACTGTTGATGCCGGCGCGCTTCAGGCAGTTGTACGCACGAACGGAAAGCTCCAGTTCCTCGATCGTCATTTCGAGAACCTTTTCCTTCTTGTCGTCCTCAGGCTGTGCCATACTGACCGGCAGGACCTGATCCGTCAGGGAGACAAACTGCATCAGGTGCTCGGTGAGAATCTTCGCCGCACAGCTGATGGCCTCCTCGGGCTTCAGGGTACCATTCGTCCAGACCTCAAGGGTGAGACGGTCAAAATCGTTGGACTGACCAACACGCTTATCCTCAACCGTGTAGTTAACCTTCACGATGGGGGTGAAGATGGAATCCATCGCAATATCGCCGATGAACATCGAGTTCGCGTTGCGTTCCTTGTTCTTGTCTGCGCTGACATAGCCCACGCCACGCTCGAGACGGAGCGTCATCTGAAGATGCGCGTCCTCGTTCAGCGTCGCGATGTGCATTTCAGGGTTGATGATTTCGATTTCATCATCCACCTTGATATCCGCAGCAGTCAGCTCGCAGGGACCGATTTTGTCCACGATCACAGTCTTTGCTTCATCGCTGTACATCTTGACAGCAAGACCCTTGAGATTCAGAATGATTTCAGTAACATCCTCTTTGACGCCCGGAATCGTGGAGAATTCATGCTGAACCCCCTCGATGTGCACGGCGGATGCCGCCGCACCGGGCAGAGAGGACAAAAGCACGCGGCGCAGGCTATTGCCCAGCGTATGACCGAAACCGCGCTCAAGTGGCTCGACCACAAAGCGCCCATACTTGCCATTGTCCCCTACTTCGACACATTCGACTTTTGCGATTTCTACGGCCATTATTTGTACCCTCCTTGCTCAGGTTCGGAGTGACGAAGGGAGGAATGCGAAAGCGAATTCTTTGCATCCTGTCATCCGCATCCCGTTTCCCTTCATTAACGGGAGTAGAATTCGACGATCATGCTCATGTCGGCCTCGAGGGAGATGTCCTCGCGGGACGGCAGAGCGGCGACGGTGCCGGTCAGATTCGGAGCGTCGAAGGTCAGCCACTTGGGCGTCACAACGCTTGTGCCCTCGCGCAGCGGCTTGAAGAGCTCGGATTCGGTGCTCTTCTGGCGGAGCGTGATGACATCGCCGACCTTCACGGTGTAAGACGGAATGTCCACCTTCTGTCCGTTGACACGGATGTGACCATGCACAACGATCTGGCGGGCGGCGCGGCGGGTCTTGCCCAGACCGAGACGATACACGACGTTGTCAAGGCGGAGTTCAAGGAGCTGAAGCATGTTGTCGCCGGTAATGCCCTTCATGTTGGTGGCCTTGAGGTAGTACTTGTGGAACTGCTTCTCAAGCACACCGTAAACAAACTTGACCTTCTGCTTTTCCTTCAGCTGTGCGCCGTATTCGGAAACCTTCTTACGGCGGGTACCGCCGGGATTGCGCTTGGATTGCTTTTTGCTATAACCCATCTCTGCCGGGCTGACGCCGAGTGCACGGCATTTCCTGGCAACGGGCTGCTTATTGATAGCCATGTTTTACAGTCCTCCTTCGTTTGCTTACACGCGACGGCGCTTGGGCGGACGGCAGCCGTTATGCGGAATCGGCGTGACGTCCTTAATCATGCTCACATCCAGACCTGCAGCCTGCAGGGAGCGGATCGCAGCCTCACGGCCGGCACCGGGTCCCTTGACATACACTTCAACCGTCTTCAGACCGTATTCCATTGCGGCCTTAGCAGCGGTCTCAGCAGCGGTCTGCGCAGCGAAAGGAGTAGACTTCTTGCTGCCGCGGAAGCCCAGACCGCCGGAGGAGGCCCAGGACA
Source organism: Bacteroidaceae bacterium (assembly GCA_963642705.1). Classification (GTDB taxonomy): domain Bacteria; phylum Bacillota; class Clostridia; order Christensenellales; family Aristaeellaceae; genus UBA11524. The sequence continues at coordinate 6,711 of CAVIHU010000043.1, forward strand.
GGGCGTTGCCCTGCGTATCGGTGATGGTGACGATGGTGTTATTGAAAGAAGAGCTGATGTGCGCCGCACCGCGCTCAACGAGCTTGCGCTCCTTGCGCTTGCGCACGACCTTCTTGAGCTTGCTCTGCTGTTTGGGTGCCATTGTTATTCCCTCCGTTATTTCACGAAGCGACCTTCATCGCTTCATTCAGCGAAATGAGCCAAATTACTTGGTGGCCTTCTTCTTGCCGGCAATGGTCTTCTTCGGACCCTTGCGCGTACGGGCATTCTGCTTGGTGTTCTGACCGCGGACGGGCAGACCACGACGATGACGAACGCCGCGATAGCAACCGATTTCCACCAGGCGCTTGATGTTCAAGGACACCTCACGGCGGAGATCGCCTTCCACCTTCAGGTGATGCTCGATGTATTCGCGCATCTTGCTGATGTCGTTTTCGGAGAGATCCTTCACGCGGGTATCGGGATCGATGCCGACTTCCGCGAGGAGCTTCTGAGAGGTTTTCAGACCGATGCCGTAGATGTAGGTAAGGCCGATCTCAACGCGCTTTTCTCTGGGCAGGTCTACGCCTGCAATGCGTGCCATGTGATTAATGCACCTCCGTAATGTTCTGGCGGACAATTGCCCGTCATCAAAGACGCGGTACGCATATAACACCCTGAAGGCAACCCACCTCCGCGGATGCTGATGTGTCCGCAACCCTTGCTTGCCTACGCCCGGTGATGCAGGCGCACAGCAACACTTTCCCCATGCAATTAGGAAGGCTGCAAGGAGAAAGTGCGATCATTTCAGAAGACGTATTGGTTCGGTGCCGGAACACAAGCCCAATTGAGAAGAAGGAGCTTGTGCAGCCGCCCGGCAGAGCGACCATTAGCTAACCATTCGCTATTTTACCACGAAACGTGATGGAAAATCAAGCCCTTCAGCATTTTTTTTTCGTTTTCATGGCATTCTGAATGCAGAATTTTTGCCGATTATTTTGTGACTTATTGCTAAAGAATTATAAATCCGCCCTTGCGATTCATTTCCGCATCGTTTATAATGAATTCAGTTGCTGTAAGAGGTGATTTTTTTGCTTGCAATTCCTGCCGGCGCCGACTTTATCCTCCACCGACTTTTTGATGCCGGATTTGATGCCTATGTGGTCGGCGGATGCGTCCGCGACAGCCTGCTCGGTCTGACGCCGCATGATTGGGATGTCTGCACCAATGCCCGTCCGGACGAAATGCAGCGCATCTTTAATGACTGCCGCGTCATCGAAACAGGTCTGAAGCACGGCACGCTGACCATCCTTTACGACCACGTCCCCTATGAGGTCACAACCTTCCGGGTTGACGGCAGCTACACCGACCATCGCCACCCTGACCGTGTCGAATTTGTAACGGATGTGGTGGATGACCTGTCGCGCCGCGATTTCACCATCAACGCAATGGCATGGAATCCGCATCGCGGACTTGTTGATGCCTTCTGTGGTCAGGAGGATTTGAAGGCGGGCATTATCCGTGCTGTCGGCGCCCCTGCGACTCGCTTCAATGAGGACGCCCTTCGTATCCTGCGCGCACTGCGCTTTGCCAGCGTATTCGGCTTTTCCGTTGAGAAAAACACCGCACAGGCAGCATTTGATTTGCGTGATACGCTCGCTGACGTTGCCGCTGAGCGCATCCGTGTCGAGCTGAGCAAGATGCTCTGCGGCAGGGGTGCGGCGGACATACTACGCGTCTATGCAGACATCGTGTTTGTTGTCCTGCCGCAGCTTCGCGTGATGCGCGGCTTCGATCAGCACAATCCGCACCACCGCTACGATGTCTGGGAGCACACGCTGCACGCGCTTCCGAACGTTCCGCCGACTGAAACGATGCGCCTTTCCATCCTCCTGCACGATGCCGGCAAGCCCGACTGCTTTACGATGGATGAACAAGGCATCGGACACATGTATGGGCACGAGCTCCGATCCGCCGAGATTGCATGGGATGTGCTCAATGCGCTGCGTGTCGATAATGCCACACGCGACCGCGTCACGCTGCTCATCCGCTCGCACCACCTGTCCGTATCGACTGACCCGAAGCTCTTGCGCCGACGCCTCAATCAGCTCGGTGAGGAGGCGCTTCGGCAACTTCTGCTGCTTTGGCGTGCCGACCAGCTCGGCAAGGGGACCATATCCGAGGAAGAAATTGAAGCCTCTTATGCCGCGAATGTCGATGCGCTCGATGCGCTTATGGCTACCATCCCCTGCTTTACGCTCAAGCAGCTTGCCGTTTCCGGCAGGGATTTGCTTGCCGAAGGTATTCCTGCCGGCCAGCGCATCGGTCAGACGCTTTCCTTCCTATTAGATAGCGTCATGGCAGAGCAGCTTCCGAATGAGAAGGAAGCACTGCTTGCCGCCGCGAAGGAATTTGCCGCTTCCAAGAAATAAAAGGCTCCGGCAGACTGCATACGCTGAAAAATGCGCATGCAATGCTTGCCGGAGTTTTTATTATGCCTGCTGTTCCCTGCGCAGTTTCTTCACCGCCGTAGATGACACAAAAGGAACATTCAACAGTGCCGCCGAATTGTGCGATATTGCCTTAGTCGTTTTATGCTGCCGGGCTGACAGACGGAAGCGCTATTTCCTCCGGTGCGGGTGTGCGTCCATCCTCCGTAACAGTCGGTTCAGGCGTGTCGGTTGCGGAAAGTTCCTCAGCGTAGATAGCCTGCAGCGTCTTTACGTCCGCCGTACCGTTGGCGGAAATGCCGTTCGCCTTCTGGAACGCCTGCACAGCTGCCTTCGTGCCGCCAAGATAGGTGCCGGAGCACTTGCCGGAATAGTAGCCCAAATCGGTCAGCTTGCGCTGCAGCCAGTAGACATCCTCGCCGGAGCTGTTCGCTTTAAGCGTGCGGAAGGGCTGCGGCGGCATTGCACCGCTGCGGTAATCCGGCTCGGCAGTCGGCTGCGGCGTCGTTTCGGGCAGCATGGTCTTGTAGTTCAGGTTGGGCAGCTTGAGCGAATCGCGCAGCTCAGGATCTGTCGGCAGGTCATCGCGGATGGTGACGACCGTTCCCTCGCCGCAGTTGTTGTAAATCCACTTCGCATCGGCAACGGTCAGGCGGATACAGCCATGCGAGGCGCGCTTTCCGAGGCGCTTGTAGGATTTGACAGACAGATCTGTCGTAGAAACAGAGTTATAGATGACGGAATGGAACGCAATCGAGGCATTGATTTTCGTCCAGTACTGGGCGTAGCTGCCCCATTGCGGGAATTTGCACCAGCGTGCCGTTCTGCCGCTGAGGACGAACGTGCCGATATCGGACGGATTTTTCGTCGTACCGGTAGAGCAGAGCATCTGCCGGACAACGACCGTGTACTCGCCGTTTTCATCGCGCCCGTAGACGGTCGTCACCTGATTCTGCACGTCAACCGTGATGGCAAACGGCACCGGCGTTGGTGTCGGCGTCGGCTTTGCCTCATCGGTGGTTGAGCGAACATCCGGATCGTTGAACAGCGCGTTCCATGTATTTTCGCCGACAACGCCGTCCACATCCAGACCGTTCTGCTGCTGGAATGCCTTGACCGCGTTGCGCGTATGACCGAGGAAATTGCCGGAGATATTGCCGGAGTAGTAGCCAAGCTCGGTCAGGCGCGTCTGCACCTGCTTGACCAGTTCGCCGGTAGACTTGTTGTATTGCAGTTTTTTTGTAAAGGCGATGGTCGGTGCAGGCGTCGGCGTTGTCGTTTCATCGATAACATAGAAGCCCGGCGTCGGGGAAGGCGTTGGCGTTGCAGCCTCGGATGAGTGACTGCTGATTGCATTGCTGCTGTAGAGCAGCGCCAGCGTCTCGACATCCGCCTCGCCGGTCACGGGCAACACATTCGCCGTCTGAAAATTCCGGATGGCCTCCTGCGTTGCTGCCAGATATCGTCCTGAAATTTTGCCCGTGTAATAGCCCAGCACCATCAGACGCACCTGCAGCTCACGGACGTCCGAACCAACGCAGCCCAATCGCAGCGGACGGTATTCCGCAGCATAGATGGCGTTCTGCGTATCAATATCCGCATCGCCTGTCACGGGCAGTGAAAAATCGCTCTGAAAGCTTTCGACCGCCGTGCGCGTCGTTTCGCCGTAGCGTCCGGAGATTTCGCCGTCGTAATAGCAGAGCGTAGACAGCGCATTCTGCAATGCCGTCACGTCATCGCCCTCATTGCCCAGCGTGATGGTGCGCGTCACGGTCTGCGTTTCGTCTGTCCAGATGACATCGTCAGCCGGTACCGCCTCGATATCCTCTGCATTCTCTGCGAATGCAAGGGGCAGTACAAGCATCAGGAGCATCACCAGCGAAAATAAGGGGAATCGTTTCAAAAAAGGCATTTGGCAACCTCGTTTCGTCGGAGAATTGATGCTTTGTTATTGTAGCTTTTTTTTCTCTTCATTGCAAGTGCTTTTCTGTAAATTCATCGGGTGCACAAGTACAAGAAAAATACACGAATCCGTCAAAATAGGGTTGACAAATTCATAGTAACATGGTATGATTCTTCCATCCACAGAGGAAAGGAGTCACGCGCTATGAAGTTCGCCGCCACGATGATGAACATGATGATGCCCATGTGCATGTGCAGCATGAGCATGTTTCGTTGTGCCGCGAATTCGATGCGCCGCTCCGTCTGATGGGAGAGAAGGAAAACGAATCCTGTTTTCCGGCGAAGGCTTACCGCGATTGTGAGGGAGGCTGCATCGAAGAGATAGCGGCGTCCCTTGTTTTTTTGCCTGAACAGTGATAGTGATATAGAAGGGCGGTTCAAACATTCATGAGCACATCAGAGCCTCAGCAACCCGAGAATCAGGAGCGTCCTGTGCGACAGGAGCGTCCTGTGCGACAGGAGCGTCCTGTGCAGCAGGAGCGTCCTGTGCAAATCGAGCTGCAGCACGTTAAAAAGGTGTATCCCGTCACTGGCGGCGAGGTTGTAGCGTTGGACAATATCAGCCTGCAAATCCGCAAGGGTGACATTTTCGGCATCATCGGTCTCTCCGGTGCAGGTAAAAGCACGCTGATTCGCTGCGTCAACCGGTTGGATACACCCACCGAGGGCAAAATTCTGATTGACGGTCAGAACGTGCCGGACATGGACAAAAAGCAGCTGCGGCAGATGCGCCGGAAGGTCAGCATGATTTTCCAGCAGTTCAACCTGCTCATGCAGCAGACCGTTGCCAAGAATATTGCCTACCCGATGGAGTGCAGCGGCGTTCCGCGCACGAAAATCAATGCTCGCGTGAAGGAGCTGCTGGCTGTTGTCGGTCTGGAAAGCAAGGCGAAGGCATATCCGGCGCAGCTCTCCGGCGGTCAGCGTCAACGCGTTGCCATCGCCCGTGCACTTGCCAGCGACCCTGAGGTGCTTCTGTGCGACGAGGCAACCAGCGCACTCGACCCCATGACGACGCAGTCCATCCTGCACCTGCTGCAGGAAATCAACCGCACGATGGGCATCACCATCGTCATCATCACGCATGAGATGGCGGTCATCCGACAAATCTGCACACATGTCGCGATTCTCGATGGCGGCGTGATTGCCGAGGAAGGCAGCGTCGATGAGGTATTCACGCATACGAAGAGCGAAGCCGGCAAGCGCCTGTTCGGCATCGTGACGCCAGAGCAGCCCAGCAATGCGGAAAAGAAGCCTGCATTGCGCATCGTGTTTGACGGCGAAACTGTTGCCGAACCGATTGTCGCGGAGCTGATTCTGCATCTCGGCGTACCGTTGAGCATCCGAAGCGCGGACGTGCACGTCCTTAACGGCGCACAATACGGGCAGCTGCTCATCAGCCGCCCGGATGACCCGGTTGTCTGCAAAGAAATTATTGACTACCTGAAAGAACGCGGACTGACGGCAGAGGAGGTGATCGCATGAGCATGAGCTGGGAAAAATTAGGCGCCATGCTGCTGGAGGAAACCGGCAATACGCTGCTGATGACGATCCCTGCAACGCTGCTTGCGTATCTGATCGGTCTGCCGCTGGGCGTGCTGCTTGTCATCACACGTAAGGACGGCATCATGCCGAAGCCGACGTTCAACCACGTGCTGGGCGTCATCGTCAATCTGCTGCGCTCCGTGCCGTTCATCATCCTGATGGTCATGCTCTTCCCGGTGACGCGCGCGATTCTCGGTCGCGGCACAGGCACGATTTCTGTCATCATTCCGCTGACGGTCAGCGCATTCCCGTATGTGGCGCGCATGGTCGAAGGCAGCCTGCTGGAGGTAGACGGCGGCGTCGTCGAGGCGGCGCAGTCCATGGGCTCCGGCACATTCCAAATCGTCATGAAGGTGCTGATTCCCGAGGCGATGCCCTCGCTGATTAACGGCTTTGCCATCTGCATCACGACTGTGCTTGGATACACAGCGATGGCCGGAACGGCTGGCGGCGACGGTCTGGGCAAGGTCGCCATCACGTACGGCCTCAACAAGCGCCAGTATGACGTGATGTACGCGGCAAGCATCGTGCTGGTGCTGCTGGTGCAGTTCTTTCAGGCAACCGGCACGTGGGTCAGCCACGCCATCGACCATCGCAGAAGGAAATAACCCCCATTTCACCGGTTCATCCACAACATGCGTGTGCATTGTGCGCACATTGCCCGCGCATGAAGTGCCTGAATATAGATTGCCCCGAATATGAAAGGAGTGTCTGTTCTATGAAGAAGTTTCTTGCTCTTGCTCTGGCGCTCGTGTTCGCACTGTCCCTGACCGCTTCCGCTGAGGAATTGAAGGTCATCCGCATCGGCGCAACTGCTGCTCCCCACGCTGAAATCCTTGAATCCGAGCCCGTGACCGCGAAGCTCGCCGAGCTGGGCTACAAGCTCGAGGTTGTCGTGTATGACGGCTATGTGCTGGAAAATCCGGCTGTGGCTGACGGCACTGACGATGCGAACTACTTCCAGCATCAGCCCTACCTTGATTCCTACAACGCTACTGCCTCCGAGGACGAGCAGGTTGTCGCCGCTTTCACCGTGCACTATGAGCCTTTCGCAGTGTACTCCGCCAAGCTGACCGACCTGAGCAACCTGCAGGACGGCGCGCACATCGGTCTGCCGAACGACCCCTCCAACGAGACCCGTGCGCTGCTGCTGCTTGAGGCCATTGGTCTCATCTCCGTGCCCGAGGGAACGACCGCTGCCTCCTCCCTGACCAAGTACGACATCACTGACGAGATGAATCCCCATGGTTACGTGTTCGACGAAGTTGCCGCCGAGCTGTTGCCTTCCACCCTTGAGGACTACGACATTGCCGTCATCAACGGCAACTACGCCATCGACGCCGGCCTGAAGCCTGCAAAGGACGCGCTTGCTGTTGAAGCTGCTGATTCCGAGTTCGCAACGCTTTACGCCAACATCGTGGCTGTCCGTCCGGCGGATGTTGATTCCGATTGGGTGAAGGCGCTTCACACCGCTCTGACGACCAAGGAAGCCTACGACTACATGATCAACACCTATGAAGGCGGCGTCATCCCGACCTTCACCGTGGAAGACGCGGAGTAAGAACGAATCCCTCCTGACCATTGGTCGGGAGGGACGTTTTTATGGCAACACAAATACGATGGTAAGAAGAATCGTGAATTTTGCGGCAGATGCGATTGCAGAAAGCGAAGGTTTACCGGATATAAATTGAGATTTCCGCCTTTGGCAGACCGGCGGAATGAAGTTTCATTTTGCTGCCGCAGATGGCGGAAAGGTCACGTTCAGCAGCGCCGCCGAATCGTGCAGTATTGCCTTATGTTATCACGCAGAAAAAGTGATTGCATGTATGTGTTAAAATGATATGACCCCCTCAAAAAGAAAAGGAAGTTCATTAGAGATATGGTATAATGGAGTCGCAACA
>CAVIHU010000044.1:0-14374 GCA_963642705.1 Bacteroidaceae bacterium
TTCGCTCAAAAACGGCCTTACCCCGCTTGAAATTCGAGGCAAGACCGCTTAAAATAGTTTTGTTCTTCAACAGGTTTTTTCTTTTCCCCGTCCGTCGGACGGGGAACGGTCCACAATCGAGGCAGCCCGTTTTATTTATGCTTCAATCAGCTGAATTTTGCGCACATCGCTTTCGCTGACGGTCATGAACAGCGTGTGCTGATTCGTATAGATGACCATGCCAGGCGCGGCGCCGCCCGGCTTCTTGACATATCTCCTGAACGTATAGTCAATCGGCACATTCGAGGAATGCTGTCCCTTGGAGTACCATGCCGCGAGGATGACCGCCTCAAGCAGCGTCTGCCGCGGCACTTCGCCCTCCGCGCGGATGATGACGTGGCTGCCCGGCATATCCTTGGCATGGAGCCACGTTTCGTTTGCGCGTGCCTCGCCGGTGAGCCGGTCGTTCTGCGCGGCATTCTTGCCGACATAAATGTCGATGCCGTCTGATGAGCGGTAGTGATACGGCTTTGACTTCGGAAGTGCCTTCTGCTGACGGCGGTTGATTCCTTTTCGGATGTAGCCTGTGCGCATCAGCTCCTGCCTGATTTCCTCCAGCTCGCTTTCCGCAACGCACTTGCCGACATCAAGCAGCATGCCTTCGAGGTATTCCAGCTCCTGCAGCGTCTTTTTCTTCTGCTCCGCCGCCATCTGCCGCGTCGTCCGCGCCTTCTGGTACTTCTTGAAATACCGCTGAGCATTCTGCACAGGCGTCAGCTGAATGTCGAGCGGAATCGTCATGTCCGCGTTGCTCTCATCGTAGAAATTCGGCAGCACCGCCTCGGTCTGACCCTTGCGGAGCTGATAGAGGTTCGCGTTAATCAGCTCGCCCATCACGCGGTACTCCTCCATCCGCGCCGAATCTGCCAGCTCGTCCTCCTGCTGCGCGAGCTTCTTCTCGCACCGCTCAACCTGCCCCTTGAGGAGCTTGACCATCGAGGCGCTCTTCTGGCTGATTCTGTCCTGCCGATCACGCGTGCCAAAGTACGTTTCCAGCGCCTGCGACACCGTCGGCACCTTGCGCTGCAGCGACAAATCGCAGCTCAAATACGCAAACGCGCAGATATCCTTCGGTTCGCCCTGCTCATCGAGCAGCACGCGCGGATCCGCCATGTCCGGCAGGCGATGCAGCAGCTCCGTCAGGCGGTTCGCTGTGTCAGCCAGATCATCCGAACGGTCAGCGCCCGGCATCAGCACGCGGTACGCCAGCTCCCTCGCCGCATCGCCTGACATGCCCGACACGCACGCGGCAATCGCCCTGCTCAGCGGCACATCACCCTGTGCCTGCAGTTTCTCCAGTAATTTATCCGCCGTAACCACCTCCGGCGCAAGCTTATCCTGCGCAGGCGGCGGCAGATACGGCAAACCCGGCTGAATTTGGCGGACACGGCTCATATCGCCCGACACGTGCCGCGCGGCATCGAGGATGCGCCCGTTTTCATCCAGCAGCATCAGGTTGCTGTGGCGTCCCATGATTTCCAGCACAAGCCGCCGTCTGACATGGTCGCCCAGCTCGTTGACCGTGTCCATGTCGATATGCACGATGCGGTCGCCGTGAATCTGGCTGACATTCAGCACGCGCCCGCTCATCAGCTGCTTGCGCAGGAGCATGCAGAACATCGGCGGTTCCAGCGGATTCGGGAAGCTCTGATTTGTGAAATGACACCGCGCATTGTTGGGCGATGCGCAGAGCAGCACGCGATGATTCACCGCCCCTGCACGTATGAGCAGGATGACCGTGTCCTTCTCCGGCTGTGTAATCCGGTCGATGCGTCCGCCCGGCAGAACCGCATTCATCTCGCGGACGACAAAGCCGAGCGTCATTCCGTCCATGGGCATAAAGCCACCTCCACAAAAACAGGCGGCAGAGCACGGATTTTCTCCGCTCCGCCGCCCGTTCATGCCGTTTAATGATTAGAGCAATTTGCTCAGAGCAGTTTGCTCAGCGCATTCAGCGCGTTCTGGGACTGCTCGTAGTATGCCTTGGCCGAAGCCTTCAATTCATCTACCTGCTTCGTCAGCGCATCCTTCTGTGCGAGCAGATCGCCCATTTGCTTCTGTGCCTCCGCTTCGGCATTGGCAAGAATCTGCGAAGCCTTCGTCTGCGCGTCCGCAATGGTCTGATCCTTCACGCGCTTTGCCATCTCGAGGATTTCGCGGAAGCTCTCATCCGCGCTGGATTCGCTCATCGGCTGCACAGCGGCTTTCTTCGCGGAAGAGAAAGCCGGCGAAGAAGCGGAAGCAGACGAAGCCTGCGCATCGGAAAGCTGCTTGCGAAGCGCGTTCATCTCCGCATCGCGGCGATCAAACTCATCGCAGATTTCGTCAAGGAAGTTGTCAACCTCCTTCTGATTGTAGCCCTTTGCAACGTTACCGAATTTTTTGTCCAGAATGGTGTCCACCGTAATTCTCTTCTCCATCAGATACCGCTCCTTTCATGCTTGTCCGTCTATTTGTCCCGTTTAAAAACCTCAAGCTGTACGGCAATGCGATCCTTTCGCGTTTTACCGCCGATTTCAGTCAGCCGAATCCGCCCGAATCCGCGGACGGACAGCAGGTCTCCCTCCCTGAGCAGCGTATCCGTGCGCTCTTCCGGCACGTGATTAAGCTGCACAAGTCCCTGCTTGATGATGTCCGCCGCCTTCGTTCGCGAAACGGACATGCCGGAGGATAACACGCAGTCAAGCCGCAGCGAGGCGATTGTATCCCGCATCGGAGTGCCCTGCGGCGGCGTGATGGTCGGCGGCTGTTCGAGCATTCGCACGTGAATCGGCGTGTGCCCAGCCTCGTGCCATTCCGTTGTCAGCATCTCGCCGACCTCCGGCATACTCAGCAGATACGCATGGTCTTCCGAAACAATCAGGTCGCCGAACAGGCTCCTGTCCATGCCGAGGCTCATCAGGCTGCCAAGCAGATCGCTATGGGCAAGGTGTGCAAATTTCACCGCCCATGTGATTTCCAGCCAGATCGCCGTAAAGACCGGCTCCTCCCTCATCGGGATGAAGCAGACCTGCACGCGCTCCGCATCCGCCCAGCCACCGTCAAAGGCAGCGGTGACGCCATTCGCATGAGCCTCCTCAAGCGCCGTCTGACGCTGTGCACCGGTAATGAAGCGGCACGGCGCCGCCTGACCTCGCTTTGCGGCTCGCTGCGCGCCCTGATGAAGCAACAACGCAATTTGCTCGCCGCCGTCCTGCCTCATAGGATGATTTCGCGAACGAACCAGATGAGCAGCATCAGCACCATCGGCGAGAGGTCAATCTGACGGAAGCTCTCCGGCAGATGCTTATTGAGCTGCGCGCGGATCGGCGAAAGCAGCGGCTCCGTCAGGCGATCAAGCAGGTTCGTCCACTTGTTCGGCGTGATGCCGAGCAGTCGGATGATGATGACAGCCGCCACAATCAGCATGTAAATGCGAAGCAGGAAATCAATGATATTCAGAATCATCATAGCTCACTCCTCCTATGCTCAATGGGCGTTCTGCCGATAATCCGGCGAGTTATAACCGCTCTGGCGGTACTCGCCCTGAAAGCTGTTAAAGGATGACGTGTAATTGCGCACTGTCTCCGGATAAGGCCACTTTTCCGCGATATCCCTTTCGCCCATGCGGCGCAGCCCATCAAAGGCGGACAGCTTCACATCGGCAGGGGTGATGATATACAGCGTGTCCCTCGAAATGCGCGTCAGCGAGCACTGCGACACGATACACGCGCCGTAGAGGATATCGAGGCATCGGCGCGCTTCCATCCGGTCGGCAATGTCCTCGGCGTTCACCAGCAGAATCTCGTTGTTCTGCAGGAACTCAATCAGGCGGTAGCAGGAGGACACGCTTGTCACCTGCACGACGTTGAGAATCGCACGGTAAGCGCCGTCGCCGTCCACAAAATAGCCGGGAAAGTACTTCACGTTGCCCGTGACCGCTTCCGGCGCCTGCGATGCACCATGCATGGTATAACCGCCCTGCGCGGCGTTCATATTCTGCGTATAGCTATTATTCTGCCGATTCTGTGCAGTTCCTGCATACCCGGTTCCTGCATAGCCATTTCCTGCATATCCGATTCCTGTAAATCCGGTCACAGGTCGTCTTGTTCCCGTCTGACCGCTAACCGGCTGTCCGCCAATCGGCGAACCGTAAGCCGGCTGCTGTCCGTTCGCCGGCTGCCCGTAACCCGGCTGCCCGTAACCCTGCTGACCAGTCACCGGCTGACCAGTCACCGGCGGTTGTTGATTAAACGCCGGTTGCCATCCGGTATTATTCTGCGTATTCTGGAAACGGGTTCCTGTCCCGTAATTGCTGTTCTGATAGATGTTCGAGGTGAAATTGCCCTGCTGCCCATTCTGCGGCATCTGCTGATTCGGGAACACCTGATTTGTCCCATACGGCACCTGATTCTGTGCCTGCTGCGGATTCTGCTGAACGGGCTGCTGTTTTTCCGTCTGCTGGGCGGCGTTCCTGCCGAGCATGCGGTCAACGATATTCGAACCAAACCAGCCCTTGCGCTGCGTCTGCTGGGTCTGCGTGTCCTGAACAGGCTGCTGCCTGCCCGTCGGTGCGATAGACTCATAGCCGCCATTTCCGCCGAACATGTTTCCCGGCATGACGCCTGCGCCGAACGCCCCGGCAGCTGCTTCCTGCTGCGGCGCCCGCTGGATTTTAACAGGGCGAAGACCGCTGGTTCCGCCGTTGCTCCTGCGATTCCGGCTTCCCTGCTCGCTGCCCTGCATCATGCCCTGAAACTTTTCCCTGGCTTTATCGAAAATCGCCATGATTTTTCTTTACTCCTCCGCCTGCGGGGCTTACTGCTCCGTCAGGTTATATTTCCGCGCACCCATGAGTGCGCTTCCAATGCGCACCATGGTCGAGCCATGACGCGCCGCCAATTCAAAATCCCCTGACATGCCCATGGAGAGCTCCTCCATGCGGATGCCCTGCACACCCTCATCCCGCGCCTGCTCAAACCGCGTGCGCATCTCAGCAAACAGCCGATCCAGCAGCGCACGATCCGGCGTATTAGGCATAACTGCCATCAGTCCGCGGACGGAAAGTCCCGGCATACCGGATAATGTCCGCAGGAACGGCATCAGTTCCTCAGGCGGCAGACCGCCCTTTTGCTCCTCGCCGCAGGGGGACACCTGCACGAGGACAGGCATGACAACGCCGTGCTTCTGCGCCTGCCGGTCAATCTCCTGCGCAAGCGAAAGCCTGTCCACCGAGTGAATCAGACATACATGCTCTATTATATACTTTACTTTGTTCGATTGCAACCTTCCAATTAGATGAATCTGAAAATTCTTTTCCAGCGTAGGCAGTTTTTCAACGATTTCCTGCACGCGGTTTTCGCCGATATCGGTCACGCCGAGCGATTTCAGCGGCAGAATTTCCTCCGCCGGATGCGTTTTCGTCACCGCGATAAGCTTCGGGAGCGGATAGCCGCCCTCCGAGGCCGCCTTTCCGAGAAGCTGCATGACGCTGTCAAGGTTTTGCTTGAGAATTTCCGTTTGCATATGCTATCTCGCTCCGTGCCGTTTTTAAGGCAATACCGCACAAATGAGGCGGTACGATGAAAAGTGAATTCTGTGGCAGATGCGATTGCAGGAATCAAAGATTGAATGGATGCAAATCGAGATTGCCGCAGGAAGCAGGTTGGAAGCCAAAAAGGGGTTCCGATTCCGTCAAAGGCAGACCAGCAAAATAAAGCTTTTTCACCGCCGCAGATGGCGCAAAAGGCGCATCCAGCGGCGCCGCCGAATTGTGCGGCGCTGCCATACGTCCATTGCCTCAGAACAGCTTCACCGTCAGCCCTTCATACAGCAGCCCCTGCTGAATGGGCTGGAAGTAGATGTAGCCGTCAACCTTTGTCATCACGTTGATGGCGTGGAAGGATTCCGTCTGTCCCTCCACCACAACGATGCCCTGCGTCTCGTTCTGCACATACAGCGCACGTTCGGGCACGCGGAACGTATCCATGTTCTCGCCGAGCGTCGCCTCTGTGGAACGGAGGTACAGCACCGGATGCACATCACCCTGCACCTTCAGGCGAAGCAGCAGTTCGCCGCCCGAACGGCTGAAGGACTCCACCGTTGCTGTCACCTGCGTCGCGTCGAATTTGCCGAGCTTGAGCTGATACGATTGTCCGTTGACCGGATTCCAATCCTTGTCGGAGGACAGGAAAAGAACATTATACGCCCCATCCTGCACGATGCGGTACAGCGTTGTTTTGTTCTTGATGCTGTCGGAGATTTCCGGCACATGGCCATTGATCATCGACCGTGCCTCGGCAGGCGTGAAGTTCTGATACGTTTGCGACGTCAGCGAAAACTCGTAGCCGTCCAGATAAAACGACACGATGCCGGAATAATTGCTCGTGAAGTCCTTCGTCCAGCTGTTGATGCGCTGCTGTTGGGACGTTTCGTCATCCAGCTTGCGCGCAAAGCGCTGGTCGTCGGCATACGTTGTCTTGATCTGATCCTGACGCGTCTTGATGGAGGCTTTCAGCAGCGTCTCCTGGTTTGCCAGCGAGCCGGTGCCGTTCCAAATCATCTCGCGCAGCTCCGTAATGTGGCTGATGACATCGTTCATTAAGCGATCCATCTTCGCATCGCTGATCGCGGAGGTGATCAAATCCTTCTGATAATCGCGGATTTCCTCCTGATAGGAGCGCAGCGTCGTGACCTCCTTCGTGGAGAAGCCGGAGGAATACACCTGACAGATGCGTGTTTCCTGCTCGACCTCACTGCCTTCTTCGGCGATATAGACGATGGATGTCACGCCGTCCGCCGTATAAGGCGATTCGTTGCGGGCAATCAGCGCATCGCCGGTATGCGTGGCGTTGATGCTTGCCAGCTCAATCGTGCCATAACGTGCCGCCTGCGGAGCAAACTGCTCATAGCAGAACCACGCCGTCAGCCCGACAACTGCAAGGATAATCACCACCATCAACGGCGAAAAGTGCAGCCGCGCCTTCAGCATAATGGGGGCTTTGCCTGCCGCTGTGAATCCGCTTGGCGACTGCTGTGCAGTTTCCATTTGCTGTGCAGTTCCCATTTGCTGTGCAGTTGCCATTTGCGGTTCTACCGCATGCTGATTCGGAATCGGATTGCCGTCAAGATCATAGACAACCTCCGCGCCGTAAACAAGCTGCCCGTTTTCGTCATAGCCCATGGTGTCCCAAATCGGATAGCCGTTCTGATCGTAACCGCTGATGCCGCTGTAGACCATCTGTTTCCACGCGTCATAGCCCTGCGGCACGCCGAAAATCGGCTTGCCCTGCGCGTCATTTGTGATAAAGACGCCATAAATCGGGCTGCCATCGGCGTTGTTGCCCATGTACACGTTCTGCCCGTTGAACTGCTGATTCTGGTCATTCATGGCGATGTATGCCCCTTCCCTTCTGATTGTGCAATCATTCCGTCTTGTTCAGAAGCGTTCTGAGGCGCGAAAGCAGCCGCCGTTCCATCCGGCTGACCTGCATCTGGCTGATGCCGAGAGCCGCAGCCGCTGCGCGCTGCCCGAGGTGCTCCGCGTAGCGCTTCTTAAGCAGGAGCTGCTCCACGGGCGTCACCTGCTGATACAGCCAGTTCAGCCATTGCGCCTGCTCCACCTGCTCATAGCCTTCCTCCGCCTGACCGAGCATGTCCTCCATGCGCGGCGCGTCAGCCTCCTCAGTCGGCTGCGCATCCAGCGACACCACGCCTGCCGTTTGACGTGCGTCCAGCAATGACAGCAGCTCCTCCGGCGAAATCCTCATCCGCTCCGCCAGCTCACGCAGGGACGGCTCGCGCTGCAGCTCCGATGTCAGCTCGTTTTCCGCACGGCGTAGGAGTATCAGCTGTTCACGAACGGAACGCGTCATCCGAATAGCACTGCCCTGATCACGCAGATAATTGCGGACGCTGCCTGCAATCGTCGGCAGAGCGAATGTCGAGAACTTCAGCCCGCGAGACGGGTCAAAGCGTTCAACCGCCTGCATGAGCGCCATGGCAGCGATCTGTTCGAGATCCTCCAGCTCCGCGCCTTGTCCCCGAAATCTCCGTGCGACCGCCTGACTCAGCGGAAGATTCGCTTCCACCAGCCGTGCCATCACCGCCTTGTCCCGGCTGCTGGCATACGTCTGAAACAGGCTGTCCATTTCCTCCGAGCTCATCCGTTGCGGATGGGCGCGGTCGCCTTGTGCAGCAGAATTGATATGCACTGCACTGCGTTTCCGCACCGGCTCATGGTCACATCGCTTGCGAGCGTTTGCAAAACGGCGCGTGTGATTTCCGTTTCGTCCTCGCAGGGGGACTGCGCCTCGCCGCTGTAATTGACCGAGAATGCCACCCGCAAATAATCTCCTTCATCATAGACGGCAACATCCAGATGCGCCACCTCACGCCCCTGATGGAGCAGGCAGTCGCAGATCTCGTCCGCCGCCATGCGAAGATCATCCAGCGTATCCGCGTCCAGATCCTTCAATATCGCCACGCCGCCCAGCGCCGTCCGGATGGCCAGCGCATACTGCCGGTCGCCCGGCACGCGCAGCATCACCTCAGCTTCAGCCACCTGCGCACCTCCTTGCTTGATAATCCTCTCTTATCATAGCATAAAAGGGCATCCTTCTGCAAGCAAAAGATGCCCCCAAAGGGTCAAGGGGCAATGCCCCTTACAGGATTTGGTGCAGCACACCAGCTAAAATCTCAGCACGCAAAAAATCACTGCACAAACGCGCTGTAAATCGCCCGAATGGTGCTCTCATAGTCCGCGTCATTCACGCCGACGATGATGGACAGTTCGCTCGAGCCCTGGTCAATCATGCGGACGTTGATTCCTGCCTTGCTCATCGCAGAGAACAGGCGCGCAGCGGTGCCGCAGTTGTGCACCATGCCGCGGCCGACCGTCGCGATGATGGACATGTTGTCGTAGACGGTAATGGTGTCGGGATTCGTTTCATGGACGATGCGCGAAAGAATCGTGTCACGCACAGGCGCGAAGGCTTCGCCGGACACGACAACACACAGCGTATCGATGCCGGTCGGCAGATGCTCGAAGGACACGCCGTTCTCCTCGAACGCCTGCAGCACCTTGCGGCCGAAGCCCAGCTCGCTGTTCATCATTGCCTTCTCGATGCTGATGACGGAGAAGCCCTTGCGGCCCGCGATGCCGGTGATGGTCGGGTGCGCGTCATCGTGCGGCGCGTTCAGGCTGATGATGGTGCCGGGATGTTCAGGATCGTTCGTGTTGCGGATGTTCGTCGGGATGCCGGCCTTGTGCACGGGGAACATCGCGTCCTCATGCAGGACAGACGCGCCCATGTAAGACAGCTCGCGCAGCTCCTTGTAGGTGATGGAGCTGATTTCGCGCGGATGTTCGACAATGCGCGGATCGGCCATCAGGAAACCGGACACGTCCGTCCAATTCTCGTACACGCACGCCTCCACCGCACGGGCGACAATTGCGCCGGTAATGTCCGAGCCGCCGCGCGAGAACGTCTTCACCTTGCCGTCCGGATAGCTGCCATAGAAGCCGGGCACGACCGTCGGCACGTTGTCGGACAGGCGCGCTGCCATCAGCTCATTCGTCTTTTCGGCATCGAACGCGCCGTCCTCGGTGAACTTGACAACCTCTGCGGAATCAAGGAAACGCCAGCCCATATAATCCGCCAGCAGGAGACCGTTCAGATACTCGCCGCGAGACGCGCAGTAATCCGCATCCGCGCCCTGATCGATTTTCTCGTTGATTTCATCGAGTGCCGCGCCGAGATCCACCTTCAGCGACAGCTCCTCGGCAATGTCCATATAGCGCGCCGCAATGTGGTCGAACGTGTCCTGATAATCCTCGCCCGCCGTCTTCTGACGATGGCAGGCATACAGCAAATCCGTCACCTTGTCGTCATTCCTGAAGCGGCGTCCCGGCGCGGACGGAACGACATACATTCTCGCGTCATCCATCAGCAGGATGTTCTTGACCTTTGCAAACTGACCTGCATCCGCCAGTGAACTGCCGCCAAACTTCGTTACAATCTTCTTCATGCTCGTTCCTCCCGCGATATTCCGGCACCCTTGACGGAATACCTTCTATACGCCTATAGGTAAAGCTGCATCATCATGCACAGCCGGTTTGCATCCTGAAAGGACAACACGCTTTTTATCTTACCCTGCAAGCGTTGGATTGTCAACATTCCGTGCGCAAAAATACAGGATTTATACGATTTTTATGCTGATTAACAGGCAAATTTCGAAAGAATGATGACATCCTGATACGCGCCGTTCCGCCAAATTTCCTTCTTCAGGCATCCTTCCTCCTCAAAGCCGCACGCGCGGTAACATTTGAGTGCCGCCTCATTGAACGCGAAAACCGACACGCGCAGCTTGTGCAGGTTCATCTCAGAAAAGCAAAAATCGCACAGCATCGCCATGGCTTCCTGACCGTAGCCCTGATGACGGTACGGCGCGCCAATCATGATGGCAAGCTTTGCCATGCGATTCTTCCAGTCGACGCGGATAAGTCCGCATCGTCCGGCAAGCTCACCGTCAAGCGTTTCCACCGCGAACTGATACTCGCCGCGCGTATAGCTCGACTGCTGATTCACCCACTGCTGCTCGTCCGCCATGGACGAGGGAAACGGAATGCCGCTCATCATACTGCCAAGCGTATCAGGATCGTTGACAAACGCATAGCTCGCCGCCGCATCCGACGGCTCAAAGGCACGCAGGCGTATTTTCTTTCCTTCAATCATGGTGCGCCTCCTTGTATTCATCGCGCAGCACTGCCATGAACACGACGTCGCGATAGGCGCCGTTTTTCCACACGCGCTGCCGCTTCACGCCCTCCTCTTTAAAGCCCGCCTTCAGGTAGCACAGGCGTGCCGCGCTGTTGTCTGCGTACACGTCCAGCTCAATCCGGCGAAGCCCGAGCGTTTCGAAGGCGTAGTGCAGCAGCATCCGGACAGCTTCGCCGCCGAACCCTTTTGCGCGGTGCTCTGGTGCGCCGATGACGATGCGCAGCTCCGCCGTGCCATTGCGATGGTTGATGCAGTCCAGCGAAATCTGTCCGCAGTATTCCTCCGTCACGGCATCGGCAATAACAAACATCATCCGGTCGCCGCCGCCGGTCATGGCGTAATCAAGATACTGCTCGGCATTCTTCTCCGTATACGGCGTATCCGCCCAGCTTGACAGATACCTGACCGTTTCAGCGTTATTCACCCACGACAGAATCCCTTTTATATCGTCCCTGCGGTACGGCCGCAGCATCACCTTTTTTCCACGCAGCACCGGCATATGCTTTCTTTCCTTCCCTGTCATTCATCGTTAAACGAGTTGATTTTAAACATCTCCGCCATTTCCTGCAGGCGCTCGCGCAGCGTTGTGTAGCGGTGCAGGACATAGTCATTCTCGACCATCCGCTGCATCGTGTCCCTTCTTCCGACAATCACCACGAGCTTGCGTGCACGCGTCAGTGCGGTATAGAACAGGTTGCGCGTCAGCAGCTTGTCGGGTCCCGATACGACCGGCATAATCACCGCCGGAAACTCGCTGCCCTGACTCTTATGCACCGACAGGCAGTACGCCAGGTCGAGATCCTCCAAATCTGCCGCCTTGTACACGGCATCCTTGTCATCATCAAAGCGGACCGTCAGGCTGTGCTCCTCGCTATCCACCTCAGTCACAAAGCCGACATCGCCGTTAAACACGCCTCCGCCCTGCTCCCAACCAAAATTCGTCCGACGCTGCCACGCCATCTCGTAATTATTGCGCATCTGAATGACCTTATCGCCCTCGCGGAAGGTCGTATCGCCGCGCATCAGCTCTCTTTTGCCGCGCTCCTTCGGATTCAGCGCCTGCTGCAGGCGCGTGTTGAGCACCTGCACGCCGCAATCGCCCTTCTTCATCGGCGCGAGCACCTGCATTTCGCGGACGGTGCGCTGCCGCCAGTCATCGCCATAATGCAGGAATTTCGGCAGCCGCTGCGTCATGAGCGCGACAATCGATTCTGCCGCACGAACGGGACTATCCTGCTGCTCGAAGAAGAAATCCGTGTTCTTCTCGTTGCAAAGCGGCATTTGTCCCTCATTGATGCGGTGCGCGTTCGTGACAATCCGGCTCGTTTCCGACTGGCGAAAAATGTCCGTCAGGTGGATGAACGGCACGGCATGGCTCGCGAGAATGTCGCCCAGCACGTTACCCGCCCCGACAGACGGCAGCTGGTCTGTATCGCCGACAAGAATCAGCCTCGTGCCCGGCTCGACCGCCCGCAGGAAGGAGCACATCAGCATCAGATCCACCATGGACATCTCATCTGCAATAATGCAGTCCGCCTCAATGGGGTTATTCTCATCGCGGTTGAAAAATCCATCCTCGCCGCCGTACTCCAGCAGGCGGTGAATCGTCTTCGCCTCGCTGCCGGTCGCCTCGGTCATACGCTTCGCGGCGCGTCCTGTCGGCGCGCAGAGCGCCACATTCACACTGTTGGCGGATAAAAGCGAAATGATGCACTCGATAATGGTCGTCTTGCCCGTGCCCGGACCGCCCGTGATAACAAGCAGCTCCTTGCGCAGCGCCATCAGAATCGCTTCACGCTGATGCGGGCTGAAGGTAATGCCGCGCCGCCGCTCAAACTGGTCAATCTGCGCGTCCAGATCGCCGCCGCAGGGCATGACCGGCGTTTTCAGCAGCTCGCACAGACGGTTTGCCACCTCACGCTCCGCGTTGTCGTACATCGGAAGATACACGCGCACCTCGCCGTCCGCGCCGGAAACGCACAGCCTTCTGCTCAGCTGCATGCGCTTGAGCTGATGCGCCGTCAGTTCTTCCGATACGTTTAACATTTCAGCGCTTGTGTTCACAAGCTCCCGCTCCGGCAGAAAGACATGTCCGTTCTGCGCCGCCTGCTCCTTCAATATATACTTGATAGCCGAGCAGATGCGGTTGTCGCTGTCCGGCGGAATGCCGATCGCCGCACCGATGGTGTCCGCCGTCTTGAAGCCAACGCCGTCAATATCCTCGCACAGCTGATACGGATTTCCGCGGATGACAGCCTGCGTGCGCGTGCCATAGGTTTTGCTGATTTTCATCGCCAGCGCCGCCGAAATGCCGTACGTCTGAAGAAAAACCATCGCTTCACGCGTTTCTCGGTGCTCCTGATACGACTGGACAATCTGCCGCCAGCGCTTTTTGCCCATGCCGTGCACTTCCTGCAAGCGTTCTGGGTGCTCGTCCATGATTCGCAGCGTATCCTCGCCGAAGTGAGCGACAATGTCCTTCGCCGTCTTCATGCCGATTCCTTCAACCGGTCCGTGAGCGAGGTACTGGATGATGCCCTGAATTGTCGAAGGCTGCTTGAGCGTCACCTGCTGACATTTCAACTGCTGACCGTACTGCGGATGCGCCACCCATTCGCCGGAGAACACGCCCGTTTCGCCTGCGGACAGCATCGGCATCGTCCCGACGACCGTCACCTCATCGCCATCCGTCCGCCGCACCGATGCCACAGTATAGCCGTTCTGCGTATTGCGGAAGATGACACCTTCCACGGTTCCTTCGACCTGCTCCACATGTCCGCCCCCCCTTCTCCGCCAATCAGCATCTTACAGTATATCATGAATCGCGAAAAAATGAAATGGAAATTTCAGCAGCGCCACGGAAATCAATTTTCGGAATACTTATTCGCTTGGCATAGAAATGTTCGCAAAATATTCCGTTTTTTGCGGATCCAATCCGCCATCCGACGGCTTACACACCCGTGAAGGAAGAAAGAATGTATGACTATGCACAAAATTGATTTCCTTGCAGCAGCGCCGTCAGCATCGATCCGAATGCAAAACGAAACAGATTCGTCCAACTCGCAGACCAAAGCAGCCACTTCCAATGCGCAAAATGCAGTTTCCCTTCCAAAACGAAAGAAATTCTTCCGCGGCCTTATCGCAACCTGGACGGCAACGCCGTGAACGTCATCAAAAGCTGCTCGAGTAACACCATTTTTCTCTGAAAAAGCAGTAACGCGTGATTCCATTATTGATGTCAGGATCCGAGCATTTCCATTCAAGCCACCGCAATTGCAAAAAAAGAAAAGCACTCAAGCTCTTTGTTTCAAGAACCTGAGCACCATCACAAGTGCGGAGAGTTAGGGATTCGAACCCTAGGTGGGGTATAAGCCCACACACGATTTCCAGTCGTGCGCCTTAGACCACTCAGCCAACTCTCCATCTTCAATTGTGTTGCGATCAGTCATTCGCAACGTCACTATTATATTACAATTCGAGGCACTTGTCAAGAGGCGATTTGAAATTTTCCACGGCTGTCTCTGTGTTGTAAAGAGATATGACCCATGGAAGCAAAATCGATATGGCACATGCGT
>CAVIHU010000045.1:0-14185 GCA_963642705.1 Bacteroidaceae bacterium
ATGTGGTCATGCCCGTGTGGCAGCAGGAGGACATTCAGACCGCCAAGACCCAGGTGGGCGACCTGATGCAATTGCTCCGCCAGTACAGCGCGGCATCCACCGACGCGGAGAAGAAATCCCTCCTGCCACAGTTAAACCAGCTGACCGTCAGCATGGATGAAGGGGCACTCACCGAGTACGTGGGTCTGCTCACCCAGATCCAGTCCCTGCTGGACAGCGGGATGTCGGAAGAAGAAGTGCAGGCCATGTTCCCGGACATCGACTTTTCCTCCGCGCTGGAACAGCTGGCCGCGATCCAGACCTATCTGAATGAAAACAAGTGGGACACCAACCTGACCAGCTTACAGGAGATGTTCGGCGAGGCTGTCGGTGAGGAAGTGCTGAAAATCGCCACCGATCTGGACATGACCGGGGCCATGGAGCGCTGGCAGGAATGGGCCAGCAATCCGGGCGCGATCACCACAGACGCCATTATCTCCGGATACACGGAAGCGGAAAACGCCGCCAAACAGCAGCCCATTGTGGAAGCCTTCATCAGCAAGTACACCGAGGTGGAGGACGGCGCGGACAAAGCGTCTCTGACCCCTGAGGGGCTTGTGGCTTACGTGCAGACTTACGCGGAAGCCACCACGGGCGCGGACGTGTCCGGGCTGAATCCCACCAACGTCACCGCCATGGTCAGCGCGTATAAGGAATTGGCCGAGGGCACAGACGTCACCCAGTTGAAGCCCAGCGACATTACCGCCTATGTGCTCAAGTATCTGGAAGAAAACGAGGTAGACACCACGGGCCTGACCCCGGACGGCGTGACCGCCTTCGTTATGGCCTACGAGGAAGCCACAGGCGGCGCATCCACGGCGGCCCTGAAGCCCTCCCATGTGGTGGGCCTCATCACGAAGTACGCGGAAGCGGAAAATGTGGATGTGTCCTCGCTGTCCTCCGTGCAGGTGGAAGGCATCGTCACCAAATTCGCCGAGGCCACAGGCTGTGATAAATCCGAACTGCTGAAGGAGTTCACCGCCTACATCACCGAGTATAGAGAAGCGGCGGGCGTGAAGAAGCCCACCCTCAACCTGCAGGTGGGGCTTGCCGGATATGACCTGCTGGCCTACCGCCGCTGGCTGAAGAACAACAAGGTGGAAGTGGAAGGCATCGTCCGCCTGTCGGAAGCGTATGAAGACCCGTCCTCTGTCCTTGGAGAATCCGGGGTGAAATACTGGAAGGACGGTCAGGAAATCCCCGTCACCGCTGTGACCTCAGATATGCTGCGCCCGGACGATGTGGCCATCCTCGACAAGGACGGCACCATGCACGTGCTCATCACCACCGAGGTCACAGGCGCTCCGGAAGCCATCGCGGAGATGCGCCAGCAGGTGGCCGAAGTGGATCAGCTGGGCATGACCACGCTGGGAACAGCCCTGACGGGCATCATGCCGACATCCCTCATGGGTTATATTGATGCCGCAGAAAAGCGTATTGAGAACGCCAAAGGCTCTCTGGATAAGTGGTGGAACTTCATCTACGGCGGCAACGAAGGCATCATGCGGACGCTGGATCAGTCCATGATCAACGACTTCGACGCCGAGAACGTTGCGCAGCTCGCCACCTATGTGGCGGAGGTCGTGAAGGCAATCCAGAACGGTGAAGCCGTCAGCCAGGAGGACATGGACAACCTGCAGAAGATCCTGCAGTTTGTACAAGACCTGGACTCCGTGGGTGTCGGCGAAAACGTGACCGCAGGCATTGCGGAAGGCATGACGGAAGCGGGCTGGGACACGGATGCTGAGACTCTAGCCACGAATCTGGAAACAGCGATCAATTCCGCACTCATCATCAACAGCCCCTCGGAGCGCATGAAGCCCGCCGGTGAGTATGCGGCGGCTGGCATCGGCGCAGGCATGGGCGAATACGACTTCTCCACCGACGCGGCATCACTGGCCAGCAATCTGGAAAGTGCCGTCTCCGCAGCCCTGACTGCTGAATCCCTGACGCCTTCCGGCACGACGGTAATGGCAGGTCTGGCAGGTGCTCTGTCTGCCTATGACATGAGCGGAACGGGCACTGCCATTTCCGGGAGTGTGAAATCCGCGCTGTCCCGCAGTCTCACAGCCACCAGCCTGAAGTCCATCGGCACCAACGCCATGGCAGGCCTGAAAGCGGGCATCAACGCCGGACGCTCCGGTGTGGTCAGTGCCATGCAGTCCGCCGCCCGCGCTGCCGTGAACGCCGCCAAGAAGGAACTGAAGATCGCGTCCCCGTCAAAGGTATTTCGGGATGAGGTCGGCTCCATGACCATGAAGGGCTTTGGAGAAGGCGTCTTGCAGGAAAGCCGGGTACAGGCCCGCATCGTGAAGAACGCCGCCCGCTACCTAACCGGGGAAGCCAAAGAAGGCACGGTCGCTTTTGGCTCTACAGATAATCGAAAGACCTACAACAACACATCTTCCGTCAACCTGTCCGGGAACAATTTCTATGTGCGGGATGAGCAGGACATCCGCTCCCTGGCCATTGAGATTGCCACCCTGACAAGGAGACAGCAGCGCGGGCGCGGCCTGCGCATGGCGTAAGGTTTAACTTGACTTTCAGCCCGTTCAGAGGGATAGATACCACACCCTGAAAACGAAGGAGGAAACCGCCATGGGATTTACGATGCAGATCAGGCCGGAAGTGCTGAAAAAGCTCCGGGAGGATTACCCGCCCGGATGCCATGTGGAACTGGTCGAAATGTACGAGGAGCCGCGAAAGGATATGGTTCCCGGCTTGACCGGAGAGGTCATGTTCGTGGACGACGCGGGCGGCATACACATTGCCTGGTCGAACGGCTCGACGCTGGCTGCGATACACGGCATCGACGTCGTCCGCAAAATCGACTGATTACAATCTACCGTCATGGGCCACCCGTCAAAAGGTGGCCTTTTGACGTCTTTGGAGGGAAACCATGCAGGACTTTTTTCTCTGGAACGGTACCGACTGCCGCCAGTACGGCATTCATGTGACAGAACAGCCGCCTGTGACCATTCCCGCTGAACGCAGCACCCAGACCAATGTGCCCGGCAGGCCGGGAAGCCTGACGCAGCTGGAAGGCGAAGATGTGTACGACGATCTGCTGCTGACAGCCACATGCTTTATCTCCGATACTGTCCAGATCCCGGCTATCGCCGCATGGCTGAAAGGCAGCGGCACAGTGACCTTTGCCAACCGGACGGGCGGATACTACAAGGCCCGGATCGCCAACCAGATCCCCTTTGAAAAGGTGCTGCGCGGCAATCCGCACTGCGCTTTTTCCGTGAACTTCCGCTGCTTCCCGTTCTGGTATCAGGAGGACGCGGCAAACATTACCGTCAATACCTCCGGGACAATCGTCACCAATCCCGGCAGCGTCTATGCCGAGCCGATCCTCACGGTGTATGGTTCCGGGGACATCACGCTCATGGTCGGCACGACCATTGTGGAACTGGAGGACATCTCCGGCAGCATCGTCATTGACTGTGCTTTGAAGGAAGCATATCTGGGCAGCGCTTTGATGAACGACCACATGACCGGAGATTTCCCTGTGCTGAAGCCGGGAGCCAATGCGGTCAGCTGGTCTGGGGTTGTGACGAGAGTGGTCATCCAGCCGAACTGGCGGTATTTATAACGGATTCTACCTTCCAAAAACATCTGATCCATGCTATATTTATGGTGGCCTTCGGGTCGACAAATCGGGATTTGTGAGGATAACGATGGATTATAAGAGAATTGATGCTTCTCAGATTGAAGCATTGTGGAAACTGCAAAGGTTATACAAAGAAGAAATCAAGGAAGATGAACCTGATTTAGCGGGAAAAGAACGGATGACGGAAGCAATCAAAGCAAACAGTATCCTTTTCTTTGGCGCGTATGATGAAAAGGCTTTAATTGGCTGCTGTTCAGTCACGGTTGGCTTTTCAACATTCAATTATCTTCCAAGCGGTGTGTTTGAGGACTTCTACATACTCCCTGAATACCGGCATAAAGGCATAGCGCATCAATTGGTTCAGTTTGCCCGTCTGGAAAGCGGAGTTTCCTCACTAACAGTCGGATGTGCAGATTGCGACGTACAGATGTACAAGGCTCTTGGCTTTTCAATTCCCATCGGAAACCTGCTTGCGTTTGATTGACAAATTCCAGTTTTCCGAAATGAATAAATCCTTTAGCGTCGCATCCTGCGGCGCTTTCTTTTTACCCTTCTGGAGGTGATTCCCATGATCTGTGTTTATCCTGCCGACTGCACCGACTTCTCCACCAACGGCAACGGCACACTGGCTCCGCTGTCCGCTTCCGTGACGGAAACCCTGAATGGTGAGTATGAACTGGAACTGGTGCATCCCATCGATGAAGCCGGGAAATGGCAGCGGCTGGTGGAAGGCTGCATCCTCCGCGCTCCCGTGCCCGCCGCCATGACGCCCCGCGTGAACTTCTCCGCACCGGGCGACGACAGCAGCGCAGAAGTCTGGCGGGTGAACACAGACTTCTCCGGAGCACAAACTCGTAAAGGCACACTACGCCTTCGGTCAGGGCCTGGAACCAAGTATAAGACCCTGGCCAGCTATAAGAACGGTTCCTTCGTGCAGGTTATTGCCAAGACCAACAGCAGTTGGTATGAGGTGACTGCCCCTGACGGGAAGCATGGCTATATGTCCACTACCTATCTGGTGCTGGATCACACGGAAGGCTCCGTGTCGCAAGCAACAGCTTCTGTAGTAGAATCCCGCCAACTGCGGGATCAGCCTTTCCGCATCTACCGGGTAGTGCCGGAGCTGGATAAAATCACCGTCTATGCCCGGCATGTGTTCTATGATTTGCTCGACAATATGATCCAGTCCTATAAGCCCTCATCCTCTGCGGTGGGGGCTTCTGTTGTGCAGACCATTTCTTCTTCCTGCTTATCGGAGCATGATTTCACCTTCTATTCCGACCTGGACAGCCGGGCGGAGGACGTGGAGTTTGTGAACATCAATCCCGTGGACGCCCTGCTGGGTGAAGGTGGTGTGGTGGAGAAATACAAGGGAGAGCTCACGCGGGACTGGTGGGATGTATTTCTGGTGAAGCGCGTGGGCCAGGACAGCAACGTGCAGATCAGGCAGGCGAAAAACCTGCTGGGCATCAGCTATGACGTTGACCTGACCGATGTGGTCACCCGCATCATGCCGACCGGAGAAGACGCGGATGGCAATGTGCTATATCTCCCGGAACTGTTCATCGACAGTCCGCTTATCGGGAATTATACCCACCCGAAATGGATTCACCTGCCCGTTTCGGACGCCAAGGAAAAGACAGACGGCGACGACAAGAAAACCAAAGAACAGTGCTACGCCGCCATGCGGGAAGCGGTGCAGGCCCAGTATGACGCGGGCTGCGATATGCCCACCGTCACCCTGAACGTGGATTTCATCAACTGCGCGGAAACTGAAGAGTACAAGGAGTACGGCTTCCTGCAGAACATCTACCTGGGGGACGCTGTGCGGGTCATCGCGCCCCGAATCGGGGTACAGGTGTCCATGCGGATGACCCAGTACACCTACGACTGCCTGACGAAGAAATACACCAGCATGACGCTGGGCACGGTGCCTAATACGGTGGAAGGCAACGTGATCTCCGCCCGGCAACTTCCAAGCGGCATCATCACCGGAAGCAAGCTGGCTATTAACTCCGTAGGCACAGGCGCTCTGCAGTCTGGCTCGGTCAGCTCCGTACAGATTCAGATGGCGGCGATTGAGACCGCCCACATTCAGGATGCGGCGATTGCCTCCGCAAAGATCGCTGACGCCACCATCGGAACAGCCAAGATACAGGATGCGGCTGTTGTCCGGGCGAAGATCGCAGAAGGCGCGATTGGTGTGGCGCAGATTGAGGACGCTACTATCACCCGTGCCAAGATTGGTGATGCCGCCATCGGTACGGCCCAGATCGAGGATGGCGTGATTACCTCCGCGAAGATCGGTGCCGGGGAAATCCAGACCGCCAACATCCATGACGGAGCTATCACCAATGCCAAGATCACCAATGGCGCGATCCGGAACGCTCACATTCAGGACGGCGAGATTGATACGGCGAAGATTGCAGATGCCGCCATTACGAATGCCAAAATCGGCGGCGCTTCCATTTGCACGGCAAATATTCAGGATGGCGCCATTGTGCGGGCCAAAATCCTCGACGGCGAAATCGTCACCGCGAAGATCGCCGACCTGGCCGTGACTGGAGCCAAAATCGCTGATCTGGCTGTGACGACCGCCAAAATTGCCCAGGCGGCCATTACCAACGCTCAGATTGCCAACGCGGCGGTGGACACGGCGCAGATTGCCCTGGGCGCGATTACCGCCGCCCTGATCGCACAAGGTGCTGTCGGTACTGCCCAGATTGCGGATGCCAGCATCACGGACGCGAAAATCGTGGAACTCACCGCCAACAAAATCACAGCGGGCACACTCTCCGTGGAGCGGCTCATCATCCGTGGGTCGGAGCAGAGCCTGATCTATGCCATCAACAACATGGGCGAACTGGTCTCCGCGCAGGTGGACACCATTGACGGCTATGTGCTGACGGAACGCACCATTACGGCAGACAAGATTGTCGTTCATTCCATCACGGCAAACGAGCTCGCCGCCCATACCATCACCGCCAATGAAATCCTCGCCGGGACGATCACGGGAAACGAAATCGCCGCCGCTACCATCGAGGGCGCGAACGTGAAGGCCGGAACGCTGACCACCAGCCATGTGGCGGCAGACTTCGGGGAATCCCTCGACCTGTCCAGCAACCAGTCTGTAGCTATCTCGGTGGAGAAAGCCCTCAGCGATATGGAAGTCGGCGGCAGGAACTACGCCCTGCAGTCCGGCTCCGAGCAGACGGGCACGGATGACGTGATTGCCCGGTATGCGCTGGCGGAGCCGATGGAAGATGGCGAAACCTATACCGTTTCCTTTTCTATCTCCATGGAAGACCTGAGCTATGTCACCCTCCGTACATCAGGCGGGAATCAGGTGCTGGCCACCGTAAAGCTGCTGGACGTGGATCGGCAAACGGCACATGCTACCTTCCAGGCGCAGTATGCTTCCGGGAAAACACCGGACGACAATCCTGATTTTGCTGATGTCATGATTTACCGGGAGCCTGTGGGAGACGCTTCTCCGGGAACGTCCACCATTCACTGGTTTAAGCTGGAAAGAGGCAGTATGCCCACGGACTACACCGCCGCCCCGGAAGACTCCGAGGAAGCGCTGGAAACCAAGCTGGCCTCCGTCCGGGCGCAGGTCAGCACGGAAGCGGACAGCATCCGCTCCGAGGTGAAGGCCACCTATGCGCTGGCCAGCGACATGACGCGGGTTATCCAGCAGGTGGGTACACTCTCCGAGCAGACCGAAAGCAATTACACCTGGGCCGTCACCCGCATTAATCAGATGCAGCAGGACATGGAAACCGCCCTGGAAGCCACCGAGGAACAACTGGCGGTATTCCGCACCTACATGACCTTTGATGAGGACGGTTTGGTCATTGGGAAAACGGGAAATCCCTTCACTTTCCGGGTGGTGAATGACAGGCTGGCGTTTTATATGAATGACACCGAAGTGGCGTACCTGTCCAACAACAAGCTCTACGTCACGCAGGCTGAAATCCTGTCCAAACTCATCATCGGCAAGTTTGCCTTTGAACCCCAGAGCAACGGAAACTTATCCCTGATCTACAACGGTTGATGCCGGGAAAGGAGACAACATGGCCACCACAGTATCCTATGCCGCGTCCATGGTCACACGGAAATACACTTCCTCTTCCAATGCCAAGAGCAGCGTGGCGTCTCAGGAATTCTACGATTCCAGCTACAACTATGTGGGCATCCTCTGCTTTTCCGGCATGAACCTGGCCAACAAGGTGATCACCAGTATATGGCTGGACATTGACGCAGCCAAGGCAGGCTATGGCGCGGGCAGCAGCAAGCTGGTCTTCCTCAGGAAAGCGAACTACCAGAACAGCATCGCGTCCGGTGTAGCTAGCTGGGAATATGTGGGCGATGAACTGGGCACCTTCGAGGGCTCGTTCTACGGCAACTCCACCAGTTATTACATCACGGGCGACCTGTTTAACCAGATGGCAGCATACATTGCCCAGGGCAACAACAGCTTCACCCTGTATAACCCTTACGCCAGCGCATCTTCCCACGGATATTCCTATAACTACTTCCAGTGGGAAAGCTGCGTTATCACCATCACCTATGAGGAAGCGGTCAGCCAGCCGACTGTTTCATCTACATCGGTGAATCTGGGCAGCGCGGTGACGATCTACACCAACCGGCAGAGCACCGCCACCACGCACACCATCTCGTACTGGTTCGGCAATGCCAGCGGCGCGATTGCCACCAATGTGGGGGCATCCGTCAGCTGGACGCCGCCTTTGTCCCTGGCCAGCGAAATCCCCAACGCCACCAGCGGCATCTGCACCATCACCTGCAACAGCTTTGTGAACGGGACGATCACGGGCACACGCACGTGCACCCTGACGCTGAATGTACCCAGCACGGTGGTACCAAGCATATCCTCGGTGACGGTGGAAGACACGAATACCACGGTCAAAGATAAAATCGCAGCCTTCGTGAAATCGCTCAGTACTCTGCAGGTAGCCATTACGGCGGCAGGGATTTACGGGAGCACCATTTCTTCCTACCGCACCTCGCTGGATGGTGTTTCCTACACAGCGGCGTCCTTTACCGCCAGCAAGAAGCTGTCGACCGCCGGGGATATGACCATGACGGTTACAGTCACCGACAGCCGGGGCAGGACAGCCACTTACCAGACCACTTTCAATGTGCTGGATTATGCGGTACCGTCCATCAAGAAGTTTTCAGCTGAACGATGCAGTTCGGATGGCTCGGCGGCACAGCTGGACGGTACCAATGTGCGATACTCCTTTGAGGGCAGTGTCAATTCCCTGGGCGGGAAGAACGGTCTTTCCTGTGTGGTGTATTACAAGCTGAAATCCGCCACCGCATGGACGCAGGCGGAGAAGATGTCCATTACCTCATATAACCTGAGCGCCACCAACAAACTCCTGACCCAGACCTATGACGCGCTGAACAGCTATGACCTGAAAGTCCGCCTGACGGACTATTTCTACTATGTGGAGCAGTCCGTGTCCATCGGCACGAAGGGTGTCATACTGGATTTTCTGTCGGATGGTACGGGTGTGGGCATCGGCAAGGTGGCGGAGACTTCGGGCTACATCGAATGCGGCTGGCCGTTAAAGCTGTCCTCGCCGCTGGCCATTGCCTACGGCGGCACGGGAGCCACATCGGCGGCAAACGCCATCGCGGCGCTGGGCGGGGTGAAGAAATCCGGGGATACAATGACGGGCAACCTGTCTATCTCCGGCTACCTGTACCCGTCCCTGTATCTTCTGCCTACCTATAACAGCACCACCAACCGCACGGTGTTTGAGGGGAGCTATGCGGGCGCGTCCTCCTTCGCCGCCTGGGAGGACAGCACGGGCAACAACCGCCGCATGCTGGAAGTCAGGACGAAGGCCTATCAGAACAGTCTGGATTATGCCGTGCTGCTGCGCGTGTGCGACGCGGGCACCTGGGCAAATTACCGCATTTTCCACGCAGGTATGCCTTCCGGTGTGCCCATCGCCAATGGCGGCACAGGAGCCACCACCGCCGCCAACGCCAGAAGCAATCTGGGCGCGAACAACGCCAGCAACATCAACGCCGGGACACTGGCCATGGCCAGACTACCCTTCAAGGTAGCATACGGCTCCGGAAACGTGTCCGGCAACAGCGCCCTTTCCATCAATTACAGCAGCGCGGGCTTCACGTCCGTGCCCTGTGTGGTGCTGACATACTCCACAACCGGCTCTAACTGGTCTGGAGATAACGGTGCTCTGAAGGTGCACAGCAAGACCACCACAGGCGCGACCGTCATCGTCGGCGGCAATTTCAACACCAGCAGGGCCATCGACTGGATAGCAATTGGAGTGTAAGTCGATGAAACTTCATTACTCCCGGGACAAGCCGCTCTCATACGAGGGCGGTTTTTCTATATCAAACAAACGAATGGAGGAAACAAGAATGCGTAACTTTTCTATCGACCTGATCTGGACGAAGGTGCAGATCGCCATCACCGCGCTGGGCGGGTGGCTGGGCTATTTTCTTGGAGGTGTGGACGGAATGATGATCGCGCTGATTGTGCTGATGACGCTGGACTACATCACGGGCGTCATGTGCGCCATCGTGGATAAGAAGCTGTCCAGCGCCGTAGGCTTTAAGGGTATCTGCAAAAAATGCCTGATCCTGATGCTGGTGGGCGTGGCCAATATCATCGACCTGCATGTGGTGGGCAGTGGCAGCGCCCTTCGGGGAGCGGTGATCTGCTTCTACATGAGCAACGAGGGCCTTTCCCTTCTGGAGAACGCGGCCTACATCGGCCTGCCCATTCCCGACAAGCTGAAGGACATTCTGGAACAGCTGCACGACCGGGACAAGAAGGAAGACAAGACGACCGACACGGGCGACGGCGAATGACCGCCGCCCTCTTTTCATGATCGGAGGGAATCACGATGTCTGAAAGAATCAATACGCCTTTCACCAATGAGCACTTTGCGGCCTGGTGCCAGAAGATGGTGGGCCAGCCTTACTGGTACGGCACCTGCGTCTACAAGGCTACCAACAGTCTTCTGTCGAGAAAGAAAAACCAGTACCCGTCCCATTACACCGAAAGTCGTATGTCCAAATACAAGCAGCACATCGCTAACAATGCGGTGGTCTCCGACTGCATCGGGGGCTGTAAGGGCTACGCCTGGACAAACGGCGGTCAGGGTGTGCTGGAAGCCATCGGCACGGATAAATCCATCACCAGCAAGTACGGCTCCAACGGCTGCCCAGACAAGGGAGCCAACAGCATGTTCAGTTGGGCTAAGAGCAAGGGCATGGACTGGGGCACCATCGACACTCTGCCGGAGATCCCCGGTGTGGCGCTCTACAAGGATGGTCATGCGGGCTATTACATCGGAGACGGTTATGCCGTGGAATGGCAGGGCTTTAATGCCGGGTGCGTCAAGACCCAGGTGAAGAAGCGGCCCTGGACACACTGGTATAAGCTGCCCTTCATCAATTACGGCGATACAAGCGGGGCGCAGCAGGCCGTAGAAGCGGTCACCGCCTACACCCTTGGCTCCCGCCTTCTGAAAAAGGGCTCCTCTGGCTCTGATGTCAAAGCCCTGCAGGAACTGCTGAATCAGCTGGGCGCGGTGCTGACCGTGGACGGTGAGTTCGGCAGCAAAACCGAGACTGCTGTGAAGGCTTTTCAGAAAAAGGCAAGCCTGAAGCAGGACGGCAAATACGGCGACCAGACCCACGCCGCCCTGTTGGCGGCAGTCTCCGAGCAAGACGCAGGTCAGCAGGCCATGACGGAAACCCAGCCCGCGCCGGAACAGGAACAGCCCATTTCCGGGCAGACTGCCATCCGGGTGACCATCCGCTCCGGTGGCGGCAAGGTCAACATCCGCACAGGCAACGGCACCAGCTACAGTCGTATTACCGCTGTGGCCAACGGTGCCGAACTGGAGTACGTAGCCACCGCCCTCAACGGCTGGCAGGCGGTGAAGATCGGCAGCCAGGTCGGCTGGGTGTCCGGGGAGTACAGCGAGATTACAACGGAATAAACCATTACGGGCTTTGCTTTCGGGCAAGGCCCATTTTATTTTGGGGAAATTTTTGAAAAACGTCCTTTTCGGGCATCTCCCGTGGCTACCCTATGGGAGGTGGCAATTTTGATGACGGAAACCCAGAAGAAGCGGATCAAAAAACTGCGCCAGCAGGGATTCGGCTATGTATCCATCGCAACGGAGCTTAAAGTACCCGTGGGGACGGTGAAGACATTTTGCCGCAGGAACGGCCTTCAAAGCGGCGATATTACGACTGACACACAACCCGAAAATATATCTCCCGAGCTGCCCGAATCCGGCTTGATAAGTGTCGAAAACAGAGGTAATACTACCAGTGCCAGCCAGCCCGAAAGCCTTGAAAACACTGGCTTTCAGGACGGTCAGCCTGTCTGTGAAGTGACGGTTTCCTACGCGGAGGAACCGGACGAAGGAGCCGTCGCGGACGTGCTGGCCATGCTGACAAACGCGCATTTCGGGAGGTGAAAAATACATGAAACGGGTGATATGCCTTTACCGCGTCTCCACCGTCGGACAGGTAGATCACGATGACATTCCCATGCAGAAGCTGGCCTGCCGCGAGTACGCGGCGAGCCATTCAGATTGGGAGATCGTCGATGAAATCTCGGAGAAGGGCGTTTCCGGATATAAAATCAGCACCAACGCCCGCGACGCCATTGTGGAAATCAAGAAGCGGGCGCTGCTGCATCAGTTTGACGTACTGCTGGTGTTTATGTTTGACCGCATCGGCAGAAGGGATGACGAGACACCCTTTGTGGTGCAGTGGTTCGTGCAGCAGGGCATTGAGGTGTGGAGCGCCAGAGAGGGCGAACAGCGCTTTGACAACCATGTGGACAAGCTGCTGAACTACATCCGCTTCTGGCAGGCGTCTGGGGAAAGTGAGAAAACGTCCATTCGTGTAAAGACCAAGCATTCCCAGATGGTGCAGGACGGGCAGTACCGGGGCGGCAATGTGCCCTACGGCTACAAACTGGAGCACCAAGGCCGCACCAACAAGAAGAATCAGGAAGTGCGGGATTTGATGATTGACGAGAACGAGGCCGCCATCGTGCGGGAAATCTTCGACCTGCTGACCAATCACGGATACGGCACGAATCGGGTGGCACAGTACCTCAACGATAAGGGAATCAAGACCAAACGTGGCACCACCCTCTGGCGGGGGACGAGCATCCGGGCCATCATCGACAACCCCATTTACATCGGCATTTACCACATGCAGGGTGTGCAGTCCGAGCCCTTTGAGCATCTGCGCATCATTGACGACGACCTGTTCCACCGCTGTCAGCAGACGGTAAAAGGAAGATCCACTAAGAACTTCGGTGAAGAAGCCGTAGTCTTCCGGACGGATACCCGAAGCCTGCTGACGGGCGT
The DNA here is from genome assembly GCA_963642705.1 of Bacteroidaceae bacterium. Taxonomy (GTDB): domain Bacteria; phylum Bacillota; class Clostridia; order Christensenellales; family Aristaeellaceae; genus UBA11524. The sequence goes on from CAVIHU010000045.1 coordinate 13,063, forward strand.
CATCTACTGCGGGCACTGCGGATGCAGGCTTTGTTACAACCATCAGCACGATGTCCGAAAGTTGGCGAATGGCGGCACCGCCGTTTATGACTACGAGACTTACCGCTGCTATCGGAAAATTTCATCGAGGAGAACATGCACCGGGCAGAGCGCTTACAAAGCGACTGTCCTAAATGAGGCGGTTGAGCAACAGGTGAAGCTTTTCCTTTCCAGGATCGAGTCGGTGCCCAGAGAGAAGCTGATGGAGCTTGCCAGCGCCCGGAATGAGGAAACCTACCGGATTGCGCTTAAGCAGGCTCAGAAGGATTTCGAGAACGCCCAGAAGCAGGTGACCGCATTAGAAGAGGAAGCCGTGAAGGCGCTGACGGGTGAAAGCCAGCTAGATCTGGGATTGGTCAACTCCATGTTGGTCAAGCACCGGGCCAAGCTGGAAGCGGCCCGGACTGCCATGCAGGATGCTCAGGTGCGCATGGATGCGGAGAAGGAAAATGCCAAGGAAGCCAAGAGCCAGATTGACGAACTGCTCTCCTGGGCGGAGTGCTACGACAAGGCGGACATCGGAGCCAAGCACCTGATTGTAGCAAGGTTGGTGGAGCGAGTGGACGTCAGCACGGGCTACAAGGTACACATCAAGTTTCGGATTTCACTGAAGCAGTTCCTCGGTCAGGAGTAAAAGACTGACCGGGGAATTTTTCTGCGGAGCAAGAATGATGCTCCGCTGTTTTTTTATGGTAAAATTAGTGTATCCGTCCGGCATCCCGTTCACACAAAGCGGGCAAGCCGTCAACATCGAAAACGGGCAAGAAAGATACTCGAACGCCCAACCCGTTCACATCGATACCAGCAACCCGTATACATCGACGCGGGGCTACTGTTCACATCGACTCGAATGAACGGGATGGGCGACCAATCCGTCAACAGAGAAAATTGAAACCCTCAGAAAGCAAAAAATGAAACCCTTCCGAGGGCAGGGAATAAAAAGAAAAGCCCTTGATTTACAAGGACTTTTCAAGGTTGGTGGTCGCAACAGGACTCGAACCTGTGACCCCATCGATGTGAACGATGTGCTCTACCAACTGAGCCATGCGACCATGAGCTTTCTTACAAAGGTACCAGTAGGTAC
>CAVIHU010000046.1:0-13723 GCA_963642705.1 Bacteroidaceae bacterium
TGCCCTTCTTGATGGCGTCCATCATCTTGCCCAGGGACAGGAACTGATAGCCGCAGACCTGATTGTCCTTGTCCAGTGCGATCTTGAGCACATAGCCTTCCGCCATTTCCAGATAACGGACGCCCTTGAGCTTCGTGCCGTACATGGTGCCAACCTGAGAACGGAGACCCTTGCCCAGATCCTCCATGCCGGCGCCGACGCGCAGACCGTCATCCGAGAAAGCGGACTGGGTGCGGCCATAAACGATCTGCAGGAACAGCTCGCGCATGGCGGTATTGATGGCGTCGCACACCAGGTCGGTGTTCAGCGCCTCCAGAATGGTCTTGCCGGGCAGAATTTCAGCAGCCATAGCGGCAGAATGCGTCATGCCGGAGCAGCCAATGGTTTCCACGAGCGCTTCTTCAATCACGCCGCCCTTAACGTTCAGCGTCAGCTTGCAGCAGCCCTGCTGCGGTGCGCACCAGCCGATGCCGTGCGTCAAACCGGAGATATCCTTAATCTCCTTGGCCTGAATCCACTTGCCCTCTTCCGGAATGGGCGCCGGACCGTGATTCGGTCCCTTGGCGACACAGACCATTTCTTCAACTTCCTTGGTGTACTGCATCGAATAGGTTCCTCCTATCTACGTGATAGTCCTGCAAACAGGCACGCGAAAACCGCGCGCTCTTCTTTGCGCGTTAATATTATATCATACTTCCGGCTGATTGTGTAGGGTGAATTTCTGAATTCAGGAAAAAAATAGCCATCAGGTAGGCATAAAATGGCGCTCAACCCAATCGCGCTGGGTTTTCGCCTCTGCGGAGGCGACCAAAGGGCTTTCCGTTCGCCCTTTGGAAACCTTCGGGCATGCAGGTTTTATTTTTACAGCAGTTTTGTCATGCGGCTCGGAAGTGCAGAGGCACGCCAGCCCTTCCGATCAGCAATATGAACCTGCTGCAGGAGGCGCTCTGCGGAGGCGACCAAAGGGCTTTCCGATCGCCCTTTGGAAACCTTCGGGCATGCAGGTTTTACTTTTTTTGCAGTTTTGTCATGCAGCTTTTTTGTTGTTTGCAGGAACTAAACACAAAAACAAGAATACCACTGAAGGGGCAAGGTAGAAATCAGGTGAACCCTGCTATCGGAAGCTCCCCTTTGAAACGCAGCATAACAAACCAGTTATGGTAATGAGAATTGCCTTAAATCCCTTTCATCTGAAAAAGTCAGGGAAGACATACATCGTCTTCCCTGACCCTGATGTTTACTTTGACCAGTCCTGAGCGGCGCCGATGCCGTAGTTCTCGGGCAAAACGCCGTCCTCAACGGGAACGAAGCCAAGATCCGCCGTGTAGGTGGTGGAGCCGGACGCGACCTGAATTTCGCTGGATTCGCCGTTCTCGCCCATAATGGAGGCAATCATCGGGAAATCCGTGCGCTGCTGCGTCGGCTTAACCTCGGTGGGATAATCCGCCTTGAGCGTGTAGACGCCCGGGTAGATGTTCTTGAACACGTAGAAGCCATACGCATCGGTGGTCGTTTCTGCGGCAAGCTTGCCATCGCGCCACAGCTCAACGCGCATGTTGCCGAGCCCCTTCTCATCCATATCCTGCAAGCCGTTGCCGTTCAGGTCAACCCAGCAGAAATCGCCGAGCGTGCCGGGCTGAACCGCACCGATGTTGAGGTTCAGCTGATTCTGGCTCATGCGCAGCGTGAAGACCTCGCCTTCGCCCTTGTCCGCGCTGCATGTTGTCATAACGCTGATGAGCTGTCCGTCATCAAGCCGCGCGTCATCGGGTTCGATGACGACATAGCCCGACGGCAGAGTCACCGACAGCTTGTATTCTCCGGGCATCAACGCGTCGAAGCGGTACTGACCTTCCGCGTCGGACAAAGCCGTCATCAGCAGCGTATCCTGCGCGTCCAGCAGATGCACCTCAGCACCCTCGACCGGTTTGATTTCACCGGCCTCATCATACCAGACGCTGCCTGCAACGGTTGTTTCAATCTTGAGACCCAGCACAGGCGTAGTCATGCGGCTGTTCTCCTCGACTGCGATATCCGCCATCACCATCCTGCCGTCTGCCTCGGTGAAGGTCGTGTCGCCGCCGGCCGCGCTGTGAGCGTTGTCCGCAAGCGCATAGGAAAGGCTGTAGATGCCGGGCGCGATGCCGCTCAGCTCGAAAGTGCCGGATTCATCCGTCTGCGCCGTCAGGAAGACTTTTCCTTCCGCATCGAGCAGTTCGATCGTCTCGCCTGCCGGTGTCAGCTCACCCTCGTCATATCTGCCGTTGTTGTTTTCATCGATATAAAGCTGACCGGACATGCTCGATGGAATCACGCCGCCGAGATGCTGCGATGTGTGCGCCGTGCCGATATTGATCACGACCTCTGCGGAGGTTTCGTTCTGCCCGTGCGTGAACGCCAGCGCACAGTCGTCGCTCAGTTTAGAAATCACCATGCCTTTCGGGAGGCGGACAGATAGCGTGTACGTATCCGGACGCAGATTCTCAAAGCGGAATTCGCCGAAATCGTCCGTAACAATGGTCTGCTGTTCAAGGTCTCCGCGTGAAGGCGTCAGGATAAGCGTCACGCCGGAGAGGTTCTCTTCATCCTCGTCCTGCGCGCCGCTGCCGTTGTGGTCGGCGTACACCGTGCCGCTGATTTCGCCCAGCACCAGTGCGCCGCACAGGGGTGCCGACAGCGTCTTGCCGGCCTGTACCGTCAGCGGCTCGCTCGTGCCGTCAGCAATCCTGTTGCCGTTGTCCGCGGTAATCGCGAAGATTCCGCCTTCCGGCAGCTCAAAGCGCAGCGTGTAGGTGCCCGGCAGCACCGCATCAAAGAGATACGTGCCGCTTGCGTCAACCTCGCGGCTTTCCTCACTGCCGTTTTCATTGACGAGATAGACGACGGTGCCGCTCATGCCTTCCTCGCCCTCATCGAGCAGCCCGTTGTCGTTTTGGTCGGCGAACACCGTGCCTGTTACCTGACCGGGTGTGATGATGCCGATGTTGACATCCGTCAAATCAGCGCCCATTTCGAGCATCAGCGCATCGCTTTCGCCCATGCCGCCGGAAACGTTGGCGAGGACGCTGCCCTTGCCCTGCTTCGTGAACGCCTTGCCGTCAGGCGCCTGTGCGCTCAGAATGTATTCACCCGGCGCAAGCTCGGAGAAGGTGAATGCGCCGTTCTTGTTTGTTTTGACCGTCCATTTGCCGCCGGAAGCATCCTCCAGCGTGACGTTCACGCCGCTGACCGCCTTTTCAGACGAATCGATACTGCCGGAGAAGTTGTCATCCTGATAGACCGTGCCGGAAATGCTGCCGTAGGTGATGGCGCCGATGGCGATGGTCATTTCGCTGTTGTTCTCAAGGGTGACGTCCGAAATGGTGTATTCACGGCGATCGGTGCCGGGTGCGAACCTGTTGCCTGTTTCCCCATCGCCCTTGATGGAGTAGACATAGCCCTTCGGAATGGTCGCCTTGATGCGGAACGTGCTGCCGCGGATGTTGGAGAAGGAGAACTGACCGTTTTCGTCGGACACGGCATTGAGCAGCTCCTTGCCGATGGCCTGGCGGTACAGCACGACCTTCACGCCCGCGAGAGTCTCCTCGCCGTCATCGAAGACGCCGTTGTGGTTTGCGTCAATAAAGCAGATGCCATTGATGGATGAGCCCTGAACCACGCCGACAAGCGAGGTCTGTGTTTCTCCGCGCTCGAAAACCATCTGGTCAGTCGCTGAACGCTTGAATTCAGAGGTGATAATGGAGCGCTTGTTGCCGCCGGTGGCACTGTAGCGCGTGAACACAAGCCCGTCAGGCAGGATATATTCAACGTTATAGGTGCCGTAGCGAAGCTGCGTAAAGATGAAATCGCCGTTTTCATCGCTCTCGGTCTCGTAGACAAGACCGTTCTTCACGCCGGTCGCACGAATGGTCACACCTGCCTGACCGGGCTCGTCATCCTGATAGACGCCGTCATCGCTGGTGTCGAGCCAGATGTGTCCCTTGAGCGTCGCCATGGCGAATGCGCCGATGCCGACCTCCGTCACCGAGCCGGCCTCAAGCGTCAGCGGCTCACTCGTCTGCACACGGTCAGTCGTTTCGTCCATGATGGACATTTTCGCGCTGATGGACTTGCCGCGCACGCCGTAGCCATAGCCTTCAGGCAGTTCGCAGCGCACCATGTACGTGCCGGATGGAACAGCCAGCGTGAGCTCGCCGTTTTCGTCCGTCACGCCGGATGCCGCCGTGATTTCAGCGCCGCCGACCTCCGCGATCACGCTGATCGCAGCGCCGGAGAATCCCTTTTCGTTTTCGCCGCGCGAGCCGTTTTTATTCGAGTCGTGGAAGGCATAAATGGTCAGCGCTGCCAGACCGCCGGATTGCGCGTACACCTCCGCCGGTTCCTCGCCGACCGTCACCACATCGGACAGAATCGATGCGTCCTGCGCATCATAATGCACGAAATATGTGCCGTAATCAAGGAATTCAGCGCGCCACGCGCCGTTTTCATCCGTCACGGTCTCGCAAACCGTTTCGTCCGCGTCGTTGACGAGCTCCACCGTCACGCTGCCCATGGGTGCGCCGTCCTGACCAAGCACCGTGCCGGATACACTGCCCGTGTCGCGCATGGTCAGCGAAGGCAGCTCAATCGTTTCGCCCTCGCCGACCTCAACCGTCACGGATGCCGTCACGCTGTCTGCCGTTTCGGTGAACGTCCAGCCGTCCGCGTCATAGCGTCCGCGAGGCAGCACCGCCGTCACCTGATACGTGTCGGGAACCATGTCACGAATGGCGAAATTGCCGCTGACTTCCGCCTGCATGCTCGCATGTGCACCGGTCATCGTCAGCTGTGCCGGAGCGGACAGGTTATTTATGCTGCCGGTCAGCTGACCGCTGACCACAAGCTTCAGCTCGTAGCCGCTCGTCTTTTCCGCCTGCACATCAACGATCCATTCCGTCTGACCCTTCTGCAGACTGCTGTAGCCGTTCAACGTGTTAAGCAGCACGCCGTCCGGCAGCGTCACCGTTACATGGTACAGCCCGTGGAACAGCTCCTCCTCGGTCGCCGTTTTGCCGCTTTCAATCTCGCCGCTGCGAACGGTTTCAGCATCCTCGCTGACGATGGTGTACGCGACCTGCGCGTTCGCGCCAATTACCGTGATGCTGACAGCACCGTTGACCGGTTCAGGGGTCGGCGTAGGGGTCGGCGTTGCCGTCGGTGTCGCCGTGGGCGTGACTGTCGGCGTTGCCGTGGGCGTGACTGTCGGCGTTGCCGTGGGCGTGGCTGTCGGCGTTGCCGTAGGCGTCGCCGTGGGCGTGACTGTCGGCGTTGCCGTGGGCGTTGCCGTAGGTGTCGCCGTGGGCGTGGCTGTCGGCGTTGCCGTGGGCGTGACTGTCGGCGTTGCCGTGGGCGTGGCTGTCGGCGTTGCCGTAGGCGTCGCCGTGGGCGTGACTGTCGGCGTTGCCGTCGGCGGAACGTACGCATAGGATGCATCCACCCTTGTCACGGAAGCTTCATCCGTATAGCGGTCGATTTTGATCAGCTTATCCTTCCAAAGACCGCTTTCCGCCGAGGTGTCGGTCATCCGCAGTGTGTACACGCCCGCGGCAATCGCCATCGGCAGCACATATTCGCCGTTTTCATCCGTCGCGAATGTCATGACCGCCTCGTCATCCGCATTCAGCAGCTCAAAGGATGAAGCAGCACCCGCCTGCACGGTGAACAGCCCCGCATCCGTCATGACCGCCACAACCGCCTTATTCACGCGTCCCGACGTGATGGCGATGGTATAGCTGTCGGACAGGATGGCCTCTGCCGGCATGGTTTCGCTAACAGGAATCAGCTGCACATTGCCCGTGCCGCTGAGCGTAATCGGATCGCTGCCGAAGTCGGTCACCTTGATGGTGCCGACCTCCTGACCGCCCTGCATCACCGTGAATTCGCCGGTGATTTGGACCGTCGTATAGTCCCCTGTGCTCGCGGCATACATGCCCAGGAATTCCACCTGAAGCATTGTCGCTTCCGTGGCTGCCGCTGTTGACAGGAGCACAAGCCCCATTGCCAGCAGGAGTGCCATCAGCCGCTTGCCAAGTTTCCTCATGTTTCTGCTTCCTCCATTTGATTGATCCGCCTGCGCGGAGGGAATCTTCATTCTATACCATGGTATATGGTAAATCAATCACCGCATCTTGTCAACCTTCACAACGGTTTTTTTACATTTCGCGGACTTCGCGGACTTCGTCCGATTTTTCCAGAATCCGCATGAGAGAACCGGCATGAAGAACTGCGCTGCCTCAACTGACACAAAAAGAGCCTGAGAACCATTGTCCTCAAGCCCTATTTACCCCTTTATAATAGGTTGAAATCAGAAATGAATCATTCCTTCCAGTACTTTCCGTCAAGCTCACGATACTGAATCGCCTCCGCCACATGCACGCTGTCAATCGTGTCAGCACCGGCAAGATCGGCAATCGTCCGCGCGACCTTCATCACACGCCCGTAGGCGCGCATGCTCATTCCCATGCGTTCAACTGCCATATGCAGCAGATGCGTCGCTTCCGGCGTCATCGGGCAGTACTTCCTGGACAGCTTCGCATCAAGCTGCGCGTTGCAGTGAATGCCGTCCTCTGCGTACCGGGCCTGCTGAAGCTCCCTTGCGCGGCGAACGCGTGCACCGACCTCCGCGGAGGATTCCGCTTTTCTGCCTTCGCTGATCTCCTTCACCGGCACCGCGTCCACCTCCACTTGAATGTCGATACGGTCAAGCAGCGGTCCGGAAATGCGGTCAAGGTATTTGCGGATCTCCTTGGGTGAGCAGCGGCATTTTTTCGTTTTGCTGCCGTAATATCCGCACGGGCATGGGTTCATGCTTGCGACCATCATGAAGCTGGACTGATATTGCGCCTGATTATGCACGCGCGTCACGCTGACGACGCCATCCTCCAGCGGCTGACGGAGCGCCTCAAGCGCGTTCCGGCTGAATTCCGGCAGTTCATCGAGGAACAGAACGCCGTTATGCGCCATGGACACTTCGCCGGGACGCGCGTTCGTGCCGCCGCCGATGATGCTCGCGACAGAAGCGCTGTGATGCGGCGCGCAGAAGGGACGTTCCGCCATCAGCCCTGTTCCCGGCGCCAGCCGTCCTGCGATAGAATGAATGCGCGTCGTTTCAAGCGACTCCTCGAACGTCAACGGCGGCAGAATCCCCGGCAGGCAGCGCGCCAGCATCGTTTTGCCGGAACCGGGCGTGCCAATCATCAGCAGATTATGTCCGCCGCTTGCCGCGACCTCCAGCGCACGCCTTGCGCCGACCTGCCCCTGCACCTGCGCCATATCCACCGCGCATCGCATCGCCGAAACCACGTCGCTGTAGCGGCGCTGCTCCTGCACCGGAATGCGTGCGCGTCCCTTCAGGTGATCGACTACCTGCCGCAGATTGTTCGCCGGATACACGCGCAGCCCCTGGATGCATGCAACCTCCTCCGCGTTGCCTTCAGGCAGGATGATATCCACAATGCCATTCTCGCTTGCGCTGATGACCATCGGCAATGCGCCGCGCACGGGATGAAGCGATCCATCCAGCGACAGCTCTCCCAGCATCAGCGTCTGCGTAAGCTCCATACCCTCCAGCTGTCCGGATGCCATCAGGATGCTGACGGCAATCGGCAGGTCGAACGCGGGGCCTTCCTTGCGCTGATCGGCAGGCGCGAGGTTGACGGTCAGCCGCGCAATCGGCATGGTGAAGCCGCTGTTGACGATCGCTGCACTGACGCGGTCGCGGCTCTCCTTGACCGACGCGTCCGGCAGCCCGATAATTTCCAGCATCGGCAGCCCCGTCGCCGAGTACACCTCCACCTTCACCGCGAAGCCGCTGACGCCGCTCAGCCCGTACCCCAGCGTTCGAGCAAGCATAGATTCATCCCCTTTTTTCCCTATCTGCTATCATTGTATAACAATTCAGGAGGAAAAACAAGGGCGGAGCCAAACAATTCGTTACCCGTGCCGCATGACCGCCTCGATATCCTCCACCGTGCGTGGAATGGCAGCAGACAGATTCTCACAGCCATTCTCCGTCACGAGAAGGTTATCCTCCAGGCGGAAGCCGATGCCCCACTCTTCATGATAAATGCCGACATCGATGCAGAACACCATGCCGGGCTTGACGCTCACCGGGCGTTCGATCACGTCATGCACATCGTAGCCCACATGATGCGCGCCGCCGTGCCACATGTACTTCCCGATGTTCTCAACGTTGTCCAGCACGCCCGCGTCATGCAGCAGCTCAGCGTTGTACCTGCGGATGGTCGCGTCGACAGCCGCCATGGCGAAACCGGGCTTCACGATGGAGAACAGGTGGTTCGAGGTCTGCAAGGCGCAGTTGAACAGCAGCTTCTGACGGTCAGAGAATCGCCCGTTGCAGGGGAAGCCGCGGCTGACATCCGTCATGAGGCTGTCGTACTGCGCGCCGACATCGTTGAGCACCATGTCGCCGTCCTGCGCCTGTCCGCGGTAGGCGTAGTAGTGAATGCAGAAGTTGTTTTTGCCGGCGCTGATGATGGACGGGAACGCCGGACCTTCGGTGCCGTGCCGGGCGAGCGCGTAGTCAAATTCCGCTTTGTACTGGTATTCGTACATGCCGGGGCGGCTTGCCTTCATCATCGCCAGAATGCCCTCGCCCGTGACCTTCTCCGCCTCGCGGATGGCGGCAATTTCGCACGGCTGCTTAATCAGGCGGAGCCGACGAAGGATGGCGTTCGCGTTCTCGATCTGTAAATAGGGATAATTCGTCTGAATCGCCTTGAGCAGCCGATGCGCCGGACGGTCGATATCGTTCGGGGAGACGCGGAACAGGTCGAGGTACACGTGCTCGATGCTGCCGCTCGTCAGGGAGTAATGTCCTCCAGCGGTCAGGGCATGGAAATCGCTCTGAAACTGCGATGTCATGCGGATGTCGGAAATGCCGGAAAGCCGCTCGGCCTCTGCCGGCTTCAGACGTCGTCCTGTCCAGCGCTCCGCCATCGCGTCAGGCGGCAGCAGGTACAGCTGTTCATGCACATGACCCGATGCCTCCTTGACAGCAAGCAGAATCAGCTCATGCTGGTCAAGACCGGTCATGTAATAGAAATTCCGGTCAGTATAGAAGGGGTAATACTCGTCGTTCGTTTTGCGGATATCCTCGCCGGCAAAGAGAACAAGGAGCGAGGCAGGCTTCATCGCCTGATAGAAGCGGTTACGGTTGCCGGTGTGGAATGATGCGTCCATGGAAAAACCTCCCTTTTCGGAAACAGGGGAAACTGTTTTTTCTGATTTGTTGACCCGGTGCCTTATATTGTCCTTTAATTGCTGAAACTCACCACGGAAGTGGATTCAGGCATGCTCCCGAAGGGGTCAATCGGGCGATCGGAAAGCGCCATTGAAACGCCAATAAAGACCGATCATGAAAGTGAAAGCTGTCTCCTTGATGAGGCAGAGAAACCGGGCGAAATCCGCAAAAGAAGTGCCGCTCTGCGTCATGCAAAGCGGCACTCCGGCGGAAGCTTATTTAATCCGTACAATCCATCCCTCAGGCGCTTCGATTTCGCACTGCTGGATGCCGCGCAGGGTCGTGTAGAGCTTCTGGAGCACAGGTCCCATCTCGTCCATGCCGGATGGGAAGCGGATCTCCCTTCCATGGTCATTGATGATGCCGACCGGACTGATGACAGCTGCCGTGCCGCACAGACCGCACTCGGCAAATTCCGGCACCTCGGAGAAGAGCACCTCGCGATGCTCCACCGGCATGTTCAGATATTTCTCCGCTACGACCATCAGGCTGCGGCGCGTGATGGAGGGCAGGATAGAGCTGCTCTTCGGGGTAACGAGCTTTCCATCCTTCGTGATGAAGATGAAGTTTGCGCCTCCGGTCTCCTCGACCTTCGTACGCGTGGCGGCATCGAGGTACATGTTTTCGGCAAAGCCCTCGCGGTGCGCCTCCATGATGGCATGCAGGCTCATGGCATAATTCAGACCCGCCTTGATGTTGCCGGTGCCGTGAGGAGCTGCGCGGTCGTAATCGCTGATTTTGATGGCGATGGGCTTCGCACCGCCCTTGAAGTACGGACCGACCGGCGTGCAGAAGATGCGGAATTCAAACTCGGATGCGGGCTTCACACCGATGACGGAGTTCGTGCCGATCATGAACGGGCGCAGATACAGGCTCGCGCCGGTGCCGTACGGCGGTACGAAATCAGCATTCGCGGCGACAACCTGCTTCACGCCTTCGACGAACTTGTCCGCCGGGAAAGGCGGCATTTCAAGGCGTTCAGCGCTGTCCATCATGCGCTGGGCATTCAGGTCAGGGCGGAAGCAGACGATATGACCATCCCTGGTGTAATATGCCTTCAGCCCTTCAAAGCACGCCTGACAGTACTGGAAAACGCAGGCGCATTCGTTCAGGGTAATGTTTGCGTTTTCCTCCAGACCGCCTTCTTCCCACTTGCCGTCCTTATAGCGGCAGACATAGCGATAAGGGGTTTCGATATAGCCGAAGCCAAGATTGCTCCAATCAATGCTCTTTGGATCCATGGTAGCAACTCCTTTCATCGTTCAACGGCTTTATTATAGAACGATTTCAGGGCGATTGCAAGAGACAGCCTGTACTGCTCATGTTTTCGTTTTTCATCCGCAGAATCAGCATGATTTCCTGTGACCGCCGTATTGCAAGGCGCGATCAAAATCGCTATAATGGTATCATCCAAAGAGAAAGGCGGCGCATCAGCATGGATCTGAATGTCGAAATCCGGCTTGGCGATGTGGTGCAGACGCGCAAGCAGCACCCCTGCGGCTCGAGTGAATGGACGGTCATCCGCACAGGTGCGGACATCAAAATCAAATGCAGCGGCTGCGGACGAATTGTCATGATGGATCGCGAGACCTTCCTTAAGCGCAGGAAAAAACTCGTTTCGCAGGGACCTGAGCCGGTATGAGCGACTGGCTGTTTGACCTGCTGATCATCGCGGCGGCGCTGCTGCTGAGGCGGTATGTTATCTGCTTCGCCGTCGTAAAGGGGCGCAGCATGCTGTCGACCTTCCGCACACGCGATGTGGTGGCGGCGATTCGCTCGCCGTTCCTTTACCGGACGATTCGCCGCGGCGATGTGGTGCTCTGCCATTATCCGGGCAGAGTCCTGCGCCGTCTGCCCTTCATTCCGCAGACGTTTATCAAGCGCGTTGCGGCGCTCCCCGGCGAAACAATTGAGATGATCGACGGTATGCTGTTCATCAACGGGACGGAAACGCCGGAAGCGTACCTCGATCCTTTGCACAACCGACTCCGGCGCTCCTGTCCGCCGAGAGTGCTGCAGGACGATGAATATTTCGTCATGGGCGATAACCGCGACAGCTCAAATGACAGCCGGTCGATTGGTCCGATTAAGAGGAAGGATATCAGGGCGCATGTGGTGAAAATTCTCTTTCATCTTCCTGCCTTTCGGAGGATAAAAAAGTAAAGATGAGTTTAGGCAACGCCTGCGATTTGTTACAAAGTCGCCTTGCCTGCATCCTGAAACTATGGTATAATAGACTGGAATAACCATAAAGGCATAACACGACAAGGGCTGGTGATAACAGATGCGGAAACTTCTTCCGGTGCTGATGGGTATGATGCTGCTCGTGCTTCTGACGGCGCTTCCGGCGCTGGCGGAAACGATGACGTATACCGACTGTGCGGTGACGATGACCGTGCCGGATACCTATACCATCGTTACGGCAGATAATATAGCGGATCATACCGATTTGCTGGCGAAGCAGGGCTATACGCTCGAAGCTGCGCAGGCGGATTGGGCAGCGCGCGGTGTGCGCTATCAGGCATGGAACGCAGACCGCGATATGTGCATTGAGTTCTCTGCTGTGCAGGATGATTTCGCGGAGCAGTACTGGGACGTGAACGAAATCACCTCCGATGACCGCGGCACGTACCGCCTCGGGCATTCATCCGACAAGAACGGCTATTACCGTGGGCTCGGCTATGATTATACCTCCGCGCAGTGGAAGAACGGCAAGAATTACGCGCGCTTCCTCGTGCTGGAATACACCCGCAATAACAACGGCGTGACGTATGCCGGCTATGGGCGCAAGTCCATCCGCAACGGCTATTCGCTGTATCTGGAGTGCCAGGTATATGGGCGCAATCCCAAGAAGGCTGACAACAACGCGCTTCAGGCGATTCTTGATACGCTGAAGTTTACCGAGATCATCTCGCGCCCTGCCAATGCCGTGGCGAAGGTCGTGTTCTCCGATGTGCCGCCGTCTGAAACGAACACGGGCAAATTCACCGTGTCCGGAAAGGGCACCTCCGGTCAGCACGTCATCCTCTGCCTCATGCGTATGTCCGGCGGCGAGCCGGTCAATTATGACACCACCATCGGCAAGAGCGGCAAATTTTCCTTCACCATCCAGCTGCCGCAGGAGGGTGTCTGGCTGATGACCTACACCATCACAACAAATGATGAGGTCACGCAGGAGGACAAGTTTGACATTACCACCTACAAGAAGGCGCTGCTCATCGTCAACCTCGATTCCGACCTGCCGGTGACGCTCACAGGCGACTCCATCACCCTCTCCGGCACGACCATGAAGCAGACGCAGGTGCAATGCGTTGTTGACGGGCGCTACTCCAAGACCGTCACCACCAACAACTCCGGCAGGTTCTCCTTCACGATTGATACCAGCGCCGAGGGCGATTACGACATCACGCTGACCTTCCAGAAGAAGAGCTACACCATGCGCCGCTTCAATGTCACCGCGACGCGCGAGCTGACCGAGGCGGACAAGCAGGAGGACATCCGCGAACAGGCGGACAAGCCTGCCTACTCCACCCTGACGCGTCTGCTGAACGGCTATACCGGACGCTATATGGTCTACACGCTCTACATCGACCGCGTTGAGCAGTCCGGCGATGAATGGGTGACATTCGCCGCCATGCGCAAGACGAACGCCGGCAGCCTTCGGGACGAAATCGTTGTGATGACCACGACCGAACCGACATGGGCTTACGGCGACATGGTGCGCATGTACCTGCAGTGCACGGGCTCATATACCATCGAGGGCGATGAAACCACGACACTGCCCGCATTCGACTATCTGTTCACAGACTGATTCGGCACGCGGAACACTTTCAGCGCAGCACAGGCAACCAAAAAACAGGAAAAACTTAGCATCACGGTCGAGGAGCTGGTTTCCGAGGATGCTTAAAGAAGGGCGCAAGCCCTTCTTTTTTTGCTGTCTAACTGGTTATAGACTGGTTGTAGATATCAATAACCATACTTCACGCTTAACAAACATGTTTTATCCGGTCAGTTTCCCCACAAATCAACGCATCACAAAAAGCCCGCAAACCCTTGATTTGCAAGGACTTGCGGACTTTTAAGCGGAGAAGCCGGGATTTGAACCCGGGCTGCGATTACTCACACTACTCCCTTAGCAGGGGAGCCCCTTCGGCCACTTGGGTACTTCTCCATGTCAAGTATAGCGTTGTTAGAAAAAGCTGGCGGAGAGAGAGGGATTCGAACCCCCGGTACCTTTCGGTATCACTGGTTTTCAAGACCAGCGCCATCAACCGCTCGGCCATCTCTCCACAATGGAACCAGCTTCGTTATTCTACCACAATGTAAAGCATTCGTCAAGTGGAAAGTGAAAAGAAATTTGGGGTTGTTCTGTGTTGTAAAGAGATATGACCCATGGAAGCAAAATCGATATGGCACATGCGT
>CAVIHU010000047.1:0-13453 GCA_963642705.1 Bacteroidaceae bacterium
GACTTGCGGAAAAGATGGCATGGCTCGGAATCGAGCCTGATTCTATACGCCACATTCTCATCACACATCAGGACACCGATCACATCGGCGCGGTGGAAGCCGACAGCCCGGGACTTTTCAAAAAGGCAAAACTGTACCTCGGAGAGGTTGAGAATCGCTACCTCACCGGCGAGGTGCGCCGCAGGGTGCTTTATCACCTGTACAAGCTTCCGCAGGTCACAATCCATAACGAAAAGCAGCTGCTGCATGACGGCGAGCTGCTGGACATTGACGGCATCAAGATAGCGTGCTTTCTTGTCCCCGGTCATACCTGGGGACACATGGTATATCTGATCGATGATCAGTATCTCTTCACCGGCGACACGCTGTGGTTCGGCGTTGACGGAGGATACAGCTTCATCGACGCACTGGCAGAGGATAATCAGCTCTCCGTGGGCTCTCTGGCGGCGTTGGAGCAGAAGCTGCGGGAACGTGGATTGCACCCGATGTTCATCACCGGTCACACCGGCTGGACGGACAATTTTGACTTTGCCTTCGCACATAGGGACAAATGCTGCTCGCCGTTTAGGAAAAAGCCGCACGACCCATCTGCACCTTATGATGCTTACGATGAATCCGGTGATACGGAAGAGAACGCAAAAAGCGGATACCTGAAGGGAGTGGGACGATAGAGCTGATCGACACCACCGATGGCAGGTTCATGTCGAAAAAAGAGGCTGCGCACATCATGCTGCGGGGCTCGACGCTGCTTGTCGGCAGGAAATCAGGTGAGATAACAATGAAATGGTTCATCATACCCGCATTCTGGTTCCTGTACTGGACCGTGCCTGTCTATACCTTTGGCATAATAACAAAACCACCGATGATTTGGCATTTCTGCTTTTTCCATCAGTGGTTCTGTCTTGCCGTTCGGGAAACGCCATAAAAACTCAATTTCTTGAAATCCCTAAGTTGACGTTCCTCCCTTGCAAGACTTTCTTGTTTTTCATTCCTCCGGAAAGCTGTCCGGCATAGGCGGCGGCGTTTTTGTGGCGGTGTACACGAGCACATCGCGTGCGCCGGCGGCCTCAAGCACTTTGATGCAGGCGGATGCAGTCGCGCCGGTCGTGTAGACGTCATCCACCAGCACAACCGGACAGCTGACGGCTTCTGCGGCGGCAAACGCACCCTGCAGATTTTTTTCACGCTGACGGACATTCAAGCCCTGCTGCTTGGCGGTTTCGTGCGTCCGGCAAAGCAACGGACGATATTCAAGCGATTGGCCTTCCGCAAATGATTCCGCCAGCAGCCGACCGTGGTCAATTCCGCGCTTATCCAGCGTCCTTGCCGTCATCGGCACGGAAGTCACAATTGTGTCCGCCGACAGAACGACCGGACATTCGCGTGCCATTTCCGCGCCCAATATTCTGGCGCATTCTGCCAGTCCCCTGTACTTGAGCGACAGCACCAGCGAACGCGCCTTGCCGCGGTAATCATAGAGCGACAGCACGTTTTTGCCGGTGCGCGGTTCTGACAGCTGCTCTGCGCGAAGGGCTTCGCGGCATTTGCCGCACACGGCATCAGGGAAGGACATCGCACCGCAGAGGATGCAAAGGAAGTTTTCCGGGTAAAGGATATCATCAAGGGTAGTCATCGCCGATGAAAGATGACGCTTCAGCGTCTGAAGCGGCTTGACTGCCTTTTCTGTCATGGCGATAGCTCCTTTCCCTGTGCTTACTGTCCATTCGGCTGATACAGGCTGACAACGTGTGCGCTGCTGCCTTCCAGCGTACTCATGGCGGACTTGATGGCAGACAGCTCATCCTGCGTCATCTTGTCGGGCTTCGCATGGTTCAGCAGGCGGCGGAGTGCAGCCTCATCATCCTTGACACGCTTCTTTTCGTCCCTGTCAAGCTGTTTCCCCTGCTGAGCCAGCGCCGCATCAACCTGATTGACGAGGTGCTGCGCGGCATTGATGGTTTCCATCGTGTCGCGGCGGAGACCGTCCTGCGCTGCGTACTGCTCAGCATCGCGGATTGCCTGCTGAATTTCCGCTTCGCTCATCTTATTGTCCGCAGTAATCGTGATGGACTGTGCGCATCCGGTATCCTGATCGCGTGCGGAAACCGTCAGGATGCCGTTCGTGTCAATGTCGAACGTTACCTCGATTTTCGGCACACCTGCCATCGCGCGCCGAATGCCCTTCAGGCGGAATTTACCAATGCTCTTGTTGTCGCACGCCATCGGGCGCTCGCCCTGCAGGACATTGATTTCCACGGAGGACTGAAACATGCCCGCAGTGGTGAATACCTGCTGATAGTGCACCGGCAGCGTTGAGTTGCGCTCGACAACGCGCGTCGCGACACCGCCGACCGTTTCGATGGCGAGCGACAGCGGCGTCACGTCAAGCAGCAGCAGGTTGGCCGCATTCGTCAGCGTCGTGCTTTCATTCAGTGTATCTCCCTGAATCGCCGCGCCCTGCGCCACGCATTCATCCGGATTGATATTCTTGCTGGGCATCATGCCGGTCAGCTGACGCACCTTCTCCTGCACCGCCGGAATGCGCGTTGATCCGCCGACGAGCAGCACCCTGCCCAGCTCGCTTGCGGCTATGCCTGCATCGTTGAGCGCACTGCGGACAGGCTGTTCTGTCCGCGCGACGAGGTCTGCCGTCAGCTCATTGAAGCGGCTGCGCGTCAGCTGCGCCTCAAGGTGAACCGTTTGTCCGCCGACCGTGCTGATAAACGGCAGCGAAATCGTCGTCCTTTCCGCGGCGGACAGTTCCTTCTTTGCCTGCTCTGCCGCCTCCTTGACGCGCACCATCGCCGCCGCATCCCGATGCAGGTCAGCATGATGCTCCTTCCTGAAGGCATCGCAGACGTACTCGACAATGCGCTCATCGAAGTCGTCGCCGCCGAGATGATTGTCGCCTGCGGTTGCCAGCACCTCAATCACGCCGTCGCCGATTTCAATCACGGACACGTCAAATGTGCCGCCTCCGAGATCGTAGACCATGATTTTCTGCGGTGCGCCGTTGTTCAAGCCATACGCAAGTGCGGCACTTGTCGGCTCGTTGATGATTCTGCGGACGTTCAGCCCTGCGATGCGCCCTGCGTCCTTTGTGGCCTGACGCTGAATATCTCCGAAATACGCAGGCACGGTGATGACCGCGTCGGTCACCTCCTCGCCGAGGTAGCTTTCCGCGTCCTGCTTGAGCTTGCACAGAATCATCGCGCTGATCTCCTGCGGCGTGTACGTCCTGCCGCCGATGTTCGCGCGCCAATCCGTGCCCATGTGCCGCTTGACGGACGCAATGGTTCTGTCCGCATTGACGGCTGCCTGACGCTTCGCCGCACTGCCGATAAGCCGTTCTCCGCTGTCGGTAAACGCCACGACAGACGGGGTTGTTCTTTCGCCCTTGTCGTTTGGGATAATGACTGCCTTGCCGCCTTCGACGACGGAAACGCAGCTGTTGGTTGTCCCCAGATCGATACCGATAATTTTCTTCATTCTGATTACTTCTCTCTCAAGGCAGCACCGCACCAATGAGGCAGTGCGATGAATCGTGAATTTGCGGCAGATGCAATTGCAGAAATCAAAGGTCTGCCGGACGTGAATCAAGCTTTCTCCAGGATGCAGACCTGCGAAGCACAGCCTTATTTTTCCGCCTCAGATGACGCAAAAAGCACATTCATCGGCGCTGCCGAGTGGTGCGGTGTTGCCCTGACTCAGCAGCAGCGGAACACGGAGCACAATGTCTGCGCGAGGCACAGCCCCATGCACAACCCACTCGGATCCATCGCCCATGTGTTGTAGCCGGACGCATTCGTCTGATACGTCTGTCCTGCCTGACGGTACTGCCACAGCAGCGTCTGATACACCGCGTTGTTCGGGCTGAGCTGCACAGCCTTTGTCATGTGGTCAATCGCCTGAATCGTGTTGCCGGCGCCGTAATTCGCCATGCCGGACAGGTAGTACCACCGCGCCGTGCGTCCTGTGCTCGGCACGTTTTGCAGGATGCTGCAGGCGCTTGCATATCGTCCGGCGAGGATATCGCGGATGGCAGCGCGAACCTGCTCACTGTCGCCGGGCTGCTCGTGCGGCTGCGTGCTCTGCGATTGACCGCCATAGCTGCTGTAGCCGCCGAAGCCAAAGCCGCCGAAGAAGTCACTGAACGGATCTCCGCCGGCATTGCCGGTGCTTCTATAACTTCCGTAATGACCATAGCTGCCGGTATTGCCATAGTTTCCATAGCTGCCATACGGGTTTCCGCCATACGGATTTCCGCCATACGGATTCTGCTGTTGCTGCTGCTTGGCGTACTTCTCCGGATTCATCAGCATGTCGTACGCCTCGTTCAGCTCATTCATCTTTTTTGCCGCATCCGGGTCATTCGGATGCAAATCCGGATGGCATTCCTTTGCCTTGCGCCGATATGCGCGCTTGATCTCATCCTGCGTGGCGCCTTCCGATACGCCCAGCACCTTTCTCGGGTCTGTCACCATCTCTGCATCACTCTCCCTTCTGATCCGGACGCACCGGACGCTCCGGTCGCACCGGACGCTCCGGTCGCACCGGACGCTCCGGTCGCACCTGCGTTTCTTCCGGGCAATCCTGTAGTGTCAAGGACTCCGGAGCCTCCTCACCGTCCTGCGGTTCGCCTTGCTTCTTTTTTTTCTCACGGCGCTTAATCGATTCGTTGTACCGCTGCCAGATGCCCTCGTAGAGGATGTTGCGCAGAATATCTGCGTCTGCCACAATCGGCAGCGTCTCAAACGCCGCCGACGCGTCGCCCAGCAGGATGGTCATCACCTCGCGCATTTCCTCCGGCTGACGGTTCATCAGCACAATCGGGTTGTATCCATCCTTGCGCACGTCCGCGTCATAATCGCATGCAGCGTCCATGATATAAACGAACCGCCCGA
Organism: Bacteroidaceae bacterium; assembly: GCA_963642705.1. Classification (GTDB taxonomy): domain Bacteria; phylum Bacillota; class Clostridia; order Christensenellales; family Aristaeellaceae; genus UBA11524. The sequence goes on from CAVIHU010000047.1 coordinate 4,905, forward strand.
GCGACGCGCCGAAAATTCGCAGCGTCCGCGACCAGTAGTCCTCCTCGCGCACGAAGATCGACGCCATCAGCGCGCCGAAACAGTTTGCCGCCGCGTCTGGTGTATTCTCGCGTTTCTCCTCCACTGCGCCGAGCGCATGAAGCTGCTGTTCCATGTCGCTGCACTGCCGCGGATAAAGCGCTTTCACCTGCTCATAGCGGCTTTTGAGCAGCTTTGCCGTCAGTCCGCCCGGCAGCGAGCGGTCATCCTGCCAGTCATCCAGCGCATTAAAGTACGCCAGCGCGACCGTCATGTCGGCGGCATAATCCGTCATCACCGTGCGCACATAATCATGCGCCCTGGCGGGATGCGGCACGCACCGTCCCTGTCCCTTCGTCTCCTCCGGCTCATACAGGGCGGAAAGGAAAATGGCAAGGAACGTCATGTCGTACGTCAGCGTCATGCGCCCGCGAAGCCCATGCCGTTCGCCCAGCGACCTGCACAGACCGCAATACCACGCCCGATACCGTTTCTTCTGCCCCTCGTCCAGCGATTCCAGACAGGGTCTGACATATCCAAACATGTACTTTATGCCCTTTCGTCAAACTCATGATGGCACTTCGGGCAGTTGATGTGCTTTTCGCCGCAGCCGCGCTTGAGACGCAGGCGCGTCTTGCAGCTTGGGCAGCGGAAATATTTGTACGTCCTCATTCCCTTCAGCCGCAGGAAGAACTGCCTCGTTTCCGTCCGCGCGTGCTCCGTCTTTTCCATGAACCTGCGGTTTTCTTCCTGCCGCCTGCTCACCTGTCGGCTGAACATGCGCCAGATTGCATAAACGTAGCACAGCATGGACAGCAGGCTCATCATCGGCAGCCCGAACAGCGACAGCAGGCTGCACACAATCGCGCCGATCAGCGCCGTCAGCCCAAGTTGATCCGGACCGTTTCGACCCTGCATCCATCTGTTTAATGCCATCTGCATCCTCGTCATAAAATTCATACAATACCCCTCCCCGCTTTTTACACAGCATAGTATACGCCGTTTTTTTGAGGTCAATGTGAACAACCGGAGAACAATATGAAACAAATTTGCTCCGAATGCCCATTTTCGCTGACTTTTCGGCATTTTCGCCGCACAGAATTTCTGCATCCATTGAAAAAAATCCTTCTTTGCGCTATAATGAATTTATGAAAGCCCTCCTGATGGAGAGGCATAAGAACGTTATCTTGATTTCAGAAGAAGATTGGAGGCCCATGCATGTTCAAAATCGACCTCAGCGGTGAATGGGGTGTTCTTCTTGATGCGGAGAAGAAGGTGCTGTATCCTGATCAGTTTCCCGATGTCATCCGGCTGCCCGGCACCACCTCATTTTCCGGGCTCGGCACACCCAATCCCGCACGTGAAGCAGGCTATCTGACCGATGCCCACAAGTTCGAGGGGCACGCGTGGTTTATGCGCCGCTTTACCGCCGGTGACTGGACGGGTCAACAGGTCATGCTGACGCTGGAGCGCACACGAAAGACGACCGTTTATCTTGATGATCGTCCCATCGGACATCAGGAGAGTCTTTGCACGCCGCACCGCTACTTTCTGCCTGCCCTGCGTGCCGGAGAGCATACGCTTGTCATCCGTGTGGACAATACCGATTATCCAACGCGCGGCGGTCATTTGACAAGCCCCGATACGCAGAGCAACTGGAACGGCATCACCGGCGAAATCAGCCTGACCGTTGCCAGAACGCTGCTGTTCGACCTGACCGTTCAGCCGGATTTGGCGCGCGGCTGCCTGCGCCTGCACGGTTTCACTGCCGGCATGACGGACGGCATTGCCGAAATCACGCTGCCTGCGCAGCGTCCGCATGTGCTGCCTGTGCGCAGCGGTCTCCTGCAGGGAGACTGTCCGTTGACCGGCAGCGAGGCGCTGTGGGACGAGTTTCATCCGGTCGTCCATATGCTGTCCATCGACCTGGACGGCGATCTGTACACGGTGTCCTTCGGTCTGCGCGACCTTCGCACGAAGGAGCGTCAACTGCTCATCAACGGGCAGCCGGTTTTCCTGCGCGGCAAGGCGGACGGGCTGCTGTTTCCGCGCACCGGTTACGCGCCGACCGACCTCGATGCATGGTTGACGCTGCTGTCCACCGTCAGGCGCTACGGCATCAATCACTATCGCTATCATACGTCCTGCCCGCCGGATGCCGCCTTTACCGCAGCGGACATGCTCGGCATCTATATGGCGCCTGAGCTGCCGTTCTGGGGGACGGTTGCCGAGCCGGGTGAGGAAGGCTATAACGAGGCTGAGCGCGAGTTTCTGCTGGAGGAAGGCTTCCGCATGCTGCGCGAATTCGGGCATCATCCATCGTTCGTGATGCTGTCAATGGGCAATGAGCTCTGGGGCAGCAAGAAGGCGCTGAACGGGATGATTCGCGCGTACCGTCAGGCGGATGACACGAAGCTGTATACCGGCGGCGCGAACAACTTCCAGTGGGCACCCGATGTGCTGGATGAGGAGGACGTGTTTGTCGGCGTCCGGCTGAACAGCAGCCGAGGCGAAAACACGCGCCTGATTCGCGGCAGCTACGCCATGTGCGATGCGCCGCAGGGCATCGTTCAGACGACACGTCCGGAATCCGTCGCCACGTACGATGAAGCCATCGTACCACAGACGCTGACAAAGTCCGGTTCATCCGGCAGGGTCATGATTCAGTACGGCACAGGCGTGAAGGAGGTCGACGCGCAGGCAGCGGCGGAGCTGATTCCGCAGGTGCCCGTCATCAGCCATGAGGTCGGGCAATATACCTTCTATCCCGATTTTTCCGAGATTCCGCAGTACACCGGTCCGCTCAAGCCGCGCAACCTCGAGATTTTCCGTGAACGGCTGCAGTGTGCCGGACTGTACGGCGAGCATGAAGCCTTCTTCCGTCAGGCAGGCAAGCTGGCGGTGGCTTGCTATAAGCGCGAGCTGGAGACGTTCCTCCGCACGCGCGAGCTGTCCGGCTTTCAGGTGCTTGATTTGCAGGATTTCACCGGTCAGGGCACGGCGCTTGTCGGCATCCTGAACGCGCTGATGGAGAATAAGGGGCTGATTTCCGCCGAGGAATGGCGCGAGTTCTGTGACAGCACGGTCGTGCTCGGCGAATTTGAACGTTTCACCTTCTCCGCCGGCGAGGACATCGCCTTCAGCGTGCAAATCAGCGAGTGCAATCCTGAAAAGCAGCATGAAAGCATCCATTGCGCCCTGCTCTCCGGTGACAATGTACTGTATTCCTGCGATGTTGCGTCCGGCGCACGCCGCGATCGCCTGACTGACGCAGTACCGGTCGTGTTCCCTGCCGACTGCTATCAGTCCGTCATCGCTCAGCGTCCTGTCAGCCTCACCGCTGTGCTGACGCTCCCCGACGGCACGCGCAACCACTATCCGCTGTGGGTCATCCCACCATTCGACATCCGCATCACCGAAGCTGGCATCGAGAAGGACGGCAGGCTCCTTCGTTTCGCCGTGACGGACGAGGAGGCCGATGCATGCAGCGAGCCCGTCCTCGTCGTTCCCTCTGCTGATGGTCAGCTGCCCGCGGAATACTGCACGGATTTCTGGTGCTACCCCATGTTCCGCAGCATCAGCGAAAGCCTGCACCGCCCCCTTCCGGTCGGCACCATGGGACTTTCAGTCGATACCGCCTCGCCGCTGCTCCACGATTTCTGCACGGAGGACTACACCACGCCGCTGTGGTACAGCATCCTGCAAACGGCACATTGCCAGCGGCTGCCGGTCTCTGTACGTCCGGCTGTGCAAATGATTGATAATACCGAGCGCTGCCATCGGCTTGGCATCCTGTATCAAGAGCATGGTCATTGGCATTTGACGGCGCGGTTGTGGGAGGCTGCTGATGATATCGCGGTGCGTGCATTTGCCTGCTCACTCTGGTCTGCTCTCCGCTAAACACGCGAAACCCGCATGAAATAAAGCTCAACCCTAATCGCGCAGCGGGTCAAGGGTCAAAGCCCCTTGTGGGAGTTGGGGAAAAGCCCCAATCAAAACGTCAAGGTCTGCAATGAAGATGTCACCCACCATCCCCAACGAGCGCTGAACAGAGAAGCGGACGCAGTCCGCGGAACGTCTTCAGCGCAGCGCATGTAACTAAAAAAGAGACTGTCTCAAATCAGCAAGGATTTCCCAATATAATATAACGATACAGCCCGTCAAAAACGGCACGGATATCGACCGATCTGGTTGAATATCCGTGCCGCTTTCTAATCGAAAAAAGTGTTTTGAGACAGCCTTTTTAGTTACTGGCAGGGACGCTTCGCTGCCTGCGCCTGAATTGTTGGATTCATCTGCATTGTTGATTTGTAGTGGTTTGGTTGGGGCTTTGCCCCAAGCCCCAGCAGGGACGCTGTCCCTGCACCCTGCAAGGGAGTTCCTCCCTTGACCCCTTTCGCGATGCGGCAGTTAGCCCAGCTCCACAGCGACCTCATGCACCTTGCCGTCATTGAACACAGGCAGCAAATTCCCCTCGATGGGCGCACCATCGACCGTAACGCGCTTAACGCCGCGGCAGACATGCTGTGGATTCATAATGGTGATATCATAGGAGGCACCGCGGAAACGGCGGCTGACGCTGTAGCTGTCCCACGTATGGGGGATACAGGGGTCAACGCGCAGTCCCTCCCAGTCGGGCTTGATGCCGAGGATGTAATTGCTGATGACGTAGAAATTCCATGCCGCCGTGCCTGTCAGCCAGCTGTTCTTTGCCTGACCGAAGTTCTTCGCGTCCTTGCCGGCAATCATCTGGCTGTAGACATACGGCTCCATCTTGTGCAGGTCGCTGATGTCCTCGCGGTACGCGGGCGCGATGCGGCTGTAGAGGTCGAAGGCGCGGTCGCCGTGACCCACAACCGTTTCCGCCGCCATAATCCACGGGTTGTTGTGACAGAAGATGCCTGCATTTTCCTTGTATCCCGGCGGATAGGATGACACTTCGCCCAACTCAAGATGATACTCCCTGTAGGCAGGCTGAAGCAGCACAATGCCGTGCTTCGTCTCCAGATACCTGTGAACGGATTCGAGCGCCTGCTCGGCCTTGCCGTCCTTCACGCCGACGCCGCCCATGATGCAGTAGCCCTGGCTCTCGATGTAGATCTTGCCATCCTCGCATTCCTTTGAGCCGACCTTGTGCCCGAAGGCGTCATACGCGCGGATGAACCATTCGCCATCCCAGCCGTCGCGCAAGATCGCCTCGTTCATCTCATCGATGGCTTTCTGGCATGCGTCCGCCTTTTCGTCGAGCTTGCGGCGGCGAAGAATCGCGACCAGCTCCGGTCCGATGGCAACGAACATGCCTGCGATCAGCACGGACTCCGCCACGCGGTCATCCGGCGCATTCGGGTTGGAGAAGGTCTGGAAGGATTCGCTCGGCTCATCGGAGAAGCAGTTCAGGTTCAGGCAGTCGTTCCAGTCGGCGCGTCCAATCAGCGGCAGACCGTGCGGTCCGCGATTGTTGACGACATGCGCGAAGCTGACTTCAAGATGCTCCAGCAGCGTGCCGCAGTCATCCGGATTGCAGTCGTAGGGCGTAGGCTCATCGAGAATGCCGAAATCGCCGGTTTCCTTGATGTACGCCGCCGTGCCGGCAATCAGCCACAGCGGATCGTCATTAAAGCCGCCGCCGATATCGTTGTTCCCCTTCTTGGTCAGCGGCTGATACTGGTGATAGCACCCGCCGTCGCGGAACTGCGTCGCGGCAATATCAAGGATGCGCTCACGGGCACGCTCCGGAATCTGGTGGACGAAGCCCAGCAAATCCTGTGAGGAATCGCGGAAACCCATGCCACGCCCGATGCCGCTCTCGAACATCGAGGTCGAACGGCTCATGTTGAACGTGACCATGCACTGATAGGGATTCCAGATGTTGACCATGCGGCCGAGCTTTTCGTCCGGTGTCTTGAGCACGTAGGCGGACAGCAAATTGTCCCAGTGCTTCCTGAGCGCATCAAACGCATCGGCAATCTGTGCATCGGTCGTCAGCTTCTCGAGCAATGCGTGTGCCGGTGCCTTGTTGATGACACCGGGCGCGGAGAATTTCTCCTCCTTCGGCAGCTCGACATACCCCAGCACGAAGTTGAAGCGCTTCTCCTCGCCGGGCGCAAGATGCACATGCAGCTGATGCGCGGCAATGGGCTGCCAGCCGGATGCAACGGAATTCCGCATGCTGCCGGAGAAAACCGCCTGCGGATGGTCAAACCCATTATAAAGCCCGAGGAACGTTTCCATGTCCGTCTCGAAGCCGTCAACCGGCTGGTTCACGGCATAGAAGGCATAGTGGTTGCGGCGCTCACGGTACTCCGTCTTGTGGTAGATGACGCTGCCCTCAATCTCGACCTCGCCGGTGGAGAAGTTTCGCTGGAAGTTTGTCGAGTCGTCCTGCGCATTCCACAGGCAGAATTCGACAAACGACGTCAGCACGACATCCTTCGCGGCAGTCGAGTCATTGCGCAGGGTGATCTGGTGCACCTCTGCATTCACACCCATGGGCACAAAGGACAGTTGGCTGGCGGTGAGCCCGTTTTTGCTGCCGGTGATGATGGTGTATCCCATGCCGTGGCGGCAGGAATAGCTGTCCAGCTCCGTCCTGACGGGCTTCCAGCCGGGATTCCACACGGTGTCGCCGTCCTTCACGTAGAAGTAGCGGCCGCCGTCATCCACGGGCACGTTGTTGTAGCGGTAGCGGGTAATGCGGCGCAGTCGGGCGTCGCGGTAGAAGCAGTATCCGCCGGCAGTGTTGCTGATGATGCCGAAGAACTGCTCGCACCCGAGGTAGTTAATCCACGGATAGGGCGTCCGCGGCGTATCGATGACATATTCGCGGGCCTTGTCGTCAAAATGACCGTATTTCATTCGTTGACTCCTCCTGTACCTTACCGCGATGGTATTCTTAATTTCATTGTATCACACGAAAACGATTTTCGCAAACGTTTTCGTAAGAATTTCGCAAATTTTATTGTGCAATACGGTGCTGAAAATGATTAAAATGGACAAAAAAGGGGCTTGCCTTCGAAGCGTCCCCTGCAGGAACAGGTATTATTTTCTATATTTCAGCACAGATACAGGCACAGCCCCGTCAGCACCACAAGGAAGAACAGGTTGAACGCGCCGAATCGCATGAGATAGCCCTTCGTGTCCTCCGAATAATGATGCGTATATTCGCGGAAGGTAATCAGGCTCGCGAGCGATGCGATCAGCGTACCCGTGCCGCCAATGTTCACGCCCAGCAGCAGTGCGCGGTAGTTGTCCGTGAACTGGCTGAGCAGAATCGCCGTGGGCACATTGCTGATGACCTGGCAGGACAGCACGCTCGTCAGCAGCGTATTCTTCTGCAGCAGCGCCGAGAAGAAGCTGCGGACAGGTGTCAGCCGCGCCATGTTGCCCGCGAAAATGAAGAAGCATACGAACGTCAGCAGCAGCGCGTAGTCCACCGACAAAACCGCGTTGCGGTCAACAAGCAGCAGCGTGATGACGACGACCGCAAGCACAAGCATCACCGGCAGCACGCGGAACACCATCAGAATCGTCAGCGCAAACAGCGTCAGATAGAGCGCCGTCCGACCGACAGGCAAACGTTCCTCCTGCTCATCCGGCATCGTCAGGCGCTGCCTGGGGATCAGCAGACAGCAAAGCGTAATCAGCGCGATAGACACGAGGAACGGAATCAGCATGATGGACATGAATTCATCCGTCGGAATCTCGAAATGCGCGTACAGGTACAGGTTCTGCGGATTGCCGAAGGGCGTCAGCATACCGCCGAGATTCGCGGCAATATTCTGCAGGATGAACACGGTCGCGACATCCCGCCTGCGTCCCGCGTGCGAGAACACAAGATAGCCCAGAGGCAGGAACGTAATCAGCGCCATGTCGTTGGCAATGAGCATCGAGCCAATGAACGTGATATACACCAGCGCGACCGCCGCCGTGCGCGCATTGCCCGTCAGCAGGATAATGCGCTTGGCGAGGATGGAGAAGAAGCTGATGTTCTTGAGCGCGCACACGACCGCCAGCGTCCCGAACAGGCACGCGATGGTCTTGCCGTCAATATAATCCGCATACGCCGAATCCGGCGGCACCAAAGCAACCGACACCGCCGCCAGCGCCATCGCAATCGCCAGCACCGTATTCTTCCGAAGCCACGCGATGACGCGCTGCCAATCCATCCCATGATGATGAACCGCTGCCACATGACTCATTGCCAAATCCGCCTCTTTTCCAATTCAAAACGACACTCATGATAGCCCTGAAATCATGCGTTGTCAAGCACTTTCCATAAAAAAACGAACCCGACCTCCTCTCGGAAAATCAGGCTCGAATTTCGTGCGGCCGACGGGACTTGAACCCGTACCCATTGCTGGACACGCCCCTCAAACGTGCGCGTATGCCAATTCCGCCACGGCCGCAAGCGCATAGAGTATTATAGCAAAGCTGCGGTCATTTGTCAAGAGGCGATCCGTAAAAACATTTGATGTACTCTGTGTTGTAAAGAGATATGACCCATGGAAGCAAAATCGATATGGCACATGCGT
>CAVIHU010000048.1:0-13324 GCA_963642705.1 Bacteroidaceae bacterium
ACTGTGCCTCTGCCAGTCAGATGTTCGGCGTGCCGGTGGAAAAGCACGGTGTCAACGGACATCTTCGCCAGAAGGGCAAGATTGCCGAGCTGGCCCTCGGCTACGGCGGCTCGGTGGGTGCGCTGAAAGCCATGGGCGCACTGGAAATGGGCTTGACCGAGGAAGAATTGCCCACGCTGGTCAGACAGTGGCGCAGCGCCAATCCGCACATCACCCGGCTGTGGTGGGACGTGGACGAGGCCGTCATGACGGCGGTACGGGATAAAACCTCCACCTATACCCACGGCATCCGTTTTCATGTGCAGTCCGGGATGCTGTTCATCCACCTGCCCTCCGGCAGAGATTTGTGCTACGCCAAGCCCCGGATCGGCGAGAACCAGTTCGGCTCTCCGGCTGTGACCTATATGGGCGTGGGCGCGACGAAGAAGTGGGAGCGCATCGAATCCTACGGCCCCAAGTTCGTAGAGAACATCGTGCAGGGCATCAGCCGAGATCTGCTGTGCTACGCCATGCACACGCTGCGCTGCTGCGATATTGTGGCGCACGTTCACGATGAAATCATTCTCGAAGCCGATCCACGGATGTCTTTGGCCGCTGTCTGTAAGCAGATGGGACGAACGCCGCCATGGGCGAAAGGGCTGGTGCTCCGGGCGGACGGCTACGAGTGTGCATTCTACAAGAAAGACTAAGGAGGCGCACATGCGATTTTCAAAATACAACCACGAAGGCTACCATGACCCCACTGTATACGAGGCGTTCACCGGCATCGAAAAGGAACGCAAGCAGGAAAAGCAGGCGGTAAAGCAGCTGCGGGCAAGCTATGCCGTCTACCGGCCTATTGTGTATATCTGCTCCCCTTACGCGGGCGACGTACAGCGAAACGTCCAGCAGGCGCAGGCATACTGCCGGTTCGCGGTGCAGAAAAACTGTGTTCCCATTGCCACTCATCTGCTGTTTCCTCAGTTCATGGACGACACAGACCCGGTACAGCGGCAGCAGGCGCTGTTCATGAGCCGGTTGCTGCTAACAAAATGCAACGAGGTCTGGGTGTTTGGCGAAACCATTTCACAGGGCATGGCCTCGGAAATCCGCAAGGCCGAAAGCCGGAATAAGACCATCCGTTACTTCACGAAGGAATGTCAGGAGGTACAGGCATCATGCGAGAGATGAAGATTGCCTATGGCAGCAGCTGCTTTGCCAAGGTCTGGTCGAACAAAACCATCACCTTTGACGCGCTGTGCGAGAGGCTGAAAAATACGATCCGCACCCCGGAAACGGTGGAGGAATACCCGAAGCTGTCCAAGGCCGAGCGCGACCGGGCTAAGGACAAGGGCGGCATGGTGGGCGGCTGGCTCAAGCAGGGCCGCCGCAAAGCGGCCAATGTGGAATGCCGCTCCATGCTGACCCACGACATTGACAGCGCCGACCCGGATTTTCTGGAACGCTATCGGATGCTGAACCAGTACGCCTCCTGCCTGTATTCCACCCACAGCCACACGCCGGAAGCGCCGAGGTATCGCATCATCACGCCGCTGACGCGGGATGTGTCCCCGGAGGAATATCTGGCGCTGACCCGGCTGCTGGCCAAGGAATGGGGCATCGACTGCGTGGATAGCTGCTCCTATCGCGCCCATCAGCTGATGTACTGGCCGACTACGCCCAGCAACGGCGAGTATGTGTTTGAACGCTTCGACGGGCCGTGGCTTGATCCGGACGAATATTTGAAAGCGCATCCCGGCTGGCGCGATGTGAGCCTTCTGCCTACCTCGTCCCGTGAGAGCACACTTATCGACCGTCAGCGCAAGCAGCAGGCCGATCCGCTGAAAAAGCCCGGCATTGTGGGTGCTTTCTGCCGGACGTACTCGATTGAAGAGGCCATCGACACCTTCCTTTCCGACGTGTACCAGCCCAGCGCCATGGCAGGCCGCTACGATTATGTGCCTGCGGATTCCTCAGCGGGTGTGGTGCTCTACGACGGCAAGTTTGCCTACAGCCACCACGCCACTGACCCTGCCTGCGGGCAGCTGCTCAATGCCTTCGATCTGGTACGCATTCACAAGTTCCATGATCTGGATGATAAGACTGCAGCTGACACAGCGCCCAGCAAGCTGCCGTCCTATAAGGCCATGTGCGATTTTGCGGTGCAGGACGAGGGCGTAAAGAAAACGCTGGCCGAGGATCGTGCGGCACAGGCGCAGGAGGATTTCAAAGAGGACGACAACTGGCAGGCACAACTGGATTTGGAGCGCAACGGCACCATCAAGGACACCATGGCCAACATCAGCGCCATCCTGCGCCATGACCCGAAGCTGCAGGGTATCGTGTACAACCAGTTCAGCAATCTGCTGGATGTGCGGGAAGCGCTTCCGTGGCGGCAGGTAAAGCCCGGCTGGGGCGATGCGGATTTGGCTTGTGCGAAGGTCTACTTTGAGCAGGTATACGGCATCTGGTCGCCGACGAAATTCAAGGACGCTTTGATCGCCGTCGTGTCCTCCGAGCGCGTCTATCATCCCATCAAGCAGTATTTCGATACTTTGCAATGGGACGGAACGGAGCGCATTGATTCGCTGCTCATCGATTATCTGGGTGCAGACGACACAGCGTATACCCGCGCTGTCACTCGCAAAACCCTGTGTGCAGCCGTTGCTCGTGTATACGAACCGGGTGTGAAGTTTGACTCTATCCTCGTTCTGAACGGCCCGCAGGGCGTTGGCAAATCTACACTGTTTGCAAAGTTGGGCGGCAAATGGTTTTCAGACAGTCTGACGATTTCCGACATGAAGGATAAAACCGCAGCGGAAAAGCTGCAGGGCTACTGGATTCTGGAGCTGGGCGAATTGGCTGGTATCCGCAAGGTAGACGTTGAAACCGTGAAATCCTTTATCAGCCGGACGGACGATAAATTCCGCCAATCCTATGGCACAATTGTAGAAAGCCATCCGCGCAACAACATCATTGTTGGCTCCACGAACAGCGAGTCAGGGTTCCTTCGTGATATTACCGGAAACCGCCGTTTCTGGCCTGTTCATGTGCCGGGTGGTTCAGCACAGACAGTGTTTACGCTGACACAAGCGATGGTCGATCAACTGTGGGCAGAAGCCATTGTCAAATACAAGGCAGGCGAAGACCTATTCCTGACCGGCGCAACAGCAGCACAGGCATATGTGCAGCAGCAGGAGGCCATGGAGTCTGACGACCGCGAAGGTATCATTACAGATTACCTTGACACGCTTCTGCCGGAGGATTGGGACGGGATGGATCTGTACCAGCGACGCAGTTTCCTCGGTGAGAGCGAATTTGACGATGCACAGCGAAAGGGGTCTGTTCGCCGCGAGAAGGTGTGCGTTATGGAAATCTGGTGCGAGTGCTTCGGCAAGGAACGTCAGAACCTGAAGCGCACGGATTCCTATGAAATCGAGGGCATCTTGCATCGCATCGGCTGCTGGGAGCGATTGGCAACCACGAAAACCGGCAAGACCCACTTTCCCCTGTACGGACCACAGAAGACGTTCGTCAGGCACAGCCCGAAGGTATAGGCATGTGCCCAGCCTGCCCAGCAGGTCATCGGGCACACCGTTAGGCACGACACAAAAGCCTGTTGCCACGGTGGTTTTCAGGCTTTTGTGCCTACCGTGCCTATAAAAGTCCCTATTGAGCATTCAGAGATAGTAAATATAGGGGTAAATAGGCACGTACACGCGAGAGAGTTTTGGAGCCTTAAGCACAGAGTTAGGCACAAAGATGAAGGAGCAACCTATGCGAGAAAAAACGGTGGAGCAAAAGCTGGCGGCAGCAGTCAGGCAGATGGGCGGTATCGCGCCGAAATTCGTGTCCCCCGGTTTCAATGGCATGCCAGACCGCCTGATTCTGCTTCCGGGCGGCAAAATGGGATTTGTGGAGTGTAAAGCGCCGGGAAAACAGCTGCGGCCTCTGCAGGTACACAGAAAAAGGCAGCTGGAAGGGCTGGGGTTTTTGGTGTACTGCTTGGACAGGCCGGAGGATATCGGGAAGATACTGAGTGAGATAAAGGGAGGTGATGCCCGATGAAGTTCATTCCCCACGACTATCAGAAGTTTGCAACGGATTTTGTACTGTCTCATCCGTACTGCGGCCTGATTCTGGATATGGGCTTGGGTTGAGCAAGAGCGTGATCACACTGACAGCGTTGTGGGATCTGCTGCTGGACAGCTTTGATGTGGGCTGTGTATTGGTGGTGGCTCCCAAGCGCGTGGCGGAGGATACCTGGCCGAAGGAGATTGGCAAGTGGGAACACCTGAAAGGGCTGACCTACTCGCTGGTGATGGGCAGCGAAAAAGAACGCCGGGCAGCATTGGCACGGAAGGCGATGATTTATATCATCAACCGTGAGAATGTCAGCTGGCTGGTGGAGCACACCTCTTGGCGCTTCGACGCGCTGGTGATTGATGAGCTGTCCTCCTATAAGTCAGCCAAGGCACAGCGGTTCAAGGCACTCAAGAAGGTGCGCCCCCTGTGCGGCAGGGTGATTGGGCTGACCGGTACGCCTGCGCCCAATACGCTCATCGACCTGTGGCCGCAGATGTACCTGCTGGACATGGGGCAGCGTCTCGGTCGGTTCTTGACTCACTATCGAGAGCGGTTCTTTGTGCCGGATAAACGGAATCGGGAGATCGTGTACTCGTATAAGCTGCGGGAAGGCGCGGAGCAGAAGATTTACGAGCTGATCGGCGACATCTGCATTTCCATGAAGGCCACCGACCACCTGAAAATGCCGGAACTAATCATGAATCGAGTGGAGGTACATTTGAACACGCAGGAACAGAAGCTCTACGATACCCTGAAACGGGAAATGATTCTGCAGCTGAAGGACGGCGAAATTGACGCGGTGAATGCCGCTGCCCTGTCCGGTAAGCTGCTGCAAATGGCCAACGGTGCGGTGTACGATGCACAGGGGCGGGCGCTCACCATCCACGACCGAAAGCTGGACGCACTGGAGGATCTGGCAGAGGCCGCTAACGGCAAGCCTGTGCTGGTGGCCTATTGGTTCAAGCATGACCTCACTCGGATTAAGAAGCGCTTCCCGGAAAGCCGCGTCATCGATACCAGCCGGGATATCTCCGATTGGAACGCCGGGCGCATCTCCATGGGCTTGCTTCACCCTGCTTCCGGCGGACATGGGCTGAACCTGCAGGAGGGTGGTTCCACAGTGATCTGGTACGGTCTCACTTGGTCGCTGGAACTGTACCAGCAGCTGAACGCCCGGCTCTGGCGACAGGGACAGAGCGCTGGCACAGTGGTCATCCACCACATCGTCGCCGCGGGTACGCACGACGAGGGTGTGATGCGGGCACTGGAGAGAAAAGACGTAGGACAGGCTGCGCTGATTGCGGCAGTCAAGGCACAGATGGAGGTGGCGTATGAGCGCACGAATTGAGAAGCTGATTGCGGAGTATCCGGGCATGGTGCGGGACAGGAAGTGTCTGGCCTACCAGATCGCACACTTCCGGGGACTGTCTGCGGAGGAAGTCATCGAAAGCATGTACACGCCCCAACAAGATGGCGAACGGGTGCAAACCAGCAGCCTATCGGATAAGACAGCCCAGATTGCCATGAACTACCGCGACCGGATGAACCAGATTAACCGGGAATGGTACGAGCATCTGGAGTGGCAGCTGCGGTGTCTGTCAAGCGAGGTAGATTTCTTCGAAAGTGCGATTCGTTCCCTGCCCGGTGAACTGTCTCGCGTGATGATCTCCCTTGTACTGGACAATCTAACATGGGACGCGACTGCCGATGCGCTGCACATGAGCCGTGCCAATATTGGAAAGCTGCGAAAGAAGGCCATCTCGGAGCTGGATGCGCTTTACATCCGGCATGATCAGGAGACGGCAGCTTACCTGCTGAGAGCGGAGGGCTGATATATGTGCCGCAGAGGAGATATTTATTACGCAGACTTGGGAACACCCACAGGGTTCTGCCAGTCCGGTTTCCGTCCCGTGCTCATTGTCAGCAATGACACTGCCAATGCCCATGCTCCGGTCATCACCGTGGTTCCTCTCACTTCAAAGCATAAAGCCATGCATATGCCCACCCATGTGCTGCTGCCCAAACAGACGGTCACCGGGCTTAAGCACACCAGTGTGGCACTGGTCGAGCAGGTCACCACGATTGACAAGGCACAGCTTCAAGGCCATGCGGGGCGTGTGCTGGACGAGCACCTGATGGAAGAAGTGGCGCAGGCATTGCAAGTCCAGCTGGGTATTTCCCCGAAATGGTAGACTAAGAGTAGACTGTTTGTAGACTGACAGGAACTAAATTCTGTGGTATAGTGTATCATGCCAACAGTAGACGAGGGGCGGGAACACATCCCGCTCCTTTTTCGTTGGCCGGACGGAGCTTTCTCCTTTCATCCGTCCGTACATAAACGTGGAGGATTGAAGATGCTGTTTACGAGTGAACAGGTGTCCTGCGGGCACCCGGATAAAATTTGCGACCAAATTGCGGATGCTGTGCTGACGGACTGTCTGCGCCACGACCCGGAAAGCCGTGTGGCCGTGGAGTGTCTGGTGAAGGAGAACATCATTGTGCTGGCAGGCGAAATTACGTCGGAGCACACGCCCGATACCGATGCACTGGCACATGAGGTGCTGCGCCGCATTGGTGTGCCTGAATTTGAAAGCTACGAGAGTGCCGCCTTTATCACTCGCCAGAGCAGAGACATTGCACGAGGCGTGGACAGCGGCGGCGCGGGCGATCAGGGGATGATGTACGGCTATGCCACGGACGAAACGCCGGAGCTGATGCCCTTCCCCTTCATGCTGGCCACCCGCGCACTGCTGGCCTTGCGTGATTTGCACTCCCCGCTGCTTTTGCCGGATGCCAAAGCGCAGGTGACCTACGATTATGATGCTGGGCGGATTGACACATTCCTCATCAGTACGCAGCATCGAGCGGATGTACACACTATGCAGGTGAAGGAGATCGTCCACGGCATCATGACACAGGTCGCAAAAGCCTATGGCCTGAACACAGATTTCAGAGCGCTGGTGAATCCCACCGGCAGATTTGTGCAGGGCGGCTCCTTTGCGGATACCGGTGTGACCGGTCGAAAAATCATCGCCGATACCTATGGTGGCATGTGCCGTCACGGCGGCGGTGCCTTCTCAGGCAAAGACCCCACCAAGGTAGACCGCTCTGCTGCGTACATGGCAAGAAAGATTGCACGGGACTTTGTGCTTGCTGGGTACGCTAAGCGCTGCGAAATCCAGCTGGCTTACGCTATCGGGATGAAGGAGCCTGTGTCGGTCAACGTGAACTGCTTTGGCACTGAAAAGCTGCCGGAGCAAGAACTGACCCGCTTGGCACAGCGGCAGTATGATTTGACCCCAGCCGGAATCATCGACGCACTCCATTTGAAAACAGTTGATTACAACGAAACGGCAGCCTATGGGCACTTCGGGAAACCGAGGCTTCCATGGGAACAGTAATGGTGGTGGTACATGGCACTGACGTATAAGCAGGAAAAACAGATTCGGTTGCTCCGGGAACGCAATATGGGGTATCGCGCCATTGCGGCACAGCTGGGGCTCAGCCGAGACACTGTCCGCAATTTCTGCACAGCCCATCATCTATCCGGTGTGCGGGCAGGGGCAGAAACCAAGGTTGCCACCAACTGCAAGTACTGTGGCGCAGCGATTGTTCAGCCTGTGCGCGGGCGAAAGAGAAAATTCTGTTCGGATGCGTGCTGCCAGAAGTGGTGGTCGGAAAACCCACAGGCGATTCGCCAGCATCCAGATGCCCTTTATGAGACCACCTGTCTGAATTGCGGGAAAGTGTTCACAGCTTACGGAAACAATCACCGGCGTTACTGTTCCCACGCCTGCTATATTCAGCATCGATTTGGAAGCTGTGCCTCGGACTGATATTTTTTCCCGCATTTGCTTGACTTTCAGCGCCTTCAGAGTGATGAATGGCATACCGAAAGAAAAGGAGGCGTGAGTATGAAATTCACCACGACCGCACCCGACCGGCGCACGCTGGTCAAAGCCATTGCAGTGCACACCGGCATGGAGCCGAGCTACGCTGGCCCGCCCACGTTCAACTACACCGTAGGCACCATCATCGTTGACCGGGAAGGCTACGTTGACGTGCCGGACGCACAGACTGCTGATTTGAAAGCGTTCCTGATTTCCAAGGGCTGGATGGAACCGGAGCCTGAACCGGAACAGCCCCGCATTCAAATTGGCGTACCAGCAAAAGACCTAACGGTTACGAACATCACCAACCTGATTTACATGCTCTACAGCAAGCAGTACCTGCTGGGCAAGGCCATCGGCACAGCATGCGTCCGTATTGAGGACGCGGTCATTACCCGGCTGCAGGAATACACGCCGGAAAACCTCGAAGCCTATACCGAACTGCTGCGGGATTTCAAAGCGCTGGGCGACCTTGAAGGCTTGGAGCTGGAAGACGAACAGCTGCGGATTGATTTCCCGCAGACGGACAGCGGCGACGCAACCCTGTGGATGCTGCTCATGACCAAGATGGTCGCCTTTGCCAAGTCGGCACACCGCGTATTTCCGCAACGCCAGCAGCCTGAAGCTGAAAAGTACTTCATGCGCGGCTGGCTGCTCCGGATGGGATTTGGCGGCGCTGATTTCAAAGCTGCCCGGCAAGCGCTGCTCAAGAACTTGAAGGGCTGCAGCGCCTTCCCTACCGCCGAAAAGGCGCAGCGCCATCAGGAACACTGGGCGGAGATTCGCAGACAGCACAGGGAAGCGCGGCTGGCACAGGCTGAAGAAGCACAGGAGGAGGTGAACGGCGATGCTAAAACCAGCGCCTGATGAGCTCCGAAAGCTCAGAGCACATTACACGACGGGCAGCCGCGTTCGGTTGGTTCGGATGGACGACCCGTACCGGCCTGATTTGAAAGCCGGTGCCATGGGCACAGTGGTCGGCGTGGATGATGCCGGGAACATCCTTGTACACTGGGATTGCGGCTCTTCGCTGAGTGTCTTGTACGGTGTAGATGCCTGTACTGTGGTTGAAGGGAGGAACCAAAATGACTGAGCGTATGGAAAGGCGGCTGCTGGATTTGAAAGCTCGGCAGGAAGCCGGAGAGCACATGCTGTGCCCGCGCTGCGGAGCGGATACCATGAAGGAGCCGGTCTGCACCAACGCCCTGAGTCGGGCGGCGGACTTGTATGTGTGCGACGCTTGCGGCACAGCCGAGGCGATGCTGGCCTTCATGAAGCAGGACTACCCGCTGACCAGTTGGGCAGCGTTCCAGCCTGTCAGGCCGCCTTCCGATTTGGAAGCGCTGCCCGCCAGCGAAGTGCTCCAGCGGGTCATGAAGGAACAGATTGACACACTGATTCATCTATACCGTATGTGCCGGGACGACCCGGAGAATGCCAGTGAATACCGCCTTGAGGCATTGGAAAGCTGCCCCGGCATTACGGAGGTCTGGATACAGCCCTTTTACGTCAAGTACCGGGCGGCGGACGGCGCGGTGATCATCCTATTCAAGACCGACACAGATGGGCAAGTACAGATCGCCGAGTGCGTCGTAGACAAATAGCGCAACAGGATTTGAAAGCGTCAGGCGATTTGCCCGGCGCTTTTTCGTCGTGCAACGTCCTTCTTCCGTTACCTACGTCGCGCCCACGTTGCCGCCACGTGAGGCCTGAACCGCCGAGGTCGAATCCCTTCCCCGCCCTTGATTTGAAAGCCCGACACGCGCCAACGTGGAGCAAATTCGACGCAACAAGAAAAACCGCCCGCAGGCGGCAATTCTTGATTTGAAAGCTGGCGGCTCAGTACCACCAGCTGGTCTGGTAGCTGTCGTTGCTGAAGAGCAAGCCGTGGTCGTCGATAAAACTCCCGACCGTAGCGACGTAGCCGTCGCCATCCATGATAGCGAGCTTGGACTGTGCCAGCTTCCAGATGAGCGCCAGTGTGGCTTCATCCTTGAGGTCAGCCTTTCGTCGGATGATTTTGGAGAGGTAGTCGGTGATGAAAATGGCTGTGTCGCTGTATCGCTTGTTGTCCGGGTCGGAGGTCAGTCGAATGATTCCATTGTGTGCGATGCCGCAGCGGCAGGTCAGGTCGAGCGCCCGCATCATCCTCGGCTGATTTGAAAGCGGGAAGGGATGGGTCATGGCGGCGTTCACGCCCGCCTGTGTGCTGATTCGGAAGTGATAGACCACGCTGTCCTGTGGGGTAAACCGCTCGGCGTGTACCGCCGAAAGGAAATCCTCGATATTCATGAAGCCCTTGTGAATCGTGACCTTACCGTCGCGGGCACACATATAGCCTGCGCCGTGGGGATTGCGCCGGAACATGGCGCGGATGGTGGTGTCGGTCGGCTGTTGTACGCCGGATTTGGAAACGCAAATGATGCACATGGTTGTGTCCTCCTTGGTATTTCTCTCTGGGGTGTGGCATTCATCACTCTGCGGAGCGGGAAAGTCAAGGGGTGTCTGTGCTTCCCGCCCGCTTGATTTCAAAGCGCTGTGTCTTGCCGGATGAATTCGGAGATGACTTCATAGAAATCAGCCGGGTCATAGTGGCCGGGTACACAGCCATGCTCGATTTCGTAGCGTTGCTGGTCGGCCACCAGCGCCTGTGCGGCTTCCATCGACCAGCTGGCCATTTCCTCGTCATCCATGTAGGAATACAGCTTGGCAATCAGCTCCATGGTTTCATCGGTAAGAAGTGTGTCTTTCATGGGTGTTCCTCCTTGCGCTGTGCGCGGTTTGATTTGGAAGCTGTGGCTTCCCGCGACCCCTTGCGGGGTTTCGGTCGGTAGCCAGCCGACCATCGTCAGGCGAGAAAAGTCATCTGTGCCAGCGGATACTCCTGTTCTTCCTGCCAGTTGTACTCGACCAGCTCCACCCGGCTGTAGATTTCAAAGCTGTCCGGCTCGGCAAAGGCGCGGAAGGCTTCCCACGCCGCCTCAGCGGTGGTGTGCTCCTGCTCCTCGATTTCGGAGCTGTCGTAGTGGGTGAAACGAAGGATGAATGTGCTTTCAGGCATGGTGTGTTCCTTTCTGCGGCTGTACCGCGTCGATTTGGTTGCTGTGCTTCAGCGCTCCTGCTTGACGGTAATCTGGAAAACCGAGCCGTCGGGGGTATGGATTACAAAGCCTTCGTCGTAGGTCAGGTAACCGCCGTCGCTGTAGGTTTCTGTGCGGCTGCCGTCCAGCAGCGTGTCCTCAAGGGACTCGCCGTACAGCAACGCCCGCAGGCTATCAACGACCTCGGTTTCGGTGATGCGTTCTTCGTTTTCGTACATGGTGCGTCTCCTTCCGGGCTGTGCGCCCTGTTGATTTAGGAGCTATGGCTCCCGCGACCGTCGGCGAAGTGCCGGACGGTTTCGACCTGTGCCAGAGGTCATCGTCAGGCGGGTTTACGCTGTGCCTTGAGGAAGCGGCGGTACTCGATTTCAATCCTCTCCGTAACCCGGCGCTCCTGTTCTTCTTCGCCCGCCTCGGTGAGCTCCCTGTGCCAGTAGCCGTATTTGAAAGTGTGCCGGGTGACATCCCAGCGGCTTCGCGCCCAGCCGGGCAGGTCGCCATCGTTGTAATAGCGGTAGTAGCTGTGGAACGTTGATTCAGAAGCCTGTGTGTATTGGAAGCCCGCCGCCTGCATTTCGTCGTACTTGGCCTGTTCTTCGCCCTTGCTGTTCCAGTAGGTGTGCTCGTCCATCCTGTGTCCTCCTTGCGCTATGCGCGGCTTGATTTGGAAGCTGTGGCTCCCGCGACCCCTTGCGGGGTTTCGGCTGGCAGACGGCGTCCGTCCTGTGCCGAAGGCCATCGTCAGGCGGGTTGATTGGAAAGCTGTGCCGGAGGCTCCCTGTGTCAGGAAGCCCGCCGCCAAGCTGCGTCGCCGGGCAGGCGCTTGAGCAGGTGTTCCCGTGCGGTGGCGAATTCGTCGCCGATGAAGCCCAGCCGGAGGAGCCAGCATCGGAAGGTGTATTTCGGATTATCTGTGTCCGGGCGCGTGGGGCTGGCGGCTTTGGTGGTCAGCGCCTGTGCGCTGATGGCGAGGCAAAGCTGTATATAGGCTTTTATCTCGCCCGCGTGGAGTGTGCCGTTGAAGGCTCGGAACTCGATGGTGTGCGCGGGGCGCTCGGTGGAGAAGGCCGCGTGGAGGTTGAGCAGGTGGTATCAACTATGGTCGTAGTGCCGCTCCGCGCACCGCCGCCAATCGGAGCTTGTGCCGCCGCTTTGGGCGTACCAGAGTCTGGCAAAGGCATCCATCGTCGTAGGCTTGCGCTGGTTCAGCTCGGTCAGGAAGCCCGGTTCAACCGGGCGGCACCAGTGCCCGCGCCTGTCGGGCGTTATGCCCAAGGCCATGGTCAGCAGGTCTTCCTTGGCGTTTACGATATTCACCAGCCGCCGCAGGCTTTGCGGGGTGTGCTCGCCGAGGCCGATATGGATGTGGATACCGCAGGAACCGTCGGTCTTTGCGCCCGCCGCCCGGATGACTCTGACCACCTCCTGCACCATCTCGATGTCCTCGTAGCGGCACACCGGGCTGACCACCTCCGCGTCGGGGTCGGTAACCGAGCCGTCACTCTCTACCGTCCAGTGTCTCCCATCGGGCATGGGCACTCGCCAGTCATCAAGGTGGTGGCCGCGATACTGTGCCGTCGTGCCGAAGTACGCGGCAATGGCCTTGGCTGTGCGTTCCCGGCCTATGCCTGTGGTTTCAATCTCGATGCCGAAAGTCTGGTTTTTCATGGGGTGCGCTCCTTTCGCTGGGTCGTTTTCGTTTTCCGGCGGGGCTTTTTGCCCGCCCCGCCCGGCGTGACACATTCATCACTCCGAGCCGCCGAAAAAGCAACCCGACCGAAGCACCAAGGTTTCCGGGGCAAAACAGCTCTTAATCGACAAAGGCCACGCCCCGGTAAAAAGCGCTTCCTTATATGGCGAAAACGGGCTTTTGCGCCCGCGCCGCTGCCGCTGGTCACGCCTGTAGGCCGTAACCCTACACAAGCCGCGCCGTGCGCAGCGTTTTTTTCGCGCCGCCCGCCGCGCCCCGGAAAAGGCTGGCCGCCCCGCTATACGCGCCCCGCCCGCCGTATACCGCCGTTCTTCCCCGCGTCCGCCCCGGAAAGCCGCCGTATAGCGCCCGCACCCCGCCGCCCGGAAACGTGCCCGCCCCGCGCCGCCGCGCCCAACGTGCGGCCTTTGTGCGCCCCACGCGGCCAAGCCCCGCCGCGCCCCCGGCTTTCCGCCTACCGGGAAAAAGGCTCCGGCTTCCCCGCCCCGGAAGCGCCCGCCGCCCCGTCTACCGCGCCGCCCGGCACAGTACGCCCCGGCGAAAGCCCGCCCCGCGCC
>CAVIHU010000049.1:0-12783 GCA_963642705.1 Bacteroidaceae bacterium
TGTTGCGACTCCATTATACCATATCTCTAATGAACTTCCTTTTCTTTTTGAGGGGGTCATATCATTTTAACACATACATTTTTTGAATTTTTTTGCCTGTTCCTGAATCCGTTCGACCTTAATTAGCTCAGACGAAGCAATCATGTCGTCACGCTTTTTGCCCTGCTTAACAGCACGATCTAAATATTCCGGATGGCGGTACGTGTACGGCAGATACGGTAACGGCTTTCATGACGATCATAAAACACAACCGCCCATTTTTCAGGGACTTCGCACGAAAAAGCTCCGGCACTGCGGCCGGAGCAATCGACTTGTTTGGATTTTATGCACCCAGGTATGCCTTGCGAACGTCGTCGTTGTGCAGCAGGCTTTCGGCGCTGCCGGACATCGAGATTTTACCGGTTTCCAGCACGTATGCACGGTCAGCCACCGACAGCGCCATCTGCGCATTCTGCTCCACCAGCAGAATCGTCGTGCCCGCCTTATGCAGCTCGCAGATGATGTCAAAAATCTGCTCAACCAGAATCGGTGCCAGACCCATGGACGGCTCATCAAGCATCAGCAGGCGCGGCTTGGACATCAGCGCACGCGCCATCGCCAGCATCTGCTGCTCGCCGCCGGAAAGCGTTCCGGCGATCTGCTTCTGACGTTCCTTCAGGCGCGGGAAACGCACGAACATCTCCTCGATGCTCGCCGGTATTTCCTTGTCCGGTCGGGAGAAGCCGCCCATTTCGAGGTTCTCCTGCACCGTCATCTCCTGGAAAATGCGCCGTCCCTCCGGGCAGAGCGCCATGCCATGCTTGACCATATCAGACGCATGCACGCGTGCAAGATCCTTGCCGGCAAAGGACACAGAGCCGGTGCGCGGGCGGAGCAGTCCGGCAATGGTGTTCAGCGTTGTGGACTTCCCGGCGCCGTTCGCGCCAATCAGCGTGACGACCTCGCCTTCTTCCACGGAGAAGGACACACCCTTGATCGCGTGAATGGAGCCATAGTAAACGTGAATGTCATTGACCTCCAGCAGACTCATGACTCCGCCTCCTTCTGCTTGCCCAGATACGCTTCAATGACGACTGGGTTATTCTGAATCTCTTCTGCGGTGCCTTTAGCGATGATGCGCCCATAGTTCAACACGCAGATGCCTTCACAGATGCCCATGACCAGGTTCATGTCATGCTCGATCAGCAGGACAGCAATCTGGAACCGGTCGCGGATTTTGATGATATTCTCCATCAGCTCCGCCGTTTCATGCGGATTCATGCCGGCCGCCGGTTCATCAAGCAGCAGCAGGCATGGATTCGTTGCCAGCGCGCGGACAATCTCCAGACGGCGCTGCGCACCGTAGGGCAACGAGCCTGCCTTCACGTCGCACATGTGCTCCATGCCGAAGATGCTCAGTAGCTCCAGCGCCTTCTCGTGCTGCTTCTTCTCGCCCGCCCAATACTGCGGCAGACGGAATATCCCCGAAAACATGCCGTATTTCACCTGATTGTGCAGACCGATGCGGACGTTCTCCTCAACGGTCATGTTGTTGAACAGGCGGATGTTCTGGAACGTGCGCGCAATGCCGAGCTTCGATGCCTGCACGGTGTTCATGCCGGCGGTATCCTTGCCGTTGATAAGAATGGTACCGCTCGTGGGCTGATACACCTTCGTCAGCAGATTGAACACAGTCGTCTTACCGGCACCGTTCGGTCCGATGAGACCGCAGATTTCCGTTCGACCAATGGCGAGGTGGACATCATCAACCGCCTTCAGGCCGCCGAACTCAATGCCCAGATGCGTCGCCTCCAGCACGGGCGACTGATTGACATCACGCTCAGGAATAATGCTTCGCGAGGGAACCGGCACCATCTTGGTATCCGGCTTGAATTTCTTCATCAAATCTGTCATGCCGCTTCACCCTCCTTCACCGTATCATGATGCTTCTTCCGAGGATGAATACGGTCAAGCACCTGGCGAACAACCGGCGCGTTGCCCAGCAGCATCACAGCAATCAACACGATGGCGTAAATCAGCATACGGTAATCGCCGAATTCACGCAGCACTTCCGGCAGGACGACCAGCAGCGCCGACGCGATGACCGAGCCGCGGATGTTGCCGATGCCGCCCAGCACGACGAACACCAGAATCTGGATCGAGGTATCAAACTTGAACTTATCCGGCGCAACCGAGGACATGTTCAGCCCGTACAGCGCACCTGCCATGCCGGCAAGCGCTGCGGACGTCACGAACGCCATCAGCTTGTACTTCGTGACGTTCACGCCCATCGCCTCGGCAGCGATGCGGTTGTCGCGGCTCGCCATAATGGCGCGGCCAGAACGGCTGTTAATCAGGTTGAGCACCACAAAGAGCGTAAAAAGCACCAGCACAAAGCCCGCTTCAAACGTCGCGATTTTTTCAACGCGCACGGAACCCGCAGGACCGTTATAGAGAATAGTGCCCATAACATCCGGATCATTGAACGTGACGAGAAGCTTGCCGTCATTCACCGCAAAGTACAGGCAGTTCATGACATTGCGAATGATTTCACCGAACGCCAGGGTCACGATGGCAAGGTAGTCGCCGCGCAGACGCAGTACCGGAATGCCGATGAGCACGCCCGCAATCGCAGCGCACACGCCGCCGGTCAGCATCGACAGCACCAGACGCAGCGTTTCATCCTGCATCTGGAAAGCATTCAGCAGCCAGCCGGACATGATGAGACCGGAGAATGCGCCGACGCTCATGAAGCCCGCATGACCCAGCGACAGCTCGCCGGAAATGCCGACCGTCAGATTCAGTGAAACCGCCATGACAATATAAACGCAAATCGGAATCAACTGACCCTTCAGCGAGCGGCTGATGGTGAATCCCGGAATGGTCTTGTTCAGTGCAAGCTGCGTCACGATGAACGCCACGATGACGATTGAATACGTGATCAGATTGTTGACAAAGTTCTTCGTTTTCTTCCTCATCATGCGTTACACCTTCTCTCGAATCGGCTTGCCCAGCAGTCCTGTCGGCTTGACCAGCAGAATGATAATCAAAACTGCGAAAACAATCGCGTCACCCAGCTCAGTCGAGACGTATGCCTTGCCCAGGATTTCGATGATACCCAGCAGCAGTCCGCCAAGCAGCGCGCCCGGAATCGATCCGATACCGCCGAAGACAGCCGCCGTAAACGCCTTAATGCCCGGCATGGAGCCCGTCGTCGGCATCAGCGTATGATACGTCGAGCAAAGGAGCACGCCCGCGATGGCTGCCAGTGCGCTGCCGATGGCAAACGTCAGCGAAATCGTTGCGTTCACCTTGATGCCCATCAGCTCCGCCGCGCTGCGATCCTCGCTGACGGCACGCATTGCCTTACCCATCTTCGTCTTGGACGTGAAGAAGGTCAGCGCAAGCATAATCAGAACATTTGCCAGCACGGTCACGATGGTCTCGCCGGAAATGAGCATCTGTCCGTCAAAGAGGCTGATGCCTGGAATGTTGATGACCGACGGGAAGGACTTCGTGTTCGGACCGAAGACGAGGAGTGCCACATTCTGCAGGAGGTAGCTCACGCCGATGGCGGTAATCAGCACTGCGAGGCTCGTCGCCTGACGCAGCGGCTTGTAGGCAAGACGTTCGATAATTATGCCCAGCACCGTGCAGACAACCATCGCCAGCAGCACGCCCACAATCGGCGACAGACCCCAGTACTGCGTGGCACAGAAGCAGATGTACGCGCCAATCATGATGACATCGCCGTGCGCGAAGTTCAGCATCTTCGCGATGCCGTAAACCATGGAATAACCGAGTGCAATGATCGCGTATACGCTGCCAAGGCTGATTCCGTTAATGAGGTAAGACAAGAATTGCACCATTTGGCGGCACCTCCCAGAGTGATTGCGTTGCTTTTTAATAAACACAGCAAGGCAATCAGCAGCAGTCCGTTTGCTCCGTTGCACCAACTGTTGCTGATTACCTTGAATGTGTTCGCTGCCCTGTCCCGATGCCGGATTTCTCCGGCGTCGGGACAGGGACAATGTTTGATTCAGTCGATTATTCTTCCGTTGCAGTTGCGGCAGTAGCGCCGACATACACGCCGTCCTTGATGATGACTGCGGTCGGAGTCTTGCTGACTTCGCCGTTGGCGCTCCAGACCATGGTGCCGGTCAGACCGGTCACGGTCAGCTCCTGCATGGCGGCGATCATCGCGTCGCAGATGTCTTCAGGCTCTTCGTCACCCTTCACGCCTGCAATCTCAGCAGCCTTCGCCAGCGCATAGATGCCGTCATAAGCATCCGCAGCGAACTGGTTCGGGGTCTCGCCGTATTCCTGCTGATATTTCGCAACAAAGGACTTGGTCAGCTCGTCGGGCGCATCAGCAGAGAAGGGGGTCAGCAGCATGACATCCTCGGCCAGCGCGGTATCAAACCCAGCCAACGTCAGAATGCCGTCCATACCGTCAACGCCGAAGAACGTGGGCTTGTAGCCAAGGCTATTCGCAGTGTTGAGGATCATGGAAGCAGGAGTATAGTAGATGGGCAGGAACACCACGTCAGCGCCGGCGTTCTTCGCTTCAGTCACCTGCACGGAGAAGTCGGTGGTGTCGTTGGTGAAGGTGGTTACGGAGACAACCTCCAGACCCAGCTCTTCCGCGCGAGCAACGAAGGTCTGATAGATGCCGGTGGAATAGGTATCGGCATTGTTGTAGATGATAGCAACCTTCGTGCCGATGTCTTTGTTGTTGTAGATATAATCAGCAGAGGCGGTGCCCTGCTCCGGATCCGAGAAGCAGACCTGATAGGTATTGTCCTTGTTCGCGGTGACTTCCGTAGAGGATGCGGAAGGCGTCAGCATGAACACGCGCTCTTCATACGCCTGTGCGGACACGGTGATGCAGGGCGTGGTGGTCACGGTGCCGAGGATAACCTGCGTGCCGTTATCCAGCGTCGTGTTATAAGCATTGATGGACTTTTCAGCATCGTTCTCGTCGTCCTGAATGTCCAGCACGATCTGAATGCCGCCAGCCGCGTTGATTTCTTCAGCAGCAATCGTTGCACCGCGTGCAACAGCAAGGCCGTAAACAGCAGCAGCACCGGTCATCGGGCCGATAACGCCGACATGAAGGGTAGCGCTCTCCTCAGCGGTCGCAAAGGACGCCATGGTCAGAACCATGGTCAGAGCAAGCATCAGGCTGAAAAACTTCTTCATCATTCCAAGCCTCCTTATTCAATCGGCGAAGCGGGGAATCAGCGGTTGTCCGCTTTTCGCTTCGTCTTGCGTCAATTATACGCATCTGCGGCGCTTGCGTAAAGGGTTTTTCTGAATTTTTGCTGTTCTTTTGATGCATTTCTGTTATGAATGTTCGGAAAACAAAAAACCGTGAGCGCAATGCCCACGGTGATTCAGCCGAAATCAGCCCTGCTTCTGCTTGTGCTTGGGATTCTCGCAGATAACCATGACCTTGCCCTTGCGGCGAATGATCTTGCACTTTTCGCAGATCGGCTTCACGGACGGACGAACCTTCATGTGCTGTTACCTCCTGTTGTAAATGAGTCCACGAGGGCGAGCAGAAATACCGCGCGCCCGGATGCGTCTGATGCGATTGTGCTTGTCACACAGTGCATCTTAGATTATACACCAGAGTACCCCTTCCGTCAAGAGGAAATCTGGCGGATTCAGCACTCTTACTCCCCTGCTACTCCCCTGCTGCTCCCCTGCCGGACACCTGATGATCAGGTTTTGCTGCGCCAGGTGATGCGCCCGCGGTTCAGGTCATAGGGCGACAGCTCGATTTTGACCTTGTCGCCGGGGTAAATGCGGATGAAATTCATGCGCATCTTGCCGGAGATGACGGCGGTCACGATATGACCATTCGGCAGTTCCACCTTGAACATGGCGTTTGGAAGGGCCTCGGTGACCTTTCCCTCCAGCTCGATGACATCGCTCTTGGACATGTCAGTCCTCCTTGTTGATCCCAGCCGCGGCATTGTCCGAGCAGGGATGATCGGTCTTGGCGGTCAGCGAAAGTCCGTGCGCTGATAGCGCGGTGCGCAGATCGCTGTCCTGTAGATGCTGATTGGGCAGCGCCTGACTGTCCACATTCACCAGAATGGGCTTCGGGCGCAGATGCATCGTCTTTTTCTTCTTCGGGTGATCGATTTTGCGGCTCAGACCATCCGCCATCAGCACGTACCGGTCATCGAGCACCTCAAGCACCACGAAAAACCGACCTGCATCGCGTCCCTGAACCGATTGCACAACGCGTCCCGGTTCCATCGTCAGCCGCTCCATCAGGCTTCCTCCTCCCAGGTAAAGCCCGGGTATGTCAGCACCTCAGGCAGCCCGTCCTCACCAATGGCGATGGTGTGTTCATAGTGCGACGCAAGGCTTCCGTCCCGTGTGCGGCAGCACCACTGGTCGGGGTCGCAGGTGATGCGGTAGTCTCCCATCGAAATCATCGGCTCGATCGCGATCGTCATCCCCTTGCGGAGGCGAAGCCCGCGATCCGGCGTGCCAAAGTTGTACACAGGCGGATCCTCATGCATTTCCCTGCCGATGCCGTGCCCTGTGAGGTCGCGGATAACGCCGTAGCCGTTTTTCTCGGCAACCTCCTGAATGGCATGACCGACATCTCCCAGGCGCTTGCCGGCAATCGCCTGCCGTGCACCTGCCCAGAAGCACTGCTCCGTCACGTCGATGAGGCGCTGTGCCTCCGGCGTGATTTTGCCCACGCCCATGGTGAAGGCACTGTCAGCCTGCCAGCCGTCCAGCACCAGACCGCAGTCGATGGAGAGAATCTGACCCTCCTCAAGAATCTGCTTTTCCGAGGGAATGCCGTGCACCACCGCGTCATCGACCGATGCGCAGATCGTCGCCGGATAACCCTCGTAATGCAGGAAGGAAGGAATCGCATGATGCTTGCGGATGAGCTGCTCGGCATAGACATCGAGCGCAGCCGTGCTGATGCCGGGCTTCACAGCCTCGCGCAGTCGGCAGAGCACCTCGTAGAGAAGTGCGCCGGCATCGCGCATTTTGCCGATTTGCTCAGGATTCTTCAAACTGATCATGATATATTAGCCCTTTACAATGGCCATGATGGATTCGAAAATTGTATCCATGTCCTGATCGCCGTCGATGACGCGCAGCAGACCCTTGCCACGGTAGAAATCAACCAGCGGCGCGGTCTGATTGTGGTACACGGTCAGGCGGTTCAGAACTGTCTCGGCCTTGTCGTCAGCGCGCTGAACAAGCGTTTCGCCGCAGGATGCGCACTTCGTTTCGCCGCCGAGGCGCGATACGTGATACGTAGCGCCGCACTTGAGGCAGACGCGGCGGCCGCTGAGGCGCTCGATGAGCTTCTCATCCGCTACATCCAGGTCAACGACGGCGTTGATTTCGGCGATGCCCTCAAGCGCTTCCGCCTGCGGAACAGTCCGCGGGAAGCCGTCGAGGATGTATCCGTTCTTCGCATCGTCCTGTGCAAGGCGGTCGCGCACGATGTCTATGATGACGTCGTCCGGCACCAGCTGACCAGCATCGATATAGCTCTTAGCCTTCAGACCGGTGGGCGTCTGCTCCTTGATGGCGCGGCGAAGAATGTCACCGGTGGAAATCTGCGGGATATTCAGGGCGCTGCAGATGCGCTGCGCCTGCGTGCCTTTCCCGGCGCCGGGAGGTCCCAAGAAGATGATATTCATCCGGATGCTCCTTCCTGCTTGTTTTAATCAGCGCGAATGGAATTTTGTTCAGTAAGAACACAAGCCATGCACCGGAAAACGCTTTCCAACGGTGCATGGCTTGCGTATGAATTACATGAAGCCGTTGTCTTTGTCGGTTTCAATGCCGCGGATGGACAGCTCGCCTTCCACCGTGCGCATCGTTTCAAGAGAAACGCTGACAGCGATCAGGATGGAGGAAGCAGCAAACGGCAGGCTCGTGACCCAGGAGGTCAGCAGCGTCGGCACCACAGCCAGCACAGCGAGGAACAGAGCCGCAAACAGGTTGAGGCGGTTCATCGTGCGGGCGAGGTAGTCGCGGATGTTCTTGCCGCGCTGTCCGGGGATGGTCGCACCCTGCTCCATGAGCTGCTTTGCCTGCTTATTCGGATCAAAGCTGATGGACGAATAGAAGAAGGTAAAGCCGATGATCAGGAGCGCGGAGAGGAGCATGTACACCCAGGAGCCGCTGGACAGATACGTATTGCACCATGACGTGAAGCCGCTGTTCGGCGCCACCAGCGCGCCGATCGTTCCGGGGAACGCCAGCAGACTGTAGGCAAAGATCAGCGGGAGAACGCCGACGGACACGACCTTCAGGGTCATGTGGGTGTTCTGACCGCCATACACGCGGCGACCCTTGACCTGCTTTGCGATCTGCAGCGGAATGCGGCGCTCGCCGAGGTCAACATAGGTGACGGCAAAGGTCATGACGAGCAGCATCACAATGATCACCAGGACAGACAGCCAAGCAGTCGTCGTGCCGTTAGCAACCGCAGTATAGATGTTGCTTGCCACACCATTGAAGAGGTTGGATACGATACCGGCAAAGATCAGCAGGCTGATGCCGTTGCCGATGCCCTTGTCGGTGATGCGCTCGCCGATCCACATGGCCAGTGCAGCGCCGCCAGCCATGCTCAGACCGACCAGCACCGTGTTATACCAGCCATCCTTCACGTAGCCGGCCGCGTTCGCCAGACCAATGGCCTGGAACACAGCGAGACCAACCGTGACATAGCGGGTGATGCGCGCCATCTTCTCCTGACCGCCCTCTTCCTCCTGCATGCGCTGCAGGGACGGGAAGGCAACTGCGAGAAGCTGCATGATAATGCTGGCATTGATGTAAGGCGTGATGCCCATTGCCATGATGGTCATCTGACCAAAGGCATTACCGGTCATCATCTGCATCATGCTCAGCAAAGGCAGCGACATAAAGCTGTTTGCTTCGCTCAGTTTGCTGACGTCAATGCCGGGCGCCGGAATGACGCCGACAAGACGATAGATAACGAGCATCAGGAACGTATAGAGAACCTTTTTGCGAAGGTCATCGATCTTCCATAGCTTGCGAAATGTCTCAAGCATGTCAGATCACCTCGGCAGTGCCGCCAACGGCCTCAATCTTCTCCTTCGCGGAAGCGGTGAACTTTGCAGCCTTGACGGTCAGCTTCTTCGTCAGCTCGCCGTTGCCCAGAATCTTCAGACCGTCCAGCTCCTTGCGGATAAGACCGGCATCCTTCAGGGTTTCGACGTCAATAACGGTGCCGTCCTCAAACACGTTGAGGTTCTCGACGTTAACCGTGGCATAATCCGTGCCGAAGATATTGGTGAAGCCCTTCTTCGGGACGCGGCGATACAGAGGCATCTGGCCGCCCTCGAAGCCGGGGCGCTTGCCGCCGCCGCTGCGGGCCTTGGCACCCTTGTGACCTTTACCGGAGGTCTTGCCCAGACCGGAACCGACGCCGCGGCCAAGACGCTTGGCAGCCTGCGTAGAGCCCTCGGCGGGATGCAGCTCGTGCAGTTTCATGGCTTACCCTCCTTTACTCGTTGACTTCTTCGACCTTCACCATGTGCTTCACAGTGAAAATCTGACCGCGGATTGCGGCATTGTCAGGCTTCAGGACGGTCTGGCCAATCTTGCGAAGACCCAGCGCCGCAACCGTCGCCTTGTGTACCGGCAGAGTCGCGATCGGGGACTTGATGAGCGTAACTTTCAGCATTGTCCTCTTCCTCCTCAGCCAAGCAGTTCTTCCACGGTCTTGCCGCGCATCTTAGCGACCTGCTCAGCGCTGCGGAGCAGCTTGAGGGCTTCCAGCGTAGCCTTGACCATGTTAATCGGGTTGTTCGTGCCGAAGGACTTGGTGCGGATGTCGTGGATACCGACCAGCTCCAGCACCGCGCGGGCGGCGCCGCCGGCAATCACGCCGGTACCTTCGGGAGCGGGCAGCAAAACCACCTTGGAGGTGGAGAAGTAACCCGTCGTATTGTGCGGGATGGTGGTGCCGTCCATCGGCACGGTCACGAGGTGCTTCTTGGCATCCTCAGTAGCCTTGCGGATGGCTTCCGGGATCTCAGCGGCCTTGCCCATGCCGGCGCCGACGCGACCCTTCTCGTCGCCAACGACCACCAGTGCGGAGAACCGCATGTTGCGGCCGCCCTTAACGGTCTTGGAGACGCGGTTGACAGCAACCAGACGATCCTTAAATTCGCTTTCCTGTCCGTAGCGTTGCATTTGCTCTGCTGCCTCCTTCAATTAGAAATCCAGACCCGCTTCACGGGCCCCCGCAGCAACCTCCGCAACGCGGCCAGTGTAGACATAGCCGCCGCGATCGAACACCACGGTCTTGTAGCCAGCAGCGAGGGCACGCTCACCGATGAGCTTGCCCACCAGCTTGGCAGCGCCCTTCTTGTCCAGTTCGCCCAGCTGCGCCTGCACGTCCTTCTCCAGGGTGGAAGCGGAGCAGAGGGTCTTGCCAGCCACATCATCGATGAGCTGAACCTGGATGTGCTTCAGGCTGCGGTAAACGGACAGACGCGGCATGTCGGGGGTGCCGCTGATCTTCTTACGAACGCGGGCATGACGGATCTCGCGGATCTCATTACGGTCGCGCTTTGTGAACATATGCAGTCACTCCCTCTCTTACTTCTTACCGGTCTTGCCCTGCTTGCGGCGGATGTGCTCACCGGTGTACTTGATGCCCTTGCCCAGGTAAGGCTCAGGCTTACGGATGGCACGGATGTCGGCCGCAAGGTTGCCGACCTGCTGCTTATCGATGCCCTTGACGATGATGGTATTGGCGTTAGGCGTCTCGAAGCTGATATTTTCGGGTGCGTCGAGGATGACGGGGTGAGAGAAGCCGATGTTGATGGTCAGCTTCTTGCCGCCTTCCGCAGCCGCACGATAGCCGGTGCCGACGAGCTCAAGCGTCTTGGAGAAGCCGTCCGTCACGCCGACAACCATGTTGTGCACCAGTGCGCGGTACAGACCGTGCATGGCGCGGGTTTGCTTATTATCATCGGGGCGGGTCAGGGTCAGCGTGTTGCCTTCCTGATTCACGGTAATCATGGGATTCACCTGCAGGTTCATGGAGCCCTTGGGACCCTTCACCGTAACGAGGTTATTGCTGTCCACATTGACCGTCACGCCCGCGGGAACAGTGATCGGAAGTCGTCCGATACGAGACATGAAATCACACCTCCTACAAACGTGTCGGTATTACCAGATGTAGGCCAGCACTTCGCCGCCGATGGCGTTCTTGCGAGCCTCTTTGTCAGTCATCAGACCCTTGCTGGTGCTGATGATGGCGATGCCCAGACCGCCCAGAACCTTGGGCAGCTCTTCGCAGCGCGCATACACACGCAGACCGGGCTTGCTGATGCGCTTGAGACCCGCGATGACCGGGGTCTTGCCATTGATATACTTCAAAGTCACCTTGATGGAGCCCTGCAGGCCGTCATCAATGTAGTCCACAGCCTTCACGTAGCCTTCCGCCAGCAGAATCTTGGCGATAGCCTTCTTGGTGTTGCTGGCCGGCAGCGTCACAGCCTCGTGCTTCGCGACCTGTGCGTTGCGGATTCGGGTGAGCATATCGGCGATGGGATCATTCACAACCATGTTGGTACCTCCTTCCGTTTCTCTCCCCGATTACCAGCTGGCCTTGCGCACGCCCGGAATCTCGCCCTTGTAGGCCAGCTCACGGAAGCAGATACGGCAGACGCCGTACTTGCGCAGGACAGAGTGGGGACGGCCGCACAGACGGCAGCGGGTGTAAGCGCGGGTGGAGAACTTGGGCGTCCTCGCCTGCTTGAGCTTCATACTCAACTTTGCCATACGATGTTCTCCTCCTTATTACGCCTGCGCGAAGGGCATGCCAAGGAGACGCAGAAGCTCCTTGCACTCTTCGTCGGTCTTGGCGGTGGTGACAAAGATCATCTCCATGCCACGAATGTGCTCGACCTTATCGTACTCGATTTCGGGGAAGAGCAGCTGCTCACGGATGCCCAGGGCGTAATTGCCGCGACCATCGAAAGCCTTGTCAGAAACGCCGCGGAAGTCACGGACGCGGGGCAGCGCAACGCTGACGAGCTTGTCCATGAATTCCTCCATGCGGACGCCGCGCAGGGTAACCTTCGCGCCAATGTTCTGACCCTCACGGAGCTTGAAGTTTGCAATGGACTTCTTGGCCTTGGTGATCATCGGCTTCTGACCGGCGATTGCGGTCAGCTCGTTGACTGCCATTTCAAATGCCTTGGCATTGTCCTTGCAGTCGCCCAGACCCATGTTGATCACGATCTTTTCCAGCTTCGGGATCTCCATGACATTCTTGTAGCCGAACTTCTGCTGAAGAGCAGGAACAGCCTCGGCCAGATACTTTTCCTTAATACGGGTAGCCATCAGACTTTTCCTCCTTCTCAGTCAATATCAGCGCCGCACTTCTTGCAGACGCGGATCATCGTGCGGTTCTTCTTGCCGTTGGCATCCACAGTCTCGTTGATCTTGTGGCTGACGCGGGTTGGCTTGCCGCACTTGGTGCAGATCAGCATCACGTTGGACGCATCAATGGGGGCTTCCTTCTTCACAATGCCGCCGGGCTGCATTGCGTTGCGAGCCTTCTGATGACGCGTGACCATGTTGACGCCCTCGACAATGACCTTGCCGGTCTTGGGGAAGGCGACCGTGATCTTGCCCTGCTTGGACTTATCCTTGCCGGTGATGACCATCACCTGATCATTCTTGCGAACGTGCATCTCTTCCGCCTCCTTACAGAACTTCGGGAGCCAGGGAGACGATCTTCATGAAGTCCTTCTCGCGCAGCTC
>CAVIHU010000050.1:0-12346 GCA_963642705.1 Bacteroidaceae bacterium
TTTCTTCTTCCGGAAGCTGTATTCAATGTCGGTAAACGTATCTTGCTTCATTTCGAGCACCACCTTTATTTTGATGACTCTATTATACCATATCCGGCAGTGGGATGGTAGCTTTGATTAAATCAGAGGTTCCCTAATTTCATCAGTGATGTCATGGATACTTTACGCAGAAATGATTCCAGCGCCTCAAACATTAACCACCAAATACTGAACGGCACATACCGGACAGTACAATTGTTGGAAATTATAGCTTATGAATTAGATACAAGCGGAGCTTTTTCTGACTACATAAGCGATGTCATGGACACCTTAAGGAAGAACGATTCCAGCGCTTCAAACATTAACCACCAAATACTGAATGGCACATACCGGACAGTACAATTGTTGGAAATTATAGCTTATGAATTAGATACAAGCGGAGCTTTTTCTGACTACATAAGCGACGTGATGGACACCTTAAGGAAGAACGATTCCAGCGCTTCAAATATCAATCAACAGATCCTTAATGGTTGCTATCGCACAGTCCAGATGCTGGAAATAATCGCGCATTGACCAAATGAAGCAGATACACCGCGGGGCGCATCAGGCTCGTAATATGCTGGAGCGCGACAGCTGCTTTCTCATCCGTCATCATTGCCAAACTTTGGATTGGCTGAATCAGCACATCACCCAACCCCGCCTTGGATACCAGACTGCACAAATCAATTCTGCCTTTTCGATACCAGTTAACCCAAAATTCGATAGCCATCAACTGCTGATGGCAAATACGCTCCGGTTCATTGCCGAGGTCTGCAAAGTGCCGCGTTCCATGTGCAGCAATCAGGCTGTTCCACAACAGCCCCAGCCGTTCGCGCAGTGATTGCACCTCAAAGAACGCCGTTACCCTTTGCATATCATCAAGGGTTGTCGGCGTCTTGTCAGCAATCGTCACCGCATCCAGCGCGTTTTTCTTCTCCTTCGCCATAAACAGGCCTTTCTTGACCTGCCCACGCTTCTGCGCATCCATCAGCAGTTCCGAGAAGGGAGCAGTGAGCGTTTCATAAGCCCCTGCCAGAATTTTTACAGGTTTCGCCAACTGGCTTTCCAGCACAGGCTGCGCTTTCGTGTAAGTTTCATTGATCAGGCTGATGAGCTGCTCCCCGCGTTTTCGGGCAAGCCCGTCCTCCGCACCGTCCACCATTGCAAAAGCCGCCCACGCCGAAATGGCATTTTCATCGCAGACTGTCAGCGCATCCCGAAGGGCAGTTTCCGCCGCCGAATCGCCCTTCTGGG
Source organism: Bacteroidaceae bacterium (assembly GCA_963642705.1). GTDB lineage: Bacteria > Bacillota > Clostridia > Christensenellales > Aristaeellaceae > UBA11524. The sequence continues at coordinate 1,273 of CAVIHU010000050.1, forward strand.
AATAAAACTGGTCTGTCAGCTGATTGACCACCGCGTACTGATTCGCCTTCCACACCAGCTTGGTCTTGCCGCCTGCATTGATGTTTTGCAGCTGAATATTCAAGCTCTGCTGCAATTCCAAACTCTCGACGAACTGCGCTGCATTCATCAGCTCGTTTTCCAGCGGAAGTCCGGCTGCCAGCTCGCGCTCTTCCTGCGCCGTCAGCTGTTCATTGCTTGCATACAGCCATTGCAGTTCATTCGGCGCAAGCGGGAACGCTGCCCCCTTCTTAACCGGGGCTGGAATCAACGTCATCAGGCTTTCATGCCGTGCCACATAGTCCGCAGCTTTTTCCGTTGACCAGCTGTCGCCATCATAGACAATCGGCTCAAACTCTTTGTGGCGGATGTCTGCCAGTGTTTCAATTGCCATGAAGCTCCTCCTTGTTTGGGGTACAAGAAAACCGCCGGGCGTGCGCCTCAGCGGTCAAGAGTGCTGTTCTTTCTTTGCAGCTTTTGCAGCTCTTCGCTTCCTGATTTTTTCTTCCTCTCGCTTGATAATCTCTTCAAGCTCTTCTAACGACATTTTTGAAAACTTCTCCCTAAAGGATATGTCCGGTCGATAGTCCTCTCTGTACTTAAATTTCACTTATTAAACCTCCTCAAGGGTGAAGCCGTGCGTTCAGAATCCTTACTTGAACTCGACCGTCTTGCCGATGAAACTGCCGTATGCTTTAATGGCGATGACATTTTCGCCCATGTCGTACACAATCACGGGCTCGTATTCCACGCCATCAATCACGTAATGCCAGTACGGTCTAAATGGCGTATCCTCGTCCAGTGTGAGAATTGTCCCTTCGTTCGGCACTTCCCACTCGTCAATAATTTTCGCCATTGTGCTCCTCCTGTTGGTCGCCGCTTATGGCAACGCGTTCAGCACCGATACACACATGCGTCCGATTTCATTAACGTCTTCGCCGGTTTCGTCGATTCCATGAAGTTGCAACCACTCGCCCAGGTGATCTTCAATCGTGAAATAATCGTCTTCCGAGAGATTGCTGAAGTTGAAATTTAGACCGATGCTTCTCATAAAGTCAATCTGTTTGTCCGTGAACATCTTGCTTTTCTCCTCCGTATTTTCTTCTTGCTGCCGTGCCTGTCTTCCACAAGGTGACGACTTGCCCTGTGTCCGGGTTTACGCAAACAGTTGCGTACTGCCCTATCACGCGGCAACTCCTTCTGCCTTTTGAATCGACCTTGACAGCGGTGGTATGGAGAGGATTCTGCAATGCGTCCAGGATTTCCTCCTCGGTCACATCGCGTTCCGGCATCCGGCTTTGTGCATGCTGCGTTGTGCCTATATCCATTGTACCACTTCCGGCGCTGCTTTGCAAGCTCGACGCGGGCACTTTCGCGCCAGCCTGACGCATTTTCTCTTCGCGCTCCTGCGTCCGCTGCGCTTCGCCGTCCGTCATCTGCTCGTCCTTGATGAGCACCCCCACCTGCAGGTAGCAGTGGCAGTTGATGACCTCCTTCGCGCTGCCGTTGAGGTCGCCGGGGTAGCGCAGATTACAGCCGGGGAAGCACTCGCCCTGCCGCACCCGCACGCCGTGCCGCGCCATGTGGGTGTCGCGTGACCGCACGAACCGGCAGCGCCGCGTATTCCTCCGATTCCTCCGCCATGCTGATCTGCCGGATGTCTGCCAGTGTTTCAATTGCCATGAAGCTCCTCCTTGTTTGGGGCACAAAAAAACCACCGAATGAAATTCAGTGGTTGGGGGTGTTGCGTTTAGTTCTCCTGTTGTTGAGCCGTTCCTTTTTTCATCACTCAGCCTTGCAGATACCGTTTTTCCAAATCCATCCCCAAACCGTAATCAGCGGGGTCAAGGTCGCCCATGATGATGTCGTCCTTGATGGTGTCAAGGACTTCGTAGTAGACGGCTTTTCGCGCCTCGTAATACTCATCACCGGAATATGTCTTCGATTCGCTGAGCGCTTCATCCGCGTTTTCGATCAGTCGTTCAATGGTGGCCTTCAATACATCGGCGCCGTTCACTGTTCGCCCCTCCTTTTCAGCTCGGCTTCACGCCTCAGCGGTCAATCTTATTGATGATGTTTAGCCCCTCTTCGCCCTTTGTTATTCGTGCCTTGTTGTTCTTTACGAGAATGACCTGAGGTAAACCGATGCAATGAATTTCATCGTCCGTGAAGTCGGGAGAATATACATCGTAGTCCTTCCAGCTTGTCCAGTATTCAGCCGTATCATAGCCGTGCTTTTTTGCGAGGGCTACAACTTCCTGTGGCGCTTGCTCCATGTTCTTGTCTGCCTGCTCCTTTGCATCCTCGAGCGCCCACTGCTTTCTGAGACTTTCCATTATTTCTGCCATCAGCCTTTCGCGTTCTTCATGCGACATAGCCATATACTTATTGATTTCTTCGGTGCGTGGTATATCATACTCACGGTATTTAAAATCCTTCACGTTCACGTTATTTCACCTCTTGAAACAAAAAGCCAAACTCTTCTTGCATTTCCGCAGGAGCTTTTCGTTGTGCTTGCTCTTCGCTGTAATTATAAGGGGATTCCTTGTAATTTGCAACCCTCATGTCGTAAAAATATTACTAATCAATCCTGTATTCTCCGCTGAGAGGCTTTTTTCGGCGCGCTGCCGATGCGGTTGACCTGTCAATTATGACTGATAATTTCCCTGTTTTTCCATCACGTTACAAAAGGATTGTAAATTGTGAAAAAAATATCGTTAAGAACTTGACAAAGTGCGCGTACTCTGCTACACTGTACCCGTACCCCGATTTCAGGCTTCAATTTCCCGGACGGACGAACGAATTATAAGGAGAGAGCAGTATGGCGAAGGAATATCCGATCGTAGACAGCGTGGAAGGCTTCGAGGCGGCACTTGCCCGTGTCCGTGTGGCGCAGAAAATCTACGCAACCTATACGCAGGAGCAGGTCGACCATATCTTTAAGGCAGCCGCGCTCGCTGCAAACAACATGCGCATTCCGCTGGCAAAGATGGCGGTCGAGGAGACCGGCATGGGCGTCGTGGAAGACAAGGTCATCAAGAACCACTTTGCTGCTGAATATATCTACAATGCTTATAAGGACACGCAGACTGTCGGCGTGCTGGAGCGCAACGAGGCATACGGCATGATGAAGGTCGCCGAGCCCATCGGCGTTGTCGCAGCCGTGATCCCGACGACGAACCCCACATCGACCGCGATTTTCAAGACGCTGATCTGCCTGAAGACCCGCAACGGCATCATCATTTCTCCGCATCCCCGTGCGAAGAAGTCCACCATCGCCGCCGCGAAGGTCGTGCTGGAGGCCGCTGTGGCAGCCGGCGCGCCGGAAGACATCATCTCCTGGATTGATATCCCGTCCCTGGAGCTGACGAACATGGCGATGAAGGAAGCCGACATCATCCTCGCGACCGGTGGTCCGGGCATGGTCAAGGCGGCGTATTCCTCCGGCAAACCCGCCCTGGGCGTTGGCGCCGGCAACACGCCTGCCATCATCGATGATTCGGCGGATGTGTGCGTGGCGGTCAATTCCATCATCCATTCCAAGACGTTCGACAACGGCATGATCTGCGCGTCTGAGCAGTCTACCATCGTGCTGGACGGCATCTACGACGCGGTCAAGGCGGAATTCATCAAGCGCGGCGCATACTTCCTCGAGGGCGAGGAGCTGGATAAGGTTCGCAAGACCATCATCATCAACGGCGCGCTGAACGCCAGGATCGTCGGTCAGAAGGCGTATAACATCGCCAAGCTCTCCGGCGTGGATGTGCCCGAAACCACCAAGCTTCTCATCGGCGAGGTTGAGTCTGTCGACCTGGCCGAGGAATTCGCACACGAAAAGCTGTCTCCTGTTCTGGCGATGTACCGCGCCAAGGATATCGATGACGCGTTCGACAAGGCGGATCACCTCATCGCGGACGGCGGCTATGGCCATACATCCTCCATCTACCTGAACGCCGTCACCAGGAAGGATCTGATTGACCGCTTCGCCGCGCGCATGAAGACCTGCCGCATTCTGGTCAATACGCCTTCCTCTCAGGGCGGCATCGGTGACCTGTACAACTTCATGCTCCGTCCTTCCCTGACGCTGGGCTGCGGCTCCTGGGGCGGCAACTCCGTCTCCGAAAACGTAGGCATCAAGCACCTGCTCAACGTCAAGACTGTCGCGATTCGGAGGGAGAATATGCTGTGGTTCCGCGCACCTGAAAAGGTCTACATGAAGAAAGGCTGCCTGCCGGTCGCCCTGAACGAGCTCAAGACCGTCATGGGAAAGAAGCGCTGCTTCATCGTCACCGACGCGTTCCTGTTCAAATCCGGCTTCACGAAGGCAATCACCGACAAGCTCGATGAAATGGGCATCGTCCACACCACGTTCTATGATGTTGCGCCCGACCCGTCCCTCGCCTGCGCAAAGGAAGGCGCAAAGGCCATGACTGCCTTCCAGCCGGACTGCATTATCGCGATCGGCGGCGGCTCCGCGATGGATGCCGGCAAGATCATGTGGGTCATGTACGAGCATCCCGAGGTCGACTTCCTCGACATGGCGATGCGCTTCATGGATATTCGCAAGCGCGTGTACACCTTCCCGAAGATGGGCGAAAAGGCGTACTTCATCGCGATTCCGACCTCTGCCGGCACGGGCTCCGAGGTCACGCCGTTCGCCGTTATCACCGACCAGGACAGCGGTGTCAAGTATCCGCTGGCCGACTACGAGCTGCTGCCCAAGATGGCCATTGTCGATGCCGACATGATGATGTCCGCACCGAAGGGGCTGACGTCCGCCTCCGGCATCGATGCGCTGACCCACGCGCTGGAAGCCTATGCCTCCATGATGGCGACCGACTTCACCGACGGTCTTGCCAAGCAGGCCGCGCAGCTGATTTTTGAATACCTCCCGGCTTGCTATGACAACGGTCAGAATGAGCCTGTCGCCCGTGAAAAAATGGGCAATGCAGCCACGATGGCCGGTATGGCGTTCGCGAATGCCTTCCTGGGCGTCTGCCACTCCATGGCGCATAAGCTGGGCGCGTTCCATCACCTGCCGCACGGCATCGCCAACGCGCTGCTGATCGAGCTGGTCATCCGCTACAACAGCGCCGAGGTTCCCGTGAAGATGGGCACCTTCCCGCAGTACGCCTATCCGCACACAAAGCGCCGCTATGCCGAATTCGGTGAATTCCTGGGCTTCAAGGGTGCGAATGACGACGAGACCGTCGAGAATCTCATCCGCAATATCCATGCCCTGAAGGAGCGTGTCGGCATCAGGAACACCATCCGTGACTACGGCGTGGACGAGGAGAAATTCCTCGCGACGCTCGATGAGATGTCCGAGCAGGCGTTCGATGACCAGTGCACCGCCGCGAACCCCCGTTATCCGCTCATCAGCGAAATCAAGGAAATGTATCTCAAGGCGTATTACGGCGAGTAATCCGAATCACCCCGGCTTGGCAGATGTGCTTCTGCCGGGTCGGGGGTTCCCGTTCCGGCACGAAAAAGTTTCGGTCGGCAGCAGGAATGTCGGTTCTGGACGCAGAATAGATAAAATAAGACATTTGTAAGGCTGCAGATTTTCAGCGAAACGCGGGCTTGTTTGTCCCGTTTGAATACGCAAGGAGGTTCACTATGGATTTCAGCAATGTGATTGCCGTTCGTGACAACAAGAAGATTTACCGCGACGGCGACAAGGCGATCAAAGTATTTTCCGAGGGCTACAGCAAAGCGGATATCCTCAACGAGGCGCTGAACACCGCACGCGTTGAGGAAACCGGTCTGCCGATCCCCAAGCTCCTGGCGGTCAACACCGTTGACGGTCAGTGGGCCATCACCACCGAATTTATCGAGGGCAAGACGCTCGCCGCCATCATGGTAGAGCAGCCCGAGCGCGAGGATGAGCTGCTCAACCTGTTCGTTGACATTCAGATGGATGTGCTGGCACATACCTGCCCGATGCTCAACAACCTGACCGAAAAGATGCAGCGCAAGATTTCCTCGACAACGCTTGATGCCACGACCCGCTATGAGCTGCACACCCGTCTGGCGGCAATGCGCGTCCACCACAAGGTCTGCCACGGCGACTTCAACCCGTCCAACATCATCATCACGCCTGAAGGCAAGTGGTATCTGCTGGACTGGTCGCATGCGACGCAGGGCAACGCCTCCGCCGACGTGGCGCGCACATACCTGCTGTTCGTGCTGGAGGGCAAGAAGGAGCTGGCAGAGAAGTACCTCAACCTCTTCTGCCAGAAGAGCGACACCGCCAAGCAGTATGTCCAGAAGTGGATTCCGATCGTTGCTGCCAGCCAGTCCGTCAAGGGCAAGCCGGAAGAGCGCGAGCTGCTGACCCGCTGGGCAAGCGTCTGCGAATACGAGTGAGGGACTTCGTCCCCTTCTCTTCGTACCTTCCCCTTTCTTCATCCCGATATCGATGTTATTCCGTACTTTATACCGTAAAAACGGGGAGGCTGCCATCAGGCAGTCTCCCCGTTTTTTTCTCTTTGATTACGGCTCATTGTCCTCTTCGTATTCAACGCCGTCGCTGTAGATGACGAGCTGCGGCTTGTCCTCCTCAGGCGGAAGATGACGCCAGCACTCCTCGCCGCCGGACGTGTCCACCAGAACGCTCAGCACCGCGCCGTTATCAAAGCACATCGTGACATCGCCGATGGAATCCACCATCACCGTGCACACGCGGTATGCGCCGGCGAGCAGCAGCGCGTTCATTTCGGCAATGCGGTCATCGAGGCGGTTCGCGCCTTCATCGTCGCAGCGGTAGTCCTCCGGGATAAAGTCCTCCTCATACCCCTGCGCCTGCCACAGCTGCCACATTTTTTCCGATGGCTGGAAGTAATCGCTGTGTGCAAAGACCATGCGGCCGTCCTGAACGAAACGATAATAGCACTGAAGCCGTAAAACATGCTCCCGGCTCTCCTGCCCGAACCCGGCGGGCTCCGCGAAGGTCAGAAGCAGCATCTCGTTTGTCCGGTATATTTCGGACAGCGTGCAGCCGACAAGGGTATTGAGCGTTTCCTGAACCAGAAGCATGTCCGTGTTGTTCATGTTGATCCTTCCTGCTTGCAAACCTGATTGTTACGCGCCGAAGGCAGAGAGCACCGCCTGTGCCATGGCATCCTTTTCGCATTGCGCCGTATGACGGATGGGCAGCGTCCGCAGTGCGCTGACCTGTTCAGGCACCGGCAGACCGGATACTGCGGCCAGGCGCTCGGAGCACGCAAATGCGTCGAGCCCCCTGGTCTCGTGCTGACCGGCAACGGATGCGAGCACGTCCGCTGCGAACTTGTACGGGCTTGCCGTCGATACGATGACCGTCTGCGTCATGTCGCCCGTCTTTTCGCGATACTGACGGAGCACGCGGCTTGCGACCGCCGTGTGTGTGTCCATCAGATAGTGATCCTGATGGAAGACGCGGGCGATTTCATCCGCTCCCTCGCTGTCATCCGCATAGCCTGCGGCAAACACGCTCAGCAGCCAGTCCAGCCGCTGCTCGCCGATGGCGTAGCTGTGGGATTCCTTGAGCTGATCCATCCAGCGCCTGATGAGCGTTCCGTCGCGGTCGTCGCATTCAAACAGCAGGCGTTCGAGGTTCGAGGAAATCAAAATGTCCATCGAGGGCGATGTCGTCTTGTACAACTGCCGACGCGTGTCGTAGACGCCGTTCGTGAAGAAATCCGTCAGCACATTGTTGCGGTTCGATGCGCAGATGAGCCGCCCAATCGGCAGACCCATGCAGCGCGCATAATAGCCGGCAAGGATGTTGCCGAAATTGCCCGTCGGGACAACGAAGTTGACGGAATCGTCCAGCGCGATCGCGCCGCTTGCGAGCAGCTCGGCGTAGGCGGAGAAGTAATACACAATCTGCGGCACGAGGCGACCGAAGTTGATGGAATTGGCGGAGGACAGCACCTTGCCGCGCTCAGCGACCTGCTGATGGAAATCCTCCGAGGCAAACAGCGCCTTCACGCCGGACTGCGCATCGTCGAAATTGCCGTTGATGGCGATAACATGCGTGTTGCTGCCGCCGGTGGTTGTCATCTGCAGCTTCTGGACATCGCTGACGCCGTCCGTTGGATAGAAGACGGTGCAGGACGTTCCGGGGACATCCTTGAAGCCCTCCAGCGCCGCCTTGCCGGTGTCGCCGCTCGTCGCGACGAGGATGGCGATCTCATGGTGCTCGCCGTTCTTGCGCGCGGAGATCGTCGTCAGGTGCGGCAGGAGCTGCAGCGCCATGTCCTTGAATGCCAGTGTCGGACCGTGGAACAGCTCCAGCACGTGCGTCGTGTCGTTGAGCTTCTTCACCGGCGCGATGGCGGGCGTGTCAAACTTGGGCATGGCATACGCCTCGGCAATCGCCTGCTCCAGCTCGTCAGGCGTAAAGTCATCGAGGAAGCCGCGCAGAATGGTCAGCGCGCGGGCGCGGTAATCCATCTGCACAAGCGATGCAATGTCCTCCGGCTGCATCTGCGGAAAAACCGTCGGCACATACAGACCGCCGTCAGGGGCAAGACCGCGAAGAATGGCTTGGGATGCTGTAACACAGGCACCGCCGCGGGTGGAAATGAATGACATAAGGTTCACGCTCCTATCCGCGGGACGTGCCCGCTTTAAATCGTAAAACAACTATACTATAAAGAAAGGGGACGGCGGCAAATGATCGTCCGCCGCCCCTCGGGCTGCTATAAACAGCGTGGAATCAGATGATGTAGCCCTTGCAGAAGTCCGGCAGATCCTCAGGATCAGCGCTGACGGAGAGTACGAAAGTCACATCATGCTTTGCCGCATACTTTGCGAGGCTGTCGAAGAACCACTTCGAGTCGGCAAGGTCGATCTTGACGAGCTTCAGGAACGCGTCGATGAAGACGGTCTTGATGTCATAGTTGCTTGCGAGCATGCCGCCGAGGAAGCCCAGGAACATTTCCGCACCGGAAACGCTGTACTCTTCGACATTCACAAAACGCACTGCGCGGTCGACTTCATACATGTAGCTGTCGTTCTTATCAAGGAAAACGACATTGCCGGCGCTGGTCTTAGCGGTGTTGTTGGTCATATCGATCAGCCGCTTGGTCTTACCGGTGCCCTTCTTGCCTGCGATGATCTGAATCATGGGAAACGCCTCCTTGTGAATAAGTGTTTCGTAAAAGTATTATAACCCATTTCGAGTCAATATGCAATCCTTCTAACGAATTTCCTTCACGATTTACAACTGACAAAATCAAATACGCGGGCAAGGGCTGTCTGCCGCGTGCCGATTGGCTGTAAATTCCGCGAAATCAGCGCATTTTCTGCTTGACAAAGCGTTTTATCTATAGTAAAATAGCATTTGGCATCAATAGCTCCGCTTGCCCCGGAACCTATTGAAACACCCGCGGAGGACATGCGACCATCATGCCGTACCGCACCAACATAGAGACCTACACTTAGGGAGGAAATACCTTTGAAGACGTTCATGCCGAAAGCGGCTGACATTACCCGTCAGTGGTATGTTGTCGATGCCGAGGGTCAGGTGTTTGGCCGTGTGGCCAGCCAGGTCGCGAACATCCTTCGCGGCAAGAATAAGCCGATCTACACCCCCAACGTGGATACCGGCGATTATGTCATTATCATCAATGCGGATAAAATCGTGATGACCGGCAAGAAGCTGGATCAGAAGGTTTATTATCATCACAGCAGCTATATCGGCGGTCTGAAGGAAACGAAGTACCGCAAGCTGCTGGCTGAGAAGCCCGAATTTGCAATCCGCCGTGCTGTCGTGGGCATGCTGCCCAAGGGACCTCTGGGTCGTCAGATGGCCAAGAAGCTCAAGGTGTACGCTGGTCCGAATCATGACCATGCGGCGCAGAAGCCCGTGAAGTACGACCTCGTGTAAGGCGGAAAGGAGAATAACAAATGGCTAAGGTTGATTACAGCGCAGTTGGTCGCCGTAAGAAGGCTGTTGCCCGCGTCCGCCTGGTCGCCGGCGATGGCAAAGTGACCATCAACAAGCGTGACATTGATAACTACTTCGGTCTTGAGACCCTCAAGATGACTGTTCGTCAGCCCCTGACGCTGACCAGCACGACCTCCTTCGATGTGGTCGTGAATGTGTGCGGCGGCGGCGTTTCCGGTCAGGCCGGCGCTATCCGTCACGGCATTTCCCGCGCCCTGTGCAAGGCTGATCCCGAGCTCCGCGGCACCCTCAAGAAGGCTGGCTTCCTCACCCGCGATCCTCGTATGAAGGAACGCAAGAAGTACGGCCTCAAAGCCGCACGTCGCGCTCCGCAGTTCTCCAAGAGATAATTGGACGCGATTTTACAATCGAAAAGATCGAAAAACCCCGGAAAATCAACACTTTCCGGGGGTTTCTTGTATCCAAATGCGCTGATTATGTTTGACCTCATTTGACCAAACGAGAGCCGTTTTCACCCAATTTGGAGTGGTTAAATATAGGACAACCGACAAAAATGGGGTCAAAAAACGGCCTTAGTGGTTAAAAATAGGACAACCAGAGAGCAATTTCGAGGGTATTTTTGAGGGTGATTTGGCACTCTCAGACAGCGGATTTTTCGCTGGAGGGTTTGGCATAATCTGACCAAATCTGAACAATTAAATACGATTCTAATGCAGGCACTCAGTAACAAATAACTGGGTGCTTTTTGTCATGGCGAGGAGGAAAGTGACTATCGTGCTTGCACGAATAGTCATTTGACGACCGCTGATCAGTGTGAGATACTCGGAAGGTATCTCACACTGAATTTCAGGGAAAAAGATTCCGGCATTAGAAAGGGCCGTCACTTTATAATTTTGAAGTGGCGGCTTTTTCTATTTCCAGAAATAACAGCAACAATCAGAAATGAGGTGAAGTCATAAACACACAGATCATCGCCATCGCCAACCAGAAAGGCGGCGTTGGCAAAACAACAACCTGTGCGAACTTGGGAATAGGTCTGGCGCAGGCAGGAAAGAAAGTGCTTCTGATCGACGGGGACCCGCAAGGGAGTCTGACAATCAGCCTGGGAAATCCGCAACCGGACAAGCTGCCATTTACACTGTCGGATGCAATGGGCAA
>CAVIHU010000051.1:0-12128 GCA_963642705.1 Bacteroidaceae bacterium
GGCAGCGAGAAAAAAAGCTCTTTATTTCCTTGACATGTCATGCTGGTTGCGGTATCATAAAAAGTGGCATTTTTTCGGTTAAAATCCGGAGGAATCCGCCCGAAGGAGAACGTCATTATGCGCATTTCAACCATCCTGAACACAAAGGAAATCACGCTGTCCTGCGAGGTTTTTCCGCCCAAGCGCTTTGACGGCATCGCTCAGGCGTCTGCCGTCGCTCAGGAAATCGCCGATCTGCACCCGTCCTTTATGTCCGTGACATACGGCGCGGCCGGCAGCACGCCGGGGCATACCATCGCCGTCGCGAGGGCAATCGCGGAAAAGAGCGTCACGCCGCTGTGCCACCTGACGTGCGTGCAGTCGACAAGGGCGCACGTGCAGGAGGTTCTCAGCGACATGAAGGCGACAGGCATGGAGAATGTGCTGGCGCTGCGCGGAGACCTGCCCAAGGATGGCGAAATCTGCCATGACTTCCGCTATGCCGCCGAGCTGATTGATTTCATCCACGCGCAGGGCGACTTCTGCATCGGTGCGGCATGCTATCCGGAGGGGCACCCTGAAAGCGGCAGCCGCGCGAAGGATCTCGATCACCTTCGCCGTAAGGTCGATGCAGGCGTTGACTTCCTGACGACGCAGATGTTCTTTGACAACGGGATTCTCTATAATTTCCTGTACCGGATGCAGCGTGCCGGCATTCATGTGCCCGTCTGCGCCGGCATCATGCCGATTTGCGATGCGCGGCAGGTTTCGCGCGCCGTCAAGCTGTCCGGCTCCATCATGCCGCCGCGTTTTGCCGCGATTGCCGACCGCTTTGCGGACGATTCGCAGGCGATGACGCAGGCAGGCATCGCATTTGCGACAGAGCAGATTGTCGACCTCATTGCAAACGGCGTCGGGCATATTCACCTGTACACAATGAACAAGCCGTGGATTGCACGGGCGATTGTCAGCAATCTTTCCTCGATTCTGCATCTTGATGCATGAGGTGATCGTATGGCGAAAATCATTTCGATTATCAATCAAAAGGGCGGCGTGGGCAAAACAACCACTGCCGTGAACCTTTCCGCGCTGCTGGGCGCGATGGGTCAGAAGGTGCTGATGCTCGACCTTGACCCGCAAGCGAACACCACTTCCGGTCTGGGCATGACGGCAGAAGGCGGCAGCATCTACGAGGTGCTTATGGGACGCATGAAGCTCGCCGATGCCGTTCAGCAGACGAAATATGAAAACCTGTTCATGGTCTGCAGCGACGTCCGGCTGGCAAATGCCGAGCTGGAGCTGGTCGATGTGGACAAGCGCGAATTCCGCCTGAAGACCGCCGTGCAGACCATTCAGCGGTCGTATGACTTCATCCTGATTGACTGTCCGCCGTCGCTGGGGCTGCTGACCGTCAACGCGCTGGGCGCATCGGACAGCGTGCTCATCCCGATTCAGTGCGAATACTACGCACTGGAAGGTGTCGCAAGCCTGATGAATACCATCTCGCGCGTCAAGAAGACCATCAATCCGCATCTGGACATTGAAGGCATTCTCCTGACGATGCTCGACGGGCGCACGAACCTCGGTCTGCAGGTCGTTGACGAGGTTAAGAAGCATTTTAAGAAGCAGGTGTACGCCACGGTCATTCCGCGCAGCGTCCGCCTCGGCGAAGCACCGTCCCACGGCGAACCGATTCACGTATACGACAGGCGCAGCGCCGGATGCACCGCATACGTCAGCCTGGCAAAGGAAGTGCTCCAGCGCAACCATCTGCCGGTTAAGGAATTCAAATTATAACCCTTCTTCCAGTCCTAATCATCTTCTTTACGTGCAAATTGAAGGGCTGGGCGATCGCAGGCCTCGCCTGTTTGGTAGCCCATTGTCGCTCCGCAGAGCGAAACCCATGCTCAAATGAAGTACAACCGGTGAAAAAGAGTCAAGACAAAGGGAGACGATCGCAATGCCCAAAAAGACACATGGATTGGCACGAGGGCTGGATATCCTGCTTCCGGACAGCGATTTGACCGCATCAGGCGGCGCGCAGGAAATTTCCGTGGGTGATATTGACCCGAATCCCGATCAACCCAGGCGCACCTTCTCGGAGGAAAGCATCGCCCAGCTTGCGCAGTCCATCCGCGAGCAAGGGCTGCTTCAGCCGATTCTTGTCGTACCGATGAACGGCGGACGCTACCGCATTGTCGCCGGCGAACGCCGCTGGCGCGCCGCGCGGATGGCCGGACTGGACACCGTGCCGTGCATGATCCGCGAGATGGACGTGCCGACTCAGATGGAAATCGCGCTGGTAGAGAACCTGCAGCGCGAGGATCTGAACCCCATCGAGGTCGCGCAGGGCATTCAAACGCTCATGCGTCAGTGCGGCTATACGCAGGAAACCGTCGCCGCGCGCCTGTGCAAGAGCCGTCCGGCTGTGGCGAACCTGCTCCGCCTGCTGTCCCTGCCGGAGGAAATCATCAACATGGTGCAGCAGAACACGCTCAGCGCCGGTCATGCCCGCGTGCTTGCCGGCGTCGATTCGGATGACCTGAAGCTTTCGCTCGCCCGACAGACGATCGCGAATGACTGGAGCGTCCGTCAGCTGGAAAACGCTGTGTCGCTGATGAAGAAGAGCAACACGCCGCTGCCCGATACGAAGAAGAAGCCTTCCGCACTGCCTGCGGAGCTGACGGAGCTGGAGACCTACTGCCGCGAGACGTTCGGCGTGCGCACGACGATCACCGGCAATCAGAAGAAGGGAAAAATCACGCTGCAATATTATTCTGCCGAGGAGCTGGAGCAGCTCTATGAGCTGCTGCATCAGCTCAAGCAGGAATAACGCTTCGTTGGAGGAATGCCGTATGTCAAAGCAGACGCTTCCGGACATGCCCCGCTGGGACGGTCCTCTCTCTCATCCGTTCTACAGCCATGTCGTCAAGCGCGTCATTGACTTTGTGCTGGCGCTGCTGCTGCTCATTCCCGGCTGCATCATCATGCTGCCGCTTGCAATCTGGGTCAAGCTGGACAGCCCCGGACCTGTGCTGTACAAGGCTGTCCGCGGCGGCTATCACAATCAGCCCTTCCTGATTTACAAGTTCCGCTCGATGGTCGTCGGCGCGGACAAGTCCGGCGGCTGCACGGCGCTCAACGACAGCCGCGTCACGCGCGCCGGAAAAATCATGCGCCGCCTGAAGCTCGATGAGCTGCCGCAGCTCTTTAACATTCTGAAGGGCGACATGTCCTTCATCGGTCCTCGCCCTGAGCTGCTGCTGTATACAACCCAGTACACCAGGGAGCAGGAGTGCATCCTGTGGGTGCGCCCCGGCATTTCCGACCGCTCGTCCATCGTGTACATCGCGCAGGATGAGATTGTCGGCACGGAAAATCCGGTGGAAAACTTCGAGAAATACATTCTGCCGGAAAAGAACCGCCTCCGCGTCGAATACGCGCTTCACCAGTCCTTCACGCTCGATGCCTCCCTGTTCTTCGAGACCATCGGCGGCGTGTTCGGCAAGGCAAAGCGGATGGCGGATGAAAAGCATGAGCAGAAGGAGGCGCACTGATGAGCGCACCTTATACCGAAAAGACGCACGCCGCGTTTCACGGTCAGGCAATCGACACATCTGACCCCAGGACGCTGGCGTGGCTGATTCGCCGCCACGGGCTGGAGATGACCCACATCAGCCGCGGCAGCCACATCGGCGCAATTTTCTCCGTTGCCGAAATCATGGCGGTGCTCTATACGCGGATTCTGCATGTCGACCCGAAAAACCCGCAGATGGAGGATCGTGACCGGCTGATTTTATCCAAGGGGCATGCCGGTGCGGCTGTTTATGCAGCGTTGGCAGAACGCGGCTTTTTTCCGGTGGAGGAGCTTTCCACGCATTACGCTAACGGTTCGCGCCTGTCCGGGCATGTGAGCCATAAAGGCGTGCCGGGCGTGGAGTTTTCCACCGGTTCTTTAGGTCATGGGCTGAGCGTTGCAGCCGGCATGGCGCTCGGCGGTAAGAAGGACAACGCACCGTGGCGTGTATACTGCATCCTCGGCGACGGCGAGTGCGATGAGGGATCCGTCTGGGAAGCGATGCTTCAGGCACATCAGTTCAAGCTCGACAACCTTGTCGCCATCGTCGACCACAACCGCATGCAGAGCCTTGATTTCTGCGAGAACACCCTTGCGCTGGAGCCGTTTGCGGACAAGTGGCGCGCATTCGCCTGGAACGTCCTCGAAATCGACGGCAACGATACCAATGCTGTCGAAAAGGCGCTGCGTCAGGCGCAGGACAATCTCGGCAGCGGTCGTCCGACCGTTGTCATTGCCGTGACGACGAAGGGTAAGGGCGTTTCCTTTATGGAGAACAACATTCTGTGGCATTATCGCACGCCGCAGGGCGAGGAATACGATGCCGCACTGGCGGAGCTGGAGGCGCAGCGGCCATGAGAGATGCATTTACGCGGGCGCTCATGCGCGAGGCGGCGAACGACAGCCGTCTGATGCTGGTAACGGGCGATTTGGGCTTCGGCGTCCTGCGTCCGTTCTGGGAGACGTACCCCGAGCAGTTTGTCAATGCAGGCATCGCCGAGCAGAGCATGACCGGTCTGGCAGCAGGTCTCGCAAAAACGAACCGCACCGTTCTGACGTACTCCATCGGCAATTTCCCCACCCTGCGCTGTCTGGAGCAGATTCGCAATGACTGCGCTTATCACGGTCTGAACGTCAAAATCGTGTGCGTCGGCGGCGGATTCGTGTACGGCTCGCTCGGCATGAGCCATCACGCGACCGAGGACATGGCCGTCATGCGTGCGCTGCCGGGCGTTACGGTCTTTACCCCCGGCGACCCGGCGGAGGTCGAGGCGGTCGTACCGGCGATGCTGCGCACACCGGGCACATGCTATCTGCGCTTAGGCCGCGGCGGCGAGCCGACCGTGCATGCTTCTCCCGTAACGGACTGGTCAATGCCGAAAGCGTTGACACTGCGCAAGGGCAGCGACATCGCGCTGCTGTCCGCCGGCGGTATCCTGACGCAGACGAACGCAGCAGCCGACCTGCTTTCCGCGCAGGGCATTTTCGCCGAGGTCGTTTCCTTCCCTGTCATCAAGCCGATTGACAAGGACAAAATCACCGAGCTGACGCGCCGCTTCCGCCGTGTCGTAACGGTCGAGGAGCATTCCATCATTGGCGGCTTCGGCTCCGCCGTATGCGAAGCAGCCGCAGAAACGGGCAACGCCTGCCGCATCCACCGCATCGGCATGGAGGACACATATTCCACCATCGTCGGCACGCAGCAGTACCTGCGCGAGCAATACCGCATGGATGCCGCTGCGATTGCCGAACGCAGCATGCGATGGCTGAAGGAGGAATAATCGGATGAAGAAGCAGGAAGAAGAAAAGAAGCTGTCCCTGCCCGACATTCACGCCGAGCTGCTTGAACAGCTGCGCGATATCGCCGCTGTCTGCACGCGCCACCAGATTTCCTATAACATGATGTGCGGCTCGCTTCTGGGGGCCGTGCGCCATCATGGGTTTATTCCGTGGGATGACGACGTTGATTTGCTGATGACGCGCGGAGAATTCCAGAAATTCCGCGAGATCTACCCGAAAGAATGCGACAACCGCTTCGAGCTGACGTATCTGGACACATGGACGCCGCGCATTATGAACCGCGACCCCGAAAAGGCGGCTGCATTCACGGACATCTTCATCCTCGACCCGGTTCCTCCGGAAGGGTTCAAGCGCAAGTGGTGGTTTTTCCGCCTGCACACGCTGCAGGGTATGCTCAAGAAAAATGTCGATTATTCGCGCTTCAGCCTGAAGAACAGGATCCTGATTTTCGGCACGCACGTGCTTGGTCTGCCCTTCTCCGTCAGGACAAAGACGCGCTGGTACGAGCAGGTCTCGCGTCAGGAACAGTCCGGCAATGACCTGTGCATGTCCAACGGTGCGTTTGAGCTGATGATGCACATCTGGCATCCGGAGCAGTTCGAGAAAAAAATCACCGTGTCCTTCGAGGGCATCGATGTGCTGATTCCCGAGAAATGGGATGAGGTGCTGACCGTCCTCTTCGGGCCGGATTATATGACGCCGCCGCCGGTAAACGAGCGTGTCGCCCGTCATCTGGATGTCTAACCAGAAAGGATATTCATGGAGATGAAATTCTGTCCCCTGTATTCCGGCTCAAGCGGCAACTGCCTGTTTGCGGAGTACAACGGGACGCGGATCCTGATCGATGCCGGAAAATCAGGCAGGATGATCGATGAGGCGCTGGATATGATCGGCGTCGCACCGGATTCCATCGATGCCATCCTGATCACGCACGAGCATTCCGACCACATCGCCGGTGCGGGCATCATGTGCCGCAAGCACCATATTCCGCTCTACGCCACTGAGGACACGTGGAGCGCTATGGAAGGAAAGCTTGGCAGCATTCCGCCTTCGATGCGCCGCTCCTTCGACACCTTCTCCGATTTCTATGTCGGCGGCATCGGCGTGCAGCCATTCTCCATCCCGCATGATGCGGCTGACCCCGTCGGCTACCGGCTATGGGGCGGCGCGCTGAGCATTTCCGTCGCGACTGATCTGGGGCATTTTCCCCGCACGGTGCGCGATGCGATTGCAGGCAGCTCGCTCGTGCTCCTCGAAAGCAATCACGACCCTGACATGCTCCGCCTGAACGGGCATTACACGGAACGCCTCAAGCAGCGCATCCTCGGCAACCGCGGTCATCTGAGCAACGACGCGTGCGCTGATGCGCTGCTTCAGCTTGTCGAAGGCGGCACAAGGAACGTGATTCTCGGTCACCTGAGCGGCGAAAACAACACGCCGACCCTGGCGTATCATGTCAGTGAGAACAGGATGATGCATGAGGGCATCCGCATGGGCACGGATTTATCGCTCGATGTCGCGCTGCGCGACCGTGTCGGCGCTGTGTACCGTCTGGAGGAGGCAACATGACGCGCCGTCCTCAGGCGATTGAGCCGGCAAACCGGCTGCTGCTCCTGCTGATGGCATTGCTGGGCGCGAAGCTGCTGCTTTCGCGCGTGCTGACGCTGACGCTGCCGGACTCTCTGCCGCAGGAAGCGCTCCTTTTGCTCACCCTTACGCAGGAAATTCTGCTGATTGGTCTGCCTACCATCGTGCTGGCGGTGCGCGGCAACGGAATCAGCCCGCGAATGGGGCAATCACGCGGCGGACTTCCGCTGGCGCTGTGCGCCGTTGCGCTCGGGCTGGCGTTTCGTGCATTCGCCGCGCCGCTGACAGGCATGTGGTGCAGCCTCCTCTCCCTTGAGCAGCAAACGACCTCGTTGCCGGACAATCCGATGCTGTGGTGCCTTCAGCTGCTGACGCTGGCGATTGTTCCGGCGTTTGCGGAGGAATGTCTTTTCCGCGGCGCGGTGCTGTCTGCGCTGCTTTCGCACGGCACTCGCATCACCGCAGGCATTCTGACAACGCTGCTGTTTACCCTGCTGCACGGCAATCTGGCGGCGCTTCCGGCGCATCTGCTGCTGGGGGCTGCGCTGACCATCCTGATGCTTCGCTCCGGGCGGCAGTACGCACCAATCCTCATGCACTTCGCTTACAACGCGGCTTCGCTGTTCTCCCCGGGCATGTCTGCGTTATGGCTGGCCCTCTGCGCGCTGGCGGTGCTTGCGCTGGCTGTCTGGGCGCTGCTGACGATGCCGAAAATCACCGATATCCGCATGAAGCGCTCAACATGGCTGTTATCCATCGCCGCTTTGGCGTTGATGGCACTGCAATATATTCCCTGAGGCGCCATTTTTTCTGGAGGTGTTCATTTCATGATTCTGCTCTCTCTGCAGGGGATTCAGAAGAGCTTCGGCACCAACGAAGTGCTGCGCGACGCATCCCTGGTGCTTCAGGATGGTCAGCGAATGGGGCTTGTCGGCGTCAACGGCTGCGGCAAATCCACGCTGATGAAGATTATTGCCGGTCTGGAGACATCTGACGGCGGCACGATGACCATGCAGAAGGGGCTGAAGCTCGGCTATCTGGCACAGCAGGGGCAGGTCGGCGCAGGGCGCACGGTGCTGGAGGAGCTGGAAAGCGTCTTCGAGCCGGTCCGACGCATGGAGCAGCAGCTCCGCGCCCTGGAGGAGCAGATGGCGCAGGCGCAGGACGAAGCCGCGTTGCATCGCCTCGGCAGCCAATATGACCAGCTCACGCGCAAATTCGAGGAGAGCAACGGCTACGGCTGGCGTTCAACCGTTCAGGGCGTGCTGGCAGGTCTCGGCTTCCGCAGGGAGCAGCAGGGACAGCTGGCATCGCTTCTTTCCGGCGGCGAACGGACGCGTCTCTGCCTCGGACGGATGCTGCTGACTCAACCGGATTTGCTCCTGCTGGACGAGCCGACGAACCACCTTGACCTCAAGTCCATCGCGTGGCTGGAGGACTATTTGCGCACCTACCGCGGCGCTGTCCTGCTCATCAGCCATGACCGCTACTTCATGGATCATGTCTGTGACCGGATGTGCGAGCTGCTGCTGGGCGTGACGGAGTGCTATGACGGCAACTACACACACTACATGGCGCAGCGGACGGAACGCTTTGAAATCCGCATGAAGGCGTACGAGCTGCAGCAGAAGGAAATCGCGCGGCAGGAGGCCATCATCGCACGCTACCGCCAGTTTAACCGCGAAAAATCGATTCGGCTGGCAGAAAGCCGTGAGAAACGTCTCGAGAAGGTCGAACGTCTCGAAAAGCCGCAGGACGAAAGCGCCATCCGCTTCCGCTTCGACGTCCGCCGCCGCACAGGCGAGGATGTCCTGATGATTGACGAGCTGTCAAAGGGCTTTGACGGTCGTCAGCTGTTCGAGCACGTCCATATGCACCTGCGCACCGGCGACCGCATCGCGCTCATCGGCGACAACGGCGTGGGAAAATCGACGCTGCTCAAGTGCATTGTCGGCGAGGAGAAGCCCGATACAGGCACCATTCGCTTCGGTGCGGGCGTTGACATCGGCTATTACGACCAGCATCAGGAAAAGCTGCACGAGAACAAGACCGTGCTGGATGAGGTTTGGGACGATTTCCACCGTCTTGATCAGACGGAGGTTCGCGGCGCGCTCGGGTTATTCCTCTTCACGGGCGATGACGTGCTCATGCCCGTTTCGACGCTTTCCGGCGGCGAAAAGGGGCGAGTCGCGCTGACGAAGCTGATGCTGCGCAAGGACAACGTTCTTCTGCTGGACGAGCCGACAAACCATCTCGATATGGACAGCCGCGAGGTGCTTGAGGACGCGCTCGAAAATTTCCCCGGCACGATTCTCGCCATCAGCCACGACCGCTACTTCATCAACCGCTTCGCGACGAAGGTCTGCGTGATGGAATCCTGCGGCATCAAGGAATATCTGGGCAATTACGACGATTATTTCGAGAAAATCAACCGTGCTGTTCCGCCGGACAGCGAAACCGCAGGCATCACGAAAACCGCGCTGGACAAGGAAAAGCGCAAGTCCCGCGAGGAAGAAAAGCGCCTCCGTGAGCGCAAGAACGCACTACAGGCCGCCGAAAAGGCCGTCACCGACGCCGAGCAGGAGGCAGAACGCATCGAAACCGAGCTGTCCAATCCGGCAACCTATCAGAATGCGGACAAGGCCGCGGCGCTTGCAAAGGCCTATCAGGCAAAGAAGGCGGAAATCGAGCGCCTGTACGCCGAATGGGAGGCGCTGGAATCCGCCGAATAATTGCGGCGCACCTTGCCTATCGGACAGGCAGACATCCTTGCCTTCGGCTAACGCCTCCCGTTACCGGACGCGTGCGGTCTTTCACCGCCAAACTGTTGCTCATCCGGGCGCACAGCAAAAAACGCTGCCGCAGAGACATCAACTCTGACGGCAGCGTTTTTGGGTGCGAAAAGCATCAATCCGCCGAATTGTTGACGGATTTGTTCTGGATGAAGAGGATGAGCGAGTTTTCGTCCTGGTCAAACACGGTGGTGGCGGATAGTGTTGCGCGCAGGAAGTTGTCGGAGATGTACACTTCGCCGCTGTCGAGCAGGATCTCGCTGTCAGAAAGCGTCATGGGCGTGCCGTCAACGGTGACAGTCAGTGAATCAGCCGTTCCGATAACAACCGTGTAGCCCGCCGCAGTCAGCGTCTGCGTACCGCCGTCTGTGACGAGCGTCCAGTCGTCGATGCAGGCAACCAGCTCGCTCAGGCGCATGAAGGGCGTGTGCTCCGCATTGAGGAAGATGCTCGGACGGCGCGTATAGCCGACACCGTCGCTCATGACGGTCATGGTCAGGACGCTTCCGCTGTTGCCGAGGATGATAGTTCCGCCTTCGAGCGTAGTCAGCCCCTCAGGCGCAGGGTCAGCCTGCGCGGTCGTGACCGGAATTGGCAGCTCATCCGCCGTGGCAGATGCCTGTGCATCAGGTGTTTCCGCAGGGGCAGGCGTGTCGGTTGCCGGCACGGGTGTGGCGGTCGGGACAGGCGTAGCAGTCGGTGCAGGCACAACGTTCTCGTCCTCAAACAGGCGCGTCTGGGTCACCTGACCCGCGACGCCGTCAACATTCAGTCCGTTAGCGCGCTGGAAGCGGCGAACAGCAGAGGCCGTCTTCGCGCCGAATGCACCGTCGTCCTCGCCTTCCGCAAGATAGCCCAGCTCAATCAGCCGCTTCTGCACCTTCTTGACATTCGTGCCGCGATCCTTCCACTGTACGGTCTTGTAGGACAGATTCGGCGTGATGGTGGGTTCGGGCACGGGTGTGGCGGTTGGCGTAGGCGTGGGTGTCGCGGTGGTGTTCGGCTCAAGCGTGACGGTCACGTTCGGGGGCAGGAGCGTTGGCGTCGGAACGTCCTCCGGAAGCGGGCCTTCCTGTACAGAAAGCGCAACTGTAATTGCGACATACGTCAGCAGTGTCTTCAAGAAATCCATGAGGAACAGTCCTCCTTGCCTGTCGATTCTTATTCATCTTCCATTATACGACAACTTTCGGGAATGCGCAACCGGAAGAAACGTTTTTTCGCCCGACAGATTGTAAAAAATCGAAAGGTGATGTATAATGCCATGCGAACAGCTTTTCCAAGCATGTGAGGAGGTCATTTCCATGAGCAACCCCATCCTTGTCATCATGGCTGCCGGCATGGGCAGCCGCTACGGCGGGCTGAAGCAGCTCGACCCCATCGGTCCCGACGGCGAGGTCATCCTTGACTACAGCCTTTACGATGCCTACCGCGCAGGTTTCCGAAGGGTCGTATTCCTCATCAAGCACGAAATCGAGGATGCGTTCAAGCGCATGGTCGGCGTGCGCACGCCCAAGGACATGGAGGTTACATACGCCTTCCAGCAGGTGGACAAGCTGCCCGAAGGGTTCACCGTACCCGAAGGACGCGTCAAGCCCTGGGGGACAGGTCACGCAGTGCTGTGCTGTCGCGAGTACCTCGATGCGCCTTTCCTTGTCATCAACGCAGATGACTACTACGGCGCGGGCGCGTTCACCATGGCGTATGAACAGCTCTGCGCGATCGACGGCAAGCAGGGCGACTACTTTATGGTCGGCTATGCGCTCAAAAACACGCTGACCGACAACGGTTATGTATCGCGCGGCGTTTGCTCGGTCGATGCAAACGGGTATCTGCAGTCCGTCTGCGAGCGGACGCACATCATCGCCAGCTGCGATGGGCCGCTGTTCACCGAGGACGGCGAGAATTACCGCAGGCTGCCAGCAGATGCGCCTGTCAGCATGAATTGCTGGGGCTTCACGCCGGATTTCCTCGATGCGCTTGCAGACGGCTTCGTGCCTTTCCTGCGCGATACGGTGCCGGACAACCCCGTCAAGGCGGAGTATTACCTGCCGTCCGCCGTCAGCCGCCAGCTCGATGCAGGCAAGGCGACCGTGCGCGTGCTGACATGCCCCGACCGCTGGTACGGCGTAACGTATCATGAGGATCGCGCAGTGGTTGCCGATGCGATGCTGCAAAAGGCGGAGGAAGGTCTGTATCCGCGGCCGCTGTGGAAATAATCCGAACGCGAAAACCGTTTGCTGTCGGCGCACCTCCATCGCACAAAATTTCTGTTTTATGCAGGAAAAAGGATGAAAACGGCGAATTAAAAATAATGAAATTCGACTGGTTTTCATCATGCGGGAATGGCGGAATTGGCAGACGCGCTAGATTCAGGTTCTAGTGAGGGCTAA
>CAVIHU010000052.1:0-11566 GCA_963642705.1 Bacteroidaceae bacterium
TGTTGCGACTCCATTATACCATATCTCTAATGAACTTCCTTTTCTTTTTGAGGGGTCATATCATTTTAACACATACAATTCATTCCGTACAAAAACTGTTTCTTGCTTTACAATCTTCGTCTTTTTCGATATAATAGCATTATCCGCATGGTTTGCGCCGCTGAGAGCGAAGGCATCAGACGGTTCTGACAAACATACGGAAATCATAATCATCGTAGGGCACCCGAAAGGGACTCGAACGGAGGCAAAAAATGAATACGCAAAGCACACATCTTGTCCGGCTGCTGACGCTCACGATGCTCGCGGCGCTCATCTTCCTGATGGGACAGACGCCGATCGGGCTGATTCCGCTGGGCTTCTGCAACGTGACGCTGCTGGTCATTCCGGTAGCGGTCGGCACGCTGTTCATTGGGCTGAACAGCGGCTTGATTTTAGGGCTCGTTTTCGGCGCGACAAGCTTTCTGTCCGCGCTGCTGCGCCCGTCGACGCTCGTCGCAACGCTCATGGGCGAATCGCCGCTGCTGGTCGTTGTGATGACGTTCCTGCCGAGGCTGATGGTGCCGGTCGTCATCCATTTCGTGTATAAGCTCATGGCGCACAAGCTCGACAAGACAGGTCTGGCGGTCGCATCGGCATGCGGAAGCCTGACGAACACGATTCTCTATCTGGGCCTGATGCTGCTTTTCTACGTGATGTGCGGCATTGACAACACGGCGGTGCTGACGGCCATCGGCGCGACTGCCGGCGGTGCAGGGCCGCTTGAGGCGATTGCCGCAGCGCTGATTACGCCGCCGATTGTGCTGGCGCTGAGGAAGGCGCTGCATCGCAGGGGAATGGGCGCTTCCTCGGAGAAGGAAAAGTGATTTTCCTTTGTCTGGTTGGGGAAATTGCTGATATTCTATCCTGCATAACAGGAGGGCTTTGCGATTGCCCCTTTCCCCCCTTCGCTTTCGCGTCAACAGGCGCTCCGGAGGATATGATAAATCGTACAAAGTCCGGGAGGTACAGAAGATGATTCTGACACTTGACATCGGCAACACCAACATCAAGACAGCACTCTTTGACGGCAAGGACATGAAGCATTACTGGCGGCTGTCGACAAACGTCCTGTATTCCTCCGATGAATACGGCATTCTGCTGACGAACCTGTTCCGCCATGACGGTGTGGATCCTGCCTGCGTTGAGGGCATCATGATCTCCTCTGTCGTTCCGACGGTGAATTTCACCATCGAGCACATGTGTCAGAATTACTTCGGCATCACGCCGCTGTTCGTCGTGCCGGGCATCAGGACGGGCATCAACATCCGCTATGAAAACCCGCGCGAGCTCGGCAGCGACCGCATCGCAAACGCCGTCGCCGCCTATGAGGAATACGGCGCGCCGACCATTTTCATTGACTTCGGCACGGCAACGACGTTCGGCGTCATCGGCGAGGGCGGCACGTTCCTGGGCGGATGTATCTGCCCGGGCGTTAAGCTGGCGAGCGAGGCGCTTGTCAGCGGCACCGCGAAGCTGCCGCGCTTCGAGCTGACAAGGCCCGAGCACGTCATCGGACGAACGACGCTTGCCAACCTGCAGTCCGGCATGTACTACGGCTATGTCGGGCTGGTGAAGAACATCGTCCGCAAAATCAAGCAGGAGCTCGATCATGACGCGCTCGTTGTCGCAACAGGCGGCATGGCGGTCATGATCGCCGAAGAAAGCAAGGTCATCGACAAGCTGGACGGGCTGCTGACGCTCAAGGGGCTGCGGCTCATCTACGAACGGAACAGGAATTGATTCCCTTCTACATCGACAGAACAATGGCGTATCCGCCATGCAGGAGGAAACAGCATGAAGGAAGTTGTAATCGGATTTTTGGGCTGCGGCAATGTCGGCGGAGGTGTGTGGACGCTGCTGACCGGCTTCTCGAACGAAATCGCGCACCGCGACAGCCTTTCCATCCGCGTCAAGCGCGTGCTGGTGCGCGACGTGAACAAGACGCGTTCGTGCGGCGTGCCGCGTGAGCTGCTGACGACAAACGCCGCCGAGGTGCTCGAAGACCCGGAAATCAGCATCGTCGTGGAATTTATGGGCGGCGAGCAGCCTGCAACGGACTACATGCTCCGCGCACTGGAGAACGGCAAGACCGTCGTCACGGCGAACAAGGTCGCCATCGCGCTGAACTGGCACCGCCTGCAGGCCGCGGCACAGCGCCACAAGGTCGGCCTGTACTACGAGGCGAGCGTCTGCGGCGCGATTCCGATCATCAACACGCTCATGCAGCCCCTGCAGGCAAACCGCATCAGCTCCCTGATGGGCATCATCAACGGCACGACGAACTATATCCTCTCGCGCATGTACGAAAACGGCGAGGATTACGAGGCCGTGCTGCATGACGCGCAGCAGCTGGGTCTGGCCGAGCCGAATCCTGCTGCCGACGTCGAGGGGCTCGATGCCGCGTACAAGCTGTCCATCATGGCAAGCCTCGCGTTCCATGCGCGCGTGCCGTTCAGCAAGGTGTACCGTGAGGGCATCACGAAGATCACCGCGCTGGACATCGCCTGCGCGAAGGAAATGGGCTATGTGCTCAAGCTGCTCGCCATCGCCAAGCGCGACGGCAACACCATCGAGGTGCGCGTCCATCCGACGCTCCTGCCGAAGGCGCACCCGCTTGCGCAGGTCAGCGGCAGCTTCAATGCCGTGTTCCTGCACGGTCACGCATGCCAGGAAATGATGCTGCAGGGTCGCGGTGCGGGCGATCTGCCGACTGCAAGCGCCGTTGTCGGCGATATCCTGCATGCCGCGACGGTTGACGTGCATGTCCACCCAACATTCGTCAACAGCGAATCCGCCGATGCATCGCTGTCCTTCACCAACGATTGGAAGACGCGCTACTTCCTGCGCCTGTCCGTCAAGGATGAGCCCGGTTCGCTGGCAAAGATCGCGGCATGGCTCGCGAGCGAGAAGGTCTCCATCGCAACCATGATGCAGAAGGCGGAGCACGCCGGCGGGAAAGTGCCGCTGATTATCATCACCCACGAGGCAAACGAGCAGGCCATCCGCACGGCGGCCGCAAAATTCGACCCCGAGCTTTGCACGATTGAGAACATCATCCGCGTTGAAGCGTAAGGCAATACCGCACAATTCATCCAAAGAAAGGCGATTGTTCATGCAGACCATCACCGTTGCGCTGGGCGACAGGAGCTATCCGATTTACATCGAGCGCGGCATTTTATCGCAGGCCGGCAAGCTGCTTCACGCGCAGCTGAGCGATGCCGCCGCTGCCGTCATCACGGATGACCATGTCGCACCGCTGTATCTGCAGCAGGTCGTGTCTTCCATGGAAAGCGCCGGACTTCGCGTATGCAGCATCGTCCTGCCGCACGGCGAGGAGACAAAATGCCTCGCTCGCCTGACGGAGCTGTACACATTCCTCTGCCAGCAGCACATCACACGCAGGGATGCCGTGGTCGCGCTCGGCGGCGGCGTCATCGGCGATTTGGCCGGTCTGGCGGCGGCGACGTACTTGCGCGGCGTGCGCTTCATTCAGCTTCCCACGACGCTGCTGGCGCAGGTGGACTCCTCCGTCGGCGGAAAGGTTGCGGTGGATTTGCCGCAGGGCAAGAACCTCGTCGGCGCATTCTACCAGCCGGAGCTCGTGCTTGCCGACCCGCTGACGCTCGAGACGCTGACGGACGAATTCTGGCGCGACGGGCTGGGCGAGGTCGTCAAGTATGGCTGTATCGGCAATGAAGCACTGTTTGCGCTGCTTGAACAGCAGGCCTCAGGCGGCCGTCAATCGCTTATGGCGGTGATTGACGACATTCTTCTGCACTGCATCCGGCAGAAGGCGGATGTCGTCGCGCAGGACGAGCATGATACCGGGCTGCGCATGACGCTGAATTTCGGGCACACCATCGCCCATGCGGTGGAAACATGCCAGCATTATACAGGCATGCGCCACGGCGAGGCGGTCGCGCTGGGCATGCGCATCATCACCGGCATCACGGAGCATCGCGGCATGACGGAATCGGGCACCAGCCGGCGCCTGAACCGCCTGCTCGATACGCTCCATATGCCCGATGCGTTGCCGGACATTCCGGAAAGTGCGCTGCTTAATGCCATGACGCTGGACAAAAAGAGCGCCGGCAGGCAGCTGCGCATCATTTCCCTGAAGAAAATCGGCAGCTGCGAAATCATCCCGACGGACGTGTCCTTCTTTCAGGGCATGACGGCGATGAAAAGTCCCACAGAAAGCAGGTGAAGGGTTCATGCAGCAGCTTCTGTCCGAGTCCATGCTTTCCATGATGACGCAGGGCGAGCAGCCGCCGAAAAGCGATGCGTCCATGCCCGTGTATGGATGGCGGCTGCTTCGCTGGGAGGCGGATGTTCCTCTGACGGAGGTGCAGAGACAGGCCCTGCTGGGGATTGTACCCGAGGCAATGGCGCTTTGCGGCGTCAGCGCAGCCTGCTTCGCGGCGGACGGCGACGTCATGACCATCCTGCTGGCGCTGACGAGCTTTCCGGCAAAGGCGCACCGTGCGCCCGTGCTGTGGCTCTGCGCCCATGCGCTGATTGAAAAGGCATCCGTCACGCTGGAACAGGACGGCACCATGTTCATCGGCGAGGAATTCGACAATCCTGCCGAATGGACAGAGCATCTGCGCCCGATGCGCGAAATCAGCGACTGGTGGACGCATGCCTCGCCCATGGACGGCGCCACCGCGCACCGCCATCGCAAGGAGCTGCAGACGTGCATCAAGCGGCGGCAGTACGCCGTGCTGGGGGGCTATGTGTCACGTGCGCTGCGCGAGGATCAGCAGCTGTCCGTGACCTGCTTTGCCTTCGTGCCGCTGGTGATTGAGGCGGTCTGGAGTCAGCATGCGGAGCTGCCGCTGCAGACCCTGACGGAAGGCTTGAACCTGAGCGAGATGACGCGCCGTCCGCGGGAAACGCTGCTGAACTGGCTGTCTCTGCTGCCGCCGAGGCTCCGCGCCTGCCCGCAGACCGCCAGCAGCGAGCCGATTGAAAAGGTCATCGACTCCATCCGTGCGGACTGCTCCCTGCCGTATTCGCAGACGAACCTGAGCCGCTCGCTCGGGCTGACTCCTGCGTATTTCTGCCGGCTGTTCCGCGACAAGACCGGCCAGCACTTTTCGACCTTCCTGACGCGCACACGCATGGAAAAGGCGCAGCAGCTGCTCGCGGAGCAGCCGACGCGTCTGCTCGGCGATATCAGTGCCGCTTGCGGCTATCCCAACAAGAGCTATTTCTGTCAGGTGTTCAAGAAATACACCGGCATGACGCCCGGCGAATATCAAGCCGTCGCAGCAGAGCAGCATCCGGCTGGGTAACGTTTTCTACAGCATATGATCCGGCGGATGAAATGTGTGGGTTTCGTCCGCCTGTTTTTATTCCTTCGGCAGCATACTTGGTTTCCTTTGCATGGTTGGCTTTGGGCAAGCTATCAAGGTGGATTTCCGGTCGCAGACTTCGTCTGATTCTTTCTTGACCCCTTCGGAAGCATACTTGATTTTATTGGCATAGTTGAGTTGTGGCAAACTATAAGAGAAGCTGCATCACAAACCCATTACGGAAAAGCGCACTGCGAAGGGGTTTGGGGGCGAGCGCAAAGCCCCCAAAATAGCTGCATTACAAGCCTGTTACGAAAAAGCGCATTGCAAAGTGGTTTGACAAAACACGCAAAAGGAGGAATCCGCTTGAAACGAATGCGATGGATGCGCTGTCTGCTGATGTGCATCGTGCTGCTTGCGGCAGGATTGCTATTTTCGCCGGCAGCGGAGGCATCATCAGACGAAGCGCCGACCGTGCGCGTGCTCCTGCGGCGGCTGCAGTTGACCGACCGCGCCGACCTCACGCTCGAAGGCGCATACACCGTGCTGGTGAACGGTCAGACGTTGCTTGCGCTGCCGGAAGACGTCGAGATAACCGTGCAGATCCGCTCCGGCGAGCTGTACCTGTTCTGCCGCGGCATGAGTCTTCGCCTCGGAAAAAGCGCGGTATTCCAGCGGAATCAATCCTCCGCGGAGATGCCCGGTCTGCGCTTCAGCAGGACCGGCAATCTGTACCCCGGCACACTCTCGCTGTCCATCGAAAACGGGCTGCTCGTGCCCGTCCTGACGCTGTCGGTCGAGGACTATCTGCTCGGCGTCGTGCCGTATGAGATGAGCGACAGCTTCCCGCTCGAGGCGCTCAAGGCGCAGGCGGTCTGCGCACGCACCTACGCGCTGTCGCACCTGAATCCTTCCCGTGCCTATGACGTTGTCGACACAACGAACGACCAGGTTTTCCGCGGCGTTGATGCATCAACCGCCAACGCTGCGCGCGCCGTTGAAGAGACTGCCGGCATCATCGGCACCTACAACGGCAAGCTTGCAGAATGCTTCTACAGCGCCAGCAACGGCGGTCAGACCGAGCTGGTGCAAAACGTCTGGTCCGGCAGCGGCGATTACAGCTATTATGCCATGGTCGATGACCCGTATGACCTGGAAAATCCGCTGAGCATCGTCCGCACGGTGAAAATCGGCAAGGACGGCAGCATACCTGACGCGCTCAAAGCGCTGCTGCATGAGAAGCTGCTCGCTGTGCTGCTTCAGGGCGGCTATTCCGAGGCGTTGGAGGACTTCCGCATCGACAGCATCTCCGCCGTATCCGCCGAAACGCCGCTGTTTGACGCGCCCAGCCGCCGCATGAGCGAGCTGGTCATCACCTTCACCTGGTCAGGCAGGAAGCAGCTTGCCGACATTCTCCCTTCTGACGCCGCCGCATCCGCTGCTGCGGCTGACTACGAGGTTCCTGCCGCCGTCGATGAGGACTGGGATTGGGGCGACAGCACTGCCGCGCCAGCCGGCATACCTTCTCCCCTGCCGACCGAAACGCCGACAACCGTTCCGACGCCCGACCCGACCGTTCAGCTGACGGACTTCCTTTTCGGCGGCGAAGCGACCGTCACCCTCAACCTGAGCAGCAGCGTCATCACTGCACTGTCCCTGCATATTTCCGGCAGCGAGGTCATTTCCGTCACCGAGGAGGACAGCCGGTTCCTTGTGCAGGCACGGCGCTACGGACATGGCGTCGGCATGAGCCAGCGCGGCGCGCAGTGGATGGCAAGCCGCTACGGCAAGACCTTCGATGAGATTCTCGCCTTCTATTATCCCGGCATGACGCTGATGAAGACATCCTCCGGCGATTTGACGCTGCCGACCGTGCCGCCCTCGCTCGCCGATACGCCTGCTCCTGCCGCCACTGCGACCCCGAAGCCCACGCTGATGCCCGTCACGACCGACTCCCTGCCCGATGGTGCGACCGTCATGTACGTCAACGCCTCCAGCCTGAACCTCCGCGCAGAGCCCAGCATGGCCGCCGACCTGTTGATGCGCCTGCAATCCGGTCAGCAGGTCATCGTGCTGGAAACGTGCGATGACCCGGAGTGGGTGCACGTCCGCACGGATGTCATTGAGGGCTACTGCATGGTCAGCTACCTCGCCGCCGTTGACGCTTCGACCGTCCAGCCCTCTTCGGCCGTTGCCGCCACGCCGGACGCAGCACAGACGCCGTCGCCGGATGCCGAATGACCCCGCAGAAAGGAGCATTCCCATGACCCTGACCCCATCTGATATCGCCGCCATGCTCGACCACAGCACCCTTCAGCCGTATCTCACCGAGGACGACATCCGCCGGGGCTGCGAATTGGCGCTCAAGTACCGCACCGCATCCGTCTGTGCGCGTCCGTGCGATGTGCCGATTCTCGCCGAAATGCTCAAGGGCAGCGGCGTGAAGGTCTGCACCGTCATCGGCTTTCCGCACGGCGCACATACCTCCGAAATCAAGCTCACTGAGGCGCTTCTTGCGCTGCATCAGGGCTGCGAGGAGCTCGACATGGTCATCAACATCGGTCGGATGATTCACGGCGATGAGGGCTATGTCCGAAGCGAAATCCGCAAGATCTGCGCGCTGGCGCATGGGCAGCATGCGATTGTCAAGGTCATTCTTGAAACGTGCTACCTGACCGACGCGCAAAAAAAGCGTTGCTGCGAGCTGGCAGAGGAAGCCGGCGCCGATTTCGTCAAGACCTCCACCGGCTACGGCTCGGCAGGCTGCAAAATCGAGGACATCCGCCTGATGCGTGCGGCGGTTTCTCCGCACGTGCGCGTCAAGGGCTCCGGCGGCATCCGCCACCTTGACACGGTGCTGGCGCTGCGTGCAGCCGGTGCCGACCGCTGCGGCGTGTCCGCGACCGGGAAAATCATGGTGGAAGCCGAGGAACGCTTCAAAAAGGGTATGCTGTGAAAAGGCATCACAAAAGCCTGCTGTTCCGGCCGCTAATTTATACTTGCGCCATTGCCGCACCGCGAAGTGATTCGGATCACGCTCGCCAAGCTCGCGGAAGGCAATATCCACGTTGTTTTCAAAGGTTTCATCGTCCTCGCGAACCTCCATGGCGTTTACAAACTCCACCAGAGTAGCAAAGTTCTGCTCCTCCTGCGGTGCTTCGTAGTAGATGTACCCGATGAGCGCCGTGTAGAGCAGCGTCTCCGCTTTGAGCCAGAAATCGTCACCGCCTTTTCCTTCACCCTTGGTATTGGTAATCAGCGTATTCACGAGCTTTAAGATGTCCTTTTCGCTGTGAATGTAGGCGAAGGGATTATAATGGTGCGACTTCTTGAAATTGATGGTATTCAGAATCTTGATCTTGTATCCGGCACGCTCCAGAAGTCTGCCGCACTCGACGACAAGACTTCCTTTCGGGTCGGTGCACACGATGCTGGTCGGGAAGTCCGGATCAGCAAAGCAGCACTGCATGATATTCGGTTTCACAAAAAACCTCGTTTTACCGGAGCCGGAACCGCCGATCACCAGCACGTTTTTATTACGGGCCGTCTTCGGGTCTTTCGGTCGGCTGTTCATGGTCAGCCCCTCGGTTTGCGTCAGAATCAGGTTATTCTTTGGATTCTTATCCATGAATGGAGCAATGTCGTCCGCTGTACCCCAGCGAGCGGAGCCGTATTCCATATTTTTACGGAATTTCTTGGCGTTTTTGCCTTTCACATAGACTGCAATCCACATGATGACCGCTCCGGCAAGACCGATCAGCAGATCCGTGGGGTTAAAGCTCGGCAGTGCATTGGAGAATGCCGTGCTGATTCCATCGCCCAGATGCAATAGCTTCTGACTGGCATCCGTTCCCGGTGCAAGCCGTATGGCCTGTGACACCTTCCCGAAGAGATACACAAACATCAAATAAGGAGCCGTGAGAATCAGCCGCTTTTTCAGCTTTTTATCTATTCTCATAGCTCCAACCCCTTATCCTTATGACGTACCTTGTCCTTGCCCATTACCTTCTCCAGCGGATTGATCTGACGAAGCTTCTGAATGATCGAAGGACGTGCTTTCTTTTTGGCAGCAACAGCAGAATACTCACGAAATGCCGCGTTCAGCGCATCACCGTCTCTTGCCTTGAAAAAGACCAGGTATTTGGGAATCTTCTCCGTGGTATCACGCTTCACGGCATAATCAATGCCGTACTTACGGGCCACACGGTCGAAGTCCTTGATGTTCTTATCGCTGATCTCGATGTTCTGAACACCCTGATTCTGCCCGACCAGCTCTTTCACAGACTGCTTACCCTTTGGCGTAATGGCTTTTGCCTGCGCCCGCTTTGCCTTGTTTTTACTGTGACTGTTCAAGAGCTGAAGGATTGCCCACTTAAGGGTACGTCCCGTCAGTCTCGCACCGGATATGGTCAACGTGACCGTTCTGTTTTGAACCTCCTCCTGCAAGAATCATCACCTCCGTTCCTTGCGTGATCATCGACATCACAGCTCCATGCCGGGTGCTTTCTTCTCCGGCTTTGCCTTTTCCGCAGTTGGCTCCGTTGGAATCGCCATGATGCTGCGTCCCATCTTGAGGAAGGTCTCCGGCTTCTTGAACTTGTCCTCATATTTCTTGCGAAACTCCTCCGGCAGAGAGGAAAAGCTCTCACCCTCGGCACCGCAGATGAAGAATGTACCTGCTACGATATCCACGACATTGCCACTGTCATCACGGACGGCTCGGTTCAGAGGCAGTCCGTTGATCTTACCTTCCTCGTTGCAGACCAGCGAAACGGGGTCTCGGAAGAAGAATGCCTCCTGAATACTGCCTCCGACCACATCCTGCATAGATTTCAGATCAGAACCGATGGTTGCCATTTTGGCGTACTGCCCAGGCTCTACAAGCAGCACCTCGATGCCCTTGTTTTCTTCAATCTCATGTCCGTTGTCGCAGGTAAAATCTGCACCGACGAAGTTGTCGGCATCCAGTACCACATCGCCCTTATCCCACATTTCCTCCACCATGGCCTGCGCCTCCTCACGGGTTGCGGCCTCCACGATAACAGACTTCTGAAGTGTCTCTGTAATAGTTACTTCAAACCCCTTCATGCCGTCACCTCACAGTCCGTAGGCGAATACAGCCTGTCTGCCGTTATGCAGCTTCGCTGTGCCTTCTTCCAGAATTTCACAAACAGCTTCTTCTTCCGTTATGGAAATGTCCTTGCAGCCATCCACCTTGAATGCCATGAGCGGACCGGCAAGATAAAGATCACCGTGCTCGTCTGCAATCACATCGTCGCTGTTAAATGCAGCGAGAAGATCATGCTCCGGAAACATCTCCACTGTGTCGAGGCCACCGTTATCCATAGCCTTCTGCAATGCCTCAAAAAGTGTCATTTCCGAAGCTCCGGTTCCTGGAACAGCGTAAAGAACAGCAGCATCGCCCTCATCGGGTGTGCCAACCTGAATCTCCATGCGGTCAATGGGACTGCCGTCCGCCCAGTCCAGATACATGCAATCGGGCGAGCCATCCTCTCCGCTGACGAAGATGTTCAGATCGCCCTCAATATTTACCGTAATGTTTGCCATAAAAACTCCTTTCAGCGCTCATTCTGGCGCGTTCGTTTTTTCTGCCATGCTTCCAGCAGCTTGATAATGGTCTCCTGCATTTGCAGGGGCGTGTAAGACCTTGGGAAATACTTTCGGAGCACATCTCCCTTGATGGTGACATGATCCAGATCGCTTTTCTTCTCCTCATCCATGATTTCGCACATGGCCTCCAGAGAGCATTTGCCAGCACGACTGAGCTTTTTCAGCCTCTGTGCCTGTGACAAGGACGGAGTATTCTGCGAATAATCCATCGCCTCCAGAAAGTCCTTTTGCTCATCATGGGACAGATACGAAAGCTCTACCGCCGGAGTAAGGGAAATGGTTCCCTCATCCACCATCTTCTGAAGCTCCGGACGAAGCTCCGTCAAACGGATGTATCTTTGTATCTGTGTTCGGCTGGCATTTGCGTCTTCAGCAACAATGCTGACTGCCCACGATGACTTCTCCCCAACTTGGGGAGAAGTTGATTCTGCTTGTAAATCAAGCTTTTTTCCTTGATGTTTCAGCGCTTCGAGCTTCATTCGATACGCCTGTGCACGTTCCATAGGACTGATCTGCTCGCGCTGCAAATTGCTGTCCACCATGGTTATCACGGCAGTATCGTCATCCATCTCACGAACAATCGCCTTGATATCGGCTTT
>CAVIHU010000053.1:0-11227 GCA_963642705.1 Bacteroidaceae bacterium
TGTTGCGACTCCATTATACCATATCTCTAATGAACTTCCTTTTCTTTTTGAGGGGGTCATATCATTTTAACACATACATTCAGCGATTTTTCATTGACGTTTTCGTCGATTCTGCTATAATGAATGCGTTGTTTTGTCCATTTTTTTGCGGAAGGAGGCGAGCGTATGCGCATAGTCGGGGTCATTGCTGAATACAATCCGTTCCATTCAGGGCATGCTCATCATCTGGATGAAGCGCGGCGGCGAACAAAGGCGGACAGCGTCGTTGCCGTCATGTCGGGCTGCTTTGTTCAGCGCGGCGATGCGGCGATTTTATCCCCTGCTGTCCGCGCGGAAATGGCGCTGAAAAACGGCGCGGATGCCGTCCTTTTGCTGCCTGCAATGTGGTCTGTCCGCAATGCGGAGCACTTCGCGCTCGGCGGCGTATCGCTGCTGAACTCGCTGGGCTGCGATTGTATCGCCTTCGGTGCAGAAACGGCTGATTCGTCCGCATTGTCCGCAGCGGCAAACCTGCTGGAAACCGATGCGACCGTCTCTTCGCTGCATGCTCAGCTTGCCCGCGGACTTCCCTATCCTGCCGCGCTTTCCGCCGCCATATCCGACATTTCACCCGAAGCCGCCACGATTCTCGCATCGCCGAACAACACGCTTGCCGTCTGTTATCTGCGTGCAATGACGCGCCTGCGTTCCGCAATGTCTGCCGTGCCCATCCTTCGGGAAAGCAACTATCATGCCTCCGCAATATCCGGCGCACTGTCTTCTGCTGCCGCAATCCGCTCTGCCATATTACGCGGAGATTGGCAGGCCGCACAGTCTGCCATGCCGGAAAGCGCCATCAACCTGCTGATGAATCAGGCCGCTGTGCAGCATCTGCACCGTCCCGAGGCGCTCGACCTTGTGCTGCTGTCGCGCCTGCGAACGATGTCCGATGAGGATTTCGCGCATCTGCCTGATCTCAGCGAAGGCATTGAGAACCGCCTGCGCCGTGCTGCAAACGCTGCCGTCACCCGTGAATCGTTGCTTCAGGCAGCCAAAACGCGGCGTTACCCTTACGCGCGGCTGTCCCGATTGGCAACGTATGCGCTGCTGGGCATCACTGCTGATTTGCTGACGGAGAGTCCTTTGCCGCCTGCTGCCGTTTTGCTGGGTTACCGCAGAGATTGCACCGGACTGCTGTCGCAGCTTTCGCACGGGCAGATTCCGCTGCTCAGTCCGTCTGCCTGCAACCGGCACGATGCGTGGTTTCAGATTGAAGAACGTGCGTGGCAGCTCTGGGCGCTCGGTGCCGGTCTGCCCGGCGACCTGCTGCTGCGTTACCGCGTAATTTCACGATAGAGGAGTATGACCACCATGAATGAGGAACTGACACTGTTTGCTACCGCCGCATTTGGTCTGGAAGGCATTGTCGGCGCGGAGCTGAAGCGCCTGAAGATGAGGGATGTCCATGCAGAGGTTGGCGGCGCCCGTTTCCGCGGCACGCTGACCGATGCATTTCTGTGTAATTTGCGTCTGCGGAGCGCCGACCGCGTGCTGATCGTCCTTGCTGAAGGCGAATGCACAACCTTCGAGGCGCTTTTCCAGCTTGTCCAGGGCATTGCGTGGGAGCGCTTCATGCCAACCGACGCAAAAATCAACGTATCCGGCAAGTGTGTCCGCAGTCAGCTGATGAGCGTTCGTGACTGCCAGGCCATCACGAAAAAAGCCATCATCGAACGGCTGAAATTCGCCACCGCACGCGCTGTTTTCCCTGAGACCGGCGCGATTTACCCGATTGACGCCGCCATCCATACCAACCACGTTCGCATCACGCTTGACACATCCGGCGAAGCGCTGAATCGTCGCGGCTACCGCACATGGAACGGCGAAGCGCCCCTGCGTGAAACACTTGCCGCCTCACTGGTCGAGCTTTCTCCGTGGCGGCCGGGTATGCGCCTGTATGATCCCTGCTGCGGCACGGGCACGCTGCTCATCGAGGCAGCGTTCCGTCAGGAGCACCGAGCACCCGGGCTGACGCGTCATTTCGCCATGGAGCGCTTCTCCGTTTTTCCGACTGAGGAATGCCGTGCCATCCGCGAGACATGCGTCAGCGACGTGCTGCCCGACCATGTATTCGGCATTGCCGGCTCGGACAAGGATCCTGCCGCCATCGAGCTGGCGCAGCGCCATGTCCGTCAGGCTGGTCTGGAAGGCAAAATCGTGCTGTCCTGCCAGCCGTTAGAAAAGCTCAAGCTCGACGGCGAGCCCGGCGTTTTCCTCTGCAATCCGCCCTACGGTGAACGGCTCGAGGATCGCAAGAGCTGCGAGGGAATCTACCGTGAAATGGGTCGCATGATGCGCCGTCACCCCGGCTGGAGCTTGTGCGCCATTACCTCCGACCCGACATTCGAGCGTTCCTTCGGGCATCGTGCGGATAAGAAGCGCCGTCTCTATAACGGCCGTCTCGAGTGTGAATTCATGACCTTTCTGCCACGCTGATTCTCGTCAATTCCCCCCGCACAGGAACAGCCTGCATCCCCTTTTCAGAGGATACAGGCTGCTTTTTATTGGTGCTTTTCCGCCGGGTTAGGGCTTGATGATGGCGTCATAGGTGCCTTCGGGCATGCTGTCGAGCGTACTCTGGCTGGCGGCGGTGCTCATGCAGCCGTTGTCCAGCAGAGCCTGATACATATCGGCGAAGGAGGAGATGTCCTCAACCGTCATCTGCTTGAGCTCGTGCATCCACTGCAGGCGAATGAAAGGATCGTCGCCATTGATGACGTCAGAGATGACAGAGGCTGCGCCGGTCAGTTCTCCGGACGACTGTGCATAATAGCTGTAGCAGGACAGGATGTAGCCATCCAGTGTATCCTGATCCAGCATCATCTGGAGCTGTGTCAGGAGCTGCGGAATCGCGGCATAGACTCCGAAGGTTTCCGTCACGTTCGGGTCACGGTAGGAAATGATGTACATGCCGGCATCGTCCGCACCGTGGAAAACGCCGTAAGCACCGTACTGGTCGCGCAGGAGCGGATAGAGCAACCCGTCGGAAACCAGCGCGCAGATCGCATCCAGCTTGCCGTTATAGCCTTCCATGTTCATTTCCTTGTATGTGGCGTACACAAGGTTGTAGTTGACGGAGCTGTTGATGACAATACCCTCAGACTTCGCCGGAATCGGGATGTCGTAGTCTTCGTAAATGATATCCGTCTTGGGCAGCTTGGCGACAAAAGCATCAGACGCAGCGCGATGAGCTTCGATGGAGTCCGCATTACCGGCAACGCCATAGATGGAGTTCGTGCTGTTGCACAGGAGCGTCTGGATGTGATTCAGCTTCTCTGCGAACGCTGCAGGATCGCTTTCGAGCAGTGCCTGAGCCTCATCAAGGAAGTGATAGTAATCAATGCCCGTGATGTAGGTGTAGAGGTTGTAGGCCGGATCGCCCTG
Organism: Bacteroidaceae bacterium; assembly: GCA_963642705.1. Taxonomy (GTDB): domain Bacteria; phylum Bacillota; class Clostridia; order Christensenellales; family Aristaeellaceae; genus UBA11524. The sequence continues at coordinate 3,424 of CAVIHU010000053.1, forward strand.
GGACATGGCGCGATAGAGCTGCACCGCGTAGATGTTCGCATCGTAGTCGTCCTTAAGCGACTGCTTCAAGGAAGCAAGCAGCGAGGAGATCAGCGCAGTATCCGTATAATCGTTCTCGAAAAGAATCTCGTAGAGGAGATCATAGCTGGTCGCCATGTCTTCATCCAGCGCGGTCCAGCTTGCACGGAGGTAGAGGTTGTAGCCAAGCTCATTATCCGCGTTCAGGACAGCCGCCTTAACGGTCGCACCGTAGAGATAACGGCTTTCGAGGGAAGAAAGCGTCACCCAGTCATGCTCCGTCGTGTTCACAGAGCCGATGAGATTGGCATACAGATTGAACCAGAACAGATCCTCCTGCGGAACGGCGGAAGCATCCAGCAGCATGTACGTCCTGCCAATGCCGTCAACGTCCGCGACAACATCAATGTGGCGGATGCCGTTGGAATCGGTCAGATCACGATAGTTGTAGGTGCGAACCTCTTCAGGCAGGCTATCAACGGTCACAGCCTGCAGCTGCGCGACATACTCGGACGCATCGTCCGTGTTGCCTGCTGCAAGCGCTGCTGTCTTCTCGACAATCGCATTGATCTCGTCCTCGGTCATGGCAGCCTTCTTCTCCGCCAGCTCTTCAGCCAGCGCAGCTTCTTCCTGCTCCTTCATGCCGGGTGCGGGCACGGTCGTCACGGTGATGACGCGTGCATTGTCCTTCGTCAGATACTTTGCGATGACCTCGTTGTACTTTCCTTCGTCCTGATAACTGGCGAAGTTGTCGAGGTTGTCGACGAACTTCGCATAGCTGTTCACGTCATCGGTGGAAGCCCAGTAATAGGCGATGTTGGAGGACATGTTGACGCCGTTGGAGGAATTCTCGCCCATCAGCGCAATTTCCATCTTCAGGGACGCGGCGATGCTGTCCAGCACATCTTGAGAAACGCCATTCTCGGTGAATTCAAGGATGGAGTCATAGATCACGCTCTTAAGCGTCTCGACATCGCTCTCGTTCATGCCGGTCGCATTGAAGGTCACGGCATATTCCGGCGCATTGCCGACGGTGTAGGCGCTGATACTGACGTTCGGGAGCTTTTCGATCAAATTGTTGATCAGCGGCGAGGAGCTGTCAGCCAGCAGGCTCGTCAGCAGATCAAGCACGTCCTTCTCCTCATCCGTCGCGTTCTCGCAGATGAAGGTGACATACGTTTCGGCGGCGTTCTCGGTGTCGGCGCCCTCATAGACAGGGTACTGGCAGACAACATCGACCGGCTCGGTCACAGGCGTGTAGTTCGGTGCAGTCAGGTCGAATTCCTTCGCATCGTAGACGGAGAACACGGTATCCAGCAGAGACAGGAAGGAAGCCGGATCCTCGATGTCGCCGTAGATGATGGTCAGGCTGTTAGACGGATGATAGTACGTCTCATGATATTCCTTGACCTCTTCCCACGTCATGCTCGGGATTTCGCTGGGTTCGCCGCCCTGGTTGTAGCCGTTGTGGCTGCCCGGGAAGGCTGCCTTCATGGCGTTGCGGTATGCAGAAGAGGACAGCGATGCAGCCCCCTGCATCTCGGAATAGACCGTACCGGCAATGGTCAGGTCATCCTCCGCGCTGTTGAGAGAATAACGCCATGCTTCGCTCTCGAAGATGGACTCGTCGGTCATCAGCATGGGATTGAAGCAGCTGTCCAGATAGAAGTCAGCATACTTGAGCAGCTGCGCTTCGGACAGAGACGCGACCGGATAGCTCGTCATCATTTCATAGGTCGCGGCGTTCATGTACGTGTTGTACGTCTGATAGGACAGGTTGAAGAACAGGCTCGAGGACGGATATTTTTCCGAGCCGTTTAGCGTGGAATGCTCAAAGACATGCGGGATGCCCTTGTCATTGTACAGCGGCGTCTTGAACGTAATGTCGAAGGAGCGGTTGGTGTCCTCATTGAGCAGGAACAGCACCTTAGCGCCCGTCTTCTGATGCTCAAGGAGCACGGTGTCGGCGTTGATCATAGCGAACTCGCCCGTTTCCGTCACCTCGAAGCCGTTGATGACATCGCCGACTGACATGCCGGCCGCGGTCGCTTCAGCCACCGGTGATTCGACCGCTTCAGCCACGGCAATCTGCGCAAGACCCAGCAGCAGCGCCACGCAAAGCATGAGCGACATCGCCGAGCGGAAGATACGCATATTCACAATTGTTTCCTCCTTAATAATCCCTACCCCAGAAAAAAGGAGCAGTATCATATATATGATACCACTCCAAGCTGATATTAGCAAGCAAAATTCCTGAAAATTGCAAAAAAAGCGCAAGGCATTACCGTGCGAATGAGGTGATTCAACGAATGCTGAATTTTGTGGCAGATGCGATTGCAGAAATCAAAGGTTTACCGGATGCAAATCGAGATTTCCGCCTTTGGCAGACCTGCGAAATAAAGCTTTATTTCGTCGCCTCCGTTGGCGCTAAAGGCGCATTCAGCGGCACCGCCGAATGGTGCGGCATTGCCGTAAGCAAACGTTTGAAATGTCACTCCGTCAGGTCAGTCGGCGTTGCGGGCGCTTCACTGAGCATGTCCTCAATGAAGTGCGCAAAAAATATACGGACATTCTCGTCATTGCCGGTATCAAGGCACACGCACGCATAGTACGAATCCGCATTCGGGTACACGAATGTATCCAGATACGGCAAATCAGCGCATGGGATGCCGTAAAGGTGCTTTTCGTCCGTATCATTGTCGGTACGCCAGCCGCGACTCAGGCTGATGCCCTTCTCCTCCAGCACATTGACAAGCTCCGGCAATTCCTCCTCCAGCGCGACAAACACGCCCTGCTGGGCATACGACTGGAAAGAGTCCTTCGGCAGGATGTAAATGTCGCACTCCTGCGCCGCCATGCGCACGGTCAGCACGGCATTGCCGTAGGTTTCGTCAGGCGTAATGTACATGGCGTATACTTCCTCCATGTCCGGCAGAAGCACCTGACGAACCTCCTCCAGATAGGTATCGACAGCGTTCTGATCGCCCGAACCGTATATGCCGACAACGACTTTTTCGCTCTCTGCCGTCTGCGGGCGGGTCGTTGTGAACATCAAGCCCAATCCGAAAACAACCACCACTGCAAGCAGCGCATATTTCCACCAGGAATAAGCAAAATGATTTTTCAGACGTTCACGCGTCAGGGGCGTCTTCACATTTCTTTCCTTCCTTCCGACAAAGGGTATGCATCCGCATATGCGAGATGCTATCACGCACATATGAAGCCAATATGAAGAAACCTCACTGTTTCTGGATGACGAAGCATTCCGGCGCCCCTGCGCCTGCATTCAGGAAGCGGTGGTGCAGGACATTGAACTCCTGCGGACGCAGGGCAGACAGGTACGCCGTCAGCGCCGTGCGTTCCTCGCTGCCCGCCTCATGTCCGGGATAGGCACAGATGGTGCACACTCCTCCCTTTTCAAGGAGCGTAAGCGCTGCCGAAACCGCCGTGCGCGTTGTTTCCCAATGGGTCGTGACGCTTTTGTCGCCGCCGGGCAGCCAACCGAGATTGAAGGCAACCGCACGGACAGGCCCCTTCACGCGTTCCGCCATATGCTCGTGCCCTTCCGTATACAGTTCGCATCGACCGATCATGCCAGCCTCCGCCAGACGCGCACGTGTGCTGACAACGGCATCCGGCTGAATATCAAAGCCGATGACATGCCCTGTTTCGCCGACAAGCTCACAAAGCATCAGCGTGTCGTGCCCGTTGCCAAGCGTCGCGTCCACAACCGTATCGCCCTCGCGGATGACACGGCTGAGCACGTCCGCCGCAATCCATCGGGCGCTCCGAAGCTCATAGCTCATGGCTCACAGCTCCTTCAGCCGTTTGACTTCCACATCCGTCAGGCGGCGCCACTGTCCGCGCGGCAGGTCATGCAGCTTGATGCCGGCAAAGTCAACACGTTTCAGGGCGACCACATCATGCCCGACCGCGGTAAACATGCGGCGGACCTGCCGATTGCGTCCCTCATGGATGGTAACGAGCAGCACGGAGTCAAACGTCTCATAGCGGACAAGATGAACATCAGCAGGCGATGTCAGGCGGCCGTCATCCAGCCGGACGCCGGCGCGCAGACGGCGAATCGTATCCTCGCTGACGTGATTGGACACCTTGACGAGGTACTCCTTATCCACCTCATGGCTGGGATGCAGGAGGTTATTCATCAGGTCGCCGTCATTCGTCAGCAGGAGAAGTCCCTCACTGTCGTAGTCCAGCCGCCCGATAGGATACAGCCGCACCGGATAATCACGGAATTTGTCCATAACGGTCGCGCGCCCCTCGGGGTCGGATACGGTCGCCACTTCACCGATGGGCTTGTTGTACGCCAGATAGTGTTTTTCCTCCTGAATCCGGCAGACAGTGCCGTCTACCGTCACGACATCCAGCGTCTCATCGACCTGAACGCCCATTTCAGTCATCACGCGGCCGTTCACCGCGACGTGACCTTCTGCAATCAGCTTCTCGGAATTGCGCCTTGACGCAACGCCGGAAAGCGCAAGATATTTCTGTAGGCGCATCATTGCTTTCTTGTTCCTCTTTCTATTATTGCCAGTGCACGACGATGCCGTCCGGTCTGCGCCGCAGCAGCTTTTTTTTCGGATTGACGAGGACGGCGCGGTTGACCAGCGACATCATATCCGCATCTGACGGTGAATCCCCGTAGGCTGCAGAGCATTTCATGTCCAGTACGAAGCCGCTTGCCTTGAGGTACTTTTCAATCCGGTGCACCTTCTCCGCACCCTTGCAGTTCACGCCGACCTTACCGGTATATCTCCCGTTGCCGTCCGTTTCGCAGCAGGTTGCCAGCACCGCATCGACCGGAATAAACTCCGGCAGCACCTGCATGTACACATCCGGCGATGCACTGACGATGACAATCTTCATGCCCTGCGAGCGCAGCGCCCACAGCTCGTTTCGTGCATCCTCGTAAATATGCGACAGATACTCCTCGCGAAAAAAAGCACGCGACAGATCTGCCATTTCATCGACCGTTCTTCCCTTGAGGAACGAGAGCGTCCATGACTTTGCCTGCGAAATCTTTGACGGGCGCAGCTTCCAGCAGATGAAAGCCGCTGCCGCCTTGAGCATCTGCCTTTTCGGAGCAACGCCCTTTTTGATGCAGTATTTCAGGAACGGCAGGATGGAATCACCGCTCGCAATCGTGTCATCAAAATCGAACAGTGCAACTCCCTGCGTCATAGCGGACAATCCTCATCGAGCACCTTATGCGTATAGCTCCGCTGACCAGACTTCATTTCAGCCATCAGCTGACCATCACCGAGCAGCTTATATTTGTAGGTCGTCAGACCGTCCAGCCCCATCGGACCGCGTGCGTGCAGCTTCCCCGTCGCAATGCCGACCTCCGCACCGAAGCCGTACACGAAGCCGTCCGCAAAGCGCGTTGAAACGTTGTGATACACACCGGCGGAATCCACCAGCGCCATGAACCGCCCTGCGGCATGGTCGTCCCTTGTCACGATGCAGTCCGTATGATGGCTGCCGTAGCGGTTAATATGCTCAATCGCTTCCTCCAGCGAGTTAACCACACGAATCGACAGCGTGTAGTCCAGATATTCCGTTCGCCAGTCCGCCTCGGTTGCCGGCTCGACCGGGATGATGGCGCGAACCGCGTCATCGCCCAGCAGCCGCACATGCTTTTCCTGCATGGCAGGCAGCAGCTTCGGCAGATAATCCGCCGCAATGTCCCGATGAACGAGCAGCGTTTCGCATGCGTTGCACACCGCAACATTCTGTGCCTTGCTGTCAACGGCAATATTCACCGCCATGTCCAAATCAGCATCGCAGTCAACATACACATGGCAGATACCGTCCGAATGCCCCAGCACAGGAATGCGGCTGTTGTCCATGATATAGCGGACAAACTCCTTGCTGCCACGCGGAATAATCAGGTCAATCAGCGTATCCTCCTTGAGCATCGCCGCAACGTCCTCGCGCGAATGCAGCAGCTGCGCGAAATCAGCCGGAAGACCTGCCCCCGCCGCCGCGTCCCGAAGTGCATCACACAGCGCGGCGTTCGTTTCCGCCGCCTCACGTCCACCCTTGAGCAGCACTGCATTGCCGCTCTTGAGCGCAAGCGATGCAATCTGCACCAGCGCATCCGGGCGACTCTCGAATATCACGCCGATGACACCGATGGGACACGTCACGCGGTACATTTTCAGTCCTTGCGTGATTTCGTGGCACATGGTCGTCTTGCCAATCGGGTCGGGCAGCTCCGCAAGCGCGCGGAGTCCCTCAACAACAGCGGTTAGCTTTTCCTCGCGGAACTTCAACCGTCCCAGCAGCGGCGCAGCCAAATGTTCATTTTCCGCCTGATCGACATCACGCTCATTCGCAGCAAACAGTTCATTTTTGCGGCTTTCAAGCACTTCTGCCATCTTGAGCAGCGCCCTGTTTCTATCCTCCAGCGATGATGCAGCCAGTGCCCATGCCGCATTCCGGCTGCGCGCTGCCATTTCGTGAAGATCGCGCATTTCGATCAATCCTCCCCTATAACATACCGATTGTATTATATCATGGAAGCTTTCCTCTTGCAATAACCAAACAGATGTGTTATAATAATTCAAGTGACAAAGAGGCGGAACGCATGGGAGGCGATGAATGTGCCGCATCAGAAGGGAATCAAATCCGTGGCGCAGAATCGCAAGGCCTGGCACGATTATTTCGTGGAGGAGAAGTACGAATGCGGTCTGGCGCTCTTCGGCACTGAGGTTAAGAGCATCCGGCAGGGGCGCGTAAACCTGAAGGAATCCTGGGCACAAATCCGCAATGGCGAAATCTGGGTCGAGGGCATGCACATCAGCCCATATGATCAGGGTAACATTTTCAACAAGGATCCGATGCGCCCCAAGAAGCTGCTGCTGCACAAGAACGAAATCCGCAAGCTGGACGGTCTTGTTGCACGTCAGGGGTATACGCTCGTTCCGCTGGAGCTTTACCTCAAGGACGGCAGGATGAAGCTGCAGCTTGGTCTTTGCCGCGGCAAAGCTGAACACGACAAGCGTGACACCATTGCCAAGCGCGATGCCGACCGTGATATCCGTCGTGCGCTCCGCGAGCACAACAAATGACCTTATGCTAATCTACTGGAAGCGCTGTTTGTCAGACAATACGGGGATGATCCGGTTTCGACGGGGGTTGTCGAGGGCGGAATAAGCGAGCCGTGGACCCTGGCCACGTTAAAACGGGGAAATTAAAGTAACTGACAATAATCAGTACGCTTTCGCTGCCTAATTAGGCGGCGACGCCGGCCCGGTCTGCCCGCTTGACCGGTTTCCGGCGCCATTCAAGTGGGGAACGAGCGCATGTAAGCTTTGCCATGCGTCCGTAACATGAAGCTACTAAACGAAGAAGCCTGACTGCGGGCGTCTTCGCGAGGGAATGTCAAATCACAGCCTGCGCTCGGAGAAAGTTCTGCAAGCGAGCCTTCGGACAGGGGTTCGACTCCCCTCATCTCCACCATGAATACCGACATTAGTTGGTATAAAAAGACTCACCCGATGTGGTGAGTCTTTTGCTATACCTGCAAATATACCGGAAATCGCCGCCTATTTGAGTCCGTTTTGCAGGAGTACACGGAACGGCTTGTAGGCGTTTTTTCTATGGGGATTCGTCCCATTTCTAAGGAACCTCTGAATAAATAGCCCGACATTCTGCAATTCTCTCTAATTTAGAATTTTTGCGGAATACTGGGCGCGAAAAAAGCTTAATTCATATGAGTTTCAAGCGTTTTTAACTGCCATTCCCCGAAAAAGGGCAGACT
>CAVIHU010000054.1:0-10689 GCA_963642705.1 Bacteroidaceae bacterium
TGTTGCGACTCCATTATACCATATCTCTAATGAACTTCCTTTTCTTTTTGAGGGGGTCATATCATTTTAACACATACATTCCGCAAAATTATTTTCCGGCGTTCCGTACACCGAAAAAGCGGTTCAGCTTGCCCTGCTCATTATAACAGATGGCCTGCCAGCCGCAGAACAGCGCACTCTCGACATTGATCGTCGAGTCATCGATGAAGAGCATTCGCGACGGTTCTTGCTTCGTCGCGGCGACAACGCAGTTGAAAATCTGCTCGCTCGGCTTCATCAGGTGCAGGCGTGCCGATACAAACCGCCCATCAAAGAGATTGAAGAAGTCATACTTCCTTTCAATAATGGCGAACGCATCGTCCGCGTAGTTTGACAGCACATAAAGCCGCTTGCCGTGCGCCCTGCATGTTTTGACGGCATCGACGCCCTCCTGAATGACGTCCTTCATCGCCATCCATGCATGCATGATATGGTCGATCGGCTGACGCAGCGATTCATCACGCCCGGTCATCGCGTTGATGGCTTCCTCGCAGGACATCTCTCCATGGTCGCGCATCACCCAGTACGGCGAACGAAAAACCTTGCGCATCAGCACCGGATACAGCGACGGCTGATCAGGCAGATATTCATGCAGAATCCGGTCGGGATCAAACGTCAGCAGCACCTGCCCGACATCGAAAACCACCGCATCGATTTCATCCCACGCCATCGTTTCGTGGACATCATCGAACATGAGTCGACCCATCAAAAATCACCTCGTGCCCATGATACACGCTTTTCGGCAAAATTACAAGCTATGCAAGGCACAAAAACTGCGGTATAATAAGGATGAACAGGCAGGAAGGGAGTATCGGGTATGAAACGTGTTTTTCTGACGGTCCTTGACGCGGTCGGTGCAGGAGCGCTGCCGGATGCGGTGGATTACGGCGATGAAGGGGCATGCACCTTCGGCCATGTGGTGGATGCATGTCATCCGGCGCTGCCGAATCTGGCAAAGCTCGGTCTCGGGCAGATTGAGGAGACGCACTATCCGCCTGACCCCGATGCCGTCGGGGCATTCGGGCGCTGCATGGAGGTCAGCCGCGGAAAGGATACAACCACCGGTCATTGGGAGATTGCCGGTCTGCCGGTCGCGCAACCGTTTCCGACGTTTCCGGACGGCTTTCCGCAGGATTTCATTTCGGCGTTCGAGCAGCGCATCGGGCATCCCGTCATCGGCAACAAGTCTGCATCGGGTACGGCGATTCTTGATGAGCTGGGCGAGGAGCACATCCGCACGCACGCGCCGATTGTGTACACCTCGGCAGACAGCGTTTTCCAGATTGCCTGCCACGAGGACATTTTCCCGCGTTCGGAATTATATGCAATGTGCAAAGCCGCGCGCAAAATGCTGACCGGATCGCTTTCTGTCGGACGTGTCATCGCACGTCCCTTTATCGGCGAGCACGCCGGCGCATTCACGCGGACGGATGGGCGGCGCGACTTCTCCCTCGAGCCCTTTGGGCGAACGCTGCTTGATGCGGTGAAGGACGCCGGTATGTCGGTGCTCGGTGTCGGCAAAATCGAGGATATCTTCGCGCACCGCGGTTTGACAGCCTCGAATCACGCTGCCGGCAATCCGGCCTGCATGGAGGCTTGGCTGGATTATATGCGTCAGCCTTTTGACGGGCTTTGCTTCACGAATCTCGTTGACACGGACATGCTCTACGGGCACCGACGCGATGTGCGCGGCTTCGCGGATGCGCTGATCGCCATCGACAGGCGCCTGCCGGAGGTGCTCTCGCTGCTCGGCGAGGAGGATCTGCTGATTCTGACGGCAGATCACGGCTGCGACCCCACTTTCCGCGGCACAGATCACACGCGCGAGTACATTCCGCTGCTCGTCTACCACAAGCGCATGCACGCGCTCGTAGACCTCGGCACCAGAAAAACCTATGCCGACATCGCCGCGACCTGTGCAGAGTGGCTCGGTTTGCCCGACCGGCTCGGTCTGCCTGACCGGCTCGGTCTGCCTGACCGGCTCGGTCTGCCTGACCGGCACGGTCCATCCTCCTTTGCGGATAAACTGCTTGCCGCCGCAAATTGAACATAACAGGAGAATATCCATATGCAAGACGAAATGACAAGTCTCCGCGCAGCAGCGGATGTGATCCGCCAGCGTGTCGGCGAAGCGGACATCGGCATCATCCTCGGCTCAGGGCTGGGCGGCATGGTCAGCGCTCTGCAGGACGCGAAATCCATCGCCTACGACGAAATTCCCGGCTTTCCGCTTTCGACCGCGCCGGGGCACGACGGACGCTGGTGGGCAGGCATGCTCCACGGGCAGCGCGTTTGCATGATGCAGGGGCGCTTCCATTCCTATGAGGGGTATACCCTGCGCGAGGTGACAATGCCGGTGCGCGTCATGGCTCTGCTGGGCGTGAAAATCCTCATCGTCACAAACTCCGCAGGCGGCGTGAACACGTCCTTTCCGGAAGGCAGCCTGATGATGATGACCGACCACATCAACCTGTCCGGACACAATCCGCTGACAGGTCCGAATCTGGCAGAATTCGGCGTGCGTTTTCCGGACATGACGCATGCGTATGACGAATCGCTGATGGTCATCTGTGCGCATGCGGCGGTCACGATGGGCATTCCGCTGCAAAGGGGCGTCTACATGTGGATGAACGGTCCGACGTACGAAACGCCTGCGGAGATTCGCATGGCGCGTATGCTCGGTGCTGACGCGGTCGGCATGTCCACCGTGCCGGAGGTCATCACGGCGCGCCATTGCGGCATCCGCGTGCTGGGCGTGAGCTGCATCACGAACATGGCGGCAGGTGTGCTGAACCGTCCGCTGAGTGGTCAGGAAGTGCTTGAAACAGCGGAGCGCGTCAAGGACACCTTCCGGCAGCTGCTGGACGAAACGGTTCGTCTGATTGGGGAGGTGTGACGCATGCGGCGGATTGCACTCATCAGCGGCGGCAGCAGCGGCATCGGCGAGAGCTGCGTGCGGCGTTTTTCCGCGGACGGCTGGAGCGTCGTTTTCCTCTGCCGAACGCACCGGGAGCATTCGCAGGCGCTGACGGCAGAGCTGCGTGCGTCCGGTATGGATGTGGATTACCGCGTGTGCGACGTTGCGGATGAAAAGCAGGTTGCAGAGGTGGTTGCTGACATTGAGCGAACCTACCGGCACATTGACGTGCTCGTGAACTGCGCCGGCGTCGCGCACCGCGGTCTGCTGACGGACATGACGGACGAAGCATGGTCGCGCCTGTTCGCGGTCAATGTTGACGGTGCATTTCACCTGCTTCGCGCGGTGCTGCCCGGCATGATTTCGCATCAAAGCGGCGCCATCGTCAACGTCAGCAGCATGTGGGGCGAGGTCGGTTCGAGCTGCGAGGCGGCATACTCCGCGTCAAAGGCAGCGGTCATCGGGCTGACGAAGGCAACGGCGAAGGAGGTCGGTCCGAGCGGCATCCGCGTAAACTGCGTGACCCCCGGCGTCATCCGAACGCCCATGAACGCGGAGCTATCCGAGGACGATCTCGCCGCCCTGGCGGACGAAACGCCGCTCGGGCGCATCGGCGAGCCTGATGAATGCGCCGAGGCGATTCTCTTCCTTGCCTCCCCCCGTGCCTCCTTCATCACCGGACAGGTGCTTGGTGTCAACGGAGGATTGGTGATTTAAGTTTTCACTGCTATCTATTGATTCAAGGAGGACAGTCATGAAGCGAGTGATATTCCTGTTCGGCGGCAGCGGCGGACGGATGGCGGAAGCGCTTGTGCTGACGGCGTGTGCCGGAATTCTGCCGGAGGAGGAGCTCCATATCGTCCTGTGCGATCCTCAGGCAGACGGCGCGCACGGCACGGCGCAGCTTCGGCAGGAGCTGACGGATTATCAGCGGCTGTGGGCATCGCGCACATACGTAAATGACGATGCCGCTCCCTTTCGTGCGGAAATCACGCTTCGGACATGGTGCGACCCGCTGCCGATGAATGCCAAGTGCCTTCGTGACTGGACGCAGGACAACGATCAGAACCGCCTGCTATGTCAAGCGCTTTTCTCATCGGACACGGCCGACCTCGATTTGCGTCAGGGCTTCCATGACCATCCCGAGCTGGCGCGGATTGCGTTTGCGGCGCTGCTGAACGAATGCCGGACTGACGGCGATGACGCGATGAGCCGTGAAATTGCCGAAATCAGCAAAGCGCTCGAAGACGGCGAGGAGGTTCGCGTGGCGTTGGCAGGCTCGCTGTGCGGCGGAACAGGCGCAGCAGGGCTGGAGAGCGTGTCCTCCTTCCTGAAGGAGCGTTTCGGCATGCATCCGCTTTTCCGCATGGGCGCTTCGCTGCTGCTTCCCTGTGCAGAGGATGAATCGCCCTTACGCGCCAGACAATCGCTGGCACGCATTGCACAGCAGCATCTGCTGGACACGGTCTGCCTGATTGGACTTCCGCAGAGCGCACAGGCTTCCGGCGGCGGTGATTTGCCGCGGCTGACGGACTGGCTCGGCGCGTACTGCCTTGACATGATGCTGCACCGCCCAACGTGGCTCAGCGGCACCTTCACCATCCAATCCCTCAGCGGCAAGGCGGACTGGTCTCTTTTCGGCAAGGCAGCCGACCGCTATCGCACAGGCTTTGGCGCGCTCGTCAAGGGCGCGTTGCTCTGGCAGAGGAAGCTGCTGCCGGAGCTTCACAAGCAGTTGGCAAAGGATAACGCGTTCCGAAGCGGTCTCAGTGGCTGGTATCCGCATTTTTTTCGCGGCGCGACGGAAGAGCTCGAGGATGTCCGCGCCGATGCCGATGCCATCGACCGTCTGACCGCTGTGACCCTGCGCTGGATTGCCGGTGTCATCCGATCCCTGCCGCTTGATCTGCGCTATGCATCCTCTCTCGATGCCGTCCGTGCGGAAAGCGCCGCCCATTACAATGAGCTGATTAAGCGAGCCGGTGAGCTTGCGGTGCTGCACTTCGACGCTGAGCGCAGCGGCATCAACGGGGACGAGGGCGTCCAGCGCACCGCGGCGGTTGACCCGGATCTCGAAGCGTTCCGCAAGCGCGTATCGCAGCTCGAGCAGGAAATCCGCAACGAGGAGAGCGTCCAGCGCACTTACAACCGTCAGATGGGCGGTCAGGCAGCGCTGCAGATGGTGCTCGACGCCCTCAAGCAGGCAGAAAGCGAAAACACGCGTCTGCTGCACGACCATGCCGAGGCGCTTCGCCGAATCGAGCAGGCCGAGGCGATCGTCAAGCCGAGTGAGCGTTTCCGCATCGATGACGCGCGCACGAAGCTCGTCCGGTTTGAGCGCCATCAGCGGATGGTCGAAGGCATGTGCACCATGCTCCGCCGTCACGCGAAGGAAATGCAGGCGGCTCAGACGCGCTTTGAAAAGCCGTCGTTGCTTGCCGCCGAACCGGAAAACGGGCTTTTCCTGCAGGAGGCGGCAGACCGCTGGATTCGCAACGAGGCGGAAAGCGCCCATGAGCTGACAGACTGGTTTCCGCATCTCGTTTGCGGCGCAACGACCGTTTCGCTGCCATCTGCGCTCCGTGCACTCCGTCAGGCTCCGAAGGAGAAGGAAGCGCCTGCCGTCTGGCTGCTGATCTGCGCCATGGAAGCATCCATCCTGGAGGAAAACAAATGAGCAGACTTGTGTTTTTGCCCGATTGCGGTACAGAAATCAGCACTGAAAACGAAGGACTCGTCCGTCAAAGCGCGGACACGACCCATTTATCCGACCTTGCGCAGCAGCTGCTCATCCGTCAGGAGCCGTCCGCATCTGCCGTTGACGCCGCCTATCGGGGCGCAATGGCCTGTGCGCTGCTGCTGGACAGCTGGCAGGCTGTTTCGGCACGCGTCACCGTCATGACGGTCGATGCGTCTGCCACCCGCTTTTCGCAGTGGGTGACTGCTGCGCGTCCGCCGGAGGAACGGGAAACGCCGCTGCGCCTTGTTCTGCTGGAAAAGGATGGTCATCGTGAGCTGCTCGGCATGGTCGATGCGCAGGACGGTCTGACGCTCGCACCGCAGCCGGGCGATGTGTTCTCGCTGCTGCCGGAGCGTGTCACGTGGGTTGACCGCGAGAAGCGCCGCTTCCTCAATCCCCTGCCGATGCTTTCCGAGGCGGACAGCGATTTGCTCCTGCGCCGCCTGCATCAGATGAACCTGACCGGTATGAAGTTCTCGTCCCTCAAAGCGGCACTGGCGCAGCGGCTGGCCGACCAGCGCGAGAAGATGACGCGCAATGACCCGCAGTCGCTTGAGCGCCTGTCCGTCCGTGCCGCCGCCGCGCTGAGCATGATGACCTTCCCCGGGTTTTCCGTACAAGCGGAGCAATCCGCGCTGAATACCGGCAACGCGCTGCTCAAATGCTTCACGGACAAGACCATCGGCGTGAATGAAGGGCTTGCAAGGCAGGAGATTCTCCTGCTGCATGGCAAACCGTTCGCGCGCACGAGCCGCGTTATGGGCTGGACGGATACGAATCTGCCGGACGAATCGGACACGCTCGACCGCGTCGCGCAGGAGCTGGCGCTGATGGAGGAAAAATCGGCCGCATGGAACCGCTCCCTTGCGGACAGCGTGCAGGAATACCTGCTCAGACGAGCGGACAACGCGCTGCTGCCTGCCGTGCGTGAAGTGCTGACCGCCCTCAAGGAGCAGGCGGAGCAAAATTCGCTGCACGCCGAAACGCCCGTCACGCTGACATATCCGTGGCAGGAGGACAGCGCCGCGGTGCAGATGCTGCTGCATCAGGCGCTCGGTGCGGTGTCATCCTCGCTGCATCATCCGTTTTCCGCCCATCTGACATGCATGACCACGTGTCAGCTGGGCGACCAGACGCTTCGTGCCTGTTCACTGCTCGAGGACGCCGTCATGCTGCCGCCGCTGTCCGCCGAATTAAGTCAGGCTGCCGCCGAAACGCCGTCGCTGCTTATGCCGAGCTCTTTCTCCTACCATTTGGAGGAGGACGACAGCATCACAGCGTCGTTTGTGCTGCGCGGTGAGAGTGAAGTCCGCCTTGAACGACGCTATTCGCAGGATGAAACGGTCTTTCTGGAGCATCCGCCGCGCATCGCCGTGTATCCCTGCGTCCCGATAGACGATTGGCGCCTGTACTATGTGCTCGTCAAGGGCGGAGATGCAGATGTATCGGCGCTTTCGCACGGCGAATGGCAGCGCGTCTCGTCCGGCGAAGGCTGGCACGTGCTCTCTGTGCCGACTTATCCCTCCTGCCTGACGCTTTCAAAGGACGGCGAAACGCTCGGCGCCATCCCGAATCTGCTGGAAAAGGAGGAGCCGCCGCGCAAATCGGCTCAGGCGGTTGCTTCCCTTGACATCGGCGTATCGAGCACAGCCGTCACGCTCCTGCTGGACGGTCAGCGCGTTTCATCGTACCATCGTCCTCTCCTGCGGATGCTCCTGCTGAACCCTGATGAACCGACGGACGACATCATGATGAGTCTGACGCGCACATCGGACGATTTGCCAACCGCCGTCATCTTGACCGGACGCGGCGATATGCCCCTGACGGACGGCTTTGTTTATCAGCCGGAAAGCATTTTGCAGTTGTCGGAGGCTGCCGAGCATCAGCTGGTAACCGGATTCAAGTGGCGCAGCGACAGCACGGGCACGCGTGCGCGATGCCTGCTCCTTCGTCAGCTGATGACAGACACGGCGCTCACTGCGCTCCTGCATGGTGCGGCTTCACTCTCGTGGCACGTTGCGATGGAGGATGACATGGGTGAGGAAGGCAGGTCAGCCATGCTGGAAGCTGTGCAGGCAGGCGTCGAGGTCGCGTCGGAGGCATCCGGACTTCAGCCGAAGGGCAAGCCGGTCCTGTCCGTGCCTGAATCCATTGCGCTTGGCACGTATCTTCGCGGCGAAGGCGGCATTCGCGGCGGCTGCGCGGCGTTTGACGTCGGTGCAGGCAGCATCCGCGCCGCAGTCTATCTGCAAAGCCGTATCCGCCCCGACCGCCTGACAAATATCCCCTTCGGCACGCATGGCATGCTCTATGACCTGTACGCGCGTCATCCGGAGCGCCTCGCCTATGACTTCGGCGGCTGCGCATCGCCTGACCTGCTCGCCTCTGCACGGCATCTGCACACGGCTTTTTCCGCGTCATCCGACACGCAGGCGCATCTGGGCAAGCTCTGTCTGATGCTCGACCGATTCCTGCACGATCATGCCGAGGTTCTGTCCATCCACCTGAATGCCTGTGCGAACGCCGGTCAGGCAACGTACCTGCAAAGCGGCGCGGCGGAATACATCGGCGGTGCGCTGTTTGCCGTCGGGCTCATGACGGCGGATGTGCAGGCAGATTCGATGCAGAATCACTTTCTGCCTGCCCAGTTGCCCGTCGTGCTGTCCGGCGGCGGTGCGAAGCTGCTGAATCTGCTTCCCGGCGGATTGGTGCAAAGCCTGCCGCAGCTCGTTTCCGTGGCGATGGGACGCACGTATGCGGCAAGCAGCATCAGCATTCAGACGCTCCCTGCCGGCAAGCATTGCATCAGCCTCGGCATGAGCGCCATTCACGATGTACAGGATTCCCCCGATACGCCTGAATTATCGCTCAAGCAGTCCTTCTCCGAGCAGATGCTGACGCTGATGCAAACGCTGTGCATGCTTTGTCCGGCACACATGTGGCTCCTGCACCCAGGTCTGTTTGACGGTGTCGGTCGGATGACCCGTGCCGGTCTTGATACGATTCGGCGCGTCGCGGCGCAGCAATACGGCGAGGATGAGGAGCTGCCCTCGCTGGTGATGAAATTCCTGTCGGTGCTCCGGCAAACGGAGGTTGCGGAAGATCAGCCGGTTCAGCCGGGAAATTAAAAATAAGGCATGAGCTTTCCGATATGCTCTGGAGGGAGCCTATCATCACTCATGCCTTTTCTGTTTAGCTCTTATTCTCCGGCAAGCTTAATCAGCGCGGCGGCATAAATCTTCATCGCCTTGAGCATCTGCTTGAGATCGATGAACTCATTCGCCTGATGCGCCAAATCCTCATCCTCCGGGAATGCCGCGCCGAACGCAACGCCCTGCTTGAGCACCTTCGCATACGTGCCGCCGCCGGTTGCCTGCGCTTCTGCCTGCCGACCCGTCACCTCGGTGTAGGCATCGAGCAACGACCGCACGAGCTTGCTGTCCGCAGGCACATGATGCGGCTGCGTGAGGTCGACCGTGTCGGCGGTGAAGCCGGGCAGGTGCGCTGCGATCTGCTTCGTGAGCACGTTCAAATCCGCCGTCACAGGGCAGCGCAGGTCAAGCGACGCTGTCACCCTGCCATCCGCGATATGCAGGATGCCCATGTTGCACGTCAGTTCGCCGGACACGTCGTCCCTGCACGCGCAGCCCAGCGACGCGCCGTCATGCTCCATGCCGACCGCATCCGCAAGCGTCCGCAGTGCGCCCTGCGCGCCCAGCTCACGCAGGAGCAGCAGCATCATGCCGATGGCGTTGCGGCGTCCTTCGGGATATGCGCTGTGTCCCGGAATGCCCTCTGCGGTCAGCCAGACGCCGTCAGCGGTGATCTCCGCCGTGTACGGCAGCCCCGTCTTTTCCGCATACGCTGCGACCCTGTCCGCAATCTCCTGACCGCCGCGCACAAGCGCTCTGGATTCGCCCGGAATGACGTTCAGGCGCTCGCCTGTCCACATCGAAACGACCTGCAGTCCTTCACTGCTCAGCGGTGCGGAGTAGAAGCCATGAATCATGCCCTTCTCGGTGTTGATGAGCGGGAAGGATGCGTCGGGCGAGAAGCCGACCTCCGGCATTTCGGTGTGGGCGCAGTAATACGCCATGTCTTCCCAGCCGGATTCCTCGTCACAGCCGAGAATCAGCCGGATGGACTTCTTCATCGGGACGCCGCACGCGCGGATAGCGTTCATGACATACAGCGACGCGAGTGCCGGTCCCTTGTCATCACTCGTTCCGCGCGCATAGATGCAGCTGCCCTTGCGCGTCGCGGTGAACGGCGGTGTCGCCCAGTTGTCGCCCGCAGGGACGACATCGAGGTGCCCCAGCACGGCAATCGTCTCGTCCGTCTCGCCCTTCATGGTGATATCGCAGGCATAGCCGTCAAAATTGCGCGTTTCATAGCCAAGCCTCTGCGCGTCCGCAACCGCCATATCCAGCATTTTGCGAACCTCTGTGCCGAACGGCGCGTCAGGCGCGGGCATACCCTTCACCGACGCGACCTCCACCCAGCGCGACAGCTGCGCGGCGTACTCCTCAATATGCTCCTCCAGATAGGCAAATACCTTGTCGTACATGTTCATGCTCCTCCGTCAAAATGCATTACGCGGATCCTTCGAGCGGCGTTTTTTTGCCTCGGGATCAATCAGCTCAATCTCCATGCGTTCAAAATTGACCGGCTCCAGAAACGCATCAGGCAGAAACCGCGTCTGCGAAAATTCTTCCCATTCCCGCTGATTTTTATCCAGCCACAGGGGGCGCGACAGATCAAGCTGCCGGCACGCCTCATCCAGCGCGTCATGCGGATCGCTGTGCGTGCACGGCTGTACGGTTTGGCGGTCAATGCGATGATGACGGATGATGCGAACCCATAAGGCAGTCGCCATGGTTGTCCCTCCCCTTTTGGTTAGTCGCATTTATTATGCCACGATTTCTCTCTCCATGCAAGGGCAGCGAGAAAAAAAGCTCTTTATTTCCTTGACATGTCATGCTGGTTGCGGTAT
>CAVIHU010000055.1:0-10182 GCA_963642705.1 Bacteroidaceae bacterium
TGCTGAAAGTACTTGGCTGGAAACGGCCCGGGAGGATAAGTCGCTGCCGGATTCCCTTTACCCCCTCGGCTATATTGTCGAGGGGGATTTTCTTTGGAAAAGCTGAACAACAGCTTGGAAAGCGTTATTTTCGTTCCCGTACCTTCCTGCGTTGAGGCGACAGGGCTGCCGCAACCATTGCCTGCTCGGCTGCGAATGATTGAATGCGGCAAGGAAAAGCGACGAACTCTCTCCATGAACCCGTTGCATGGTTGAGGTACCGCTTCTGCATGCTGCTATTTGTAAAAACTTGCTTGCCCTATTGCCTCAGGCTAAAAGCAATGATATAATAAACAACGTACATTAAATGGAGGGAGTACTTCCGCGTGAAACGATTGATGGCTCTGCTGATGCTGCTTTGCATTGGCTTTACTGATTTATTTATACCGGAACAAAGGTCATGGGCGGAGGAAGAAGGTTCGCTGGTTGAAAACGGCGATGTTGAGGGCTATGATGAGGATGAGGTCATCACTGTCGTCGGCGATGTTTATCCGGACAAGGTGTTGTCTGATTTTGACAGCGGTTCCCAAGCACTGTATACGGCAATGATGCTCGCGAATACAAGCGGCTACACAGAGCGCGATATCGAGAGCACGCGTGTTTTCCGCATTGGTGATTCAGCCGCGCAGGGCGAGGTTCTCTATGTCGACCCAACCTGGGTGATTATGCGCTACAAGGGCGATATTGCATATGTCAAGCGCCGCCGCATTTACAACGTCAAAGCAATTGATGAGTCGACCACGCCGCCCTACGGCACGCAGAAGCACACGTACATTGCGACAACGGCAACGACATGCCATGTTCGCAAGTCCATGAGCGACCAGGACGACAGCTGGGTCGTGCTGAACGAGGGTACGACGCTGTCCATCTGGTGCTTCATTGACGGCTGGGCGGTTGTGAATTATTGGCGGACGTACGGCTATATCAATGTCAACGAACTGACGAACCTGATTCCAGTTTCGCAGACCGATGAACCGATTCGCGAGGATAGCCCCATCGCGGCATACACGTCCTACTATACGATGATCGATACGGAGAAGAACCACAA
The DNA here is from genome assembly GCA_963642705.1 of Bacteroidaceae bacterium. GTDB lineage: Bacteria > Bacillota > Clostridia > Christensenellales > Aristaeellaceae > UBA11524. The sequence continues at coordinate 1,088 of CAVIHU010000055.1, forward strand.
CCGCATTGTGAACATTTCACTTGGCTGTTCGTACATTTCTGACGTCTACCAGCCCGGCGAGTTGTTTGACGGCAACAAGCGCATGGGTCCGTACAACCGCTCCAAGGGTTACCTGCCGGCAGGCGCTTTGGCGGACGGTACGACAACGACCAGCTACGGCGGCGGTACGTGTCAGGTGTCCTCGACGCTTTACAACGCGCTGCTTCAGCTTCCGGGCATCACCATCCTGTACCGCCGTGCGCACGGCGCGAATGCTGCGAGCTATCTGCCGCACGGCGTTGACGCCGCAGTCGGCAACGACACGCAGAATCTGAAGTTCCGCAACGATTACGATTTCCCGATTCGCATCGAGGGTCATACGAGCGGCGACGGTGCGTTGTGCATGCTGATTTACCGCGTCTACGATGATAACACGGACGAATCCGCTGAATAAAGAGCAGGCTGTCTTCCGGATTTCGCAGGAAGGCAGCCTGCCTTCATGTTCGACAAGAATTCAGGCGTGAAATGCAGGATTTCAGCGGATACAGGTCGAATTTTTTTGATTTGGAATTCAGCCCGAAAGGAGAACCAAGCCGTATGAAACGTCTGCTTCCATGGATTGCCCTGCTGACGCTCATGGTTACGTCCTTCGCGAGTGCGGAGGAAACCATCCTTGAGCCGCAGTGGGATGTTCCGGAGTATGTTGAATGGCTGCTGGACACGGCACGCGGCGAGCTTGGCTATACGGAGGGAGAGCATGGTTACACGAAATACGGCGAATGGGCAGGCGACCCATATGCACAGTGGTGCGCTGAATTCCTGTGCTGGTGCGTGGATCAGGTAGATCAGCAGCACGGCACATCGCTGCTTAAGAACACGTATCCGCTTTATTCCGGGCAGAATACCGGGCGCAACTGGTTCATCAAGCAGGGACGGTACGTGACGCGCAACGGCAATCTGGAGGATTGGGGTTATCAATGGCTCAGGGATGATGACACGTACATTACAACCGGAACGTACATCCCGCAGCCCGGCGACTGGGTGTTCTTCACGTGGACGAGTACGACAGACACAGACCATGTGGCAATGGTGGAGTACTGCTCGCAGAATGAGGATGGCAACATTACCGTGCATGTCATTGAGGGCAACACGCCGACATCCGTCAAGCGGACGGAATACGCGCTGACCTACAACCGCATTTTAGGGTACGGCACGGTGCATGATGTGGCAGACTGGACGATGCGCAGCGGCAACAGTGGGCAAAAGGTGCTGGAGCTTCAGCAGAAGTTGGCGTATCTGGGATTTCTCGCGGAGGACAAGGTGGACGGTGTTTATGGTGCGTCAACGGTCGAAGCGGTGAAAAGCTATCAGACGAAGCAGGGCTTGAAGGCGCTCGGCATCGCAAACATGGCAACGCAGAAGGTGCTGAACGAGGAATACCGCCTGCTGCAATACACCGACCCAACCGCGTGGTCAGGCGTACAGGATGATGACGAGGACGATTCTCTCGATTTTTGACGCAATAAAGGAGCATTTCAATATGACTGACCCGATATTTGTCTGCGGACACCGAAATCCTGATACGGATTCCGTCGTGTCTGCAATGGCGTATGCCGCGCTGAACAACGCGCTCGGCGAAAACGGCTATGTCGCGGCAATGCAGGGCGCGCCGAATGATGAAACACAGTTCCTGCTCGACCGCTTTGGTTTTACCGCGCCGGCAGTGCTGACGAATGTCCGAACCCAGGTGCGCGATATCGATTTTGACCGTCCGCCGACGCTGGGAACGAGCGTGCCTATCAGCCATGCGTGGGAGGTGCTGCGTGCGGACGAGAACCTGTCTGCCGTGCCTGTCACGAACGAGGATGGCACGCTCTACGGCATGCTGACCGCGGGCGGCATCGCCGAAAAGGACATGGAGAGCATCTTCCGTCCGGAAATCAGCGATGTACCGATTTTCAATCTCCTGTCGGCGCTGGAAGGGCACATCATCAACAACGAGGAGGACGCATTTGACACGATTTCCGGCGAGGTGCTCATTGCACTTCCGACACCGGGCGAAAGCCTGCGCGGCGTCAGCAGCGGCAGCGTCATCATCTGCGGACAGCAGGAGGACGTTGTCGACAAGGCGCTGGAAATCGGCGCGTCTTGCGTGATCATCTGCCAGGGCTCGATGCCGGAAAAATATCGCGGCATTTCCAGCAAGACTTGCATCATCATGACGCCGCATGATGCCTATCGCGCCGCACGCATGATCTATCAGGCGATTCCGGTGAAACGCATCGCCCAGCATACGGGCGTGGTGTTTTTCCACCTGAATGACTTCATCGATGACGTACGCGATACCGTGCTGCAGAGCCGCTACCGTTCCTACCCCGTTCTGGATGAGAACGAGAAAGTCGTCGGCACGCTCAGCCGCTATCATCTGCTGCGCCCGAGGAGAAAGCATGTCGTGCTTGTCGATCACAACGAGATGAGCCAGTCGATTCCTGGTCTGGAGCAGGCGGAAATTGTTGCCATCATTGACCATCACCGTCTGGCGGACATTCAGACCGGCGGCCCTGTGTTTATGCGCAACGAGCCGGTCGGGTCAACGACGACCATTGTCGCGACAATGTATCAGGAGCGCGGTCTGCAGCCATCGGAGAAGCTTGCCGGATTGATGACGGCGGCGATTCTGTCGGACACGGTCATGTTCAAGTCGCCGACGTGTACGCCGCGCGACCGGCGCATGGCGGAGCGACTGGCGCATATTGCCGGCATTGATTTGGAGACGCTCGGGCGCGAGATGTTCTCCGCAGGCAACGGCACGGATAAGCCCGTTGAGCAGCTGCTGAACACGGACTTCAAGGAATTCCACATCGCCGGACATAATCTGGGTATCTGCCAGATTACGTGCCTTGACATCGATCGGATGCTGGAGCGTCTGCCGGAGATTCTGCCGGAAATGGACAAAATCAAGCAGGCGCACGGTTATGATATGTTCCTGATGATGCTCACGGATGTGCTGCGCTGCGGCACGGAGCTTGTTTTCCTCGGCGGCGAGGACGTGGTGCGTCAGGCGTTCAACATCGAGGATGAAATCGAAAATCACCATGTGTGGCTGCCGAAGGTCGTCAGCCGGAAAAAGCAGATTGTGCCTGCGCTGGCGCTTTTATGGGGGTAATGAGAATGGTCAACAGGGCTAAACGGCTGATGGCTGTGCTGCTTTCCGCTCTCATGCTGTGCTCGGCGGCAATGGCGGAGAAGGCGCAGTTCACGCTGAATGTGTCGGTGGATGAAACGGCGGCTTCGCAGTCGAAGCTGCTGCATGAGCTTGCGGCGGTTTTGTCGGGGCTGTCGGTGTCGGGAGAATTGACGCTGTCGGACGACAGCTTCGATGTGCAGATGCAGTTTGCGCTTGACGAGGCGCCGGACAGGACATCCGCGACGCTGCGTGTCTTTGGGCTGGACAGCCATTGGGGTGTGCAGGGCAGCATGCTCGGTTCGGAAACGCTGATGATTAACCATCTGGCGCTGCTGGAGTTCGCGAACAAGGCGTATGAGCACTTGTCGCTGCCGCTTCAGCACGTCTGTATGATGATTTCGCCGTACACGCATACGAGCGCGTGGGCAGTCGCTGCGCAGCCGCTGCAGGAGATGGCGGATTCGGCGGTTGACGGGATGATTTCGCTGAACGCGCTGATGACATGTGCCGAAACGCTGGCGCAGCTCGCCGAGGAGGAGCGCACGCTGTATTATTACATCGAGGCGATTGGGCGGACAACCGGCGCGGATGAAGAGATTTTTGCGATGCTCTACGATTTGCCATATTATCTGGAGGAGATGTATCCGGACGGGCTGACGGTGGAGCAGACGGCGCAGCAGACGACGTGGCTGCACGGCGAGGAAATCGTATTCCGGCAATCGGAAACGGAAGGCAGCTGGATGCTGTCGCTGAATCTGCCGGACCTGCTGATGCTGGACATCGCGCTGAATCGGGAGGACATGCAGTTCATCGGCAATGTCACCGTGGAATCGGCCGTGCTGAACGCGGATGTGGCATTCGCTGTGCCGGTCAGCCTGACGACTGCAGCGGAAATTTCTTTGACGGCGACCGCGGAAGGCATGGCGGTCGGTGAAGAGGCAGTGCAAATCGCGGTGTCGGGCGAAAGCGACGGGCAGACAATCAATGTCTGCTGCCGGATGCCGGATCAGCAGCCGCTGCTGCAGATGACGGTGTTGCTGAGCGATGTGACAGCGGACGAGGTACATTATTCGGCGGACGATATTGTCGGCGTGAATGTGCTGTCCGTCAACGGTACGTCGCTGTCCGAGCTGATGCGCAGCATCGCCCTGCCAATGAGCAAAACGGTGCTGAACTATCTGACGGTGCTGCCTGCATCGCTGGTGCAGTCGGTGATGGATGAGCTGGAAAGCAGCGGTATTCTGCCAACGCTGGTCGATGCCGTGCTGTACGGTGAACAAGAGGAATATTGAACATGAAGCGTTTTCTTTCGGTGATTATCGCATTCATGATGGGAGTGTTTGGAATGGCAAAGGCAGAGGAGTATCGCATTGAGGAGATGAACATTGAGAAGGAGGACGGCAGCATCATTGCCGGCTGGCTGTACGTGCCTGACGGTGAGGGCAGCTTCCCGACGGTCGTACTGTGCCATGGCTTCAACGGCTCGTACAGGAATGTCACGGGCTATGCGGAATATCTGGCGAACCGCGGCTATCTGTGCTACGTGTTCGACTTCTGCGGCGGCGGCACAAACAGCCAGAGCAGCGGTGCTACGACAGATATGACGCTGCTGACGGAGCTGGATGACCTCGAGCAGGTCATGTCGTTCCTGACGGACTGCGTGGACGAGGTCAATGTGGACAAAGTTGTCATCTCCGGCGAAAGTCAGGGAGGATTCCTGTCGGCGCTCTATGCGGCGAAGTATCCGGGCAATGTGCAGGCGGCGATGCTGCTGTATCCGGCGCTGACGATTCCGGATGATGCGCGCGCGAAATTCTCCGAGGACTCGGAAATACCGGAAACGGTCAGCTTCCTCGGCATGCAGGTCAGCGGACGATACTACGAAATCGCACGGTCGATGGATGCATGGACGGAAATCGCCGCATTCGAGAAGCCGGTGCTGCTCGTCCATGGAACGGACGACAAGCTTGTGCCGTACAGCTCCTCCGAAAAGGCACTGACCATCTACAGGAACGCGAAGCTCGTGCCCATCGAGGGCGCGGGTCACGGCTTCTACGGCGATGACCGCGAAAAGGCATGCGAAGCGATGCTCGCCTTCCTGCAGGACAATGGGATTCAGTGAAGACAATTGAAATGCAGCGCCTTCTGCGCTGATATGGCAGGGGGCGGTGCGTGCTTATTTTGGAAGGAGAATGTCCAAGGTTCCTGAAGCTCTTCGGGCGAACCGTTTTCCGTCCGACGGACGGTCCACTTGTTTGCTGTACCTTTTTTTCGAAACCGCGCCTCAAATAGCCGTCTTTTCCTGCTTTCTACTCCTGATTCGGGCATAATTGCTTTCAGTTCCTGCGTTTATGCCAGAGTAGACGCTGGATGTTGCGTTTACTTTGGCATCGCTGCATTTAGTTTGGCAATTGACCGAAATCAATTTTCAAGAATCGAAGAAAGGCGATCAGGTTCAAGGAGGCAATTCGGCATCAGATTGGACATGGCTCTGCTGAAAGAGGTTCTTTCTTCGCCTTTTGAAAAGGATAGCTGGGGTGGTTTCTGAAAATTGATTTCCGTTGTGGGAACTTGGACAATTGTGCATTGTGAAAACACTGGAAAAATCAACTATTATGTGTTATACTAAAAACAAGGTTAAACACTACTTTTCTACAATGCGAGGTTTATCATGAAAATCAGCAACCAAGGAATCTACCGTGAAGCAAACCAACTTCTGAAATCTGTCTATGGGGACAATGCGCAGTTCCGTGACGGACAGTATGAAGCAATAGAAGCAACTATAGTGAATAAACGGACGCTCGTTGTGCAGAAAACTGGCTGGGGAAAGAGTCTCATTTATTTTATCTGTACAAAACTGAAGAGAAACCACGTGCAGGGTATGACATTGGTCATCAGTCCACTGCTGGTTCTGATGGAAAACCAAATGGAAATGGCAAAACGTATGGGTTTGAATTGTGCAGTACTGAACAGTTCGGTAGAGAAAAATGTGCAGGAATTGATTCGCCAGCAGATGGTACATGGTGAATTGGATATGGTTTTTGTAACGCCTGAAACATTATTGAAAGAGGAATTGCAATTGGTACTTCCGCGTGTACGAATTGGTTTGTTCGTGATTGATGAAGCACATTGCATTTCCGATTGGGGACATGATTTTCGCCTTGATTATGGGAAACTTGGTCGAATCATCAGCGGTATATTTTCCAATGTTGCTGTGCTTGCTACAACTGCAACAGCAAATGATCGGGTTGTCGCTGATTTGAAGGCGCAATTAGGTGACAATGTTTTTATTTCACGAGGATCATTGACGCGCAACTCGCTTCATATCCAGGTCCTTCTATTGGAGGATCGCGTTGAACGTTATGCATGGCTGCTGGATAATCTGCCAAAGCTCCCCGGAACAGGTATTATCTACTGTTTGGACCATTCTAGCTGCGATTACCTTGCTGAGTTCCTGCAACAAAATGGTATCCATGCAAAGGCGTACTATTCCAGAAAAAATAAAGATGGAGAGGCAATGAATCAAGACGCTATTGACGACTTTCAACACAACCGCATCAAGGTAATCGTAGCTACTGTCAAGTTAGGGATGGGCTACGACAAGGGAGACGTTTCGTTTGTGATTCACTTTCAGGCTCCTGCAAACATTGTTACATGGTATCAGCAAATTGGACGTGCAGGACGCAACTTGAAAGATGCATATATCTTCTTGATGACAGGTCGGGAAGGCAACAACATTCAGGATTACTTCATTCGCACAGCGTTTCCGGATCAGCAAACGTCTGAGAACATGATGGATCTGATCAGTCATTCCGATGGCATCACCAACAACGATATTTTCATGAAGATTAACGCTCAACAAGCGCAGATCGAAAAGGCACTTTACTTCATGGAGAATGAAGGCTTTATTTATAAGGATAGATTTAGATGGTATTCAACACCCAAAAGGTACGTGTACCCCAGAGAGCATTATGAAGCTGTCACAAGGATTCGCAGGGAAGAACAGCAGCAAATGCGGGAACTGATTCATACACATGAATGTCTGAGCCGCTTTGCAGTCAACTGCCTTGATGACAAAACCGCCCCGAATTGCGGCAAATGTGCGAACTGTATCGGTAAAGATGTGTTTCCTGGACTGTCAATTTCCGAAAGCGCGCGTCAAAAGGCAAGCCGTTTTGCCTGTCCGACCATTGATATTGAACCGCGAAAGCAGTGGCCAGACAGGACAATAATTCGTTCTAACTATCGCCTTCAGCTCGGTGTGTGTCTGACCAAATATGGTGCTCCTGGTAATGGCGAGTTGGTTAGACAGGGAAAGTACCCATCAATGGGTATAGAAAAGCGATTCGATGATCAGTTAGTTTCTGCTTCTGCAAAATTACTGAAAAAACTGATTCAGGAAAAAGGCATTACGCATATGACTTTTGTGCCGTCGCTAAGTAGCAATCTGGTGGAGGATTTTACAAGGCGTTTGGCACAAGCAACGGGGCTTTGCTTTCTTCCATTATTGAAAAAAAGCCCTGCTCAACAGCAAAAGCAAAAAGAAATGCAGAACAGTACCTTTCAATGTAGGAATGCATGGAATTCCTTCGATGTGCTGCCTGTTGCCATGCCCAAGAAGGTTATCCTGGTGGATGATATTGTGGATTCGCGCTGGACATTGACTGTGTGTGGGTATAAAATGATGGAGAATGGCTGCAGTGAAGTTTACCCTTATGCGCTTGCAGACAGTAGCCACACGGAGGAATAAAATGAACCGAAACTCGGAAGCTATTATCGTTTTTTGCAGCCATCTTTGTGTGACAGATGGAATCAAGCCGCTTAAATCACATGAATGGCATCAACTCGCACAGAAGCTGGTTGAAAAAAAACTTCAGCCGGAAATTCTGCTGGACTATGAGCAGCAAGATTTTACCCACGAGCTTTCAATGCCGGAAGATGAAGCCGTACGGTTTATGCGCCTGCTTGACCGTAGTGGCAGTCTTCGCTTTGAATTGGCGAAATACGAGGATATGGGTATTCAAGTCGTTACTCGTGCAGATTCAAGCTATCCAAGAAAGCTTAAATCAAAACTGTCCGTTTCTTGTCCTCCATTATTCTATTATGCAGGTGATTTGACATTACTAAACAAGCCGGCTGTCGGATATGTCGGCTCGCGCGATATAGAACCGACAGATATTGCCTTTACGAAAGGGGCAGTGGCTGCAACCGCCGGGAGGGGCTATGCAGTTGTTTCTGGTGGCGCAAAGGGTATCGACAGTGTTTCTGCGTCATCTGCTATGTCGGAAGGCACCACTGTTATTGAATATATTTCAGACTCTATGTTGCGAAAAATGCGCGATTCTGGGTTAATGAGTGAAATCCGCGACGGCCGAGTTCTACTGATGTCTGCAGTCATTCCAAAGGCGGGATTCAACGTTGGCACCGCTATGATGCGCAATCGCTACATTTATGCGCAGTCCGACGGAACTGTTGTTATCCGTTCGGATAATGGCAAAGGTGGGACATGGGCTGGTGCAACAGAAAACTTGAAAAAGCCACTGTGTCCCACTTTTTGCCGTAACTGCAAATATCCGGGGAATCAGGAGCTGATTCGTCTCGGCGCTATTCCGATTAGCGAAGACTGGAATGGTGATGTTGGCGTAGTAGAAAAAACCAAAATTAGCAACAAGAAAAGAGAAAACGAGAAACAATTGAGCTTCTTCGATTAGCTTTTGTAATGCAGGAAAACTTTTGATATACCATTACCAAGTAGACACGGAAAAATTAGATGGCTCCTCAGAAAACCACCACTAGGGAACCTCTGATTTAATCAAAGCTACCATCCCACTGCCGGATATGGTATAATAGAGTCATCAAAATAAAGGTGGTGCTCGAAATGAAGCAAGATACGTTTACCGACATTGAATACAGCTTCCGGAAGAAGAAA
>CAVIHU010000056.1:0-9278 GCA_963642705.1 Bacteroidaceae bacterium
ACGCATGTGCCATATCGATTTTGCTTCCATGGGTCATATCTCTTTACAACACAGAATTAATTCACACCAAAATGGTATTTGCTATTGACATCGTTTCTGTATACAATAAGTGCAATCATTTCATAAACAGCAATGTTTATCAAATGAGCATTATTATTGCAGGAGGAATGATTCACATGAAGCAAAAGCTCGCCAGACTCTTAGCACTCACGATGGTATTGATGATGGCTGTGTGTTCACAGTCTTTCGCTGAGGGAAAAACCTTGCGACTGACGCAGAACGTTGAAATGGATACGCTGGACAGCGGCAATACTGGCGATGGTTACACGACCAGCATTATGTCGCTGCTTGTGGACAGCCTCTTCCGCCTGGATGCCAACAGCCAGCCTCAGCCTTCCTTAGCCGAAAGCTATGAGGTTTCCGAAGACGGCCTCGTTTATACCTTCCATCTGCGTGATTCCAAATGGAGCAACGGGGACGATGTAACGGCTGCTGACTTTGAATATGCTTGGAAGCGTGCCGCGAATCCCAACGGCGGCTTTGAGCACACTTTCCTTTTTAATTATCTGCCGCTGAAGAAGCTGAAAGAGATTAATAAGGGCGAAATGGACTACACGACGCTGGGCGTTACGGCAACCGATGCGAAGACTTTGGTCGTGGAGCTGACCAGCCCCTGCGATTGGCTCATCAATTTCCTGAGTGACTGTGCCTTCAGTCCCCTGAATCAGAAATTTGTTGAAAGCTGCGGCGACCAATATGCGCTGTCCAGTGACACTTTCCTGACCTGCGGCGCATATAAGCTGGAAAACTGGACTGCCGGTGACTTAACATGGACACTGACGAAGAACGAAGACTATTGGAACGCCGAGAATGTCAACATTGACACGATTGAGTATCAGGTCATCAAGGATACACAGACCGGCATCATGGCGTATGAAAGCAATCAGGCTGACTTCGTGATTCTGAGCAGCGATGTGGTGGATATGTACCGCGATTCCGATGCTTTTTACAGCGCTCCTACGACCTATAGCTGGTATGTCGTTCCCAACTTCCGCGATGATACTGTCAGCAATCAGAACCTTTTGTATGCAATCGGCTTCTCCATCGACCGCGAAGCACTGGTCAACAACATCCTGTGCGATGGCTCTTTGGCTAAGTATGACTGCAACTATTCCGACGTTTTCTATGATGCGAACGGCAACGAATTCAACTCCGTGCGTCCCGACTTCTGGAGCTGCAACAAAGAGCAGGCCAAGGAATATTGGGAAAAGGCTAAGGAAGAACTCGGCGTTGACACCCTGACACTGGACTTCACCGTTGAAGACAGCGAAAGCGCTCAGAGCGTGGCAGCCTTCATTCAGTCTGAAGTCGAAAGCACCTGCCCCGGCCTTTCTCTGAACCTCAAGGTCATGCCCAAGATGCAGAGATTGGACGAAATGGAAAACGGCAAATTCCAGCTTGCACTGCACCGCACCGGCTCTTCTGTGCCCAATGTGCTGGCAAAGCTCGGTCAGTACACGACCGGCCAGAGCCTGAATTATGCCGGCTATTCCAACGAAGAATATGATGCCCTGTACAACGCAACCGCTGAAGAAACCGATTCCGATGTGATTTGGAACAACTGCTTAGACCTGGAAGAAATGGCACAGCGTGCGGCTGTTGCGATCCCGATCTATCGTACCGCCGATTGCCTGCTGATTCGTCCGACCGTCAGCAATTATTTCCACAATCTGATTGGCATTTCCTGGGACTTCATGTTCGCCGATATTGCCGAATAATCAGCCATACGATTTGACATCGAAGGCATAGCAAGATTCGGGATGAATTGAAGATGCTATGACGGAGATTGAAAAGCGTATAAGTTCGGGTGCGTGCAAACGCATTTGGCTGCCATCCCCAAGCAATCAGCCGCCGCACGGTTTATCCGGCGGCGGCTATTTAAAAAGAAAGGGGTACAATGTGTGAAAAAATATGTCGCCAAGCGTTTGCTGACAGCAGTTGTGACCTTGCTGGCAGTCCTCTTTATCCTGTTTCTTCTGATGGAGCTGCTCCCCGGCTCGCCGTTTAACAACCCTGAATTGACTGCAGAACAGCGGGCCAGTATCGAAGCAAAATACGGTCTGGATCAGCCTTTTTTTACGCGATATATCAAATATATTGCCAACATTCTGCAGGGGGATTTCGGCGTTTCCTATAATATCCAGCAGAATATGCCGATTTCCAGTTTGCTGGCTAAGCGTTTCCCTGTCACCATCCGCATAGGTCTCATGGCTATTGTGTTCGGCGTATTGATGGGGATGTTGCTTGGCATTGTTGCCGGTTTTCATCATAACAGCATTTGGGATACGATTACTTCGGCTATTGCCATTTTGGGCGTCAGCCTTCCGGCATTTGTTTTCGCTCTGTTGTTAGCTTATTTTGTCGGCTTCCAGTGGAAACTGCTTCCCTTCCTCTATAATGCAAAAACGCCGTTAGCTTCGGCTATTCTTCCTGCTTTAACGCTTTCCGTATCCCCGATGGCAAGCGTAGCGCGGTACACCAGAAGTGAAATTATCGAAGTATTGAACCAAAATTATATTACCCTGGCGAAGGTCAAAGGCATCGGTAAGCTGAAATTGGTGCTGAAACACGTGCTGCGCAATGTGCTGACAGGCGTGATTACCATCATCGGACCCAGCGTTGTCAATGTGCTGACGGGCAGCCTGGTGGTTGAAAAGGCCTTCTCCGTGCCGGGCATTGGCGGGCTGCTTATTACGACCATCCAAGAGAGCGATTACAATGTGACGTTCGCGCTGTCCTTCATTTATTGCGCTTTATATATTCTTGTGATGCTGATAGTCGATATTTTGTACGGCTTGATTGATCCTCGCATCCGTGTAGCAAAGGGAGAGTGATAACATAAATCATCGCGTCTATGTTGAGGAAAATGTGTTGTTCACACTGGGCGAAATTTGCACACCGCAAGCACATTTAAGCGTATTTACTCTTGGCGATAATGACGAGCTTTGTGAAAAAAAGAGTATGGTGAGATCGTTTGGGAATTCAAGCTCTGGCCGACACTGTATTGATTCTGTAATTAAATACATCATATGAACACAGCCATGGTGGTGCTGTTTCTCCGTGAGGGTGGTGCTGTTTTACCGACACGGTGGTGCTAAAACCCCGTGCACGTGGTGCTCAGTGGGCGTGATATACATATAGGAATTCTCACAAAAGGAGTCGCCTCTTGTCGATGGGGAGTATATATCCAACATTCTGCTCCATAACCGCAACGGGCTATGAACCGCACTCTTCCATTCTCAACACGTGAAAAACGAAAAAACACAGCAGAATCAAAAAACTGCATTTGACTCTACAACCGAGCCAGATGCAGTTTTTTATGATGTTTTGCGATCAGTTTACTTCGGTAATGGCCGTCTGAGCTGCGATACGACCGCTGGAAACACAGCCGCCAAGACCTGTTCCGCTCATCGGATAGCCGCCTTCAAACCAGTTGCCATAGATCAGCTCACCGGCAGCAAACAGATTTTCAATGACTTTGCCTTCAGAAGTGATCACATGCATCGATTCGTCAACGGCCAAACCAGTAATGGTACCGATCATGCCTGCTTCATGGACTTCACCGTAGAAGGGACCCACAAGCAGCGGGCACATTTCGTTAACGGGAGTATTGAAATCATCGCCGTTGCCTGAAGCACACTGCTCGTTGTATTTTTCAACAGTCTTCATCAGAGTCTCGACATGAACACCCATCTGCTCTGCGAGTTCTTCAATCGTATCTGCCTTATAGAGTTCGCCGTTCTGATAGTTCTTTTCCATCTGCTCCAGCGTGCCACCAGCAGAGTACTTATCAATGTCTGCGGGGAAGATGCTGTACAGCTTGCCATTAGAAGACGCATTTACCAGCACATACAGCTTCGTGTAGTGTTCGTTGGCAGCACCAACCTGTTCGCCTTCCACATTGACCAGGAGACCATTGCCAAAGGTGGAATGCGCCATGCCCGTAGCATGTGTGCCAACACCCATAGAACCAGTGCCAACCAAATAGCCGCCTGCGGCAACGCCCATGATATGACCATCGCCGTCATCACCAACAAAGGTGTTGTTTTTTACAAGGTTAGCATATCCGGGAACGTACTTTTCGCACAGTTCTGCATTCTGACCGATACCACCGGTTGCAAGGATAACTTTCTTTGCGTTGACTGTATACTGCTGTCCATCGCATTCGGCAACAACGCCAGTTACAGCACCATCGGCATTCTGAACCAGAGAAACAGCAGCAGTCTTCATGCGAGTGTCAATGTTCTTGGTGTTGTAGGAAGTGGTCAGCGAAGCAATCATACCTGCACCAAAGTTCACAGAAGCTGAGCACCAGAAACGAGGATCTGCCTGCGGATTGCACTGAGAAACCTCTTCAAAAACAACGCCGTTGTCCATCAGGAAGTGCAGAGAATTATAGCTCTCATTTGCCAGAGCATAGAAAACATCCTTGTTGTACACGGGACCAGCCTGCTTGTTAAAGAACTCGTAGATTTCATCAGCAGTAAAATCGTACTTATCCTTTGTAAGTTCACTGCCGACCGCCCACACAGAACTGTGAGACGTGGTGGCTGCACCGCCAAGCACATCGGTTTTCTCCAGAAGAACAACATTCTGACCAGCATCAGCTAATGCAATTGCAGCAGACATGCCGGTGATGCCACCGCCGACCACAACCACATCAGTCGTAACGTCCTCGTAGGTAGTGGTGCTCTCGCTATCGTCCTTCGTAAGCGTTACGCCGCTTTCAGAAAGTGCCTGCGCTGCCGCAGTCAGAATTGCATTGCTCGTAAACGTAGCACCTGTGATGCCATCAACTTCCACAGAATTGGTCTTGACCATTTTCTGCGGGAGTTGTTCAAGAGCAGTGCCGCCAATGCCTGCAGTTTCGTCTGCACCTTCAGCAGTGACGTTAACCAGACGATTGCCATCAATCGTCAGGGTTACGGTAACGTCGCCACCGAAGCCACGTGCTGTTGCACTAAAGCTGTCTTCTGCCATTGCCGATGTGCCGAAGACCATCATCGTGCAGGCAAGGAACATGGAAATAAGTTTCTTCATGGTTCATCCTCCTTTTTTTCGCTACTCCCAAGCGATGAAAGAAGTATAAACCCGGTTACGATAACCAAGTCAACCACCATTGTTTTATTTTTCACATTTTACATTCACGCGCACTGAAAAGTAATATTCCTTGCTGTTTATACAGGTGCTTCCACTATAGCGGCCATTGATGTCTGAAACGACGCGGAAATTGTGCTCGTGAATATAGCTGTTTAATGGAATCAACGAGCTGGAGTGGATATAAAAAGGATTATCAGTTTTCACCATGACACGAAGAGAATGTCCGGAGGGGCTATGTATTACCGGAGGATCTATGCAAAGATGTGCTTCCTCAACGCATTGCGGGAAGGCAAGAAGCCCTATCTTTGTTTTGATCAATGTATCTTCCCTGAATGCATCCTCAGCAGGCCATTCTGCCGTCCAGCCTATTTCTGTCATCGGGGCTTTGGAAAGCCATTCCTGAGCTATCTTTTCTGCAGACGGCTCACTCTTAACGCCATCGCCTAAAAGCATCAGACGGTACATGCCATGTGTCTCCATTTCAGTGATTGCGTCGAAATTGATAGCATCCTGGATAAACGATCTTTGCTTTCGGATTCGGAACAGCTCACGTTGAAGCCTTTCAATGTTATTCTCAAGTTGCTCAATTTGCCGACTGAGAAACAGCGATTGTGCTTCAAGCGTTTAACTGTCGATAACCGAAGGAATTTTCTTCAGCGGAATGCTGTAAGAAAGCAACATTTTGATTCGTAAGATTTCAAAGCCATCAAGATCTGAATACTTGCGATATTGGCTGCCCTCGGTACGTTCGGGGGAAAGCAGGCCTTCGTTCTCATAATAACGGAGCATTTCGCGACTTACACCGAGTCTCTTAATGATTTGAGATGTTGAGTAATTTATGGTTTTTCAACTCCGTTCTTTTTAATTTTTCAGTTGATTGTAAAATGAAGTTGGACACTTAAAAAAATCCACAGCGATATACCGACCTAATTCACGATAAGCTTTCTGTGCTTTTGCTCTTGCCTGATCTCGTATTTTATTGGCTTGGAATTCTGCATCTGCCACTTTCTTATCAGCAGCATTCTGTGCTGCTTCTTTAATATCTGAAGCATCTTTGTTGGCCTGTTCTTTAACATTTTCGGCATTCAGCGTAGCTTTTCGGGCTTTTTCTTCTGCATCCTTTAGTGCAGCGTGGTTTTGGTGCAAGAGCAAGGGCCTGAACCAAATTATCGATAGTTATAATAACAAGTCTGCTGATGCCACAGTAAAAAAGGTAACAGCTACCGTCAAGGGCAGTTCTTCTGGCTATACTGTGCGGCTTGGGTATTACAACAAGGCAAAGTCTGTACTAAAGTAAGATGGTTTGGGCAGGAAGTCAATCTTCCTGCCCTCTCTCTTTTTCAACGAATCCGACTGCACCGTTGATGCTTACACAATAATAATCATTGATTTCGTATAAAACTCTTAAACTATCCTATGTATCCATATAGCAAATGATAGATGTGCCGACTTTGGGAGCTATACGAACCTGAGTGGGATGTAGTGCGATATAATAAGGAGCTGCACATACGCAGTAATCTGAATCAAGCCACCCGGAGATTGATTGAACTTCATTTTTGTCCATGAATTCATATTTAACTTGAAGCCTGCCATCAGAAACAGAAACCAGTTGAGTTTCCTCACCGTAAGACAACAGCTTTAAACAAGCGGATGTCTCAAATGGTTCTTGGTGTAAATACAGCTTGTCACAAATTATATAAACACTGTCTTCAGATGAAGCCTGAATATAATTGTTTCCAATTTGATCACCGTAATATTCAGAAGAATCCTTGTATTGATTTTCCGTTGCCAATGCAGTAACAGCAAGGAAACATATGACCATTAAAATAATGAACGGTGTAGGTCTGATTCTCATATAAATATGCCTCCTACACAGGCATTTAATGCAACGTTTAGCCCGCAAAATCAAGTATACCACACGATTCTAAGTTTAGCCAGATGTGAAATGTAACATTTATAAGGTTGCACATGTATTGGCAGGAAAGGATCGCTTCACATGGCACTGACGTATAAGCAGGAAAAACAGATTCGGTTGCTCCGGGAACGCAACATGGGATATCGCGCCATTGCCGCACAGCTTGGTCTCAATCGAGATACTGTCCACAATTTCTGCACAGCCCATCAGCTATCCGATGCGCGGGCGGGCGCAGAAACCAAGGTCGCCGCCAGTTGCAAGTACTGTGGCGCAGCGATTGTTCAGTCTGTGCGCGGGCGAAAAAGAAAGTTCTGCTCCGACGCATGTTGCTGGAAGTGGTGGTCGGAAAACCCACAGGCGATTCGTCAGAACCCGGATGCCGTCTATGAGGTCACCTGCCTGAATTGTGGGAAAGTGTTCACGGCTTACGGAAACAATCACCGGCGCTACTGTTCCCACGCCTGCTATATTCAGCATCGATTTGGAAGCTGTGCTTCGGACTGATGTTTTTCCCGCATTTGCTTGACTTTCAGCGCCTTCAGAGTGATGAATACTTTAACGATTCCTCGCGGATGCAAGCTATCCATCTGCATCAAACCACATCTCCGCTACCCACATGATATATCCGTGAAACCAGCCCTCAAAGAATGTGCGGGCACCGCCGATATAATATGCCAGTGCTGTCTGCAAAAACATATACCCGATAAAAAACCGATTTTTCCTATCGTCGCCTTTTTCGTAAGCTTATCGGAGCTTTCCTGAATCAGTCCAAGCTCCCGGCATCGGTCCTGTATAGCCTTGGGGTACTCCTGTATCATACCGAGCTTACCCTTCTTCGCCATGCTGATGCCGCAGATCGTAAAAATGACGACATTGAAAATCACGATTTCAAGCAGATAATTCATTTTGTATCTCCCGTGTCCGGCTTCAGATAGTTTGCCGCATCCGATTCAAGTTTCAGCCAATCTTCAAAGGTTGCGCCTGCCTGTTTGAAAATCGACTTCAGATCCTCGTTCAATGCGGACATCTCCTCGACAGCATTCATAGCGTGATCGGACGCACAGATTTTTCCGAGCGATGTCATGCACATCAGCTTATACAGTCTGTAACAGATTTTATAATATCTCTCCGAACGAAAATCCTCGTCATCGGGAAGAATCGCGTGTCCCGCCTTTTCGAGTGCCGAATATCCCTCTATGTTTGCACGGATGATGCGATTGATATATTCTTTATTTTTGCTGATTTTCTTTAAGTTTCCGTCGGTGTAATAACAAGCAAAGGCGCACGGAACCACAAACGCGGCATGGGACAGAAGATAATCGCTCATATTCGGCTCATACATAATTCTGTACGGTGTACTGTCGAATATTTCTTTTATCAGCTGTTCATTTGAGCTGGCATCCTTCAGCTGCCCGATTGTAATTTTCTTCAAATCAACGGAAGAAACATAGGTCTTTTCTTTGTGTCCTGCTGAGCTTGCGAAGGCAAACATCACGTTCTTCTCGGGCAGTGCGGCGGCAGTTTGCTCCGCCCTCGTGTTATTCCCAACAAATACAATGTTGCGGGAGCGATTTTCTTTCAGGAGCTGAATGACAGAATCAAGCTGCGTGAAACGCACCGTCACAAATATCACATCGTAACCATCCTGTGCATCCAGCGTATGAATGACGGGGATTTTTTCGGTTCTCTTTTTCAGCGAATACCGATACCTGATGGTAAGACCGTTTTCCTCAATCTGCCTACCCCAATCACCACGAGCCAGCAGTGCGACATCTTTTCCCGCATGAAATAGGTTCATTGCAAGATTGCAGCCCAAAACCCCGGCTCCCAGCACAAGAATTCTCATTTTCTTCCCTCCAACAGCGTTGAACCCGTCAGCATCAAATAAAATAGTCATAAAGATAGAAGAAGCCATCTGCCAAACCGCTGCCGCCGGCCAGCATGACCAGCGTTACGTTTTTGTTCGGATTCGGTTTTTTATAATAGCGATAGGCAAAAGGATGCCCGAAAATATCGGCAGTCTGAATCGGAGCAACCTTATTAAATTCATCGAAATTTTCTTTCAATGTCATGGCTCAAATTTCACCTTTCCTGTCAGTTTCGTAGATTCCGATGTTGATCAGGTCTTTTCCCTTGAGTTTTTGCTTCGTGTTCATATTCGTGCTCCTTTATGTGAAATCATTATTTACAGCTTCCAGCTGAC
>CAVIHU010000057.1:0-8912 GCA_963642705.1 Bacteroidaceae bacterium
ACGCATGTGCCATATCGATTTTGCTTCCATGGGTCATATCTCTTTACAACACAGACCTCTGTCCATTGCGCATTTTCCTCCCCCTTGCATCCATCGGCGAAATGATATATAATAAAGGGTGTATTTCATTTTCGCGAAAGGAAGGGATCTATATGACACGACTGGAAACTCAGGTGCTCGACCTGCTTCGTGAAGACTGCCGTCTGCCGCTGGAAAAGCTGGCGGTGATGCTGGGCGTGTCCGCAGAGGAGGTCGCGCAGACCATCGATGATCTGGAGCGCCGCCGCGTCATTCTGCATTATGCTCCGACCATCAACTGGGATCTGACCGACCGCGAGCGCGTCGAAGCAATGATTCAGGTCAGCGTCACACCGCAGCGCGATATGGGCTTTGATGCCGTGGCACGGCGCATTTACCGCTTCGAGGAGGTCAAGAGCGTTTATCTGATGAGCGGCGGCTATGACCTGCTGGTGCTGGTCGAGGCGCGCAGCCTCAAGGATCTGGCGTTGTTCGTTTCCAGCAAGCTTTCCACGCTGGAGATGGTCACCGGGACGCAGACTTCCTTCGTCCTCAAGCGCTATAAGGAAGAGGGCGTCGTGTTTGACGGCGACCAATCTGATAACAGGCTGGTGGTTTCGCCATGAATTATGACCGGTATATCAATCCTGCCATTGCGGCTGTTCCGCCGAGCGGCATCCGCCGTTTCTTCGACATTGCCACCACGATGAAGGATGCCGTTTCCCTCGGCGTGGGCGAACCCGATTTCGTCACACCCTATCACATCCGCAACGCCGCCATTAACTCCATTATCGATGGCAGCACGCAGTACACGGGCAACCGCGGTCTGCCGGAGCTGTGCAGGGAAATCAGCGACTATCTTTCCAACCGTTTCCACACTGATTACGATCCTGCGTCGGAAATTATCGTCACCGTCGGCGCGTCCGAGGCGATTGATTTGGCTCTGCGCGCGCTCGTCAGCCCCGGCGATGAAGTGCTTGTGCCGATGCCAAGCTACGTCTCCTACAGTCCGTCGGTCATTTTCGCCGGAGGCACGCCGGTCGGCGTCGTCACGACGGCTGAAACGCAATTCCGCCTGACGCCTGAAGCACTCCGCGCGGCCATCACGCCAAAGACGAAGTGCCTGATTCTGCCGTACCCGAACAATCCAACCGGCGGCATTATGGAAAAAGCTGATTTGGAAAACATCGCGCAGGTCGTCCGCGAAACGGGCATTCTGGTCATCAGCGATGAAATCTACGGTGAGCTGACCTACGGCGACCGCACGCACGTGTCCTTTGCATCTCTGCCGGACATGTGGCAGTACACCATCACGCTCAATGGCTTCTCCAAGGCGTTTGCCATGACAGGCTGGCGTGTCGGCTACGCCTGCGGGCCGAAGGAAATTCTGAAGGTTATGCTGAAGATTCACCAGTACTCCATGCTCTGCGCTCCCCGCATGGGTCAGGTTGCCGCGCTTGAAGCACTTCAGGCAGGCCGTCAGAATGACTACGAGGACGTTCGCAAGATGCGCGACAGCTACGACCGCCGCCGCCGTCTGATGCTGGATTCCTTCCGCAAGATGGGGCTGGACTGCTTCGAGCCGCTCGGCGCGTTCTATGTGTTCCCGAGCATCACGAAAACCGGTCTGGACAGTGAAACCTTCTGCACTCGTCTGCTCAATGAATACAAAGTCGCAACCGTGCCCGGCACGGCATTCGGCGAATGCGGCGAGGGACACATCCGCTGCTCGTACGCGACCAGCGTGGAAAAGCTGAACATCGCCCTTGCGCGCATGAGCGAGTTTGTCGAAAAGTGCGCCGACTGACCAACCATGGAGGTGCCCAAATGCGCAAAATAACAGCCCTGCTGCTGGCATTGCTGCTATCCGGACTGACGACGTTTGCCGAGGAGGACGACTTCGAGCTGGATGACATTCTCTCCGACGCAGATCAGGATGTCGTTAAAAGCACCTACGTCACCCCCGATGAGGATCCGGATGCCATCATCCTCGATGAAAACAACGAGATTGTTTCTATCTATGAGGCGGACGGCTCCATCCTCATCACGCTGACGGCGGCAGGTGACTTCACCGTCGGCGGCGACAGCCGGAAGTCCACCAGCCTGTGGAATACAGAGCTGAAGAAGCACGACGGCAACACCGATTTCGCGCTGGCAAATGTGCGCGATATCTTCCTGGAGGACGATCTGACCATCGTCAATTTCGAGGGCACCCTGACGAACAGTACCTACGTGCCGTCGGAAAAGAGGAACAACGAGTTCCTGTTCTCCGCCTCGCCTGACCATGTCACGATGCTGACCAACAACGGCATTGAGGCGGTTTCGCTGGAGAACAACCATGTTCTCGACCATGGCGAAGCGGTCTATGAGGAGACGCAGCAGTATCTCGACGATGCCGGCGTTGTCTGGTCAAACAGCACGCATGTAGGCGTGATCGAGGTCAAGGGCATTCAGATTGCCATGCTCAGCTATCTGTGCATCGACCGCTATTCCTCCCTGTGGGACAAGGTTCCTGCCGACATCGCCGCCGCTAAGGAGCAGTATCCCATTGTCATCGTCAGCTTTCACTGGGGCAACGAGAAGGACTACTCCCCCACGGAGAATCAGATCAAAATGGGTCGTCTGGCCGTTGATTCCGGTGCTGACCTTGTGCTCGGTCATCACAGCCACCGCATCAATCCCATCGAGTATTACAACGGCGTCTACATCTGCTATTCGCTCGGCAATTTCTGCTTTGCCGGCAACAGCAAGCCCAGCGATATGTCCAGCTTCCTGTTCCAACTGCGCTGGCGCATCAAGGACGATGAGATCACGACGGACGGCTTTCGCATCATCCCGATCCGCATTTCCAGCCGCTCTGACCGCAATGATTTCACGCCCACCGTCTTCGGCGATGGTGCCGCGCGCGATGCCGTTATCACAACGCTCAAAACAAACGGCAGGAATCTCAAATATGCGGTTTCGGATTATCCATTGGAATGGTAACACGCGGACCCTTTCATTCGTGAAAAAGGGTCAACGGGCAGAGTCCCATATCGGGTTTGGAGCAAAGCTCCAATCAAAACGTCGCAAATCAACCATTCAGGCGCAGGCTGCAAAGTGTCCCTGCCCATAACCAAAAAGCAGTTGCTTCGTGAAAGCAGCTGCTTTTTACATTCCACGTTTGATTTTTTTGTAATAAAGTTTGACCCCTACACGCTTCGGATGTCTATTCCCATCGTCATTTTGTAATGCGGCTTTAGTAAATGGAGTTTTCCTGTACAAAAAAGCGCGGAGACAGCTTGTGACTGCTTCCGCGCCTTGTTTGATTTAGTCAACCGTAGTGTACAGGATGGCTGCGCTCCATGACCAGTTGCCGTTCGGCTGATAGCCCTGCACGCGATTGCTGTAGAAATCGTAATACGTGTTCGAATACAGCGGAATCGCGGGAAGCTTTTCGCTGAAGAGCTGCATCAGCTCAAGCCAGCGGTTCAGGTACGTTGCCGTGTCTCCGGCGGACGTTGAACGCAGGGTACGTGCCGCGGTATACAGGTCGTTGTCGCACAAACCGGTCGTGTTCACGTGACCCTGATATTCATTGCCCTCGCGCCACGTGTTCGTGGGATCGAAGACGTAGGTGAAATTCGTTGCCAGCGCATACATGTTGCAGGTACGCGGCGTTTCGCGATAATACTGGGAGAGCATGTCCGCATAAGACATTTCCTCCACCGCCACATCGAAGCCGACCGCCTGCAGCTGCGGCAGGAAAATCTCCTCCACCAGTGCGCACATGCGGTTGTTGATCACCTTTGCAAAGCGAATCTGCAGCGGGAGCAGTGTGATGTCGCCCACCTTGACCGCCTTGATAACAGGATTCTCGGTCGCCTCGTACGCCGTCAGGCTGTCGCCCTCAAGCTTGCAGTAGCGCACCGTATCCTTTTCCGCGTCGAACGCTTCACCCTTTTCGTTGTAGGTGTATCCGGCGCTTTCAAGGTACGCAGCCGCCGCTTCGAGATCGATGCGGTACGTCGTGACCAGCTGATCCATCTCGTTCAGATAGCTGCCTGCCATCCACTGACCGATGCCGTACCAGCTGTAGACCGCACGGCCGTATACGCCGCAGAACTCGTTAACGAAGGTTTCCTGATCAAGGCAGCTGCTGACCGCCTTGCGGACATCCGCCGAGGAGGTCGGACCCTGCTCACAGGCAAAGGACAGGAAGCCGAGACCCGTGCGCAGATAATCCGCCGCCTGAAGCTCGCCAGCCTCCGCCTTCGCGGTGCCTTCGGTGAGGACGTTGCCGTCCGACAGCTTGTTGGCGATGTCAATCGTGCCCTCCGCGAGCTGAGCAAGCACCGTGTCGTTGGTGGTCTCCACCAGCGTCACGTTCTCAATCTGCGGCTTCTGACCCTCGTAGTTGCCCTGATAGTTCGGATTCGCCTTCATGACGACCGTGCCGGTCGCCGCATCGTAGCTCACAAGCTGATACGGACCGGAGGTCACAGTCGGATAGCTGCTGTAGCCCGTTTCGGGGTCGAGCATGGTCTTTTCGAGCAGCTCAGCGGTAAAGTCACCGGAGATATATGCGCCTTCGCCGTCATCCGCCACATCACACCCGGGTGCAAGCACACTCATGGGATACGGCGTCACGTTGACAAGCGTCAGCTCATAGTAATCCGGCAGCGCCTCCGCACGGATGGTGACGGAGAACGTCATGTTATCCAGCATTCGGATGCCGGAAAGGACATTGCTGCTGCCTGCATTGTATTCATCGTAGCCCTTTACCTGCCAGTACGCATCGGTTTGACCGCCGATGGCCTTCATCTGGCTGCTGGCCTGCATCAGGACGCTGAATACGTAGTCCTTCGCGGTAATGGCGGAGCCGTCATTGTACATGAGACCGTCATTTACGCGGAATTGGTAGGTCTTGCTGCCGTCCTCATCCTCCTCGGTGGCTTCAATCGTCACCACGGTGGTATCGACGGCGTAGGTTGCATTGCTTGTAATCGCCATCGTGCTGTAGCCGTGAAGCATGGCGCGGATGTCGATATCAGAGGTATTGTTGGAGAAGAGATCGGTGGAGAAGTATCCGGTCGGCCTGGACAGCGTACCAACGGTCACGCTGCTTCCGGCGGATTCCTCTGCGAACACCGCGGTGCAGCTCAGTGCGAGCATCAGCGCCAGCACCAGCGCAAAGATTTTTTTCATCATGATCGTCACCTCTTCGTGATATCAGGTCGGTGTGCCCGGCAGGAGCAGGCTACCCGCCCCTGCCGGGTCGTGCGTCCATTAGTCGAAGCAGTCGCCCACGTTCTGCACCACGCCGCCTGCCATCGAGCCGTTCGTATGGTCGTCTGCACCATTCTCGTTCTCGTAGGTCGCGCGGATGATCTGGTCGCGGGTCACGTTCGTCCATTCGCCGCCGGTCCAGCCGGTGAAGGTGTAGCCCTCACGCGTCGGGTCTTCTTCCGGCGGTGTCGCGGAGTCTCCGATGAGGATGCGTTCACTCTTGATGACTGCACCGTTCCAATCCACAAAGGTTACGATGACGTATGCAGTGTTGGTTACCACGAGGCCGTCATACGTGACGTTGTAGCGGCCGCGGCCGGGTTCGACAGGCTCGAGCACCGTGTAGGTGATCGGCGTGCCGTTCTTGTCCACCACCGGCATACCCTCGAAGGTGTAGGAGGCTTCGCTGCCCATCGTGCGCGGCGCGGTGGAAATTTCACCCATGACCTCGCCGTTGTTGCCGATCAGCTGCAGCGGCATGGACGTCGACGGACGATAGAACATGTCATCGTCGTTCCAACGCACGATAACCGTCACGTTGATGCCTACCTTGTTGACGCACTCTGCGTAGCCTTCCGGCGTCTTGGGCTCGCCGGTGACCGGATCGTTGATCGAATCAGCCTGTGCGGTGACGATGTTGAAGAGCTTTTCCTGCTTCAGGTCGTCCGCGGTCACGGTGTATTCGCCGACGATGGTAACGGTCTGCTTCACGCCCAGCGTGCCAATGATGGCGGTGTCTCTGTTGCCGGTAACCGTGTAGAGGAGGCTCGGACGGAGCTCAATGCCATCCAGCACATCCTCGACAACCACGTTCGTGTACGGCACGTTGCCGTCATTCTTAACCGTGATGATGTAGGTGATGGTATCGCCTTCGGTGACGTACTTGCCGCTGTAGTTCGATGCCTTCACAACGGTCAGCGTGGTGTCGAGACCCTCGGTTTCGTTCTCGGTCTCGTCCTTATCCTCAGGCGTCTTGGGATTCTCGGGATCCTTGGGATCCGGAATCTCGTCGCCCTTGGCGCTTGCCGTGTTGCGGATGGTCGTTGCCATGATGTCGTCGCTGTCCACAACGTAGGTTGCGGTCACAACCACGACCTCATCCTTGTCCAGGCGTGCAATCACTGCGGTGTGTCCGTCTTCAGACACGGTGTACTTGCCGTTCGCGCTCGGCTGGATGGTCAGACCCTCCAGTTCGTCCTTCACCTCAACGTTCTCGTAGTAGGTGTTGCCCGTGTTGGTCACGGTAATGCTGTAGGTAATTGTTTCGCCCCATGCGACCTTCTGACCTTCCTTATCGGAGGTCTTTTCGACCGTCATCGAGGCATCAAGGTCCTCGGTCTCGTCGGTGTGCTCATCCGTGCCTTCCGGCGTCTTGGGCTGTTCCGGATGCTTCGGGTCGGGGATTTCTTCGCCCTTCGCCGTCGCGCTGTTGCTGATCTTGCCCACGCGGATGTCATCCGCCGTGACCGTGTAGGTTCCCGTGATGGTCACGGTCTGGTTCACCTTCAGGCTGGTGATGGTGACCGTCGCGCCGTTCACAGTGTACTCGTCCGCGCCCTCTACGTTCGTGATGGTCACTGCACGTTCAACGCCGTCCGTCATGTCCAGCGCGTCAATGACCGTCGTTCCCGGGTAAGGCACGTTGCCGGTGTTCGTTACGGTGATGGTGTAGGTGATGACTTCGCCCACAGCCACTTCCCTGCCGTCCGCGTCAGATTCCTTGACGATGGTCAGCGTCGTGTCAATGTCCTCGGTCTCGTTTTCGACCTCGTCCTCCCCTTCGGGCGTCTTGGGCTGATCCGGATGCTTCGGGTCGGGGATTTCATCGCCCTTCGCGGTGACCGTATTCAGCACCTTGCCGTTCAGGATATCGTCACTCGTGACAATGTGCTCCGTCGTGAAGGTTTCCTTTGCGTCGACATCCAGCTTATCGATGGTCGTCGTGAAGCCGGTCATCTCGTCATTGACCTTCACATGGTAGTACGGGACGTTGCCGTCATTCTTCACGGTGATGGTGTAGGTGATCTTCTCGCCCAGCTCGACCTCGCCGGTCTTGTCGGACGTCTTGGTCACCGTCAGCTTGGCGTTTATGTCGTCGGTCTCGTCTACCTTCTCACCCTCGCCCTCGGGGGTCTTGGGCTGATCCGGATGCTTCGGGTCGGGGATTTCGTCGCCCTTGGCGGTGACCGTATTCAGCACCTTGCCAGCCAGGATGTCATCGCTGGTGACGGTGTAGGTGGTGGGGAAGACCCTCTTCTCGCCTACAGGCAGCTCGTTGATGACCGTGTGGAGTTCGGTGAGATCGTCGTCTACCCTCACGTTGTGATAAGGTACGTTGCCCTCATTCTTCACAGTGATGACGTATTCAATGATCTCGCCCGGCTTTACCTTCTGGCCGTCCTTGTCGGAGACCTTGGTCACCGTCAGCTTGGCGTTCACGTCCTCGGTCTCGTCTACCTTCTCACCCTCGCCCTCGGGGGTCTTGGGGTTCGTAGGATCCTTGGGGTCGATGATAGCGTCGGCCTTGGCGGTGGCGGTGTTCAGCACCTTGCCAGCCAGGATGTCAGCGCTGGTCACGGTGTAGGTGGTCGTGAATTCCTTCTTCGCACCTACATCCAGCTGAGCAATGTTTCCATGGAATCCGGTGAGATCGTCGTCCACATCCACATTGTAATAAGGTACGTTGCCCTCATTCTTCACGGTGATGGTGTAGGTGATCGTCTCGCCCAGCTTGACCTCGCCGGTCTTGTCGGACGTCTTGGTCACCGTCAGCGTCGTGTTGAGGTTATCGGTTTCATCGGTGACTTCGGCTTCGCCGCTGGGGGTAACCATGCCTGCGCGGTCGGGCACATCGTCGCCCTGCGCGGTCACCTTGTTGGTCACGGAGCCTTTCAGCACATCAGCGTTGGTCACGGTGTAGGTGGTCGTGAATTCCTTCTCCACGCCTACATCCAGCTCAGTGATGGTTTCCTGGAATCCGGTGAGAGGGTCGTCCACCTTCACGTTGTAATAAGGTACGTTGCCCTCATTCTTCACGGTGATGGTGTAGGTGATCTTCTCGCCCAGCTTCACCTTCTGACCGGCCTTGTCGGAGACCTTGGTCACCGTCAGCGTGACGTTTACGTTATCGGTCTCGTCTCTCTTCTCGCCCTCGCCCTCGGGAATCTTGGGATTCTCGGGATTCTTGGGATCGATGATTTCATCGCCCTTGGCGGTGGCGATGTTCAGCACAGAGCCCCGCACAATGTTACCGCTGGTGACCGTGTAGGTGGTGGGGAAGGTCTCCTCTGCGCCTACATCCAGCTTGTCGATGGTCGTCGTGAAGCCGGTCAGGTCATCGTCCACCTTCACGTTGTAATAAGGTACGTTGCCCTCATTCTTCACGATGATGGTGTAGGTGATCGTCTCGCCCAGCTTGACCTTCTGACCGTCCTTATCGGAGGTCTTGGTCACCGTCAGCTTGGCGTTCACATCTTCGGTCTCATCTTGCTTCTTACCCTCGCCCTCGGGGGTCTTGGGATTCGTAGGATCCTTGGGATCGATGATTGCGTCGCCCTTGGCTGTGGCGGTGTTCAGCACCTTGCCAGCCAGGATGTCATCGCTGGTGACGGTGTAGGTGGTGGGGA
>CAVIHU010000058.1:0-8560 GCA_963642705.1 Bacteroidaceae bacterium
TGTTGCGACTCCATTATACCATATCTCTAATGAACTTCCTTTTCTTTTTGAGGGGGTCATATCATTTTAACACATACAATTTCCGTGGGCACGAAGTGCCCCCCCCCTTGACGGATGAGGGGTGCGGTGATATAATAAAGCGTTTTTAATGACTGTTATTCGGGAGGCGCGGAGAAGCAGCGTTTCCCTGAGTATTTCGGGAGGGATTTCTGATGTCTGGGCATTCCAAGTGGCATAATATTCAGGCGAAGAAGGGCAAGGCGGACGCGGCGCGCGGCGCAGTGTTCACCAAGATCGGCCGCGAAATCGCAATCGCTGTGCGTGACGGCGGCGCAAACCCTGAGTCTAACGGCAAGCTGCGCGACATTATCGCCAAGGCGAAGGCAAGCAACATGCCGAATGATAACATCCAGCGCTCCATCAAGAAGGCGAGCGGCGAGCTGTCCAACGTGACGTATGAGCAGATTACGTACGAAGGCTATGCGCCCGGCGGCGTCGCCATCATCGTCGATACCATCACCGAC
Source organism: Bacteroidaceae bacterium (assembly GCA_963642705.1). GTDB lineage: Bacteria > Bacillota > Clostridia > Christensenellales > Aristaeellaceae > UBA11524. Next base: position 525 of record CAVIHU010000058.1, read on the forward strand.
AACCGCAACCGCACCGCGTCTGATGTGCGCCACTGCTTCGCTAAGAATGGCGGCAACCTCGGCACGACCGGCTCCGTCGGCTTCATGTTCGACGAGAAGGGCGTTATCGTGGTCGAACGCACGCCCGGCTCTGACGAAGAGGAAATGATGATGCTTGCCCTCGATGCCGGCGCGGAGGATATGAAGGTCGATGACGATGCGTATGAAATCTACACCGCGCCGAACGACTTTTCTTCTGTCCGCGAAGCCCTCGAAAAGCAGGGGCTGACCTTCCTGAGCGCCGAGGTCGACAAGATTCCGCAGAACACTGTTGCTGTGCCTGACCCGGAGAACATCGAGAAGATCCAGAAGCTGCTGGAGATGCTCGAGGACAACGATGACGTGCAGAACGTGTATCACAACGCTGAACTTCCCGAGGAGGAAGAGGAGGAGTAATCCTCACCTGTGTCCGTATGAAGAAACCCCGGCATGGAAGCAATTTTCCTTCCTGCCGGGGTTGTTCTCTTCATGGGAAGAAAGTCGGTTATACCCCTGATGCACGTTGATTGTTGCTGCGTCAGATGCGCTGGTGCAATCAAAAAGCCAGGCTGGATTCATCATCCAGTCTGGCACTATTTTTAGTTAACTTCGTAGGTGCCGACCTGATCGGACGTGCCGAACGCAAGCACCTCGCTGGTTGGACGCGAGTTCGTCTTTCCGCCGTCGTATGCGCCAATCTGGTTGAGCTGCTTGCCCATGAACACCATGACCGCCGTCTGCCCACCGTCCATGTTGAAGGCGACCTGGCAGCCCCTGGCGCGCATCAGCTTCGCGAGGTAGCTGACCGTGACACCGTTGGAGCGCTTGAGGCGGCCTTCGCACATAATGGCGACATAATGCCCGGGCTCGACCATGCCGATGGCGCAGCGCGGATTTTTGCTCTCGCTGCTCTCGTAGGCACGCTCGGAAATTTTGCCGTCCTTCATCAGGTACGGACCGAAGGAATAAACCGTCTGCACGCCCTCGTCAATGAACTCCTGCGCGGTTTTTTCCCAGCTGTGGTAGACATCAAGGCTGCCATCAGGCATGAAGGCGAGCATGTCGAGATTCGGAAACATCGAGGAGGTTACCTGCTTCTCGGTGTAGGGGTCGTCGTAGAGAATCTTGCCGTCGCGGATAACAACGCCGGTCTTGCGTCCGTTCGAGACGGAAACGCGGTAGGTATAGTAGTCCGTATTCATGGCGAAGACAACGTTGTGTTTCTTGGCGGTTTCCGTCGCATCGACGCGCACCTTGCCCATCTTTTCGGGGTCATTCTGGACGGTGCGGAGCATTTCGCCGGCATCGAGGTCGCCGTAGAGGTCAGCCTCGAACCATGTCAGCGGCTGCGTCGCATCGTACTTGCGCTGGATAATGACTTTGCTGGTCTGGTTGATGTAAATCCACAGCCCCTCATCCTCAGAGGAGTAGATGAATTCGCCTTCATCGAGGAAGCCCTTCTCGTTGAGCGTGGGCAGGAGAGCAGCGTAGGACGGCGCCTCAGTCGGCGCTGCGGTTGCATCAGCGCTGACGGCGGCAGCAGCCGCATCATAGGAACCGGGCGCGTCGTAGATGTTTTCAAGGAAGTCGTCCTTGCGAACGTCCTCGCCGACGGCCGTGTAAGCCAGACCGAAGACGCGGTTATCGTACTTGACGCCGGTTTCAGTGACGGACATGCCGGAGGATGCCTGCGTCTTGTGCAGCGCATATGCCTCCTCGGCCAGCTCGATGCCGGTAGAGCCGTTCATGCTGACCAGCGGAACCGTCCAGTCAAACGTAATCTGATTCTTCTCGTAGAGATGCAGGTAGAGCTTCTTGACCTGCCATGTGCCGTACATGACGGTGGATTCGATGAACTCATCCTCGTTCGCGGCAAGCTCGATGCAGTTCAGCGCGGCATCGGCAATCATCATGTGTTGCTTGTGTCCGTATTCGCCGTTCAAATCCTGCGTGACAACGACCTCCGGCTGATATTTGCGGTACAGCTGGACCATCCACTCGTTGACCTTGTTCTTGCCGCCTGCCGCCTTGTAAGCTGCGGAAAGGCTCTTGGCATAGCCGTCCTTAAAGTCACCGATGACCGGATAATTGCGCACGCCCATGTGCCACAGGCCGTTGAGCAGCTCGGAGGAACGTGTCGTGTTGGAGCTGGTGAAGTATGCCACAACGATCTTGCGCTGCTGCTCGACCGCGTAGGTCGGGATGGCGCCGCCAAAGAAAATCAGCTCGTCATCCGGATGAGTTGCGATGAACAGGATGTCCGCCTTTTCCTCGGTGGGCTGCCACACCTGCACCCAGTCGGGCAAATCCCCCTCGGACAGCGCATAAATCTCATTGATGCGCAATTTCATCTTCTTTTCGCTTGTGACGGCGAGACGGACGTATTTCGACGGCTCCGGCAGCGCCACATAGGCATGCAGGAAGCGTGTATCGCCTTCGACAGCGGTGAACCAGTCCTTGCCGTCATCGCTCGTCTGAATCTCCCACGAATCGGGCATACTGCCGAAGCAGATATATACGCCCGCAATGGGATTATCATCCGGCGCGGTGATATTGACCCACGGGGTCTTGATCTTATTGCTCTCCCAATAGGATGTATACTTCTTATCCGTCATCTGAGTGTATTTGAATTTGGTGCTGCAGACCTTGAATTTGCAGTCATCCGTGATATCTTTTGCCTCAGCGGCGAAGGCTGAACCAAGCGTGAGAAGGAAAACTAACAGCACCGCAGAGAACCATTTTTTCATGGATTGCGCACGTTCCTTTCCGAAAGTATTCATAGAAAAACACAGTACAGCAAGAGCATAGCAAAAAAAGCCCTCAATGTCAATGAAAGAAGAGATGCAGAGGCAAAATTTACAAAGCAAGGGCAAGTGAGTCCCGGAAAGCCGCCTTCAAAAGCAGCACAACAAACCAAGCAGGGAAGAGAAAAAAGGATGCCGGAAGAGGGCAAAGGGGAGACCGGAAAGCCCGCTTGATACGGCTACATGCTGATATTGCCATGAAATACCTTCTGACATCTGCGTTACGATGTTCGGCAGCCATTGCTTTGTTCAGCTTTGCGTCTGCGATAAAAATTTAACTTGCCATTTGGCTTGTCACGCTGTATAATAGAAATGCTTCAGGCGAAACATTATTACAAGGAGACGATCAACATGGCCATGGAACTGAAAACCACGGGTGTGAAGGGCTTCATCAGGTGCGATGAGCTGAAGAATATGGAACCTCTGCTCAAGACGGTGAACACCGAGTTGCTGTCCGGCAACGGCGCGGGCAATGATTTCTTGGGCTGGCTGGATCTTCCTGTCAATTACGACAGGGAGGAATTCGCGCGCATTGAGAAGGCTGCAAAGAAGATTCAGTCGGACAGCGATGTGCTGGTCGTCATCGGCATCGGCGGATCGTATCTGGGTGCACGCGCGGCAATCGAGTTCTGCAAGGGTCAGATGTATAACGGCACGCGCGATGCGCATATTCCGGAAATTTACTTCGTCGGCAATAATATTTCCTCTTCCTATATTAACGACGTGATTAAGATCATCGGTCAGCGCGACTTCTCCGTGAATATCATCTCGAAGTCCGGCACGACGACTGAACCGGCCATCGCCTTCCGCGTCTTCAAGAAGATGCTGGAGGAAAAGTACGGCAAGGACGAAGCAAAGAAGCGCATCTATGCCACGACCGACAAGGTGCGCGGCGCGCTGAAGAACCTCGCGAATGCTGAGGGCTACGAATCCTTTGTGGTGCCGGATGACGTCGGCGGACGTTTCTCCGTTCTGACAGCGGTTGGCCTGCTGCCCATCGCTGCGGCCGGCATCGACATTGCTGCCATGATGAAGGGCGCCGCAGATGCCCGTGAGACATGCATGGACGGCACCATCGACACGAATCCGGCGTTCAAGTACGCTGCCCTGCGCAATATCCTCTACCGCAAGGGCAAGAACATCGAAATCCTTGTGAATTATGAGCCGTCCCTGATGATGACCGGCGAGTGGTTCAAGCAACTGTTCGCTGAGAGCGAGGGCAAGGACAACAAGGGCATCTTCCCGACGGCGGCAAACTTCTCCACCGACCTGCACTCCATCGGACAGTTCATCCAGGATGGTACGCGCAGCCTGTTCGAGACGGTTGTCTGGGTGAAGCAGCCGCGTACCGAGGCGCACATCGAGGAGGCTGCTGAGGACATTGATGGTCTGAACTACCTCGCCGGCAAGTCCATCCAGTTCGTCAACAGCAAGGCGTATCAGGGTACGTTGATGGCACACATGGACGGCGGCACGCCTAACATCATCATCGAGATTGACCAGGCGGATGCCTATCACTTCGGCTATCTGGTATACTTCTTCGAGAAGACGTGCGGCCTGTCCGGCTATTTGCTGGGCGTGAATCCGTTCGACCAGCCCGGCGTCGAGGCGTATAAGAAGAACATGTTTGCTCTGCTCGGCAAGCCCGGTTACGAAGCACGCCGCGCGGAGCTGGAAGAGCGCATGAAGTGATGCAAAAGGGGACGGGCAAAAAGTCAAGAGCAAAAGAAAGAATTTTTTGAAGGCTTCAAGCGGTCTCGGCGAGGTGCCGTTCAAAGAGCGCGCCGGACGCTTCAAAGCCCAAAATCGCGCGCGGATAATCGTTGATCCACGCTTCCACGCGCCTGATATATTCGGCGGTCTCCTTCCGGAAGTCCGTCCCTTTCGGCAGGAACCGCCAGATCATTTTATTTATGTTCTCATTCGTGCCGCGTTCGTATGCGCTGTACGGGTGGCAACGCTGCGGTCTTTATCGACCAGCACGTGCCGGAGCCGCTTCCTGTCCATCATGTTGTTACCTCTTCCTTGTTGTGTCTTTTCGGACACTTAGAGAATACCACGCTCAGGGGCGTTTGTCGACAGGTTTCAGAAAAAAGTCGCACAAAAGACACTATTCGCATATAATGCTGGAGGATGAGGTGAACACATGGACTTGAGAAAACGACGGGAGGAGCTCGGGCTGACGCTTGAGCAGGTCGGCGATGCGTGCAATGTCGGGAAGTCAACCGTCAGGAAGTGGGAGACCGGCATGATGCGCAACATGAAGAGAGACAAGGTGGCGATGCTGGCGAAGGTGCTGAAGGTCAACCCGATGGACATCATCACGGAAACGACCGACGTCCCCATGGAGCGCACGACCAGAGCGGACACCGATGAACGTGTCCTGCGCGCCTACCACGGCGCGGAGGCGGTCTACCAGACCATCGCCCTCGAGCTGCTGGAAAACCACCAGAAGCCCGATCCGGAGGACAGGTAGCCTCCAGACAACAGGAAGGAGCGAACAACCATGCCAAGGCAGACACTCAAGCGCCGCCCGGATGGGCGCTACGTCTGCAAGTACCACGGCGTCTGCTTTCCAAAGAAGCTTGCAAACTCTCCAACGTCAAGATTCATGAACGCCGCACAGGCATTTCACCCGTGCGGCGCGTTTGTTATTTAACCTTCTGAAGCTCATGGGCAAGGCGTTCGCCGACCAGCAGCGCAATCGCAAGGCAAATCAGGCATTCCGGCAGCATGTAGGAGCCGTTATACACGAAAGCGTACCAGATCGGATTCACGCCCTCGGGCGCGTATTCGCCGTAAAAGATGAAGCCGGACAGGAACGACGCCATAAAGCGCCCGAAGCAGGCAATCACGAAGCTGATGCTCATCTTGACCTTGCTGCCGCGCAGCAGCCCTGCCAGTCCCAGCAGACCGAAAGCAATCGGGTAATCCAGCAGATTCGGAATCGCGCCCAGCGCGACCCATGCCATGCCGTCCAGCAGGAACTGCATCACGCCGTACAGTACGCCGAGCACCATGCCCGGACCTACGCCATAGCAATACGCGAAGAGCATCAGCGGCAGCATGCTTGCCGGCGTCACCGCGCCCCCCATCGGCATCTGCCAGAGCTTGATCAAGCTCAGCACGGATGACAGCGCCATGCACATCGCGCCGACCGCCATCGTCCGTGCGTTCCAGAACGGCTTTTTGCCGGTCTTTTTCGATGTCAGCACGTAGACGGCAATGCCCGCGATGAGCAGAATGCCGACTGTCGTCCAAAACGACACGCCCTTTCCAAGCAGTGTCCATGCGGTGTCGGCAGTTTCCGCAACCTCTTCGGCTGCTTTGGTCACCTCGGTGACGGTTTCGGCGGCTTCCTCCGCCAATGCGTAGTTCAGCATACCCAGTCCTCCTTGCAGCATTTGCTGCGATTTTGTCTGACAAAGCATTTCTCGCGCAAACAAAAAATCCCGCGTCATGACGCAGGAAACAGGAGGGATTGGCAGCGCCGCAATGCTCGCGTGCTGTACCTCCGCTGTCCCTACGGTAGGATGACCTACAATCAGGTTCAAATGGTCGGCAAGATGCCCTCTCAGCTGCTTTTTCCGCAGCTCCCATCGCGGATGATGCAATTGTCAGTGCATAGCATAGCACCACACGGAAGAATTGTCAACGTTTTTTCCGCCCTTCCCCTTGATTTGGGGCAAAAATCATGTAGAATAGAGCCTGATAGACCAACAGGAGGAGCTTTCTTCATGGATTTTCATTTTTTTGCTTATATGGCACGGCTGCGTTACATTCGCCGCTGGGGGCTGATGCGCTCGGCGATGCCGGAGAACGACGCGGAGCATTCCCTGCAGGTGGCAATGCTCGCGCACGGTATGGCGCTCATCGGGCAGAAGCGGTATGGGCGCGACTGCAATCCGGAGCACATCGTCACGCTCGCGGTGTATCATGACGCTTGCGAGGTCATCACAGGCGATATGCCAACGCCCGTCAAGTACCATTCGCCGGAGCTCCGTGGCGCCTACAAGGACGTTGAGCGCATGGCGAATGACCGCCTGCTGACAATGCTCCCCGATGACCTGCATGCATCAATTGCGCCGTACCTTGAGGCTTCGGGCGATTACGACCGGCAGATTGTCAAAGCAGCTGACACCCTCAGCGCATACCTGAAGTGCATCGAGGAACGCAGAGCGGGCAATCACGAGTTCGACGCCGCAGGCGATGCCATCCGCAGGCAGCTCGATGCCATTCATCTGCCCGAGGTGCAGGACTTCATCCGCGAGTTCACGCCGTCCTTCTCCCTCACGCTCGATGAGCTGAATCAGCCGGGCGTACAGCCATGAGGTTGGGGTTAAGCAGCGCGGCATTCTACGGGCGCATGGAAACAGATGACGCCGCCATCCACGTGTCGCACCTGCCGCTGGATACCTGCGAGGTGTTTCTGGAGACTGCCAGTGAGTATGCACTGCCGTTCGCCGATGGGCTTCGCCGTGCACTCGGTGCGTTCCCGGTCGCGTCCGTCCACCCAATGGGCACACAGTTTGAATCGCAGTTGTTCGGCAAATCCTCGCGGCAGGTCAACGACGCCTTTCGCGTGTTTGAATCCGTCTGCGCCGCCGGCGAGGCGCTCGGCGCGTCGTACTACGTGTTTCATGGACCGTTCAGCGTGCACGGGCATTTGCCGCCGTCACGCATCTACCGCCTTGAAGAGCGGATCGCGCAGCTCAGGGACATCGCCGTGCGCCATCACCTGACCCTCCTCTGGGAAACCGTCAACTGGTGCAGCATTGCCACCCCTGCAGACGCGGAGGCACTCCTGCAACGCATCCCCGATGCCGAATTTGTGCTCGACATCAAGCAGATGCATCAGGCGAACATCGATCCGTTTGACATGCTGTCCATCATCGGGCACCGTGTGCGCCATCTGCACCTGCTGGACTGGACAGAAGCCGGTCAGCTCGTTCTGCCGGGACAGGGCTGCTTCGACTTTCCTCGCCTCGCGCAGGTGCTGGATGACCTCGGCTATGACGGAGCGCTCATCCTTGAGCCGTACGCGCAGCAGACCGAGGACGAACAGTCGCTGCTTGACAGTCTCGCGTATCTGCGGCATGTCTTCTTCTGAGGAATTGCAATTTTCTGCAAAAGCTGATATAATAGGCAGGTATTAACGATAAGACCGGCTATGAAAAGTCAAGTGTTTAATCCGAAATAACTGCCGGGACATAA
>CAVIHU010000059.1:0-7485 GCA_963642705.1 Bacteroidaceae bacterium
AATGGCCGTGGCGTTCAGCTCGCCAATGGTTGCCTCGGCAATCTTCGCTTTGGTAATGGCCGCGTCCTGAATGTGTGCGGTCTGGATTGCCGCCATCTTTACCTGCAGACTGCCCACCGAACCGGATTGCAGCTGCCCCGCGCCGATAGCATTCATGGCAATCTTGCTGCCGGTAATGCTCCCGGAAGCCAGCTGCCTTCCGGAGATCGTGCTGCTCTCCATCGTGTCCGTTACCGTGCCCAGCGTCACAGCGGTATAGCGTTTGAGCAGGCAGTCATAGGTATACTGCGTCATGCGCATGGAGACTTCCACGCCGATGCGCGGGGCAACTACACGCACAGAATCGCCCAGATAGATGCTCTGCAGGTGCGCGTACTGCGCATATTCCACAGTGTTCTCGCAGGAGATGAAGTCCACATTGAGCGTTACAGCCGGGAGATCGCAGCCGCCATCGAACTCCTTCTGTGCGGCAGCACGCATTTCCGCATAGCACTGGCTCCTGGTTTTCTTCTCGTCGCCATCCGTAACTTCCTTCGCTTCGGAAACGTCCAGATGTATCCACTTGGGCTGCGTGTAGTTGCCAATAAGCGGACTGTCGATGTAGAGCTCCGGGAGATAGAGTATCTCGCCGTCCTTGTCCTGTCCTGTGGGCATGATGCGTGTGACCACATTGGTCATGTCCAGATCATAGGTAATCCCCGTCAGGTTTTTTCGCTCCCGGATGCTGACGGTCGTATCCCTGCCCACGCGCTTCACAACGAACACGTCCCACCAGTCACGCGCAAGTTCACCCTTGTATTTTCCTGTAACGCCCTCATCACCGAGCAGCGCTTCAATAGGATTTACGTTTTCGTACAGCACATCTTCCACAGTGCCGTCAAGATCAGAATAAAAGGTGAAGTCGTGTGCGGAAAGACAGCCGTCGCGGATTATTTGAACGACCGCTGCCCCAACTGTGCCGGAGGAGGGCTCCACCTTTTTGAGCATGTTGTCGAGCAGGTCATAGAAAATGTGCCGGGCGTAGACGGTGATCTTCGTCAGCTCCGGCACGACGCGATAAATACGGAAAGGCTGATCTCGCAGCTGGCGAGGCTCGATCACCACACCGGTGGCGGCAGGCACATTGCCCTCCGTGCGCACGTAAGACAGGTACTCCGTGGCCATATACCCGCGCTTGCCGTCCGGACAGGTGACCTCATACCACGAACTGCTGGTTTTCTGGAGCAGGATGACCTCGGTGTTCTTTTTATAGCTCTTGAGGATTTTATAATTGGTGCCGGGTCCGGAACGCAGGCGAAGCGTGCCGCTCCTGGTGGAAACCCTGTAGATCTCCGTTCCTGCGATCTGGGCAATCAGGTTCACCCTCGGCGTGGACGAGGCGGGTACCGGCGCGGTCAGGATTCGACCTTCCGTCAGGCGCGTCCATTTGCCCAGATAATCCAGTGGATGCACGAGCGTCAGTTCCCACTCGCCGTTCAGCGTTTCGGTAACGGAGCACTCTGACGGGGTCAGTACACCCAGCCCATTTCCCGAAAAATCCGAACAATCGGCTTCATAGACACAGATCAAGGGATGCCACCTCCTGTTATAGAAATCTCCAATTCGGCTGAATGACGACCTTCGTCACGCTGCCCGTCCAGCTGATGGCGTTGCTGCCGCTGGCCAGCACGGGGAAATCGCCGCTCATCTGCGCGTTGCAGCTGGCAGAGCCCTTGTAGCATTCCAGCATTTCGCAGTTGATGGTGATGCTTTTGTCAACCCCGGTCAGTTCCACGATGGTTGTGCCCACCATGAGGGTAATATCGCCGCTGCCATAGACCGTGATGATCGGCTCGGAAGCGACCGTTCCGGGATTTGTTATGGTGGTCAAAGACTCCGTGACAGTGATCTCCAGCACACCCTCCTGATACCAGAACGGCTGACAGCGGAAGTTGACGGCAAACTTCCTGTGGGGATTGCCGCGCAGGATCTTCTCAAAGGCAATCTGATTGACGATCCGCGCCCTGTAAAAGCCGCCGCTGCGATTGGCAAAGGTGACGTTCCCACTGCCCTTCAGCCACGCAGACAGCGCCGGAATCCGGCTTTCGCTGTCGATCATGCAGGTGGCCGTGAGTACGATATCGTCATACACCTCGTCGCCCTCCAACGTGGTCAACGATCCGCTTCTTCCGGGCACAGAGGTAAATGTAGAACGTTCTGCGGGCAGTGTATAAACCGGCTGCTCCAGTACATGGATGCCGAGCTCCGTACAGCGCCTGCCGTTCCATTCAAACCAGTCGTTCATGCAACCTCCAACCTGGCACACAAAAACGCCGCCCGTTTCCGAGCGACGTCTCATGCGCCGTGTGTTAATCGATTCTGCGTATGCGGTCAATGCCGTGAATTGCAGCCAGCGAGGAGCCATTGCTCCAATCGACGTGGACGCCCCCGGCATCGTCCACAAGGGTAACCTTTCCGGTCAGTCCGGCGGGCATGTCTCGGTAGGGATCGCACATTTCAACGAGCTCCACCGTGCAGCCCACCGGGTATTGCTCCCGCAGCTGCTTCAAAACTTCCGGCCTAATGTACATGGAAAACATAAGCATCACCTCCTTCTTTGCAGGGTGTGGACATTAACGCTCTTATCGCGGAGAAAGTCAAGGAGAGCGTCCGAAAACTAAATTCGGAGCGCGAGGAGTCACAACATATAGTAGTACAAAATACAAAAAGGCGCTATATGATGCGTGCGATGACTGCGAAAATTGAGTTTTCGGACAGTCTGCAAGTGATTCTTACGCCATACGCAGACCTTTACCGCGCTGTTGGCGCTTGGTCAGCGCGGCGATTTCCGTCGCCAGCGCGTAGATGTCCTGCTCGTCGCGAATGGAGAAGGTATTGCCCGTCAGGGTGATGGTGCTGCTCTGGTCGTAGGTGCGGTTATTGGTCGTACTGCCGCCAATGATCGCACCCTCTCGGGCTTCATCGGTCAGATAGCGAGCCGCATTGCGGATGATTCGCGCCTGCGCCTTGCTTTCGGCGAGCACGCCCTGTCCAAAGCCCCTCATGGTCATTGCGCCAATCTCGTCGCGGAATACGCGGGAGGGCGACCTGATCTTGAGCGTGTTCTTCGCTGCGGCTACCGCCGACTGTGCAGCAGAGCGCATCGCGGATACCACGCTCGACTGCCCGGCACGAATGCCTGCGGCCAGACCGTTCATGGCGTTGATACCGACAGAGCGAAGGGTAGATGCAGAAATAGCCGTACTGGCAGCGCTTCGGATGCCGAAGCTGACGGTTCCCATTATGCCGGACCAGCTATACGACGTCATGCCCGAAGCCAGACCGATCATGGCGGTCGTGCCTGCGGCGATCAGGGGATTCGCCGTGATGGCAGCGGTGATCGCACTTTCAATCGCTCCGGCAATCGTCGTGCCATCCGCAGAGAAGTCAAAGCCTGCAGCGCCTTCGCCGATACCGGCGGCGACATTCTCACCCACAGGGTGCATCCGCTGGGAGGGCGATTGAATGACCAGCGCAGATTTCAGCGCGTTTTCCAGATTGGACGCTACGCTCTCCGCATCGGTTTCCCATCCCGCTGCCGCCATGGCTTCTCCAATTCCGGCAGTCACGTTCTCGCCGACGCCAGCCAATTCCAGCGCGTTCAGGAACTCGACGATCTCAAGCAGATTGTCATAATCCTCCTGCGCAATGGCATCGCCGTTTTCAATGGCAGTGATAACCTCTGACACATAGGCGGTAAGGGACGCCAGCGTGCCTGGGTCGAAGTCCAGCAGCATGGATTGGTTCAATACGTCTTTATTGGTGGACTCGCCGCAGAGGGTTGCCCAGAACTTCTCGATCCAGTTGTAGTCCTTGGTTTTTTCGTAAGACTTCAGGCGGTCTACCGCAGCCTGCACGCGCCCCATAATGGTGACGGGCAGCAGCCCGGCAGCCTTGCCCAGTTCGGTTACCCCAAGGCTGTCCACCTCCGCAACTTCGGTGCGCAGGTTCTCGATGACCCCCTTGTCTCCCGTAAGCTCTGTGGTGAGCAGAATGTGCATGGTGCCGTCCTCGTCCAGAACGGCAACCTTGTCCGGGGTCAGCATCTCGGTGGGTACCATGGTGGCGGGGATTTCCACGCCATCCTGCCAGAAGGTCACATTTTCCGCATTCAGCGCTTCGCCGGGATCGGTGAACACCTCGCCCAGGCGGACAATGCCGTTTACGGTGACCGGATTCCGCGCCACAAATTGCTGATAGGCGGTCAGGTCATAGCCGGTAATGCTGACCTGCGTCCTGATGAAACTCGGCTTCTGGACGTTTTCCGCTTCCACATACGCAGTGTCTGCGCCTGCACCTCGGCCTTGAGGGCGCTCTTGTCACAGTTGGTGGCTTCGGCATAGGCGCTGACCACGGCTTCCACCTGCGCATCGGTGATCTTGCTCATGTCCACATCGCTGCTGACAAGGTACTGGGTGACGATGGCGGCAATGTCCGTCGGCGTCAGCGCCGTGGTCAGCGCACCACCAGTGACCTCTTCATAGGCCAACACGAAGGCTGTGACGGCTTCCGGCTTTAAGCCCGAAACGTCCACGCCTTCCTTTTCGGCATAGGAGGATATATATGCGACAATTTCGCTGGGTGTAAGCTGCGAAACATCCGCACCCGTCGCCAGTTCCTGATACCCCGCGACAAAGGCCGCTGCAATCTCAGGAGTCAGGCCGGACACGTCTGCGCCGGTTGTGACTTCCGCGTATTTCTCCACATAGGCAATCAAGCCCTCCGGGGTCAGCTGGCTCCTGTCGGCTCCCTCCGGGATCTCGGTATAGCCGGAAATGAACGCATCGACAACGATTTCCGGTTTGACGGCATTTTCTGCATCGGCATAGCTGGCGATGATGGCGTCGGTGGTAATCGCACCGGGGTTGGCGGCGAACTCGTCCCAGCGCGCCTGCGCCCCGGTCATATCCAGATCGGTGGTCAGGGTGATCATTTCATCCGGCAGCGCTTCGCCGAATATGGAGGAGAGCCCCGGCAGCAGGGTCTCACGACCTTTTAGGAATGACTGAATGGCGGCAATCTGGTCAAGTGCCGTGGAAAAATCAATCTCCGGGAACATCGATTGCACTTCTGTCTCCGTCAGGCCACTGTCCAGCAGGCTCTGGATTTGTGTCAGGAGACCTATGTATTCCACAAGACTGCCTTCATCCATTCCGGTGGTCAGCTGATTCAGTTCTTCCAGTATCTGCGGCTTGTCCGATTCGCCTGCCGCGCTGTATTCGCGCAGCTTCTGTGTCAAAAGATCAATGTCCGTGGCCGCCTGCTGGATATTCTCCTGTTTGAATACCGGCAGCGCAATATCCGCCAGCAGCGCCGCATATTCCAGCGCCGCCTGCCTGCGCTCGGCGTTATAGCGCTGGTTCAGGTTCGACAGCGCCGTTTCACGTTCAGAGCTATCGGAAATCAACTGAATGAGGGCATATTCCTTGTCGTAATTGGCGTCGATCTCGGCATTGATGGCTGCCAGCCCCTGTGCCGCTGCCACAACGGCATTTTCATAGACCGTGACGTCTGCATCGTCCCTCCCGCGAGCCTGCGCACGGGCAATCTCCGCATCGAGCTTCCTGCGAATGGTTTCAAAGCCCTCGGTATCACCCGTATCCGGAACGAGATTGTATTTGATTTGGATGGCTTCGCGGGCGTCAATGAGCTCCTGCAGGCGGATTTTGTCATCGTCCGTGAACAGCTTCGACTGGCGCTTTTTCAGCAGGCGTGCAATTTCCTTGTCCATGCCGTCCAGCGCGTCGAGATCTGCCTGCATTTGCCCGGACAAGCCGGTATAGCCGTTTTCGTCGGCGCTGACCTTGAGCTCCGTCAGGCTCGTGCGGATGGTATCGCTTCCGGCCTTGAAGGATTCCGTCCAGTCGTTTACGATGGCATTGGTTTCCTTTTTGCCGTCCGTCCACACCTCAATCAGCCCGGCGAGCCATTCTCGTCCGCTCACAGCGACCTTGTCGCCCTCGGTCTTGAAGTCCTCCGTGCTCATGCCGAAGAAGGACAGCCCGGCATTGCTCTGGTTATAGAAGGTCTCCGCTGCCGTTTCCTTCCATTCCTCGGCGGTTTTCTTCATGCCATCCAGCGCTTCGCGGGCTTTCTTTGCGCCGGACACATAGTCGACAAGGGCAACCGTTCCCGCAATCACGGCGGCAGCGACGGCGAACCACACGGCGGGTGATTTGGCCAGCACGCTCATGAAACCGCCGAAGCCGCCGCCCGCTTTTCCGACGGCCGTGGCAAACTTGCCGATGCCACCGGTCATCATGGACAGCCCCTTGGTCAGCTTGGAGACGGCGAGGAAGGCCGGACCGATGGTGGCAGCAAAAGCCGCCGTCTGAATAATCTGCATCCGCTGTGCTTCATCCATCGCCATGAACTTTTCAATCAGATCGTCCGCACCGTCAATCAGGCTGCGGAGCATGGGATTCAGGTCGTCGCCGACCTGCTGGACAAAGAGCACGGCCTTGTTTTTCAGGTTTGTCAGCTTGCTCTCCGTGGTGGCATAGCGCTTTCCGGCTTCGGTCGCCAACGCCGTATTTTCCTGCCACGCCTTATTTGCGGTTGCCTGCGTGCTGGAGAAAAGCTCCGTCGCGTTGACGGCGCGGAGCATGGTATCGCGCAGACGAATTTCGGAGATGCCGATTTCTTCCAAAACGGCAATCGCGGAGATGCCCTCGTCATCCATCTGAGCAAGTCCCTCGATGATCTTTTGGAATACGGCAGCGGGGTCGTTTGCCCACATCTGCCGGAACTGCTCCTCCGTCAGACCGCACACCTGGGAGAAGTCGGTGAGTGCCTGACCGCCGGTCGCGGCGGCAACCTCCATTTTAATCAGTGCCTTGGACAGCGAAGAGCCGCCCATCTGTGCCTCGATGCCCACGGAGGACAACGCCGTGGCAAAGCCCAGAATCTGTGCTTCGGATAGACCCACCTGTTTTCCGGCACCAGCCAGACGCAGGGACATTTCCATAATCGCCGATTCGGTGGTGGCGTAGTTGTTACCCAGATCCACCAGCGTGGAGCCGAGGTTCTCAAACAGCGACTGATCCATACCCATGATGTTGGCAAACTTGGCCAGTGTGGAACCTGCGTCCTGTGCCACGATATCCGTGCTGTTGCCAAGGTCGATCATGACGCGGGTGAAGTCTTCCAGCGCATCTGTCTTTATGCCCAGCTGCCCGGCAACTGCCATGACCTCCGAAATATCGGTTGTGCTGGCGGCGATCTCGGTGGACATCTGCTTGACGGACGATTCCAGCCGGGCAAATTCTTCTTCGGAAGCATCCACCGTTTTGCGGACGCCTGTAAAGGCGGATTCAAACTCGATGCTGGATTTCATCGCCGCTGTGCCCAGCGCTGTCACGGGCGCAGTCACATAGGTGGAAAGCACACGCCCGATAGCGCCTGTTGCCTTGGATATGGAATCACAGTTTTTGGATAAACTGGTAA
>CAVIHU010000060.1:0-7372 GCA_963642705.1 Bacteroidaceae bacterium
TCTCCTAAACAAAAAATTGCTTCCTATCGTGTCCAAGATGTTTGACAAACCTACATTATTGCAATTTGCGAATGATAATTGATGGAATCGACTGAGAGAAAAGCAACTTCGTCCCCTGGCCACGCTTTTTCTGACTATTCCTAACGAATTTTATGCACGCGCGTCTAAAGTTCGTAATGTAACGAACATTTTGGCTTGACGAGTCGCAAATCTTATTGTATCATAGTCCTGCTTGCAAGCAAGCATATCAATGATTCTTTCGCCCACCGGGCGTCAGGGAGGTCCTTGTGAAAAAAAAAGCTTGGCTGTGGCTATGCGCACCGGGAATTGCCTTTATCATTTTGTGCTGCACATTTCCTGTGCTGAAAATCATTTTCCAGACATTTTTCGATGACGCTGGGAGCTTCTCTCTGTCAGGGTACGCTGAAATTTTCCGGATGTCTTTCTTCAGCAATTCGCTGGTGCGTACGCTGAGGCTCTCGATCATCACGACCGTCATCTGCGCGGTAGTTGGGTTGCCTGTTTCTTTCTATATTTCCCGCATGTCGGCAGGCCGTAAAAGCATGGCAATTTCGCTGGCAACCTTTCCGCTGCTGACTTCCGCCATCGTCCGCTCTATCTGCTGGATTGTGCTGCTTGGCAAGAAGGGAACCATCAACAATCTGCTGCTCAGTCTTGGCATCATCAGCAAGCCCCTTTCCATCCTTTACACGGAAACGTCCATGCTGATCGGCTACATCCAACTGTTTATGCCGCTGATGCTTCTGTCGCTGGTCGGCGTAATGGAATCTATCGATGATGAGCTGATTCTTGCTGCAAGAACGCTGGGTTGCGGCGCGGTGAAGGCGTTTGCAAAGGTGGTACTGCCGCTGAGCGTATCAGGTCTGATTACCGGCAGTATGCTGGTTTTTACCGGCACCATCACCGCCTACGCAACGCCATCCTTGTTGGGCGGCAGCAAGACGAAGGTGCTGTCCACGCTGCTGTATCAATACGCATACAATATGAATGACTGGCTAAGCGCAGCCATGGTGGCTGCAGTGATGATCGCCATTACCATCGCGGTCAATGTGTTCTTTACGACTGCGGCAAAGCGGCTGAACAGGAGGAACGCACAATGAAGAAAAGCAAAGCATTGCTTGTGCTGACCATCCTGACGTACATCTTCCTAATCGGTCCTATGGTTGTCATGATTGGTACGGCGTTTAATTCGGAAAGTGCGCTGGCATTTCCGCCGAGCGGGTTTTCGCTGCAATGGTTCGAGAAGGCATTTTCCTCCCCAAGTTTCGTCGAGGGTTTCAAGACATCTGCTGTGGTTTCACTCGGCGGTACGTTGCTTGCCATGTTGCTTGGCGTTCCCGCAGCATACGCAATGAACAAGTATAAATTTCCCCTGAAAGGATTCGTCAACGGTTTCTTCATTTCACCTACGCTGATTCCTGCCGTGGTGCTGGGCTTTTCACTGCTGAAATCCTTCGTGCCGAGCATTGGCGGCTCCATTTACTCAGGGCTGCTCGTGGGCTACACGCTCATCGGCATTCCGTATATCATTCGTGTCACGTCCTCCGCACTGGCAAATTTCGACTTTGCGGTGGAAGAAGCAGCACGTTCCCTTGGCTGCAGCGCACCGAAAGCATTCTTCAAGACAGTGATCCCCAACATCCGCTCCGGTTTGATGTCTGCTTTCATTCTGGCATTCATCAACTCATTCAATGACGTATGCATCGGCGTGTTCGTTTCCCGACCGGGCACCATGACGCTCCCCAGCGCCATGATGAGCTATGTGCAGGGAAAGCTGGATCCAACGGTCGCTGCTGCATCCGTAGTGCTGATGTTCCTGACCATCCTGATCATGGTTCTGGCGGAAAAGCTGCTGGGCGTAAAGCTTCAGGCAACGAATTAAGGAGGAGCCTCCATGTCGCTGATTGAACTGCAAAATGTTTCTGCCGGATATGGCAAAAATGTGATTTTGAAGGATTTCTGCATCCATATTGAGGAGGGCAAGCTCGTCTCCCTCCTTGGCCCTTCCGGATGCGGCAAAACGACTACCCTGCGTACCATCGCGGGCTTCATCGATGTGCTGAACGGCAAATTTCTCTTTGACGGCAGGGATTTCAGTCGCGTGCCGATTCATAAGCGCGGCTTCGGCTATGTGTTCCAGAGCTATGCGTTGTTTCCACACCTGAACGTCTACGAGAACGTGGCATTCGGCTTGAAAGAACGTAAAGTAGACAAGAAGGAAATCCAGAGACGCGTGATGGAAATGCTGGAGCGCGTCAACCTGAATGGCTTTGAGAAGCGTCTGCCGTCAGAAATGTCCGGCGGCCAGCGTCAGCGCGTGGCTTTGGCTCGTGCGCTGGTACTGCAGCCGAAGCTGCTTCTGCTCGATGAGCCGCTGAGCAATCTTGATGCCAAACTCCGCGTAGAAATGCGCGTAGAGATTCGCCGTCTCCAGCAGGAAACAGGCATCACGACCGTGTATGTGACGCACGACCAGGAGGAGTGCTTCTCCATCTCCGATCAGGTCGCCATCATGAACGGCGGCAAGATTCAGCAGATGGATACGCCCGAAACCATCTATTCGCATCCTGTCAACGAGTTCACCGCGCGCTTCGTGGGCTTTGAAAACTTCATTGACCTGAAGTGGGACGGCAACGAGTACCGCACCGTTTCCGGCGGCGAATTTCATGAGCCTTACGCCGGCGCTAACGCCATTAAAGCTGCCTGTCGACCGGAGGATATCCGCATGGAAGCCGGTCATCATCCCGGCGAACGCCGCTTGCTGGGCAAGGTTCTTGTGTGCACCTTCTTGGGCAAACAGCTGCAGTATCTGGTGGAGACACCGGAGGGCAACTTCCTCGTCAACACGCAGACGAATGACCGTTATGAAATCGGGGACGAGGCAACGTTGTTCTTTGCCCCGGAAAAGACGATCTGCGTAACGGAATAAAACGAATCAATCTCATCCGGTGAATACGCCATCGGCGTTTTCATAAATATTTTGTTTGGAGGAATGAATCGTGAAGCTTCGCAAACTGACTGCCATCCTGACCGCGATGATTCTGGCACTGAGCTGCATTGCTGTGGCATCTGCAGAGGAAGAGGTTACTACCCTGGTGATTGCTACGTGGCCCGCGAACATTGATACCATTACCGCCAATGTCTTTGCTCCTTTTGAAGAGGCGAACAACTGCAAAATTGTTGTTGAAACCAGCAACAATAGCCAGCGACTTGCCAAGCTGCAAGAAAGTCCTGACAGCTATGATATCGTCTATTTCTCCGACTATTATGTAAAGCAGGCCATTGCTGCTGACCTGCTGCTGCCCATCGATTCTTCCAAGATTGAGGGCATTGAAGATCTCTATGAATTCTGTCAGGATCCGAACAACGGCTATGGCCCCGGCTACACCGTGACCGGCTTCGGCATCCTCTACGATCCCACCGCATTTGACTATCCGATCACCAGCTGGAAGCAGCTGTGGAACGATGATGTCATGAGCCAGCTGGCACTTCCGGACATCTCCGTGACCTCTGGTCCCTACATGATCGAGGTTGCTGGCAAGGTGGCAGGCGTTGATCCTGCCGAAAACGAAGATCCTGCTTTCGAGCTGATTGAGAAGCTGAGTGATAACGGCACCATCTTCTACACCGGCTCCGGCGACTTGGTATCCAAGTTCGAGCTGGGTGAAGTTGCAGTGGCTGTGTGCCAGGACTTCGATGCCAGCACCATTCGCGCTGCCAAGGAAGGTCTCGAATACGTGATTGTGCCTGACGAAGGCTCCTATCTGGGCATCAATCAGGTGAATATCACCAAGAGCTGCAAGAATACCGAGCTTGCGTACAAGTTCATCTCCTGGCTGATCAGTTACGATGTGCAGTACAAGGACGCGATTGACCGTGTGGAAGCACCCGCCAACACAAAGGTTGTGCTTACCGATGAACAGGCCGATGGCATGTGCTACGGAGATGCAGTGAAGATTTCCGACGCACCGAACTGGACTCTGTACAGCGAGCGCAATGATGCCTGGATTCTGCGCTACAACGAGGAGATCTATCAGTAATCATGAGAACGCTGATTCGGAATGCAAGGGTGTTCAACACTTGGCTCAAGCAGTTTATCCCGGGATGGCTGCTTCTTGAGGACGGGCGTATCCGCTACGCCTTTCTGGATGATGAGTGCCCTGAAAATGCGGATCAGGTGATTGAGGCGGAGGGATGCTATTGCATCCCTTCGCTTATTGATATTCACCTGCATATTGAAAGCTCCATGATGACGCCTGCTACCTTTTCACAGGCTCTTCTTCGTAACGGCGTGACAACCTGCGTCGCCGAGCCTCATGAAATCGCCAACGTGATGGGCGTTGATGGCGTGAAGGCGTTCATCCGTCAGGGCAGGGCATGCAAGGCGGACATTCTCTGGGGGATTCCCAGCTCTGTACCGTGCAGTGCGTATGAAACAACCGGCGGCGTCATTGAACTGGCAGATGCTCTGGAACTGACCCGCGAGGCGGATGTGGCATGTCTCGGCGAAGTCATGAACTGCTACTCCGTGCTCCACGAGCCGAACGGAAAAATCCGCCAGTGGTTGGAGTGCCTTCGTCGTGAGCACCCTGTACTGACCCGCGAAGGTCATATCAGCTACTACAAGGGTGCCGAGCTGTGTGACATCGCTTACTACGGCGTGGATTCCGACCACACCAGCGTCGGCCTGGATTACTTCATCGAGCGGTTGAAGATGGGTGTTTTCGGTGAAATTCAGGATAAATCCCTGCAGCGTGATGTTGTGGAGTATATCGAGCAGAACGACCTGTGGGATCATTTCTGCATCGTGACAGATGACGTAATGCCCGATCAGCTGCATGACCGCGGTCACCTGAATTACTTGGTGAAGAAAGCCATTCATCTCGGCATGAAGCCGGAACGTGCTATCGCCGCCGTTACCGATATGCCTGCACGCCGTATGAAGCTCTACGATCGCGGGCGAATTGCCCCCGGCCTGAAGGCAGATCTTGTGCTGCTGCGCAATTTGGCGGATTTCAGTATCCGCATGGTGCTCAAGGACGGTGATGTTGTCTACGACGACGGAAAGCCGCAGGAACCGGTCGGACTGGAACGCCGTTTCAGCCCTGAATTCTACGAAACAGTGCATCTATCCCCACTGACAGCGGATGATTTCGTCATTCATACTGCTTTGCCGGATGGCATGCATACGGCACGTATCATGGTACCGGAAGCATCGACAGGCTTCATTCGCGAGGGGAAAGCGCAGGTCACTGTCAAGAATGGGCAGGTGCCCTATGATAACACAAAGCATTGTTTAATGGCAGTATTCGACCGTCATACAGGAAAGGCCGGGCGCATGCTGGGACTCATTGGCAGTGATGATTTTCTGAAGAAGGGTGCAGTTGCATGCACGTATGCCCATGACCATCACAACCTGCTGGTCGCAGGCAAAACGGCGGCGGAATGTCTGCTGGCTGCGAACTGGGTGATTGACCATCAGGGTGGCTACTGCGTTGTTGAAGATGGGCAGATTGTGGCAACGCTTCCGTTGGAAGTCGGCGGCATTGTCAGCGAAGCACCACTCGATGAAATGGCATTGAACGCCAAATCGATCACGGAGGCATTTAAGCGCCTGGGTTATCGTTTCAATAATCCGATCATGTCTTTCAGCGTACTAGGCCTTTCCGTATCGCCCTTCCTGCGCATCACGGACAAAGGCTATGTCGATACGAAGAAGGGGCTTTTGCTGCCCCTGTTTGATGAGGAGAAATAAACATGGAAAACGCTGTACAGAAACATATTCGCTGCCGTGAGGGCGATGTTGCTGATTACGTTCTGATTCCAGGTGATCCTGCTCGTGCGGAGCGCATTGCCAAGCGCATAGACAATGCGCGGCTTGTCGCCACAAACCGTGAATACGCTGTCTATACAGGCAGCTATGAAGGCGTACCGGTTTCCGTATGCTCTACAGGCATCGGTGGCCCTTCAACCGCCATCGCTATGGAGGAGCTCAAGCGCGTTGGCGCCAAGAATTTCATTCGTGTTGGCTCCTGTGGCGCACGCAGGGATGGCATCAACATCGGTGAGCCAGTCATCGTCAACGCAGCAGTTCGCGCCGGCGGCACAGCCAGGGCATATCTGCCGGACATTTATCCCGCAGTTGCGTCGCTCGATGTGGTGAACGCCATGGTCTCCGCCTCGAAGATGCTTGATATCCGTTCCCATGTGGGCGTATCCCTGAGCCGTGACGCCTTCTATCGTCAGGATCAGCAGCTCAATGACACGCTCCGAGATGTGCTCGCAGTTGCCGTTTCTGAGATGGAGTGCGACACGGTGTTTGTGGTCGGTGCCGCTCTGAATGTCCGCACCGGTGCCGTAGTCGGCACGGATTCCAACATTTATCTCGCCGTTCAGCCCACGCAGGCAGAAAAAGAAGCACTGTACATGAAATCCGAGGAAAGAACCATTGCCATTGCGTTGAAAGCTGTTGCCCTGCTGGCAAAGGAATGAATAATAGAATAGGCGGATCAATGTCATTTAGTTAGCGCACATCGTTCACATCGATGGGGTCACAGGTTCGAGTCCTGTTGCGACTACCATATTAAGTACCAGCTTTTGATACAAAGGCTGGTGCTTTTCTTTTACCCCATGGTGGCTCAAACCCCCTTGCTGCAAGGGCTTTCTCAGACATTTTCCGAAAAGGTATCATAAGCCAACTCCATCTTTCATTACGCAAACAGGCGCGGAAGGCAAAATCGCTCTCCGTGCCTGTGTTTTTTACCCCACCCCTGTCAAAATGGCGTATTCTTGAGTTTTGTCAAATTGTGTGCTTAGGACTTCTTCAACCGCTCAATCATTCCGCTCAGACGAATGCCGTCCTCCAGCCCAGCGCGATAGCAGTATTCATAGATTGGCACATCAGCGCCACGAGCAGCGGTAATGAGTTCGCCCGCTTTTTCCTCGCCGACAAGTGTAGCGAGTTCATTGCGCAAATTTTTGAGTTGTTCCATTTCTGCTTTGAATTCCGGCAGCTTCTCCGCTGCCCACGCCAGTTCTTCTGTGCGGCCTGTGATCAGTTCCTTCAGGTAGGGTTCAAATATTCTGTACATTAGATAGACCTCCTTTATCTCGTCGGGTGGGTCTATCTATCACTCTTGCGCGGGAAAATTGCAAGTTATTATTTTACGCCGGATAAAGCTATTAACTGTCAAAATGGCAAAGTCTAAATTAAGAAACTTCCTGCTGTAGCAGTAAGAGTCAAATGGGTCGAACGTATCTTTCAAGTAGTCAAAGAAGACAAAAAGTGATTTCCTACATGTTGCAAGTTCAAAAGCGTTTTTTATTCTGATGCTTTCAATCTCTGAACAGC
>CAVIHU010000061.1:0-7324 GCA_963642705.1 Bacteroidaceae bacterium
ATGTGACCGGTTCCAACTCTAAGCTGATGTCCAGCGAAATCTCCACCTATCTGACAGGGCGTTATATCTCCATTCCCGTTTTTACTCTGTCCTTTGCCGAATATCTGGAGTTTAAGAAGGATAGCGGCCGCACACCGAAAGAGCTTTTGAACGAGTATATCCGCATGGGCGGTTTCCCCATCGTTGCGCTCGGGAACTTTGATGAGCGTTCGTCCTATCAGATCGTCGAGGGCATTTACAATTCCGTTATCACCAGCGACATCACCAAGCGGCACAATATCACAAACTTTGACCTGTTCAACCGTGTGGTGAAGTATGTCGTAGAGAATGTCGGCAAGACTTTTTCTGCCAACGCCATTGTGAAATTCATAAAAGGCGAAGGACGCTCCCTCTCGGTGGAAGCAGTCTATAACTATCTGGAATGGCTGGAAAAGGCTTTTGTAATCTATCGTTGTCAGCGGTACGATATGCAGGGCAAGACCGTCCTGAAAACGCAAGAAAAATTCTATCTTGCGGACGCTTCTCTCAAATACTGCATGATGGGCTTCAACCCGAAATCCGTTGCCGCCATGCTGGAAAACATCGTATACTTTGAACTTCGGCGGAAGGGCTATGATGTTTACATCGGCAAAAATGCCACCAAGAAGATCGACTTCGTGGCCGTGCGACGGGACGAGCGGATCTATGTGCAGGTATGCCGCAATCTGCCGGAGGAATCCGATCGGGAGGTTGCCAACCTGCTTGAAATCAAAGACCATTACCCGAAGTATGTGGTGACAATGGACGAACTGGCCGCAGGCAACATCAATGGTGTTAAGATCGTACATCTGGCGGACTTCCTGCTAAGCAAGGAGTATTAAACGGTTTTCTGCACAGGTCAACACGGTTTCTGCGTTTTTTGAAACATTCTTCTCCTCACATCTCCCCAAGGGCATACGAAAAAAGCCTGTCTATTTGCAAAAACATTCAGACGGCGGTAGGAGTCCAGCTGAGCTTTGGCAGCTTGGCAAGAAGCGGATTGATTTTGCGTTCCTTGGACTGCTTTGACAGCGCTTGGCAGTACGTTTCAACGGGGCTGATGCTGGCGAATCAGGAGAAAAACGGGTTCATCACGGAATCTTGATGGAAATGCAAGTCCGGAGCGGCAACAGATTGCATGGCTTCGCCATGAGAGAACGTGCAAAGAAGAAAATATGCGTGCTTAGCAGTGCAATCTTCCCTTCCATGTTGTTCGCGTTTCTTTGCCGTGCCTTGCTTCCTCCCAACTTTCCGTGAAGAGCCCAATACGCGAAGGAAGTTACTTCTCCTTCGCGTATTTTTTGCTGTATGCCTAATTGAGCGCCTTATTCCGCAAGCAATTGACCGTCTCGGATGCGGACAATGCGTTTGCATTGCTTGCTGATCTCTTCGTTATGCGTCACCATCAGGATGGTCACACCGGCATTGTTCAGCTTGATGAGACTTTCCATCAGATGTGCAGACGTATTGCTGTCCAAAGATCCGGTTGGTTCATCCGCAAGAATGACGGGCGGGTTCATGGCCAGTGCCCGCGCCACGGCCACAAGCTGACTTTGCCCGCCTGATAATTGATTGACTCTGCGCGCTTTGAGATGATCGATGTGCAGTTCCGTCAGCAGTTTCATTGCTCTGCTTTCAATATCGTGCCATTTCATATGCGAGAACATCATGGGGAGGCAGACGTTTTCTACGACATTGCGGTCACGCAGCAGACCATAATCTTGCAGAACATACCCAACCTTCTGGTTTCTGAAGCGGGAGAGCTGGCTATCCTTCATTGCGCTGACATCCATGCCGTCAAAGAAGTAGGTGCCGCCCGTTGGTCGGAGCATTCCGCCGATGATTTGCAGCAGCGTCGTTTTGCCTGAACCGGATGCACCAACCAAACCAACAAAATCTCCTTGCTCGACGCTGAATGAAACTTGTTTCAGTGCATGAACTTCATTTTCCTGCCCCTTATTGTATTTCATATCAATTTGATTCAGTTCAATCAACATTCCGAAAACCTCCTCCTTAATCGCCTTTCCGCATCAGCTTAATGGGGTTGATGCTGCCGTACTGCATGAATACAACGGCAAATGCAAGCACAAACAGCAAAGCAACAATGCTGATGGAATAAGGCAGACCATTATATTGCGTATCCTCAACAGAAATCGGCAGACAAATGAGAGAGATGAGAAGGCTGATAATCAGCAGCATCAGCATCGCAAGCATGATAATGCCCAGCGCCTTCTTCCGGCTCAGACCGCAAATATAGTACATTGCAAAGTTTTCTCGCATGCGGATGACGCTCACATACGCATAGGAACAAACGCTGGCCAGACAGAGCAATGTCATCAAGGCGGCAGTGACGAAGGGAAGCGGATTGCTTGAAAGAATAGTATCAAGCGAGTTCTTCCGCATCACCGAGAGTCTTTCCGCGTGCCCCAGATGGCCGATAGAAGCGTTGATTTGGTTCAAGGTATCCGAATCTTCCGCTGCTACGAACAGAAGGGTGGAAGGAGCTATATCCACTACGGGTACAATGTCGAATGAACTTAGGGCAATCATGCACGATCCTTCGTCCTTGTAGCCGATACTTTCCAGCGTTACAAAGGAAGCACCACCAACCAAACGGTAATAATAATTATTGCTTTTTAGTACCCCTGCAACTCGAAATTGAGCTGGCCGATCTTCCGAAGAAACGATGAAAGATATTTTCCCCTTATACGGGGTGATGAGATCGCCAATTTGGTATTTCTGCGCCAGTGAGTGGCTGATCAGCACCGGAATCGCATCATCCTCCGGCGTGGAATCAGCTATTGGCAGCCCAAGGTGTTTGCGCAAGGCATCATTATAGAAGTACACAGCAACACCGTCGTCGTCAATGGTGCATCCGGCTCTTGCAGTTTGGCCGACTTCCTGAACGGCGTCGCAGTCCCGTATTTCATCAAAGAAGGCGCTGTACACCTCGGGATCCAGAAATTCTGGCATATAGTAATAGTCATCAGCCTGAAAGAAGAACACCGAGCCATGAAGGTTCGTTGCCAGCTGATCAATGGACAGCAGATTGTCCAATTTTGACAGGATGGGCGTAAACAGCAAAACCATCAGCACGACCTGCGCAACGACAACCATCTCTCGCAGGTAGAATCGACTATACTGCTTTTTCAGCATGTATAACAGTTTCATGCAATCAACCTCCCTGACGATAGCTGGTCTTGCAAACCGCCCACAGCGTTCGCAGTGAAGAAAGATAGGAAAACAGCAGACCCAGCGCAGCAATCGCAGCGCAATGACCGAATTGGATGCTGACGGAAACGTTGATGCCGTTCAGGACGGGTGTCGCAGCCATCAGGGCGAGGTACGCCATGACACAGGCCGCAACGGTGAGAACGCTCCACTCCATCAGCAGCAGAAGGAAGACTTTCGTCCGCGTCGCGCCGCACAGCAGGTAGATTTGGTATTGCCGGGCATTCTGCCGAATCCAGCCGTTGAAAAAGGTGAAAACGCTCAATGCAGACAGGAGGGAAACGCCAAGGAACAACGACTGCATTTGCTCATATGTTTTTGCCCGCGCCTTGGTCTGCGCGCTGCTTCCCACCAGATGAATATCGCAATTGGGAAAGTAAGCGGCAATCCGCTCGATGATGGCGGTATCGCTTCCGTCAAGGGCTTCCTTCATGTCCAGCACAATCGCATCCGGAACGTAGCCGTCTGCAAAAAAGGTGCGGTATGGAATAATAAGCTCCTCGTCGCTTCCATATTCATTCACATAATAATCAAACTTATTCGGAAAACGCCGAAGCAACGTGCTGACGTCAAGACTGCCATGGTCAATGATGGAATAGGTAATCCCATTGACCGTTTGTTCGCCGGGTCGTGCGCCCAGTGAAGTAACGCCCATGATGGCGATATGTTCAGTGCTTTCCACCTGACGCTCGTCAAAAAATGACATTCCAGCTTCCAATGCATGCCAGCGTGTAAAGGCGGTGCCCTTCCAGCCTACCATTTGAGGACGCTCTCCGGAGGTGTCAAGGTCAATGACGAAGGCGTTGCGCATCTCCCCCAAGGGGCTGGATTCAAAAAAGGCAAGCGTATCAGCAGCGATGCTCGAATCCGAAGGGGTAATGCAGATGCTGGTGTAGCTGCTGCTGGCTTGCTGTAATTGGCGCAGCTGATTCATCACGCCGATAAATGTAAATTGTGAAAAGTAAACGAAGAAAAGACTGCAAAGAATCATGATGGAAGCTGCTGTTTCGCATCTGAACAAATGCGAAAGGCTGTTTTTCAGAAGCCGAATTGTTTTCATTGAATCACTCCTCAAAGGGGTGAGCAGGGTCAACTGCACACCCCGGATTCTTTACGAGGCTTTACGGATAAACAGGAAACTCATAGTATACATAAGCGGAATTGCCGGGAATACAGTAATGCCGGAAGTGCACAATGCCCTTATTCACGGGGCCGGCAGGACTGGTGGTAGAAGATTTAAATGCAACGTTATTGCCGTAGGATTCAGTCCAGTAAGTCCATACGAGTGCGCCGGCAGAGTTTTCATATTCTGCTTTCGTAGAAACATACAGATGGTTGTTTCTTGGCGTGCAGCTGCAAGCATCGATACGCCCGTACACCTTGGACTCATTCGCCCAATAAACGCGGTTGCTGTATCCATTACAAGCGAAAGCAACAGAAACCGCAGAAACGCACAGCAGGGCCATCAGCATTACGGCAAAGAAACGAGTACTTTTTTTCATGGGTATAGCTCCTTTCACGTTCACGTAGGTAGACAAATCAGAAATCTGGCAGTATAATCAGCGTGTCCTTGCTATATCTATCTTGACGGGATAGCAGCCACAGCGTGGCTCACGTTATAGCAAGGACTTTGTTTTCTTCCTGCGCATTTTGCCAATCACCTCCCAGTGCAAGTGTGTATTGATACCATTTCCGGACTCAACTGAGCTATCCGGAAACAGTATGAAGGAGTAAGCGGCACCCTGTGCGGACACCAGCTTACAAAATGAAGCAGTGGAATGAAGCGTGGAACCGGCGCGATGTGAACAGCTTAATTATACGTCACTTCAGTAGACCAAGCGGATAATGTTTCTGTTGTTCCGTCTGCGGCGACAATGGTTCCACTCAATTGAACCTTGTAAGTACCTGATGAGACCTTGTAGGATTCATTGACAGAAGCATAGTAGAGACGGTCACTTTCCGACCAACTTTTAACGAAAAACCATGAATTGCCGACTTTTCGATATAGCGTCAGGGTGATACTAATGCTATCTGTCCTGTTCGTTGCTGTGATGCGCCCAAAGCATTGCGCCGTGCCGTCCTCTGAAATCGTAACCGTTGCTTTGTATGCATGGGTAAGATCATACAGGGGCTGAACCGAATTGCCCTCCGAAATCGCGTACCCTGATGAACACCACGCCACCATCACAGCAAACAGAAGGAAAAGAGTGACTGACCTTGAAATCGCCTTACGCATGATAACCCTCCTCATTTTGGCGTCTTTATGACCCCTTCACCCTATATAGCGATGCATCCGACGGAAGTGAAACAGCATAATTAAAATTTTTTGCGAATTTTTGGGGCTTAAAGGAGGATACCTATTTAATCATTTAATCATTCGCACACTTTCGGCTATTCTTATAGCTTCATCGCGCGATCCAGTGTAGTCAATCATAAGAATGCGATTGTCGATGTTCCACAGAATTGCCGTCCATGGCCCTTTCTCACTGATCATTGCGAGGTGTCCATTGATTGTGATATAGTCAATCGTAGCATTTTCAGTATCCAGTGCTCCGCCTGTGCCGTCGCTCATATCATCAAACCATAAATCTCTGCCATCAGGGTGTGTATACAGTACGGTTTCTGGGGTTACTACATCGGTCAGCACCATACCGTCTGGAATATACGCGGGGTAATAGTAGCCTTCCCAGTCAGCAGGGACGTTCATAATTTCACCCGAGTCTTCAAACCCGAAGGACGTGTAGCGCTCTTCGATGTTCATCATGAACTGCATTAGTCTGATTCGCACCGTAGAATCTGTGGCAACTGCGGCAGTCAGCCCTAAATAACAGACGAGCAACAGACAGGCGGCCACTTTTGCGACCTGCGGGAATGTCCTGAAAACCAAGCGCTTGATTTCATCTTTGCGGCAGCTTCGATCGATATATCGAAGCATTTTTTGTTCGCTGCTTTTTACAAGGTCCTGCAAGGCTTCGTCTGCATCGCTTTCCTGCTCTATGCGTTCCAACTCAGCCTCCTGCTTTTCCAGCAGCACGATTTTCAGCTTCAGGGACGATAAGTCGCCCCGAAGCGCTTCTATATCTTTCGGAACACGATGGGAATTAGCCATGTTCTTCCACCTCCTTGAATAACGCCAGCAGATGCTTTCGAGCTCTGCTCAGGTACATGCGAACACTATCCTGACCGATATGAAGAATTGCAGCGATTTCTTTGTCGGAACTTTCGTCTGCATACTTCATCGTAAGCAGCAGACGTTCATTTTCCGGCAGCCGTGACAGGGCCTCACGCAAAACATCCATTTCGGCATTCTGAAGAATCGTGTCATCCACCTCACTTTCAGACGCAACGTTGTCAAAAAATGCTTCGTCCGTTGGAAGGAATGAATGCCGGTTGTGGCGATTCCGTTTGCGAACATAGTCGATGGAATCGTTCCGTATAATAGTAGCGACATAGGACCTCATTCTGAAACACGAAATCTCTCGCAAAATCTCAATATTGTCGATCATCTCAGCAATCGCGGCCATGACCATATCCTCAGCGACATGAGGATCCTGCACAATCTTCACGGCAATTGCGAACATCAGTTTTCTGTATTTCAGATAAATCTCCGTCACTAGCGAACGTTCATCATCGTTTCCGATGAGCATGATCATAAGTGGGATGGTTGACATCATCTGTTTGTCCTCCTGCTGCAGTCAGACTGGAAACGCATACCCTTTTAATTTTACTGTTTTCATTGTTAATTGTCTATCACTTGGGGAAATAAAATGCGTTGTCAGATAATCCGGAATTAGAAACACCAAAAGGAGATGGGCGGCAGAGGAGTAAAGATGGTAAGGTACTTCCATGTAGCCGACATGAAACGGACGATGAAGACATGGGATGAATGGCTGCGGCGCAGATTCCGCATGTACATGAGCCGGACAAAAAACAGAAAGAAATGCTGTTGCCTGCTTGACAAACCAATGTTTACGCTATAGAATATAGCAGTGCTATATAGCAGTGTTATATTCTAATGGGAAGGAGTGCTGAAATGTCCGTTAAGGCAGACAATACCAGAGAGAACATTTTAAGT
>CAVIHU010000062.1:0-6714 GCA_963642705.1 Bacteroidaceae bacterium
GCATTAGCAAAGTCTCGCCATGTGTAAGAGTGGCGAGACTTTTTCTGTATTGCCACTGTTTTTTACTTTGCTTCAACCTTTAGCCTCTACAATACAGACGTAACGATACGAAAGGAGCGTTATGAAATGACATTGACAGAACGTTTGGAACATCACCGCCGCATGGCAGAAAGCTATCATGCAGCCTATCAGGATCACACCGTCGAGGAAGGCGCAACTTATACGGAATGGAAATTCGCCCCCCACGCCAAGTACTGGTCGCCCTACTTTGGGGATAACCTGATTGACCTGAGCGAATATCCCATGTCGGTCCGTAAAAGCGCCACGATGGAAGCGAATACCTACTGCATCACTTTCCCGGATTGGGGCCCGCTGGAATTTAAGTGCTGGTCTTCCGACATCGGTTTTGTTATGCAGACCCATTTCGGCGGCCACGACCAAAACGGAAAGCTGTGGGATTTCTACGCCTATGGCTTTGTGGAAACCAACGAGGCAGGCGAAATCACCCGCTGGGAAACCCATGTAAGCCCGGAATACAACGATTTCCTGGACGCCGCCATCGGCGTACATGGGCCGTTCCAGGATGGACCAGAAGCCTATATGACGGCTGTGGCGAAAAAATTGTAGCAGGCGGGAATCGACCCCCGTGGGCTTTGAGGAACAGGAGGTTATCGGATGTCGGAAATGAAAGATTTCTTAAAATCCTCTTTTGAGGATATGAAAGAAGGGGCCAGGATCGCCCATGAAATCAACAAGGAAAATATTCAGTTTGCAAGAGAACTGAACCGGGCCGGTATGGAAGGAGCCCGTCAATTTGGTAAACAGCTCCGTGAGGATGCTGAATATATGATTAATTTTAAGGAGGAACCAACTATGGCAGTCACTGAAATTAAAAACCCTACCCCTATCGAAAAGGAGATTGAGAAGAAGATCAAGGACCGGCTTTTCAACGGCTTCAACAACTGGAACGGAGGCTATGACGGTTGGCTGGAGTGGTGCAATACCCTCTATGAGCCCGACGCCTACTACAATGTCTACGGCAAGCGCCTGACCCTGGAGCAGTACAAGGGCATGATGGGCCAGCTGTTCCAGCACTACACCATGGAACTGGGCCAGTTTGACAATATGATCATCCGGGACAACTGGTGCGCTATCCGTTACACGGTGAAGATCAAAAATCTGGATACCGGCGAGGAGATCCTGCAGAACACGATGGAGTTCGTGAAATTCAAGGAGAATCCCGAACCCACCGGAGTCCGCGTCGTGGAAGGCTGGGCGCTGTCCGACAGTCCTCTGTCTGCTAAATAAAAAATCTACAGTGGGCAGGAGCCGTTTCCGTAAGGCTCCTGCCCTTTTTACTTTGGTTTCACCTTCTTGTTGCAAAATAAAATCAAACAGGAGGCAGAACTGGAGGGAGAAAGCAGTGAGCCAATTTTTCAAAAAGGTTTTTCAAAGATATTTTTCCGCAAATTGCAATAACAAGTTGCAATAGTCCAAACCAGTAGCAGGAACGCAGGTGATGCTTTGTTTTTCGAAGTGAGGGGCGGAGCCCCGAACGAGGAAAACAAAGTGCGCGATGAATTAGCAGGCATAGATGAGATCCAACTCATCATCAAAGAGTTCTTCCGGCGTGCGGTAGTGCAAAATCTTCCTCGGCAGTGAATTTACCCAATCTGCCATGTAGGCAATATCATCGGATGAATACTGCGCCATGCTTTTCCCTTTCGGGATGAACCTGCGAAGCAGGCGGTTGTGGCATTCGTTTGTGCCTTTCTTCCATGAAGAATAGGGATGCGTAAAATAGACCTTCGTAGCGTACTTTTTAAGCTCCGTTAGTTTTGCGAACTCCGATCCATTGTCTGTGGTTTTCTGCCTTGACCCAGATACATTCTCGAGTTTTGCGTTCCACCAGCGTTGCGACGCACGGCTCTTTTTCGGCTTTACTGCCAACGACAGTATCAGCTTCCCAATGACCAAATTCCAGATGGTCATCAACACTTTTCGGGCGATGCTCGATGCTATCCCCCAACCCTCGCTTGTTGGTGCGCACACGCTCTTCCTTCGTGTTGCGTGCCACCTTTTCCGGCAAATCAAGGTTCTTCATGCGGAGCATTCCCTTGTCGATATAGCTGTACAAGGTCTTGGTGCAAACCATTTCCTCTCGGCTGAATGTTTTGTCTACCAAAGCCCTGCCGAAAAAGCTATCCAGTGACATTTTCCCTCTTAAGCAACTCTGCTCCACCTGCTTCAGAAAGGACAGAAGCTGTAGAAATTGCATGGCCGTCCACTGCCTTTTCGGTGCTCCTGATACACGACTTGACCGACATCTGCTCTGTATACCGCCCGTCCGTTCTGCAAATGCACGGTGTGGCGCTGTACTGCCGGAGCAGCTGCATCAGGTCGCCGACCTGGGTCTTGGCGGTCTGAATGTCCTCCTGCTGCCACACGGGCATGACCACATCGGCCATGAGGGATGCGTATTCCAACGCGGCGGAGCGCCTGTCTTCATTATATTTGGCATTCAGCGCGTCCATGGCCTGCTGGCGCTCTGTACTGTCCTCGATCAGCTGAATGAGGGCGTATTCCTTGTCGTACTGCGCATCCAGGGAGGAATTGACAGCGGCCATGCCCTCGGCGGCGGCCACCATGGCGTTTTCGTACACGCTGGCGCTGACCTCCTGCCCACGGGCTTCCGCACGGGCTACTTCCGCTTCCACCTTATTGCGGATGGTATCGAAACCGTCCGTATCGGCGGCGGAGAGGTGGTATTTCACCTCAATGGCTTCACGGGTATCGATGAGCTCCTGCAGGCGGATTTTGTCCTTCTCCGTCAGCATTTTATTCTGGCGCTTCTTCAGGAGCTTGGCGATCTCCTTGTCCATGGCATCCAGCGTGTCCATATCGCCCTGCAGCTGCTCGGACACAGAGGTGTACCCGGCCTTATCCGCGCTCTCCTTGAGGGAGGTAAGCTCATCTCTGGTGGATGCGGTCAGGCTCTTGAAGGAATCCGTCCACTCGCTGACGATTTCATTGGTTTCCTTCTTGCCGTCCGACCAGACAGAAAGCAGGCCGTTCATCCAGTCGCGGCTGCTGGCCACCTCGCGGGTGAAGTCATCCCTGCTCATGCCGAAAAAGGACAAGCCCTGAGAATTGCCGTAGAAGGTTTCGGCGGCGGTCTCTTTCCATTCCTTCGCAGTCTTGGCCATGCCCTCCAGGGCTTCACGGGCGGCTTTCGCTCCGGACGCATAGTCCACCAGCTTGATGGCCCCATACACCAGCGCGGCGGACAGGGCCACCATGGCCAGCTTGGAGGAGGCCAGGGTTTTCACCAACCCGCCCAAACCGCCGCCCGCCATGCTGACCTTGGCGGAGAAACCGCCCAACGCCGTGAAGGCTTTCCCCAGAGCGCCTGTGACAGTACCCACCGCGCCTACGACCTTGCCCAAAACCAGCACGACGGGGCCGACAGCAGCGGCAAATGCGGCCCATTTCACGATGGATTCCCGCTGGCTCTTGTCAAGCGACAGAAACTTCTGCAGCAGGTCGTTGGCCTTGTCGATAATCTGCTGGATGGTGGGATTCAGGTCGTCGCCGATCTGCCGGGCAAACATGAGCGCCGTATTCTTCAGGTTGGTCAGACGGGATTTCGTAGTGGCGTACCGCTTGTTCGCTTCATTGGTCAGGGCGTTGTTCTCCGCCCATGCCTTGTTGGCGGTATCCTGTGTTTTGCTGAAGAGCTCCGTGGCGTTGGTGGCGCGGAGCAGTGTGTCTCTGAGTCGGATCTCCGCGATCCCGATGTCGTCCAAGGTCTTGATGGCGCTGACACCCTGCTCATCCATTTTGGACAGGCCCACGATAAACGCCTGAAAGGCTCCGGCGGCGTCCCGCTCCCAGAGTTCTTTGAACTGGGAAGCGCTCATTCCGGAGACACGGGCAAAGTCCTCCAGTGCGTCACCGCCTGTCGCGGCGGCAACCTCCATTTTGATCAGGGTCTTGCTGAACGCGGAACCGCCCATCTGGGACTCGATACCGACAGAGGACAGCGCTGCGGCAAAGCCCAGAATCTGGGATTCCGAGAGTCCGACCTGCTTGCCCGCGCCAGCCAGACGCAGGGACATGGCCATAATCTCCGATTCGGTGGTGGCGTAGTTGTTGCCCAGGTCGACCAGCGTGGAACCGAGATTCTGGAACTCGTTCTGGCTCATGCCCATGATGTTGGCAAACCGAGCCGCTTCACTGGCGGCATCTGCAGCAACCATGTTGGTGCTGTTGCCCAGGTCGATCATGGTACGGGTGAACTCAGCCAGATGCTCGTTTTCAATGCCCAGCTGTCCGGCGATGGACATGACCTCCGCGATATCCTCTGCGGAAGCGGCCACTTCCGTGCTCATCTGTTTGACGGACTGGGACAGACGGTCGTATTCCTCTTCGGTGGCGTCCACGGTTTTCCGGACGTCTGCGAAGGCATATTCATAGTCAATGCTGGCCTTGACCGCAGCCGTGCCCAGCGCTGTGATGGGCGTGGTGATGTGAGTGGTGAGACTTTTCCCGGCCTTGGTCATGGCCTTGGAGATCGTCTCGCACTTCTTGGAGATCGCAGTCAGGGATTCGCCAGCCTGCGTCCATGCGGACTGCATCCGGTATAGCTGCTCCGTCAGCCTGCGGATCTCCGCTTCCGTTTCCCGGGCGGATGCCTTGGCGTTGTTCAGGTCGGTCTGTGCCTTGCTGACAGCGTCCGCGCTGTTCTGCATGGTTTTCTGCAGAGCCTTGACCTGGCCTTCCAGCTTGGTGACCTCGGCGGTCGCGTCGGCATATTCCTGCTGGTAGGCTTCCAGATTCTGCTTGGCAGCGATGGTGGCGGAGTCGGTCTCACCAAGGGAATCCCGATAGCCCTCATAGGCGACAGTGGCCGCTTCCACTTCAAAGCGCAGGTCTTCCTGCCGGGCTTTAGCCTGCTCCAGCCGCTGGGTGTAATCCTGATGGCGGTTGTAGTTTTCCTTAAGCTTATCGTTCGCCGCAACCAGCGCCCGGCTGTACTGCTCCACAGCCCGCTGCTGCGCTTTGAGCTTCTGGTCCAGCATGGACAGCTTGGATTCTGTCCCGGCGATGGTCTTTTCATAGTTTTCAACGCCAGCCCCGGCCAGACGGAAGGTGGACTCGGCTTCCTTGATCTGCTGATTGATGGTGCGCATATTGCGCGAGAAATTGCTGGAGTCCAGCGACAGCGCGACCACCAGTTCGCGCAGGGTTTCGGCCATAGGTTTCACCTCCCGTCAGGGCTTTACTGAGCCCCAGACTTCATCTATGTAAGCATGCTTTGGTTTTTTCTTCTCTGCCTCCCGCTGGGCATCCCATGCCCGCAGACGAAGAAAGCTCAGCATGTCCATCTCGTCAATTTCCTTCATGCGCCAGCCGTTCTTCATCAGTTCGTTGTAGGTGGCGTACACATATTCCGGCAGCGTCAGGCTTCCTGCGGAATCGTCACTTCCGGATTCTCCGCCTCCGCCAGAATCTGCTCCGCTTCCTGCACCACCGAAATCGTAGGGAAAGAGTCCAGCACCTCCGTGGTCTGGGTCTGCACGGCCATCAGCGCCAGCGCGATGTCGTGCATCAGGCGGTCGGCAGGATAGTTGTCGTACATTTCATCTGGGGTGAACTGGTTGTTAAACAGGATGCAGAACCACTTCACCATGGTGTCCAGCGCGTCCGTCACAGTCAGCTGTTCCTGAGAGACATCCTTGCCCTCCGTCGCGTCCTGGGACAGGCGTACCAGCCTGCCATACATGCGGGAAGCAGGCTCCATTTCCCGCAGTGCCCTGCCGGAGATGAAGTCAACGGTATATTTCTTTTCACCGAGCGTACAGGTGATCATATTCATTCCCTCCAAAACTCAGAAAGTAGCTGCCGCACAGCACGATGACCATGCGGCAGCGGGTAATTGATTACGGGGTCGGCGTCACCACAGGGGTGTACACGGACTGCAGGAAGGTTTCGCCCTTCTCAGCCGTAAAGCCGTTCTCGCCCTCATCGGCCACCGCCTGGTAGCGGTTGTCATGGGTGCGCTTGATGGCCGTCCACTCCACGTCCCCGGTCTGGCGGGTGATGGCGGTGCCTTCCTTGGTGGCGTAGTTCTCGGTGAGGGGCTTGGCCCGCACCTTGTACAGCCACACATAGCGGTACTTGTGGTTGGACTTCTCACTCTTGAAGCCCACGGCGAAATAGGGCGGCTTGTCGGTGGAAGAGCGGATGAGCACACCGTTATCGTCGATCTTGTTGCCGAAGATCATCTCCTGGATGGAGAGCGGGATGTCCGCCATCTTCGTGGTGAAGGTCAGTTCCGGGTCAGGATACAGGACGTCGAACTCCACGTCATCCGCGTACTGCACGTCCGGATCGGCGTTCTCAGGGGCGATGCTGGCTTCAATCGCGCCAGCCACCAGCTGCAGATCGCCATAGGTCAGGGTTTCCTCGGTGTCGACCGTCAGCGGGGCGATCACCATGTTTTTCAGGCCGACCGTGGAAGATACGGTCGGAGAAGCGGTAGGAGTAGCCATAATTCATTCCCTCCAGTTCATCTGTTTTTGAGCTCGTCCCGCAGGACGCGCTTGATTTCGGAAAAGGCTTCTTCAGCCCGAGTGTCGAAGGCAGGCCGCACAAAAGGATGCGCGGGAGCCGGAGCAGGCCCGCCGTGCCCAAACTCCACAGGATTGGCGT
>CAVIHU010000063.1:0-6668 GCA_963642705.1 Bacteroidaceae bacterium
TATCTTGACCGCTTTCCTGATTACTCTGAACGGCAAGCCCCATGAGCACGCCCAGTCCTGCAAGACTGATGGGGATCATGTTGCCGTTGACCAGATAGGCGTTGCCGCCTTCCTCCTCGGAAACGGGGTTCAGATTCTCCAATTCCCGGATGTCGTTGGTAGACATCCAGCCGTTCTGCCGGGCGATGGCATAGCCTTCCATGCGGGATTTGTAGTCGCCCCGCATGAGGCCGTCCAGATTGAATTGCACATAATACCGGCCTTTTTCGTTATCCGGGAAAAGGGCACGATTGATGGCCTGTTCAATTCTTACCAGCCATGGCCGAATGGTATGGACGGCAAAGGAGATGTTCTGCGACTCGATATTGGAGAAGGTCGCCCTGTCCAGATCGCCGATCATGTGTGGCGGTACACGAAAAATGCGGCAAATTTCCGATACCTGAAACTTGCGGGTTTCAAGGAACTGCGCCTCGTTGTTGGGCAGACTCAGCGGAACGAAGGACATGCCCTCTTCCAGCACAGCCACACGGCTGGCGTTGCCGGATCCGCCATAGGCAGCGTTCCAGCTGGCTCGCAGCGCTGCAGGGTCTTTGACTGTGTTCGGGTGTGTCAGAATACCCGATGGCCGGGCACCGTTGGAGAAGAACTTACTGCCGTACTCCTCGGCGGCGATGCCAAGGCCGATGGCGCTCTTTTCCAGCGCAATGGGACTGTACCCGACAATACCGTCAAAGCCGAGGCCGGGCACATGCAGCACTTCGGTAGGGTCAAGCGCCCAGGTCTTACCGTCGCTGGTAGTGTAGGTATAGGTCAGATTGCCCTTGCTGTCCCTGTCCACCTCCATGTGATCCGGCAGTAGCGGGTACAGGCTGTCGATCTTGGAACGGCCTGTGCGGATGATCTGGCAGTAGCTGTTTCCGTAGAGCAGCAGGTGTGTAAGCATGGTTTCCCGCCAGATGAACGAGGTCATTTCCAAGTTAGGCTCATCATGGAGCAGACGATATAGCGGATGCTCCACGGCCTTCCGGCTGCCTTCGTCTGTGGCTTCGTACACATGAAAGGGCAGGCTGGCGATGGTTTCGGCGATCACGCGCACGCAGGCGTAAACGGCAGAAACCTGAATGGCCGAGGTGGGACTGACCGACTTGCCGGAGCCGCTCATGCCAAAGTAAAAGCTGGGTGCGGCGGACACAGAGTTCTGGGGCTTGTCTCGCGCCCGGAACAGATATGAAAATGGATTTTTCACAACTACCTCCTCAAAAGGGCATGAAAAAAGCACCTCATTGCTGAGATGCTTCATTCTGTTGACTCTGTTGATTATACGCGGCGCTGCCTCTTACGCTGATGAAGAACGCGCCAGATTTCTACTGTCTTATTTTCCTCATTGACAACATAGTGAATGTTGTAGTTCTTGACAGGGACAAACCGTACCTCCCGTTTTACCGCATACAATGTGGGATAGATGGCGTAACGATAAGGCATTTCCGTGAGGGATTTTACCGCTTCGTCGATTGCATCCAACAGTGACGCAGCTGCATCCGGCGCACACAATTCCTCAGCGATATAGACGACGGCTTCCTCAAGCTGTCGACGCGCTGTAGGAAGATAGACAACCTTATACATGATTCGGCTTCACCTTGCCAATCCGCGCCCTGAGGTCGTTCATTACGTCCTCATGCGCATAGCGCTCGGTGGTGGTTTCGGACTCCAGTTCGGCAGCCTGAAGCTCGCGCATGACACCCATCTCATACTGGATTTTCTGGTACTCGTCATAGGACATGACCACCATGTCTCCATAGCCGTTCTTGGTCAGAATCACAGGCTCTCTGGTCTCGTGAACAGTATGCGAAATGTCTGCGAAGTTATTTCTCAGATCGGAAACAGGTCTGATTTGCGACATATGATCAGCTCCTCTCATAATCCTTGCTGATATTTTAGCATAATTACGCTAACTTAGCAAGACCAGTTCTGTTAAAGCCCGTGCCCGGTCTTATGATTGTGGCAGCTTTCACAGAGGGGCTGCCAGTTGCTTTCATCCCAGAACAGCTTCTTATCGCCCCGGTGCGGGATAACATGGTCAACCACAGTGGCGGGCGTGAACTTTCCCTGTTTCATGCACTCCGCGCACAGCGGATGGCTGCGGAGAAACCGTGCGCGGGCGGTGCGCCACTGGCTGCCATATCCCCGGCTGGCAGCGTTCTCCCGTCCAAACAGGGCACGATGCACCTCGCAGTACACTCCGTCTGACAGATTCGGACAGCCCGGATACCGGCAAGGCCGTTTGGGTTTTCTTGGCATTTTGTACCTCACAATACGATAAACCCACGATGGTTGTAGATGGAATCGCCGCCGTTCAGGTTTTTCATCGCCCGATCCAGCGCCATGACCAGTGCTACCGCGCCGTCCACCTTTTCAGTGGATTTTTCCTTGTCCAGCTTCAGGTTGCCAGCCGGGTCGGTGCGCACATAGGCATTGTCCATATTCCAGCGCAGCACAGGATGCCCGCCATGGCACAACTTGTGCTCCAGAACGAGGCGCATCAGTTCTTTCGTCGGCGGCGACATATCCTTAAATCCCTGACCGAAGGGCACCATCGTGAAGCCATCGTCCTCAAGCGTCTGTACCATCATGGTGGCGTTCCATCTGTCATGAGCGATTTCCCGGA
The DNA here is from genome assembly GCA_963642705.1 of Bacteroidaceae bacterium. Taxonomy (GTDB): domain Bacteria; phylum Bacillota; class Clostridia; order Christensenellales; family Aristaeellaceae; genus UBA11524. Next base: position 2,666 of record CAVIHU010000063.1, read on the forward strand.
TGTTATACCGCTCACCCAGCTGACAAATGAACTGCTCGATATACCCGTAGTGGACGACATTGCCCTCGGTGGTGTGGATGAAACCACGCTTTGCCCACTGGTCATACGGTACATGGTCGCGCCGAACGCGCAAGGACAAGGTCTCCTCTGGCAGCCAGAAGAATGGCATGACCATATACGGCTCATCCTCATCGCTGGGCGGGAATACCAGCACAAGCGCTGTCAGGTCGGAGGTGCTGGACAGGTCAAGCCCGGCATAGCAGGCGCGGCCTTCCAGCTGGTATGGGTCAACCACGCCGCCGCATTCATCCCACTCGTCCATAGGCATCCAGCGAATGCTTTGCTTTACCCACTGGTTCAGGCGAAGCTGACGAAACTGGTTCTCATCCGCAGGCGTTTCCTGTGCCTTATGGAACGCATCCCGCACTTTATCGATGGTGATGGTGTGCCCCAGAGAGGGGTTGGCCTTGTACCAGTTGTCTTCGCTCGTCCAATCCGCGTCATCCGGAAGGCCGAAAATAACCGGATAAAAGCGAGGATCGACCTTTCGCCCTTCCAGCACATCCAGCGCTTTCTGGTGTACCTCCCAACAGATGCTGTTGCGGTCGGTGCCTGCGGTCGTAAGGAAAAACCATAAGGGCTGCTTTCTTGCGTCACCTGAGCCTTGGGTCATAACGTCATAAAGGGCTCTGGTGGGCTGGGTGTGAAGCTCATCAAAGATGCAGGCGCTGACGTTCAAACCATGCTTGGTTGCGACTTCCGAGGACAGCACCTGATAGATGCTGCCGGTGGGTTGATAGACCATCCGTTTCATGGACGGAATGATCTTGATGCGCTTGCTCAGCGCCGGGGACTGCTTGACCATGTCGACAGCCACGTCAAAAACGATAGCTGCCTGCTGGCGGTCGCTGGCGCAGGAGTACACCTCAGCCTTCCATTCATCGTCGTTGGCCAGCATATTGAGTGCGATGGCTGCGCCCAGTTCGCTCTTGCCCTGCTTTTTCGGGATTTCAATATAGGCCGTAGTGTACTGGCGCATAGTGGGATCGTCATCTCGAACTGTACCGAACACGTCCCGAATGATCTTCTCCTGCCATGGCAGCAGCTTGAAGGGCTTCCCGTGAAACTCGCCTTTCGTATGTCTCAGGCATTCAATGAAGCCGGTCACGCGCCGAGCTTTTCGCTCGTCAAACATCGCCGTTCCACCCGCCCTTCAGCAGCTTCTCCATGGGGTCTTCGGAGAAGGTATCATCCGAGCCGCCGCCCGCCGCAATGATGCGGGCACGGGTCGCGGGAGTCAGGCCAAACTCGGAGCAGAACGACTGCATGATCTTCAGGTTCTGCTGGGCAATAGACACCTGCGGAACCTGCTGCACATAGCCGGATGGTGTTTGGAAGATGGAGCCGTGTTGGGTGATGAACTCCTCGGCTTCCTTCCATCTGGCGTATGCCTGACAGTATCCCTCGAAGGCTGTCAGGTCGGCCATGGTGAGCACGCCCATGGCTTCGAGAGAGGGAGCCAGCCGCTTCCATTCCTTCTTTGCTTCCGGCAGCAGCCAGGCCGGGCACTTGATGCTGGCTTTGGGCGGGATCGGCTCATTTTCGTTGAGCGGTCGCTTGCCCGGATTGCCCTCAAGAATTTTGAGCGCCGTGGGCTTGGGCTTTCGGCCTCTGGTCGCCATGCTGGTCACCTCCAATCTATCAAAATGGGCATAAAAGAAGCACCCGCTCGTTGGCAGGTGCGCAAACGCAGTTGATTATTGGTTTCTATTTCTGAAAATTGTCCTCATATAGTCGCTTTTCCCGAACACCACACGGTCTACGAATATGCTGTCATCCCGAACACGGTAAAACGCCATGTATGCTTTGAACACGACAAAATAATAGCCGGTAAAACTACCTTCGTAATACAGCGGCGCTCCGGACTTGGGAAATTCCCGCTTTTCAGCAACACAGTCCATCAGATCATTGACATAGCGTGTTGCAATTTCAGGTTCCTTGGAGGCTTCAAAAACCTCAGCCCACACACGATCAAGATCGCGTATGGCTATGGGCGAATAGCTGATTTGATAGCTCATCTGGATTTGGATTGAAAGCGGGCACGAACATCCGCTTCAGTAACCCAGCCTTCTTCCTCTCCCGAACGCCGCCCTTCGTTGAGCTCGCACATCAGGCGAAGCATGGCTTTCGTCTTTTCAAATTCCTCGTCATCAGCAATATCTCGAATGGTATACTTGCCGCGTCCGTTGACGGTCAAATATACAGGAGAACCAGCAGAAACCTGCTCCAGCACAGTATTGTAGTTGCGCAGATCAGAAACAGGATTGATAACTGCCATTGCACTCAGCTCCTTTCCGCTTTAATTATACCCTATATTCGACCGATGTGCAATATTTTAAGAACTATTTTACGAAATTCATTGCCTTCTACGAAAGCACTTCGTCCATAGTAAGTGTCTTGTCTCCACGCTGGACGCTGATTTTGGCGTTCGGGCAGGCCGAGCGGAACCGCTCCACAATGACGGTAGCGTAGCGTGGGTCAAGCTCCATGGTATAGCAGATGCGGTCTGTCTGCTCACAGGCCATGAGGGTACTGCCCGAACCGCCGAAGGTATCCAGCACGATAGCATTGGGTGCGGAACTGTTCTTAATGGGATACGCCAGAAGCGGCAGCGGCTTCATGGTCGGGTGCAGCTTGCTCTGGGTGGGTCGGTCATATTTCCAGACGGTGGTCTGCTTGCGGTCGGAGAACCATTTGTGCTTGCCGTTGGGCAGCCAGCCGTACAGCACCGGCTCATGCTGCCATTGATAAGGGCTGCGCCCCAGCACCATGGTGTTCTTCACCCAGATGCACACGCCGGAGATATGGAAGCCCGCTTCCTTGAACGCCCTGCGGAAGTTCAGCCCTTCGGTGTCAGCGTGGAAGATATAGGCGGACGCGCCTTCGGCCAGATGCGGCACGATGGCACGAAACGCCGATAGAAGGAAGTCGTAGAACTTCCCATCCTCCATATCGTCGTTCTGGATGGTGAGCGCATCTTTGGTACGGCCAACGATGGACACGTTATACGGCGGGTCGGTAACAACCAAGTTGGCTTTGTTCCCGTTCATGAGAAGGGCGAGGTTTTCCGGCAGTGTGGAGTCGCCGCACACCATGCGATGGCGGCCCAGCGTCCAGACGTCGCCCTCCTGTACGAAGGGCTGCAGCTCGTCCGCGTCAATGTCGCAGTTATCGTCCTTCACATCCTTGTCATGGACCTTGGAGAACAGGTCGTCCACCTCGGCAGCGTCAAAGCCGGTCGCGCCCAGATCATACCCGGAAAGCTGAAGGTCGGAAAGCAGGTCTGCCAGCGCCTTGGGTTCCCATTCGCCGACCGCTTTGTTGAGGGCAATGTTCAGCGCCTTCTCGTCCTGCGGGTTTTCGATATGAACCACCACACAGTCGATTTCCTTTACGCCCTCCGCGACCAGCACCTTATACCGCTGGTGACCGCCCACAATATTGCCGGTGACTTCATTCCAGATTACAGGGTCGACATAACCGTAGGTAGTCATGCTGCGCTTGATCTTCTCGTAGGCTGGGTCGCCCGGCTTCAGGTCTTTGCGCGGGTTGTACTTTGCCGGTTTCAGCTTTTCGACCGGCACCTTTTGCAGCTTCATATCTGTGTTCATGTATTCTCCTTTGGCAGCATCGTTTCTGTAATTGTGAACAGAACAAGCAGGGATCTTTCCCTTACTTAGCTGGTGATTCCCTTATTTTATGGCATAATTTAAGGGAATAGATTTTGAGTATTGTCAGAGACCGTCCTTCGGGGCGGTCTTTTTTTGTTTTGGGCGCGGATACCCCCACCCCGGAATTTTGCGAAAATTCACGCGAGAGGGGGCCGCGGTCTCCAGCGGTCACAGCCCAAGGATTTGAGTCCCCCTTGGGGGCACAGCAGAACGCGGCGGCGCGGGGCGGGCTTTCGCCGGGGCGTACTGTGCCGGGCGGCGCGGTAGACGGG
>CAVIHU010000064.1:0-6575 GCA_963642705.1 Bacteroidaceae bacterium
CGTTCCGGGCGGAACATCTTTGGTTACAACGCTGCCAGCTGCAACAATGGCATTGGGACCAATTTTTACATCGTACATGATGGTTGAATTTGCACCGATAAAAACATTATCCATAATTTCAATGCACCCATAGTACTTTTTGCACTGCCTGGATGGATCCATATTATTGAACACTTTATGAATCACATCATGGTTGCAAAAAGTAACATTTGTTGCCACGGCAACATTGTTGTGAATCTTGATGTGCTTGGCGTTAATGGGAACGACACGAGGCTGAAAGAAGAAGTTTTCGCCCACCTCCGCAAAGATATGATGGCGAACAATGTATTGTGTTCTTTTCTCCGCATCTCCAATAAGGGCAATCCTGAGTCTTTGCTTGAGCGGAATATTCAAGGGTGATGACCTCCTTTTCAAATTGCCTGGGTCTTCATGGACCGTTCCCCGTCCGTCGGACGGGGAACGGTCCAAAGCTTCGTTTTGCCACGATTTTTTCTTTGTTTGCTCAATCGTATGCATCAAAGTTTCATTCCTCATGCACCAGTTAATCCCTATATAAATCACGATCCCACCGAAAACAGAAACGACAATCGATAAAAACAATGGAATGCTCAACGCCCTGGTTTCATAGGCTTGAATTGTCAAGTCAAGTGCAGCATCGTATCATATGACTTGGGACAGTACTCACGAATCAAACCGTTTGTGTTCTCGTTGGTTTCACGCTCCCATGGTGCATGAGGCTTTGAAAAATAGAAAGGCATATTGTCCAACGCAGCGGAGATTTGCGGATGATTGGCGAACTCCTTGCCACGATCCTGGCGTAAATGAACGGTGCAGCAATGGCCTGAAACGGGCTGTGACGCTCTTTCGCCAGACTGTTGCATCATAGCATTCCACGGCACGCCTGATAGAGCTTGCAATCACCATAGCTCTCGCCTTGACGCCGACTTTGCCCTCGGCGATGACCTCGTTATGGGACAAAGCGCCTTTTCTGATGCGATTTTACTTATGCACAACGACCGTGTACGGCTTCGCAGAGTCGGTTTCGACAACCGCCTGACCATCCTTCATTGTGACGGTGAACGTCGCGGCAGTGTTGCCCCTGGTGTCCGGGATTTCCACCGTTGCACTTTCGCCGTCCTCGAGCTGATAGACATGCAGCTCCAGCCCATCGAGATAGTCGTAATCCGGACGGCTGTCGCAGGCGCCGATGGGCAGCACCGTGCCCGGGCGAACCATCAACGGCAGGGACATGAAGTCATGAATCTCCGTCTGCCAGCGACCGCCTTCGACCTTGGTATCATCAAGCAGGGACGTCCAGATGCCTTCCGGCAGGTAGTACTGCACCTCGCCGTCCTTGCGGAAAATCGGCGCAACAAGCAGGCTGTCGCCCAGCATATACTGCCGGTCAAGCATATCGCAGGCAGGGTCATCGGGGAATTCCAGAAGCATCGGGCGCATCATCGGCACACCGTCCACATGGGCCTCGACTGCCTTACCGTACAGATAGGGCATCAGACGGCACTTGAGCTTGGTGAACCTGCGGCAGACATCGACGCTCTCCTCATCAAAGAGCCACGGTACACGGTAGCTGCTCGAGCCGTGCAGACGGCTGTGCGAGGACAGCAGACCGAACTGCACCCAGCGCTTGTAGACATCCGCCGGTGCAGTTGATTCGAAGCCGGAAATATCATGGCTCCAGAAGCCGAAGCCGCTGTGGCTCATGGAAAGACCGGCGCGAAGCGTTTCCGCCATGGACACATAGGACGCAGAATTGTCGCCGCCCCAGTGCACAGGGAACTGTTGGCCGCCAACGGTCGCGCTGCGGGCGAACAGAATCGCCTCACCCTCGCCCTTGCGATCCTTGACGACATCGAACACCACCTGATTATACAGATGGGTATAGTAGTTATGCATGTACAGCGGATCACTGCCATCAAACCATGCGATGTCGCGCACCGGAATCCGCTCGCCGAAGTCCGTCTTGAAGCAGTCCACGCCCATGTCCATCAGCTTGTAGAGGTACGATGCGTACCACTTGCAGGCATCTGGATTCGTGAAGTCGACAATCGCCATGCCTGCCTGCCACATGTCCGTCTGGAACAGGCTGCCGTCCGTCTTTTTGAGCAGATAGCCGTTCTTCATGCCTTCGGCGAACAGCGGCGATGCCTGCCCGATGTACGGGTTGATCCAGCAGCAGATGTGCAGTCCCTTGTCGTGATAGCGCTTGAGCATGCCGACCGGATCGGGGAACGTGTCGTGATCCCACTCGAAATCGCACCAGTTATAGCCGCGCATCCAGTAGCAGTCAAAGTGGAACACGGACAGCGGAATATCGCGCTGCGCCATGCCGTCGATGAAGGACGAGGTGGTCTTTTCGTCATAATTCGTTGTGAAGGATGTGGAGAGCCACAGGCCGAACGACCATGCCGGCACCAGCGCCGGACGACCGGTCAGCGCAGTGTAACGCTCCAGCGTATCCTTGGGCGTTCCGCCGTAAATCACATCGTACACCATCGTTTCGCCTTCGTGCGAGAACTGCACGCGCTCGACCTTCTCCGTTGCAACCTCGAAGGACACATCGCTGCTATTCTCCACCAGCACGCCGTAGCCGCGATTCGTCATGTAGAACGGGATATTCTTGTACGCCAGCTCCGATGCCGTGCCGCCGTCCGCGTTCCACATATCGACCGTCTGACCGTTCTTGACATACGCTCCGAAGCGTTCGCCCAGACCGTAGACGCACTCGCCGACATCCAGCATCAGGCTTTCCGACATGTACGACTGACCATGCGGCAGCAACGATGTAGGTGTGCCATCCTTGCGAAGCGCACGTCCCATGCCGCGCCAGCCCGACGTCGTCAGAATGCGGTCGCCGACCATGTAGTCCACCGACCAGTTGTCGCCCTTGCTCACGCGCGCGGTCAGGTCGCCGGAGGTGAAGTACGCGTAATCGTCATCCTCGCGGATTTCGGGCTTCACATCCTCCTCATACGTTGTGAACTTCGGATTCTTGCGCGGCGTGCCGGCGAAATGCGTCACCTGTACGCGGATGATGTTCTTCCTCGGTGCGGTGAACACGACATCGAGCGAACCGCCGTCGAGAATGTCGCCTCGCGTGCGGATAGGACGGCAGGCGCTGATAATGTGCAGCTCCTTGTCGGACTTAATGACACGGACGGTCTTTGTCGCGTAGGACATGACATAGTCCTGACGAATGACCCAGTAGCCCTGCGTAAAGCGCATGGTGATGTTCCTCCCTTAATTTTTTTGCTTCCGTTAGTCTGTAATGATTTTGACAACAACCGGCGTGTTCGAGCGGTAATCGCCCATATCGACATGCAACGCCTCGCTGTCGCGCGACCACGTCACCCCATGCGGACATCCCAGCACCTCCACCTGCCGGACGATGCCGTGCCAGAGCGGCAGGCTGCTTGCATCCGCCTCACGAAGCGACTTGATGTGCATCTTGCCGTCCTCCGGGCAGACAAGGCACGCCGCGTACACGTTTCCGCCGCGGCATGTGAAGCGGAAGTCCTCGCTGGTGAAGTTGCGGCTCTTCGCGTCGGCGAACTGTCCCTCCTGAATCCGCGTCGGTCCTTCCTGCGCGATGCGCCACAGCCCTGTGCCATGGATGCACTCGTCGTTGACCTTCATCCAGTCGCGCATCGCGTGCAGGATTTCGATGTCCTTGTCGGACAGCGTGCCGTCCGGCTTCGGACCGAAGTTCAGCAGCAGGCGTCCGTTCTTGCTCACGACATCGAGCAAATCCCAGATGACCTCGCGCGGCTCCTTGTACTTCGCGCGTGCCGGGTCCTTTGAGTAGCACCAGCTGCCGCGCATGACGGACGTATCCGACTGCCACAGGAACGGCTTTGCATCAGCAAACTGACCGCGCTCAATGTCCGGCACACCGATGCCGAACGGGAACGCATCGTGCTTGTAGTTGATGACGCAGCCGCCGCGCTCCTCCATGACATTGAAGTAGTACGCCGCGAAGCGCTGTAGGTACGGCTTGACGGCGGAATGCTGAATCCACCAGTCAAAGTATATGATGCGCGGATGGTAACGGTCGACAATCTCGCAGCACCGCAGCAGCCAGTCTGTTAAGAACTCATCCGTCGGTGCCGGTTCGGAGAACAAATCGTGATTGTCTCTCTCCGGCATCGCAGGCCACGCGTAGTCACCCAGCTTGAGCGGCTGCTTAATGTCGCTGTCGAACTCCAGTGCATGGCCAAGAAACCACCAGTGTTCCACGCGGTGACTCGATGCGCCGAGCGTCATGCCGGCGCGATCTGCCTCACGCAACAGGTCGCCCATGATGTCACGATGCGGACCCATTTCCATGGCGTTCCAGTGGGACAGCTCGCTTTCGTAGTTCTGGAAGCCGTCATGATGCTCTGCGACCGGAACGATGTAATCCGCGCCTGCATCCATGAATTCCTTCACCCACGCCTGCGGCTCGAACTTCTCCATTGTGAACTGCGGAATGAAGTCCTTAAAGCCGAAGTCCTTATGTGCACCGTAGGTTGCCAGATGATACTCGTATTCCGGCATCCCCTGAATGTACATGTTTCTCGCATACCAGTCATGATATGCCGGCACCGAGAAAACGCCCCAGTGCAGGAAGATGCCCAGTCGCTTTTCCCGATACCAGTCCGGCACGGGATGCTGACTCAGCGATTCCCATGTCGGCTGATAGCTTCCTGATGCATTTCGCGCATCAATCTCCTGCAGGTACTGTTGTCTGTCCATTTCAAGCTCCTTTACTGCCGAAAAGAATGATTTCCCTGTATGGGGAGATTAGTACGACAAACAAGTGAAAAATCCTTGCGGAAATTCTCCGAAAAGGAACGAAATTTTTGCGAAAATCCATCTCAGACCCCATGTAAAAAACGATTTCGTTTCGAATCCGGAATTGTGATAAGTGTGACTGTGCTTTCTTCCTCTCATGCGCAGTTTCCCGCAGCCATCGCTTCTGTCGCATAGCGTCCTTGGCACTGTAAATCAGCACACAAAAAAAGCCGGCATTGACCAACAACAGGAACAATGTCAGCTTTTTGATTCCAATGCAATTACGCCTTGGCAACCTCGACCAGCTTCGCGAAGGCAGCCGGGTCGTTCACAGCGAGATCAGCGAGGATCTTGCGGTTCACGACAACATCGTGCTTCTTCAGGCCGTTGATGAAGGTCGAATAGCTCATGCCGTTCAGGCGGGCAGCTGCGTTGATACGGGTGATCCACAGAGAGCGGAAATCACGCTTGCGCATCTTGCGGCCCTTGAAGGCATAGCGGAGAGAACGAGCAACCTGCTCGGACGCAGCGCGATACTGCTTCGACTTTGCACCCCAGTAGCCCTTGGCCAGCTTCATGACCTTGCGGCGCTTTTTCTGAGCATTGACAGCTCTCTTAATACGTGCCATTGTGAGTATCCTCCTTGCCAGCGATTGGGCTTAATTACTTATAGGGGAGCAGCTTGTGGATGGTCTTGGCTTCTGCCGCGTTATCCACGATACCGTCAGCGCGCAGGTGACGGGTGCGCTTGGTGGTCTTGAGGCGAACCTGATGGTTTGCGTTCATCTGCTTATGCTTTACGATACCGGTCTTGGTAAAGGAAAAGCGCTTGGCAGCACCACGGTGAGACTTCTGCTTAGGCATGGTGTGAGTCCTCCTTCCAATGCTGATAAAACGGAGGCAGCGAATGCCGCGAATCCCGTTTTATTCCTGTTCTTGATTCTCCTTGACGTTTTCGCGGGCAGCCTTCTTTTCGGCGAAGGACGCCTTTGCCGCCTTTGGAGCCAGGATCATGATCATATGACGACCGTCCATCATCGGACGACGCTCCACCGAGCTGACCTCGGCGCAGCGGGCTGCGAAGTCCTGCATGACCTTCATGCCGATTTCGCTGTGGGTGATCTGGCGGCCACGGAAACGGATGGACACCTTCACCTTATCGCCACCCTGGAGGAACCTGGTTGCCATCTTCGCCTTCGTGAGGATGTCATTTTCCTCAATCGTGGCAGACAGCTGAACCTCCTTGGTTTCGACGACCCGCTGATTCTTGCGGTTTTCGCGTTCCCGCCGCGACTGCTCGTAGCGGTACTTGTCATAGTCCAGCAGTTTGCACACCGGCGGCTTCGCTGTGGGCTGAATCTTGGCCAGGTCGAGGCCGCGTTCTTCCGCCAGCTCCATCGCCTTGGCTGTTGGCATGACGCCGAGCTGCTCGCCGTTTTCGTCAATCAGACGAACCTCTCGGTCGCGGATTTCCTCATTGATCATCAGATCGAGTGCTATGTCCATACACCTCCCAAATTTCCTGCTGAAGCCGGCTGCTCTGTTCCATACAACAAAACAGCGGCGGGCTGTTAACCCGTCGCTGCAAGCTTCTCATTCTGATTTCGCTGACGCATCCGCATCAGGAAAAGGAAAAAGCCATGATACCCGACAGCGTAAGCCGTGCAAGGTGAGAGACGGGCAAGCCTCTGCTTCAAACATGGCTATTATATCGCAATACGGAATGTATGTCAAGGGGTGATGAAGAAAATAACACGACAAACTGTATGTGTTAAAATGATATG
>CAVIHU010000065.1:0-6503 GCA_963642705.1 Bacteroidaceae bacterium
AGAATACTTATTCGCTTGGCATAGAAATGTTCGCAAAATATTCCGTTTTTTGCGGCTCCAATCCGCCATCCGACGGCTTACGCACCCGTGAAGGAAGAAAGAATGTATGACTATGCATAAAATTGATTTCCGTGGTTTTCCTGCACGGAAATCAATTTTCAGAGTATTTATTCATCTGGAACGGATGCGTTCGTAAAAATCACGGTTTTGCACCGTGAAAAAGCTGCTTCTCAGCAATTTATACTGCAAGCAAAAGTTCAAAGTACATAGATATTCACAAAATTGATTTCCGTGCTTTTCCTGAATTAGTCATTGACGCAGGCGCTTTCTTCATGGTATGATATAGATTGCGCATCGTAGCACAAAATCCACGAAGAAGGCATCAATGACGATGAATGCACCCCTTTATCGCCGCGGCTTCCGCCATGGCATACCCATCGGTCTCGGCTATCTTTCCGTAGCCTTCACATTCGGAATGAAAGCCGTTGCTGATGGGCTTTCTCCGCTTGAGGCACTGCTCATTTCCCTCACGAACGTCACCAGCGCCGGACAATTCGCCGGATTACCGCTGATTCTCGCGCAATCCTCCTATCTCGAGGTCGCACTCACGCAGCTGATTATCAACCTGCGCTATGCCCTCATGAGCCTGTCTCTCTCCCAGAAGCTTGATGCCGACATGAATACGCCGCGCCGTATGTTCGTATCCTTTATGAACACGGACGAGATTTTCGCCGTCGCATCGAGCCAGCCGGAAAAGGTCAGCCATTGGTACCTGTATGGGCTGATGACAGCGCCGTATATCGGCTGGGGACTCGGCACGCTGCTCGGCGCGGTCGCAGGGACGCTGCTGCCCGAATTTCTTCGCAGCGCACTCGGACTCGCGATTTACGGCATGTTCCTCGCCATCATCCTGCCGCCGGCACGCAGGGAAAAGCCCGTGCGCGCCGTGGTGCTCATTGCCGTCGCGATGAGCCTTGCCTTCCGGTATCTGCCGGTGCTCAGCTCGGTATCCGGCGGCTTTGTCATCATCATCTGCGCGGTAGTCGCCTCGGCGATCGGCGCGTGGCGCTTTCCTCTTTCCGCAAAGGCAGGTGAACGGCGGTGACGGAGCACTTCTGGCTGTATCTGCTCATCATGGCCGGCGTCACATACCTCATCCGCATGCTGCCGCTGACCATCTTCCGCAGGGAAATCAAGTCCGACTTTGTTCAGTCCTTCCTGTATTACGTCCCCTTTGCTGTGCTGGGCGCGATGACGATTCCCGATGTGCTGTACGCGACCGGAGATTTCCGCACGGCGGTTGTCGGGCTGATTGTCGCCGTCATCCTCGCATGGCGCGGCAGGAGCCTGCTGACGGTCGCGCTCTTCGCCTGCGCGGCGGTGCTGGCGGCGCAGGGTGTACTGCTGCTTTTCTGATGAAATTGGAGGAATATCGATATGAAACTTTGGGGCGGCCGTTTCAGCAAGTCCACGGACGGTCTGGTGGATGATTTTCATTCCAGCATTTCCTTTGACCAGCGTCTGGCGGAGCAGGACATTACCGGCTCCATCGCGCATGCGACCATGCTGGGCGAGCAGGGCATTATTCCGCAGGAAGACGCCGACAAGATCGTCGAGGGGCTCCGCGGTATCCTTGCGGACGTGAAGGCAGGCAAAATCACGTGGATGGTCGATGCGGAGGACATTCACATGAACGTCGAGACGCTCCTGACACAGCGCATCGGCGAGGCAGGCAAGCGCCTGCATACCGGTCGCAGCCGCAACGACCAGGTCGCGCTCGACTGCCGCATGTATGCCAAGCTTGCCTGCACGGAAACGCAGGAGATGCTCCGCGAGCTGCTGGAGGTTCTGCTGAACATCGCGCAGGAAAACCTGCACACCATCATGCCGGGCTATACGCACCTGCAGAAGGCACAGCCCATCACCCTTGCGCACCACATGATGGCATATTTCCAGATGTTCCGCCGCGACCTCGACCGCTTTGCCCATGCCTATCAGTCGGCGGACGTAATGCCGCTTGGAAGCGGTGCGCTTGCCGGCACGACCTATCCGCTCAACCGCGAACGCGTTGCCGAGCTGCTCGGCTTCTCCCAAATCAGCCGGAACAGCCTCGACGGAGTATCTGACCGCGATTTTCTTCTGGAGTATCTCTCTGCCGCGTCCATCTGTATGATGCACCTGTCGCGCTTCTGCGAGGAGCTGATTCTCTGGAACACGAACGAATTCCGCTTTGTCGAGATGGATGATGCGTTTGCGACCGGCTCCTCCATCATGCCGCAGAAGAAGAACCCCGATGTCGCCGAGCTGATTCGCGGCAAGACAGGGCGCGTCTACGGCGATTTGATGGGGCTTCTGACCGTCATGAAGGGTCTGCCGCTCGCCTACAACAAGGACATGCAGGAGGACAAGGAAGCCTTCTTCGATGCGCGCGACACGCTCGTCAAGGGGCTGACCGTGTTCACCGCAATGCTCAAAACAATCACGTTCCGCAAGGACATCATGGAACACGGCGCTTCCGGCGGCTTCACCAACGCAACAGACTGCGCCGATTATCTTGTCAAGCACGGCGTGCCCTTCCGCGATGCTCATGCCGTTGTCGGACAGCTCGTTGCGCATTGCCTGAATGAAGACAAGGCGCTGCTTGACCTGAGCCTCGATGAGCTCAGGCAGTTCCATCCCGCCTTCGATGCGGATGTGTTCGAGGATCTGTCGATGCAGTCCTGCGTTGAAAAGCGCCGCATTCCCGGTGCACCCGCGCCGGATATGGTGCAGCAGGCAATCGACGAAGGTCGGAAATCCCTCGATCTGTAACGGAGGTGTCCGCGATGACGGCATTTACGGAGGGGCAGACGTCTCAGCTGTCCGCACTGTTTGACGCGATGACCGCCTACTACACAGGCGACCAGCGCCGCATCAACCATTTCATCAAGGTACATGCATATGCCCGTCAGATTGCCCTGCACGAAGGGCTGCCTGCCGGGGAGCAGTTCACGCTTGAGGCGGCAGCGCTCACGCATGACATCGGCATCCGCGAGGCGGAGCGGCTGTACGGCGAATGCGGCGGCAGGCTGCAGGAGCGCCTCGGTCCTCCTGAAGCCGAAAAGATGCTGACGAGCCTTGGCTTTGACGCCGCTGTCATTGACCGCGTCTGCTTCCTAATTGCGCATCACCACACGCTCCGGGGCGTTGACAGCATCGATTGGCAGATTCTGCTGGAGGCTGATTTCCTCGTCAATATGATCGAGGACAATCTTTCGGCCAATGCCATCGCACAGACCAGGGCGGTTATTTTCCGCTCGCCGTATGCGATAACGCTGCTGGAGCGCCTGAAGCCTGTGTGCTGAGGGTCAGGAGCGGAAATCGCTTGCGGGTGCAGGGATGAAGTCCCTGCTGAGGTTTTGGGCGATGTACGCGAAAGCAGGCAATGCCTGAACAGGCAATGCCTGAATATACGAGAGGAGCGATGGGTATGACATTGCATGAACAGGTCACGGACATCCTCGCGTCTGCGGTGGAGCAGCAGGAATGCGCGGGCATCAGCGTGCTCATCCGCCATTGCGGCGAGGAGATGCTGTATACACAGGTCGGCATGGCGGACGTGGAGGCTGGAAAGCTCATCCATCGGGACAGCATTTTCCGGCTGTTCAGTCAGTCGAAGCCCATCACGGCGGCTGCGGTCATGCTGCTGGCGGAGCGCGGACAAATCGACCTGATGGACGGCGTAGACCGGTATCTGCCGGGCTTCAAAGATCCGCAGGTCGTGGATAAGCAGGGCACCGTCCGCAGGGCGGCGCGTGCGCCGTGGATCATGGAGCTGCTGGGCATGACGGGCGGCGTATGCTACCCGGACGCGGACCCGGCCGGACAGTACGCCGCGAAGGTATACGAGAAGGCGCAGCAGGCCGCACAGACCGGCGCCGGCATCCCGACGGTGGAATTCTGCAACCTCCTTGGTCAGCAGCCGCTGTCGTATCAGCCGGGCACGCACTGGCGCTATTCGGCGTGCGCGGATGTGCTGGGCGCGGTGGTGGAGGTCGTCAGCGGCATGCGCTTTGGCGAATTTCTGCGCCGCGAGTTCTTTGAGCCGCTGGATATGGTGGACACGGGCTTCTATGTACCGGAGAGCAAGCGCAGCCGTCTCGTGACGGCATATGAGCGGACAGAGGACGGACTTAAGCCGTGGACAGGCATTCATCTGGCTGTCGGACGCTACGACCGTGATCCGGCGTTTGAATCAGGCGGCGCCGGACTTGTCTCGACGTTGGAGGATTACAGCCACTTTGCCGACATGCTGCTTTCCGGAGGTCTGTACGAGGGTCGGCGGATTCTCTCGCCCGCAACGGTTGCCTCCATGACGCAGCCGCAGCTGCGCGATGCCGTCCGCCGCGACTTGTGGGACTCCCTCGATGGGTACAGCTATGGGCATCTGATGCGCGTATGCACAGACCCCGGGCGCGTCGCAGGGCTGGCATGCCTTGGCGAATACGGCTGGGACGGCTGGCTCGGCACCTATTTCTCGAACTTTCCCAATGAGCAGCTGACCATTCTGTCCATGCAGAACACGACCAATACCGGCACCTCCCGAACCATTCGCCGCGTTCGAAATGCAGTGCTCGCCGCCATCAGCCGCGGCGCGAGGATAGGAGAATAAACATGGCGATCTGGGAGAATATGCATTCAGGCGATATCTACGACCCCGGCGAAGCGGAGGTTGTCGAGGAGCAGACGAAATGCCTTGACCGCCTATACGAGTTCAACGCCACCCGTCCGACCGAAATGGAAAAGCGGACGGCCATGCTGAAGGAGATGTTCGCCGAAATCGGCGAGGCTTGCTACATTGAGCCGCCGTTCCATTCGAACTGGGGCGGCAGGCATGTCCATTTCGGGCATCATATCTACGCCAATTTCAACCTGACGCTTGTGGATGACACGCACATCTACATCGGAGACTACACGCTCATAGGGCCGAACGTCACGCTCGCCACGGCAGGTCATCCGATTCTGCCGGAGCTTCGTCTGCGCGGGCTGCAGTACAACATGCCTGTCCGCATCGGCAAAAACTGCTGGCTCGGCGCAGGCGTAACCGTGCTGCCGGGCGTTACCATCGGCGATAACACCGTCGTCGGCGCGGGCAGCCTCGTCACGCGTGACCTTCCGGCGAATGTCGTTGCTGTCGGTTCGCCCTGCCGCGTTATTCGTCCCATCAATGAGCACGACAGGGAATACTACTTTCGCGACAGAAAACTAACGGAAGAGACTTGAGATAAAAAAGGAGGATGCACCATGAAACGCATGCTTTCCCTGCTGCTGATGCTGCTGACACTTTCCATGACCTGCCCTGCGCTTGCGGAGGAAAACGTTGTCGCGCCGGAGGTTGCCTTCCGGAGCAGCTTCATCATCGGGCAGAAGGACCACGAAGTCAGCGTGACCATCCGATGCCTCAACAAAAGCAGCGTGACCGTGCCTGAAAAGTACCTTGAGCTGCGCAATCACCGCGGCGAGGTGCTTGAGCGTGCCTTCTGGCGCAATCCCCAGAAAGACCTGACCTTCTCCGTCTATGTCACGGAGGAAATGCTGGGCGGTCAGCAGTTATCCGTCTATCTGGACGGCGAGAAAATCAACACCGACGACGCGTATGCCGCGTTCTATGACAGCTCCGTTCCCCGCGTGAAACTGCTCAATCCGTCCGAGCCCGCCGTGTCGGCGATGATTGTCTGCGCCGGCGCGACGGAAAATCAGCTGACCGACATGCTGAACGTGCTGGACAAGTATGGCGTGAAGGCAACATTCTTCATCACCGGTGATTTTCTCCGAAACACGCCTGAATACGCCAAGCGCATTCTTGAAGCAGGACACGAAATCGGCAGCCATGGCAACAACCTGATTGACATGACGCAGGTGACCTACGACCGTGCACGCCACAACATCTCCGTGCTGAACGATGAATGCGAGGAGCTTCTCGGCTTCCGTCCGCGCCTGTTCTATGCCCATAAGGGCGCGACAAACGGCAATATCACCGCTATCGCCCGCGCAGAGGGCATGGAGGAATGCCTGTATACCATCGATGCGCGCGACTGGTCGGAATCGTACCGCTGGCTGTATAATCAGATGGTGTCGTTTGTCACATCCGATCGTGTCGTCAGCGGCAGCCTGATTCAGTTCCACATCAACGGCTATCATTCTGCCGAGGTGCTCGACGCAGGGCTTGACAACTGGATTAACGTCCGCGGCTACAGGGTTGTCACCATCAGCGAGCTGATGGCGCTTTCCGGTCGCGAATATCCTGCAATGCCCGACATTCCCGAGGCGGAATGACCGGAGGAAAACCATTGCACGCACCCGATCGACCTTCACGGCGTATCGCTTTCCGACCCGTTCCGCCATGTTCGAGCGGCTGAATGGATGACCGAATCGGCATGTGAAAAAAGCACGTAAATGAAGCAACTCCATCGCAAAAGTCAAGAGTAAAAGCAAAAAAAATAAATATTTTTTGAAGGCTTCAA
>CAVIHU010000066.1:0-6469 GCA_963642705.1 Bacteroidaceae bacterium
AGCGCAACTACAACAACATGAAGAACAAGAAGAACACGCCGGATCGCATTGAGCTGAAGAAGTATTGCCCCTTCTGCAAGAAGCATACTGTTCATCGCGAGACCAAGTAAGCGTGCCGAAATAATGTGAGGATGTGATTAACGATGGCAGAGGAGAAGAAGACTGAAAAGAAGCCGGGCGTGTTTGCACGAATCGGCAACTGGTTCAAGAACCTCCCGGGCCGCATCGCGAAGTCCTTCAAGAACATGGTCGCAGAACTGCGGCTTGTCTCTTGGCCCAGCAAGAAGAAGTGGATCGCCTGCTCGGTGACCGTGCTCGTCTTCGTTGTGGTAATGAGCATTGTGATCGGCGCGCTGGACATGGGTGCGACCGCGCTCGTGAGACTGATGATGTGATGCCTTGGCGCTCCCCTGACCCTTGGGAAAGGGGAGCGGAGGTTTCACGAGACTTTCGCAGGGGGATATAACGATGTCCGAAAAGAGCAATGAGGCGTGCTGGTACGTCGTTCATACCTATTCCGGGTATGAAAAAAAGGTGAAGGATACGCTGGAGAAATCCATCCGGAGCAGCAACATGCAGGACTACATTTTCGATGTCCGCGTGCCTGAAGAGGAGGTCTCCGAGATCCGCAACGGCAAGCGCGTCAAGTCGTCGCGCAAGGTCTTCCCGGGTTACGTGATCGTCAACATGATCAAGACCAACGAAAGCTGGTATGTCGTGCGGAACACGCGCGGCGTGACGGGCTTCGTCGGACCGGACGGACAGCCTGTCGCCCTGACGCCCAGCGAGGTGGAAATGATGCTCAATCCCCAGTCGGTGGGCACTGCCTGCGATCTGGCAATCGGCGAAAACGTCAAGATTGTCAACGGCAGCTACACCAACTTCAAGGGAACCGTGGCTGAAATCGACCAGATGCTCGGCAAGGTACTGGTGAATGTGCAAATGTTCGCCAACCGTACGGGCGAGGTGTGGTTCAACATGGAGGATGTCATCCGGGACGAGGACGAGGAGTAATCATCCGCTCGTGCTGCTTTCCCCAGTTGCTTTCAGGGTTCCCGTGATCGCCTTCGGGCGATTCATCATGCTTGAGAAAACGCCTGCTCACCGCTGCGGCGTGATTGAGCGGCTTTTCATGGCGGATTTCCGCCGTTTCCAATGCGCCTGATTCGTAGGGCGCAGCGTGGGAGGAAGTTGCAAATGCTTCCGCGTGACCACATTTTTTAGGAGGTGCCATTACCATGGCCAAGAAGGTTACTGCTTTCATCAAGCTGCAGGTTCCCGCCGGCAAGGCGAATCCTGCTCCGCCTATCGGTCCGGCTCTGGGCCAGCATGGCGTGAACATTCCCGGCTTCTGCAAGGAATTCAACGAGCGCACGAAGAACGACGTGGGTCTGGTGATCCCCGTTGTCATCACGGTGTATTCTGACCGCACCTTCACCTTCATCACCAAGACCCCGCCGGTTCCGGTGCTGATCAAGAAGGCGCTGAACATCGAAACTGCTTCCGGCCGCCCCAACCGCGACAAGGTTGGTCAGCTGACCAAGGAACAGGTTCGCAAGATTGCTGAGACCAAGATGCCTGACCTGAACGCGGCCAGCATCGAAGCCGCCATGTCCATGGTTGCCGGCACGGCTCGCAGCATGGGCGTTACTGTTGAGGAGTAATCCGACAGCATCAGCAATTTGCCGGGGTGCAAGCCCCATGAACAATGTGGGAGGACGAATGTGCCGCTAATACCACATGGGAGGAATATAAAATGAAGCATGGCAAGAAATATCAGGACAGCGTGAAGCTGATCGACCATCTGACCCAGTACGACCCCGACAAGGCGGCCGAGCTGGTCGTGAGCACCGGCAAGGCGAAGTTCGACGAGACGATTGAGGTTTCCATCCGCCTGGGCGTCGATCCGCGTCATGCGGATCAGCAGGTTCGCGGCGCAGTCGTTCTGCCCCACGGCACCGGCCGCGTTATCCGCGTGCTGGTCATCGCCAAGGGTGCGAAGGCTGACGAAGCCCGTGCTGCCGGCGCTGACTATGTTGGCGATCAGGACATGATCACCAAGATTCAGACAGAAAACTGGTTTGACTTTGACGTCTGCGTTGCCACCCCTGACATGATGGGTCTGGTCGGCCGCATCGGTCGTGTCCTTGGTCCGAAGGGCTTGATGCCGAACCCGAAGTCCGGCACCGTCACCATGGACGTCACCAAGGCCATTACCGAGATCAAAGCCGGTAAGGTTGAGTACCGTCTGGACAAGACGGCCATCATCCACTGCCCGGTTGGCAAGGTGTCCTTCGGCGCGCAGAAGATTCAGGAGAACCTGACTGTTCTCATGGAAGCGATCAACAAGGCAAAGCCCGCCGCCGCAAAGGGCGTGTACGTGCGCAGCCTGTACATCAGCTCCACGATGGGTCCGTCTGTCCGCGTGAATCCGCTGAAGTTCTAATTGCACAAAAAAGCCGTCCGAAAGGACGGCTTTTATAATGCTTCTTTTATGCTTCTTCGATCCTTGTCACAGGATAGCCTTCGTTTTCGACTGCCTGACGGAGAAGCGCTTCGTCCAAAGGCGTTTCCAGCGTAACGGTTGCTGTGCCGGATTCATGGTCGGCAGATGCGCTCACGGCCCCCGGCAGCTTTTCGAGCGCCGCACGGACGCGTGCTTCGCAATGGGCGCACATCATGCCCTTGACCTTGAGCGTTATGCGGCTTGTGCCGTCCGGCTGCGTCAGCGAGGGGAGCGAAACAGGATGCAGCTTGCGGTCGTGCCGGTTATCATGCAGGCGGAACAGGTTCAGACGCAGGGCATTCGACACCACGCAGAAGCTGCTCAGGCTCATCGCCGCAGCACCGAACATCGGGTTCAGCTTCCAGCCGAGAAGGGAAATGAAAACGCCTGCTGCCAGTGGAATCCCGATGATATTGTAACAGAATGCCCAGAAGAGATTCTCGTGAATGTTGCGCAGCACCGCGCGGGAGAGGCGAATCGCCGCAGGAACGTCGGACAGGCGGCTGTTCATCAGCACGACATCCGCCGCATCGATGGCGATATCCGTTCCGGCGCCGATGGCGATGCCGACATTCGCGCACGTCAGGGCAGGCGCATCGTTGATGCCGTCGCCGACCATCGCCACGCGCCCGGCCTTCTGAAGTCGCCTGACGACATTCGCCTTGCCGTCCGGCAGAACGCCCGCGACGACCTGGTCAACCCCTGCCGACTTGCCGACAGCGTCCGCCGTGCGCGGATTGTCGCCGGTCAGCATGACGACGCGGATGCCCATGCGGCGCAGCTCCTGCACCGCTGCCGGACTGTCCGCCTTGATGGTATCAGATGCGGCAATCAGGCCAAGCAGCCTGCCGTTCCGGCTGAAGAGCAGCGGCGTTTTGCCTTGCGCGGAGAGCGAGACCGCCTGTTCAAGCAGCGCATCCGGCACGGTGCATTGCGTCTGCATGTACGTGACGCTGCCGCCAAGCAGCTGTTCGCCGGAAAGAATCGCCGTCAGCCCACGTCCGGGAAGCGCCTCGAAGCTTTCTACTGCCTGCGCCGAATAGCCCTGTGCCGCTGCATACGCTACGATCGCCTTCGCCAGCGGATGCTCCGAGGGCGTTTCCAGTGCGCACGCCGCGTCGAGCAGCGTCTGCCGGTCGAAGCCCTCCGCCGGAATCACGTCCGTGACGCTCATTTGACCGGTGGTGATGGTTCCGGTCTTGTCCAGCGCGACAATTTGCGTCCTTCCGGTTTCCTCCAGAGAGGCCGCCGTCTTGAAGAGGATACCGTTTTTCGCGCCGACACCGCTGCCGACCATGATCGCGACCGGCGTTGCAAGTCCAAGCGCGCACGGGCAGCTGATGACGAGCACCGCAATCGCACGGGACAGGCTGTCGCCGAACGATGCGCCCAGCAGCAGCCAGACGACAAATGTCACCAGCGCGATCCCAAGGACTGTCGGCACAAACACGCCGGAAACGCGGTCGGCCACCTTCGCAATGGGCGCCTTTGTCGCAGCGGCATCCGACACCATGCGGATAATCTGACTCAGCGTCGTGTCCTCGCCGACGCGGGTCGCCTCGCAGCGCAGGAAGCCTGACTGGTTGACCGTTGCGGCGGACACGCTGTCGCCGGGGATCTTGTCCGCCGGGATGCTCTCACCTGTCAGCGCCGACTCGTTGACTGCGCTCTGTCCCTCCAGGACGCGTCCATCCACCGGAATGCTCTCGCCCGGGCGGACGACGAACACGTCGCCCTTCTGCACCTGCTCAATCGGCAGGACGACCTCCTGACCGTTCCGCACGACGGTTGCCGTCTGCGGTGCGAGCTTCATGAGTGATTTCAGCGCATTGGTCGTCTTGCCCTTGCTGCGCGCCTCGAGCATCTTGCCGACCGTGATGAGCGTCAGAATCATCGCCGCCGATTCGAAGTAAAACTCGTGCATATACCCCATGACCGCCGCTGCATCGCCGTGCATCTGTGCATCGGTCATGGCGAACAGCGCATAGGTGCTGTACAGGAACGATGCGGACGCGCCCATCGCCACGAGTGTGTCCATGTTCGGGCTGCGATGAAGGAGCGCCTTGAAGCCGCTGATGAAAAATTTCTGGTTGATGACCATGACGATGACCGTCAGCAGCAGCTCTGCCAGCCCCATCGCGACATGGTTGTCCGCCAGACACGCGGGCAGCGGCCATCCCCACATCATGTGCCCCATCGAGAGGTACATCAGCACGCACAGGAAGCCCAGCGACCACCATAGCCGCCGCTTGAGCTTCGGCGTTTCGCGGTCGATCAACGCATCGGCAGCCGTTGCTTTTGCCTGCGCCGCCCCCTTCACGCTCGCGCCGTAGCCTGCCTGCTGTACCGCCTGAATGACTGCGTTGTCATCCGCCGTACCCTCAACGCCCATCGCGTTTGTCAGCAGGCTGACGGAAACGCCTGTCACGCCGGGCACCGCGCTGACTGCCTTTTCGACACGTGCCGCGCATGCCGCGCACGACATGCCTGTAACACAATATTGCTTCATCGGATTGCCTCCTGAATGATGGTAAATCAGCGCATCAGCTTCTGCAGCGTTGCCACCAGCTCGTCAATGACCTCATCGTTGCCCTTGCGGATATCCTCCGCCACGCACGTGCGGATGTGGCTCGCAAGCAGCTCCTTTGTGAAGGCGTTGAGCGCCGCGGACGTTGCCGCCACCTGCGTCAGTATATCGGGGCAATAGGCGCTGTTCTCCAGCATTTTGCGGATGCCGCGCACCTGGCCCTCGATGCGGTTCAGGCGATTCGTCAGGCGCTTCAATTCCTCTGGGGAGCGCTCCTTGTGCTTGCGGCAGCATTCGCATTGATGATTGCAGCTGTCCATAGGGATTCCTCCTGATTTCATATACCCTCACCGGGTATCACGATTATATACCCCATATGGGTATCTGTCAAGAGGAGATTCCGTCCCTTTTCTTTATTGGATGGGATACCTATATCAAAAGCGCTCAATTCCTCTGATTTCAAGGAGTTGAGCGCTTCTGACGGCAGGAGGCTATTTCTTGCCGACAAGCAGTGCGGAGCCTGTCAGCATCAGCTTTTTCGCCTCGCTGCGGGACATGAATAGGCCGTTCGTTGTGTCGATGAGGTCGATGCGCTCATAGCCCTGTGCGCGGAGCTCCTGCATGAAGGCATCCAGATCGCCGTAGCGCCGGGGTGACAGCAGGTCGTGAATGGCGAACGTGCCGCCCTTTTTGAGCACACGAAGCGTTTCCAGCAGGAGCTGCTGCCTGTCCATGCCGGTGATGTTGTGATAGACGTAGTTACTCGTGACGGCGTCGAACGTTTCGTCCGCGAAAGGAAGCTTGATGGCGTTGCCCTGCTGGAAGGTGACGTTTGATACCCCCTCTGCGGCGGCATTCTGCTGGCACAGCGTCTGGCTGAAGCATGCGTACTCCCTGCCCCAGCGGTCTACGCCGAGCATCCTGCCCTGCGGATTCTGCTTTGCGCAGGCGATGGTCAGCGCACCGCTGCCGCAGCCGACGTCCAGCCCGATGCCGCCGGCAGGCAGCCTGATACGCGATGCCGTGCCCTCGATGATCTGCCTGGACAGCTTGCGTTCGCCGTCATACGAGAACGCGTCATATGCCGTGCGGCACCAGCTGGAATAATAGCCGAGGATGGCCGTTAAAGCGGCGAAAAGGAGCGATAGAATCACGCGCGGCAGCACCGTCAGTCCGAAATCGCTCAGCGCGAAGAGGAGAAAGCAAAGCAGCGCTGCGGCCGTCCCTGCGCAAAGTCCGTATAGCAGGCTTTGCGGAATCCAGTTTTTGTAATCAGGTTTGTTCATGACCAATCCCTCCAAACAGCAAAGTTAGTCATACCTAACGCAGCCAGTATACCATGGCGGCAGATGAAAATCAAGCGCGCGATTGCAGTTTCCGGCAAAAAATGTATGTGTTAAAATGATATGACCCCCTCAAAAAGAAAAGGAAGTTCA
>CAVIHU010000067.1:0-5919 GCA_963642705.1 Bacteroidaceae bacterium
GCATGTGCCATATCGATTTTGCTTCCATGGGTCATATCTCTTTACAACACAGAAATGGCATTTTTCTATTTCGCTCCGCCCCTTTACATCCGCCGCGCAGTTTGCTATAATGGAACAACCAAAGAATCGGAGGCAGCCTATGATCATCGCTATTGTGGATGATGAATTGGAGACGCGCCAGTATATGCAGGGGTTGGTGGCGCAGTATCTGGCGGAGACGGGGCGCACGGCGCAGCTGGTGTTTTATCCGGACGGGGCGTCGTTCCTCGTCGGGTGCGAGCATCCGGACATTGTACTGATGGACATCGACATGCCGGACATGGACGGCTTTTCGACGGCGGAGCAGCTGCGGTGCAGTCACCCGGACGCTATCCTGATTTTCACCACACGCCTGAGCCAGTGCGCCATCCGCGGCTATGAGGTGGACGCTATTGGCTTTCTGGTCAAGCCGGTGACGCGGCCGGGGTTGACCGTGAAGCTGAACAAGGCGTTCAAACGGGTGGAGTATCGGCAGTCGAAAATCTGCCTGAAAACGAAAGACAGCATCCTGTTCTTGGAGAAGAACGAGATTTACTATGCCGAGGGCAGCAATCACTATGTCATTTATCACACGGCGCAGGGCGAATTCCCCGTCCGCTCGTCCTTGCAGGAGGCGGAGGAGCAGTTGGGCGCGGAATTCAGCCGAAGCTCGCATTCCTATATCGTCAATCTGGGCTTCGTGACGATGGTGGGGAAGAAGGACGTGACGGTTCACGGCGAAGCCATTCCGCTGTCGCGTGCGATGCGCAGGGATTTTCTGGATGCAGTCAATCTCTATTACGGCGTGAGGTGACGAGGATGCTGACGAACTTCGCGAATTATCTGAACAACGCTTTCCCGTTCCATATGTTCTTCGCAGTGCAGATTCTGCTGGCAGAGGGGCTGTTCGCGGTGAGGATGAAGTCGCGGGTGCGTCCGGTCAAAATCGTGCTGCCGGTGGTACTGTGCTATTTGTTGCTGGCGTGGTTTCATCCGCTGATGGGGCATCGCTTTGCGCGCGTGGCGGCGATTTTTGCTGAATCGCTGCTGGTGCTGTGCCTGACGATGGATATTCCCGCGGCGAACGCGCTGTGCATTGGCGTTTCGTCCTATGCGATTCAGAATCTGGCGTTCAAGGTCGGCGGATTGGCGACGTGCTGGATGCCCCGGCCGCGCGAGCCGCTGTTCTACCTGCTTTCCGGTGCATCGTTCGTGGTGGTGTACGCCGTGTGCTACCTGATGTTCGTGCGGCGCTTCCCGGAGAACGGCGACTTGAAGCTCGGCAACTGGAAGGTGCTGTTCCTGACGCTGGTGACGCTGCTGACGGTGTTCGTGCGCTCCGTGTCGCTCCCGACGGATATTCCGCTGCTTGACCGTCTGTTCTCGATTCTCTCGGTCATCATGGTCATGGTGCTGATTTACCAGTGCATGTACGCTGACAAAATGCGCTGCGAGAAGGAAATCATCGAGAGCCTATTGGCACGGGAGGAATCCCGGCAGCAGATGCTGGGCAAGACGATTGACAGCATCAACATGAAGTGCCACGACCTGCGCTACCACATCGACACCTACCGTCGGGCGCAGCAGCTGGATGAACACGCAGCGTTCTTCGACGAGGTGGAGCAGGAGATTCAACGCTATGAGTATACGTTCCACACGGGCAATGCGGCGCTGGACTCGGTGCTGTCCGAAAAGAGCCTGTATTGCAGCGCAAATCATATCCTGCTGACAACGATGCTGGATGCGTCCCTGCTTTCTGCCATCGACAAGTCCGACATCTACTCCATCTTCGGCAATGCGCTGGACAACGCGATTCAGGCGGTCATGGCGGAAGCGCCGGAGAACCGCAGTATCAACGTCCGCGTCAGCGACGTGGTGGGCATGACGCAGATTGTCTTCGAGAACTTTTGCAGCAGGCCGCCGGAGATGCACGAGGGACTGCCGAAGACGGAGAAAGACCCGCAGTGCCACGGCTTCGGACTGCGCTCCATCCGCTATATCATCGAGAAGTACGACGGGCATATGAACATCGACACGAAAGACCAGATGTTTATCCTCTCGCTCCTGCTGCCGCGGAAGATGACATGATGATTTTCGCACAAAATGCGACCGGTTTCGACACAAATGTGATTCGTGTCGTTTTTCTTTGCTACAATAAGGGCATCAAAAGGAACGGCATGTTCCAGAGGAAAGGAAAAGGTGTCCATGAAGCGCACAAAAATCTTGGCACTCCTCACATCCATCTGCTGTGTGCTCCTGACCCTCGTCATGGTCGGCAGCTCGTTCACGGCTGAGTATGCCATGATGATCAACAAGGAGCTTGGCATCGTGACCACGAGCGTGGTGACGGATGACCCCAGCAAGAATTCTACCTACTATGCTTCCAGCTTCCTGAAGGAAGACGGAACGCGCGATGATGATGCGCTGACCGCATGGCAGAAGGCATTGTGCGAGCAGATTCAGGGCGAAGGCTCTGTGCTGCTGACGAATAACGGCGCGCTGCCGATGGAAAAGGGGCTGGGCGTGACCGTCTTCGGCCGCGGCGCAGTTGATACCATCTACGGCGGCACGGGTTCCGGTCAGGTTGATACCAGCAAGGCAGCGACGATGACCAGCGCACTGACAGCGGCGGGTCTGAACGTGAATACCGCGATGATGGACTGGTACAGTGCGCAGATTGCGCAGATGAAGGAAGACAAGACCAACCGCTCCACGCCCGGCATGTTCACCGAATATGCGGACGTTCCGGCGGCGACCCGCATTGCCGAGGTTTCGGCGGACGCGGTGGCGGCTTCCGGCGTGAATCTGGACGGTTACAAGGACGCTGCCATCGTCGTGATCGGGCGCTCCGGCGGCGAAGGTGCTGACCTGTATACCGGTGAATTCACCGACGGCACGGCGTACTTTGAATTGCAGGATTCCGAGCGCGAGCTGCTCAAATACGTGGCTTCGCAGGGCTTCGGCAAGACGATTGTGCTGATTAACTCCTCCAACGCTATCGCGATGGATTGGGTGAACAATCCGGAATACGGCGTGGATGCCTGCCTGTGGATCGGCGGCCCCGGTCAGTATGGTCTGAACGCGGTGGCGCAGATTCTGGTGGGCGATGTCAATCCCTCCGGCCGTCTGGTGGACACCTACTCCGTGTCCTCCCTGTCCTCCGCGGCGATTCAGAACTTCGGCTCTTATGTCTACACCAATGCGGACGAAGAGACGGGTACGGTCGGCGGCGTGACGATTGACGGCGTGCCGGGCGACAAGACGAAGGTGCGCTACGCGATTCACTACCTCGTGGAATCCGAAGGCATCTATGTCGGCTACAAGTATTACGAGACGCGCTATGAAGATGCAGTCATGGAGCAGGGCAATGCGTCCGGCAATGCGGGCATCTTCGCGTCCACAGGCGACAGCTGGGTGTACGGCGAAGAAGTCGCGTATCCCTTCGGCTACGGTCTGTCATACACCACGTTCGAGCAGGCGCTGGAAAGCGTGAATTACGACGCGGCGACCGACAGCTTCACCGTGCTGGTGAAGGTGACGAACACGGGCGACGTCGCGGGCAAGGACGTCGTACAGGTCTACGGTCAGCAGCCGTACACCGAATTCGACCGCGCGAACGCGATTGAAAAGGCGTCCGTACAGCTCATCGGCTTCGGCAAGACGAATATCCTCCAGCCCGGCGAATCCGAGACGGTTTCTGTGACGGTTGACCGCAAGGAACTGACGGTCTATGACGAGCATGTCAACAAGACCTACATCCTTGAAGCGGGCGACTACTACCTGTCCGTCGGTCAGGATGCGCATGACGCAGTGAACAACATCCTCGCGGCGAAGGGCTATGCGCCTATCGCACAGGAAGCGGCGGCGGAAGACACCGAGGCGGCGGAAACGGCTGAACCGACCCTGACCGCGAACGGCGCGGCGGCGATGGATGCGGCTGGCGACGCGGCGAAGGTCTACAAGTTCACGGTGGACGGCGACGACAACGCGACGTACAGCGTGTCTGGCACGGGCTACAAGATTACCAACCAGTTCACTGATGCGGAC
The DNA here is from genome assembly GCA_963642705.1 of Bacteroidaceae bacterium. GTDB lineage: Bacteria > Bacillota > Clostridia > Christensenellales > Aristaeellaceae > UBA11524. The sequence goes on from CAVIHU010000067.1 coordinate 4,066, forward strand.
TTGAACAGCTACGGCGAGAACCTCGTGACGTACCTGTCCCGCAGTGACTGGCAGGGTACTTGGCCGGTTTCCTATGACAGCCTGACGGCGAATGATGCCATCATCAACGGTCTGCAATTCAACTACACGGCGGAAGCGCCCGACGAGACGGTTATCATGGGTTCGACCGCGACGAACTACACCTTGGCAAACCTGATTGGCAAGGATTATGACGACCCGATGTGGGTGGATCTGCTCAATCAGCTGACGCTGACGGACATGGCGGAACTTGTTGGTCACTCCGGCTATGGCACGCAGGCAATTGACTCCATTGGTCTGCCCGCGACGGTTGCGGCGGACGGCCCGCAGGGCATCAAGGCGACCTACGCTGGCAACAACTCCACCGTCGCCTACACCTCCGAACCTGTCATGGCGGCGACGTTCAACACCGAAATCCTCTACAATATCGGCCTATCGATGGGCGAAGACGCGCTCCGCTCCGACAACCGCGTGGTCGGCTGGTACGGCCCGGCGATGAACATCCACCGCACGCCTTACTCCGGCCGCAACTTCGAGTATTACTCCGAAGACGGCTTCCTGTCCGGCAAGATGGCGGCGCAGGAAGTGGCGGCGGCTCGCTCGAAGGGTCTGGTCGTCTACATCAAGCACTTTGCCCTGAACGACTTTGAGACGTATCGCCAGTCGGTTGCGACCTTCGCGACGGAACAGGCGATTCGCGAAATCTACTTGAAGGGCTTCCAGTACGCTGTGGAGGAAGGCGGCGCGAACGCAGCTATGACCTCCTTCAACCGCATCGGCACGCGCTGGGCGGGCGCGCACAGCGGACTGTGCAGCGAAGTTCTGCGCAAGGAATGGGGCTTCGTTGGCGTGACGCTGACGGACGCGGTCATGGCGAACCGCAACTGGATGGACGTTTCCATTGGTCTGGAAGCGGGCAACGACACTTGGCTGTCCTCCGGCGACTGGCTGGTCTCGAAGATCGAAGACTGGGCGGCGGCAGATGGCAAGCTGCTGAACAATCTCCGCACCTCGGCGAAGAACTTCCTCTATGCCTACGCGAACTCCGCCGCTATGAACGGCATGAACGAAACCAGCCACGTCGTCCACACGACGTCTTGGGTTGAAACGGACATGCTGATTGCGCGCATCGTGCTGATTGTGCTGACGGCGCTCTTCGGCGTTGCGATGCTGGTGTCCTGCTTCATGGACATCAAGAAGAAGGCGGTGCCTGCTGACCGCAAGCGGATGGCAATCATCGCAGCGGCGCTGACGGTACTCGCGGCGATTTTCTACATCGTCATCGACACCGCGGCGACCACGAAGATGAACTTCGATGCGCTGGTGCTGGTGCTGCTCCTCGTCTCGGCGGTGTGCTATATCATCGCGGGCGTGAAGAAGGTCGGCCTGCTGGCGACGCTGGGTCTGCTCTGCACGCTGACGGCTTGGTTTCGCTATCTGGTGACGGAAATCAACTTCCGCATGGACGACCTTGTGCTGATTTTCGGTGGCACGTCCTCCATCTGTGCGCTGGGCGTTCCGTTCATCCTCTCCTTCATCCTGATACTGCTCGCCGTGATTTCGGGCGCTGTCCTGATGACGGGCGCGATGGGTTCGGAGAAGAAGTAAGCAAAAACTCACCCGCGCAGGGGAGAAAACGCTTCCCTGCGCGGAGAGGAAAGCTGCTGTGAAGGAGACAGCAGCGAAACCTAACCCAATCAATCAAAAAGGCTGCCGGGGATGTGAACCTGTGATATGCTCCCTCCAGAGTAGACACTCGAAATAACAAAAGTTTCGAGACCACACTGGAGGGAGTATTATTATGGCAAAGCGAAATGCAGAGGAGATCATCCAATC
>CAVIHU010000068.1:0-5573 GCA_963642705.1 Bacteroidaceae bacterium
TACCAAAGCGAAGATTGCCGAGGCAACCATTGGCGAGCTGAACGCCACGGCCATTGCAGCGATCTCCGCGAAGATACAGGAGCTGGCTACGCAGCAGCTTACCACGGATGAACTCTATGCCGCGCTGGCTACGATTGCTGTTGCTCAGATTACCGCCGCCAATATTGAAAAGGCCAACATCAACTGGGCGGATATCGGCGATCTGGCGGCGCAGATTTCGACCATCGCCAAGGCACAAATCACCACAGCGAATATCAACAACGCCAATATCGACTGGGCAAGCATCGCTAACCTGAACGCCGAGATTGCGAAGATTTCCAAGGCGCAGATTACTACAGCGAACATCGAGAGCGCGGCTATCGATTGGGCGGCCATCAAAGACCTGAATGCCGCCGTTGCGAATATTGCGCTGGCGCAGCTGACTACGGCGAACATCAATAACGCGGAAGTTGACTGGGCTTCCATTGGCCAACTGCAGGCGGATATTGCTACCCTTGTAAATGCCAGCATCAAAACGGCCGATATTGACTGGGCGCAGATCAAAGACCTGACCGCGGGCACAGCGATTATCGAAAAGGGCGTGAATGGCAAGCTGTATGTAGCCGACCTCGCCGTGACGGAGGCGAATATGGCCAGCCTTACCGTGGGCGAACTCATTATCAAGGGTGCAGACAGCTGCTTTTACGCGCTGTCCATTGCTGAGGACGGTACGGTGACTACCGAGAAAAAGAGCGTCGGCGATGCGGATATCGGCGACAATTCCGTTTCGGGCGGCAAGCTCATCGAGAAAACTATTACCGCCCGCGAACTGAACGTCGCGTCCATCTTTGCGGATGAGGCGCTGGTGGGTGCGATCACCGCCGCCAATATCGACGTGTCCAGCCTGTTCGCTGCTGAAGCATTTATTGCCCAGCTGAACGCCGTGGATATTTCCGGCAACGAATCCCTGCGGCTGGTGGTGGATGCAGCAAAGGACGAAGCGCTGGACGCGACCGGCGAGGCCGTTGCCCAGATTGCCATGACGGCGGAGCAGATTCGCAGCGAGGTGAAGCGGGACTATGCGACTGCCGATCAGGTCAGCCAGATGAACGAAACGCTCTCTACGTTGGCTGAACAGTCCGAAAACAACTTCACATGGATGGTCACCAAGGTCAACGAGATCATCGAGGACGCTGCCGCCAGCGACAACCTGACGCGGGAGCAGCTGAACCTGATCCACACCTATATGCGCTTCGGCGAGGATGGATTGACCATTGGCAAGGCCGGAAATCCCTTGACCTTCCGCGTGGTCAACGACCGGCTGGCGTTCTATATGAACGATACCGAGGTGGCCTATCTCAGCGACAATAAGCTGTACGTGACGCAAGCGGAGATTCTCGCGCGGCTGCAGATCGGCAAATTTGCCTACGAGCCACAATCCAACGGCAATCTGTCCGTGATCTACACGGGGTAGGAGGTTTCATGGCAATCACAGTTTCCTACAGTGCGTCCATGCGCACCAGAAAAACCAATTCATCCAGTAACGCGAAAAGCTCCGCCGCCTGTCAGGAATACTACGAGAACACATACAATTACGTCGGCATCGTGCATTTCGCGGGCATGGCACTGAGCGGCAAGGTGATCACGGGGATTTCCCTGCGTATTGTAGCGGCGCAGGCGGGCTATGGCACCGGGCATACGAAAACCGTGTATGTGCGAAAGGCCAATTATCAATCTGCGTCCCAATCGGGCATCACAGGTTTGGGGTATTGCAGCGACGCGCTGGGCACGTTCACCGGTTCCTTTTACGGAAATACCACGAATTATACCCTCAGCGGCGACTTGCTGAACAATCTGGCGGCGTACATTGCGGAAGGCAACAATACCATCTGCCTGTACAATCCCAGCCCGGTCAAAAGCTCGCAGGGGTACTCCACAAACTACCTGCAATGGTCGGAATGTACCATCACGGTGACGTATGAGGAAGCCGCGTCCAAGCCCAGCCTTTCCAAGACTTCTTTCGATATGGGCACGGCGGTCACGATCTATACGAACCGGCAGAGCAGCATTGCTACGCACACAGTACGGTATTCCTTCTTCTCTGAAAGCGGGCTGATCGCTGTGGGTGTAGAGGATGAATGCGCGTGGACGCCGCCCATTTCGCTGGCCGCTCAGATTCCGAATGCGACCTCCGGCTGGGGTACTATTCTGTGCGATACTTATGTCAACGGCAATCTCGTCTCAACCAACACCTGCGCCTTTCAGCTGACGGTGCCTGCGTCGGTACTTCCATCTATTTCGTCCGTTTCAATCGCCGAAGCAACCGCAGGCGTTGCCGACCGCTTCGGCGGCTATGTGCGGACGCGAAGCAAACTGGCAGTCAGCATCACGGCGGCGGGCGTACAGGGCAGCAGCATTTCGGCCTATCGAACGAGCGTTGACAGCGTGACCTATTCGGGCGCGTCCTTTACGACGAACACGCTGAATACGGCGGGCAATCTCACAATGACCGTGACTGTCACCGACTCTCGCGGACGCACGGCCAGCACGACCCGAACCGTCACTGTGCTGGATTACTCGCCGCCATCGCTTTCGCAATTTACCGCCGAGCGCTGCAATGCGGATGGCACGGCTGCCCAGACAGATGGCACGAAGGTGCGCATTTCCGCAAAGGCGAGTGGCTCATCCGTGGGCGGCAAGAATACGCTGGCCTGCACGGTGTACTACAGGCTCAGCAGCGCGGAATCATGGGTTTCCGCCGTGACGCTCACGCCCACAGATTATGCAATCAATGAATCCAATCTTCTGCTTTCGCCGACCTTCGATGCGCTGAGCAGCTACGACATCAAAATCCGCGTACAGGACGTGTTCTACTACATCGAGCAGACGGTATCCATCGGCACAAAGCAGGTCATGATGGATTTCTACAAGGACGGTTCGGGCATTGCGTTCGGAAAGGTCGCGGAGAATGCCGGGAAAGTAGAATTCGGCTGGCCGCTGCTGCTTTCCGAACCGCTGGGCATAGACCAGGGTGGCACAGGCGCTGAAACCGCGTCCGCAGCCTGTACGAAGCTGGGCGCAGTGAAAAAAGCCGGTGACACGATGACCGGCAACCTCGCTATTTCAGGCTATCTGTACCCATCGTTGTACCTGCTGCCCACCTACAACAGCACCACCAACCGCACCGTTTTCGAAGGATCGTATGTGGGCGCATCCTCATTCGCCTCATGGGAGGACAGCACGGGAAACAATCGACGAATGCTGGAAGTGCGCAACGCGGCGTATCAGGCAAGTCTGGATTTCGCCGTGTTGCTGCGCACCTGCACGGGCGGCACATGGGCTTCCTACCGTCTGTTTCATGCGGGCATGGCGACACCCATTCCGCTGGCCAACGGCGGCACGGGCGCTTCATCCGCAAAGGCGGCGCTGTCCAATCTCGGCATCTTCTATTCCGCGTCGCTCCCCAGCAGCGGCACGGACGGGCAGATCTGCCTTGTTCCGGTCTGATGAGGTGAAGAAGATATGGGCACATTTTCGGCGACGGCCAACAGCAGTTCAACGATTGGTTACGCACAATATGGTTCCTCTTCATGGAGCACGGGAAGCAACAGCGGCGCGTGTCAGGGGGCGTATCAGGGCACTACTGCCGCCAAATCCCGCGTGGGCGTGATGGTTTTCAGCGGCGCGGGCGCAGCGCTCAAGGGAAAACTCATTCAGAGCATTACGCTGACGATTACTTCATCCGGCGCTGGCTCCGGCTCGTCCAGCAAGAAGCTGACCTTCTGTCAGGCCAACTATCAGAGCCTGAATACCGGCGTTCGCGGTTCGGCACAGGTGGGCGCGACAATGGGCACGCTGACCGGCAAATTCTACAGCAATACCGCCACGCACGCCCTGAACGCATCGACCAACGCCGCGCTGTTTGCTGCGATGAAGGCTTATTTCGAGACTGGAAACTCTGTGCTGGTGCTGTATAACGGCGAAACCTCGTCCAGCAGCGGCTATTCCAGCAACTATGCCCGCGTCACCAGCTGCACAATTTCAGTAACCTACATCGACGCGGTGGTCTGGTACCGGGATGGCAGCACATGGCGGCAATGCACGGTCTGGTATCGGCTGAACGGCGCATGGGTGCAGGTGGTTCCATACTACAATTCAGGCGGCGCATGGGTGCGCGTCTGACGGAGGTGATTTTTTGAAAGAACTATTTGAACAGGTCATTCAGCGCAAGGACTATGACCTGAAGTCACTGCTGAACTGCATCGATCAGTACCATATCGAGGGCAAGCTGACCGACGATGAACGGCAGGAGCTTACGCAGGCGGCCCGCGAAGGTGCGACGGCGGACTACGACTACGCCGGGGAAATCGACGCCCTGTGGGCGGCGGTTCGCGCTTTGCAACAGAGCATCTCATCGACCGCTGAAGAGGATGAATGGCCGGAGTATGTCCAGCCAGCAGGTGCGGGCACCGCATATCAGATAGGCGACAAGGTGACTTACAACGGCACGCGCTATATTTGCCGTCTGCCGCACTGCGTGTGGAACCCGGAGGTTTATCCCATCGGATGGCAGAAGCAGAGTTGAGTGTGACTATGGCAGACCGGCATGAGCGATCGCTTACAACAGCGGTCGTTTTTATATGCAATCAAAACAGGAGGATTTGAACATGAGAAACTTTTCCATTGACATCATCTGGGCGAAGATTCAGATGGCCGTCGCGGCGATTGGCGGCTGGCTGGGTTATTTCTTGGGAGGTATGGACGGACTGATGATTGCGCTGATCATTTTCATGGTACTGGACTATATCACCGGCCTGATGTGCGCGGTGATCGACAAGAAGCTGTCCAGCGCTGTGGGCTTCAAGGGCATCTGCAAAAAGGTGCTGATCCTGATGCTGGTGGGCGTGGCCAACGTGGTAGACATTCACATTGTGGGCACAGGCTCCGCGCTGCGCAGCGCCGTGATCTGCTTTTATCTCTCCAACGAGGGTCTGTCCCTGCTGGAGAACGCCGCCCACATCGGCCTGCCAATTCCCGACAAAATGAAGGACGTGCTCGCACAGCTGCATGGGCGCACCGATAAGAAAAAGGACGATGAAAAGGAGGAGGAGCAGGAATGAGCGAACGAATCAACACGCCTTATACCAATGAGCACTTCGTTGCGTTCTGTGAGAAGATGGTGGGTCAGCCCTATTGGTACGGCGCGGTCGTTTATAAATGTACTGAGAATCTGCGTGTCCGCAAGGCGAAGCAGTATCCAGCGCATTACGGCTCCAGCCGTACCGCCCGTTACCGCGATGACATTGCAAAGAAAAAGGTCTGCGCCGACTGCGTGGGGCTGATCAAGGGCTACCAGTGGACGAATGGCGGGCAGGGCGTAATCGAGTCCATCGGTACGGACAAAACCTTTTCCAGCAAGTACGGCGGCCACGGCTGCCCGGACAAGAGCGCCAATGGGATGTTCAGCTATGCGAAGAGCAAGGGCTGTGCATGGGGCACTATTGATACGTTGCCCGAAGTGCCCGGCGTGGCGCTGCGCTTTGACGGGCATGTGGGCGTGTACATCGGCGGCGGGTATGCCGTGGAGGAACGCG
>CAVIHU010000069.1:0-5515 GCA_963642705.1 Bacteroidaceae bacterium
ACGCATGTGCCATATCGATTTTGCTTCCATGGGTCATATCTCTTTACAACACAGAGGAAAAGTTGTGAAATGTTCAAAATCCACTTGACAAGCCGCGCAGAATGTGATATATTATTTTCTGTTCGCAAGGAAAGACTTGTGATAGAATATCTGGGTGTAGCGCAGTTTGGTAGCGTGCTTGAATGGGGTTCAAGAGGCCGGAAGTTCGAATCTTCTCACCCAGACATCGAAGCGATTGCAAAATCGCTTCTTTTTTGCGTTTTTTGGGCAAATTTACGTCAATTATGGTTGAATTTCGCGCCATATAGCACACATTTTCGCGGCCGGCGCAGATTCGAGTGCTTCCGGCCTCTTGACCTTTTTCCTCCCCGAAAACCGCATTTTCGCCTATTTTCACGCAGTTTCAGGGAGCAATGGGGTTATAACGGGGTTATAAAATTCGCCCGGAAACCCTTGCAATCAGACGCTTTCGGGGACTTGCTGCTGTACCGGCGGGGTTATAAATCGCGGAAATCCGTCGGCGCACCCTTATTCGGAAGCGGAATCCGTTTCCATGCGGGTCAGGTAATTGACCATCTTCGCGGCGTCCGTCCGTTCCTGCTCCTTGTCCAGCTTCGTGTAGATGGCGAGAATCATGTCGGCGTCGGCGTGACCTATCCAGCTTTGCAGCGTCTTCAGCGGCACCAGTGTGTAGTAGGCACGGGTGCAGAATTCCACGCGGAAGTCGTGACAGCGGATGTTGATTTCCTTCCACGGCGGCAGCTTGCCCTCCGACAAGAGCTGCTTTTGCGCGTTGGTCTTGCCATACCAGCGCTTGTGGATGCCGTTGAGCTTCGTCTCCAAGAAGGTGATGTACGACTCGTACTTGCACGCGAAGGCGGACTGCGACATGATGCCGCCGTTCTCCTTGTGGCAAACCAGCCCGTGCCGCCCTTTCAGTGCCTCTTCCAGCGGCGGAAATAACGGTACTGTGCGGATGGCGGCGTCCGTCTTGCCCTTGGTAAGCGAAGGCTGGTTACCGTCACTGAAGGACACGGCACCGCGTACAGTGATGGTCTTGTTGACGAAATCCACGTCCCGATCGATGTCCAAATGAAGCATCTCACCCGGCGGAATCCGGTGTAGAGCATGATCATGGCTGCAAGACCGAAGTCGTGCTCCTGCCAGGTGCTGCGGATAAGCTCACGTTCCCTGGAATCCAGGAAGCGATGCCCGCCAGTTTTCTTGCATCTGGGACGCTGGACACCGTCCATGGGATTGCGTACCATGGCGTCGTGGACACGGCGTTGCGGAAAATGCCGTTCATGAGTGAGGCAAACTTGCTTACGTAGGACGAGGAATAAACCTTCAGCTTGTTGAAGATCGCCTGCAAATCATTGACGGTAATATCGCAGATGAATTTCTTTCGCATGTGCTCGGCGGCAAAGCGGATCATGCCGGCGTACTGCTTCTGAAGCGGAATGCTGCAGTCGGAGCGGTAGATTTCCAGCCAGTTCAAGCCGTATTTCAGGAAGGTGATGCCTTCCAGATCATGACTGAGTCCCATCTGCTCTTTCTGCTTGTAATCATCACGAGCTTTCATGGCTTCAGCCTGGGTTTTACCGTAGAACTCCTTGCCGTGGTATTTGACACGGAAATATCCATCTGAACGTTGTGTTAACTTCTGACGGGGCATACGATCATCCTCCTAATCAAATGTCCCGTGCTGTGTGTTCCGATGCAATTATCAAGGTACAAGGCCATTCAAGCGGTCCTGCGATCATGATAACACCTTATACAGCACGGGACAAGCATATTTTGTAAATCTTGAGTCTTCATGCGGCAGAGAGCGGCGGCTGATTGTCCAGCCAGTGCTGGAGGCCTTCACGATTGATCGGGATTCGATTGCCGATGCTAAAGGCAGGAAAGCCTTCTTCACGAACCAGTTTGCGGGCGGTCGGCAGAGAGATGTTCAGCTCTTCGGTCAACTCCGCCATGGTCAAGGTCATTTTCGGAATGAGACGCTGCGGCGGATTTACCTCCTGCAAAGTTCCTTCCATAGGAATACGATTGAACATTGATTCACCTCCGTTAAGCTAATGCAGAGAGCTCTCGGCACACATGACACACGATTTTCATAACCTTTTTCTCTGAGTATCTTATTTTTTTATTTTCTTGAAAAATTTGGCGTGTCGAGTGTGTCAAAAGGCACAAACCCTTATTCTGCAAGGGGTTGGCTGACACATTTCCGGCACACTTCTGACACAGTGCATAGCACTGCTGTGTCAGAAAGGCCCATCCACGTCCGTGACAACGGTAAAGCCCTGGGTAACCAAATCATTGAGACTGACTTGTGATGGCTCAGGGATCCGTTCCCAACCGCGTTGCCGACCGTACTTGGTAAACTTCCGAACATTGTTGAACCTTTTCCACCCCTTCATCTCGCCGCTATCGATGCCGGCGTTGACCACCTCGCGGATCTCGCGAATCTCGTACAGCTTAGGTTCGTCATAGGGATGGTCGAGGCACTCGCAGTAAATCTGCAGGGTGCAGACCTTGTCGTATCCGCAACTTTCCAGCCAGGCGAAAATGCGGCCGGCAAGCGTGTCCTCTTGACGAAATTCCTGCTGACGCTCCATCAGGGCGGCTTCGTCCTCTTTGTTCAGATGGATGGCGTATTCGCCGGACTTGTACTGCACCATGATCTCCGCCCATATCTGCTCAAAGTAGCGGCGGGATTCGGCGGGATTGTCCAGAATGTGAACCTCTGCGTTGTCTGCGTTGACGGTGACAGGCAGAAAACGTCGGTTGCCGCTGCGATCCAAGGGCAGAAAATCCGTGCGGTTGGTGGCGCCGGGGAAGACACTCTGACGGGGATGGTCGCCGCCGTAGCGGTCGTAGGCGATGCGCAGGAAATCCTTGTCACGGCTGAGAAACGACTTGATTTCCTCGATGGATTTTGCGTTGGCGGTGGCCACCATTTCTGACAGCTCACAAATCCAGTGGTCGTTCAGGCGGTGGTAGATTTCCTTGTCATCCAGCTTGTTGATCTCGTCCGTGAACCAGTCCGTCTCCATGGCCAGAGAGCGCACAAAGGCCGATTTCCCCGCACCTTGGCCGCCCACCAGCATCGGCTCAAATTTGCACCAAGGATGGAACACCCGCTCCACGGCACCCAACATGAACGTGCGTAGATATTTTTCGTTGATGTCGTTCACCTCTGCGCCAAGAAAGTGATGCAGCGCCTCCCGCACGCGGGGCACGCCGTCCCAGGTAAGGCTGTTCAGCTTCTCCTGCACGGGATGAAATGCGTGATCCTGTGCCACGATTTCCAGCGCAGGATGCAGGAGTTTTTCGGCAGACAGGCCGTAGTGCTCCTCAAGATACAGCCGCAAAAAGGCCACGTCTGTGTCATCGATGAGCATGCCCTTGCGTATCCACCATACGGGACAGGTCAGCGCTATGCGCTCCGTAAACAGATTCATGCGGATGTTGACTGCAAGGGTCGTAGGTCAGGACCATCACAAAATTCTGCAGCGTGTTGCGGACTTCACCGCGGGTGCCTTTTTCCAGCTGAACGCGGATGATCTGATAGGCTTCCTTCATTAGATTGTCAGACAGCGGCGCTGTCCACACCTTTTTGCATGCGTTGTTCAATCTGTTCCACCGCCTGATGATATTGGTCGTAAAAATAGGGACGCACCACGGAGTCTACCAGCAGGCTCATCATGTGCCAGATGCGCTTTTCATTCCGCACGGCCTCGACAAATAAGGGATGCCAGGCTACGTCCTCAGGCTTTTGGGCGTACTGCTCCTGCCAATCGATGAGCAAACAATCAGCACGTCCAGAGCGTGGTTCAGCCAGGCTTCCCGCCGCTGGATTTCTGACCGCCAAATGATGTCTGCCATGCGTTCAGACAGGACACCAGGGTTTACCTGATGAGGCTTGCATGGTTCCCGAGCCTTCCGCTTCGGCACTTCGACGGGCACGGGCACATGAAAGGCATCTGCCAACAGCCGCACGGCGTCCATCTCGGACAGATTCCGCATTTTCGCTGTTAGGTCGATGACATCGCCGTGGGCGTGGCAGCCAAAGCAGTAGTAGTGGTCAGGGTAGAGCTTCATACTGGGAGTCTTCTCGTTGTGGAAGGGGCACGGACACACCCCTTGCCGGACATCCAAGCCGCACAGCTCCGCTGCCTGCTGCATGGTGACGCTTTCTTTCACCGCCGCAAAGATGCTTTTCTGAGTATTTTTCTGCATACGATCCTCCTCGTTTCTCGAAAAATGGGTAACAAAAAAGGCAGTCGGCGAAATGGCTGATTGCCTTTGGGGGCTATTCGCCCTCCTGCGGGATATGGCGTCAACTGGCTTCTCACAATCAATCGCATCGCCTCCTAACTGGCAAAAAGAAAACGCCGACATTTCTGCCGACGTTGTCCGTCTGATTTCTACAGCATGCATTATAGCACTGATTTTTCGCCAAACCTCGCCAACCTTCGCCAATTTTTCGGAAGTCGTCCCCTCTTCCAACTTTTCCATGAACGAACACAGGCGCCGACCATTGCAGCCGATGCCTGTTTGCCATTTCTGACAGTTTACATTATACCACAGTTTTTTGTCTCATTTTGTCTTATTCTGTCTTATTTTGTCTCATTCGTTATCGATTTTTTGCGGCTCTGCGATGAAAGCCGCTTCTGACTGTTGCATTCATGGAATGCGCAGCAGAAAATCACAGCATCATGGGTACAAACGGTACGTACGCAGCGTTTAGCCTACAATGAATCAATTCATTCATTGCTAGGAGGCGAACGCATGGAGTACGGTTACGCGAGGGTATCCACCAAGGAGCAGAACGAGGGGCGGCAGGTGATTGCCCTGGCAGACTTTGGACTTCCGCAAAGAAACATTTACGTGGACAAGCAGTCTGGCAAGGATTTTGAACGGACGCAATATCAGCGGCTGATGCGCAGGCTGAAAAGGGGCGACCTGCTGGTCATTAAGAGCATTGACCGCCTGGGCAGAAACTACGCGGAGACGCTGGAGCAGTGGCGCATTATCACCAAGGAGAAGCACGCGGCCATTGTGGTGCTGGACATGCCTCTGCTGGACACCAGGCGCGAAAACGACCTGACCAACGAGCTGATTGCGGACATCGTGCTGCAGCTGTTGAGCTATGTGGCGCAGACGGAGCGCGACTTTATTCGCCATCGCCAGGCAGAAGGCATTGCCGCGGCCAAGGCGCGGGGTGTTCGTTTCGGCAGAAAGCCCAAAGAAAAACCGCCAGAATTTCCAGCGGTTTGCGAGGCATGGCGTATGGGAAAGTTGTCCGCCAGGGCTGCGGCAGCACAGCTTGGTGTGTCATGCAGGACGTTTCAGAAGTGGGCAGATGATTAAAAAAGTACACTTTTTTCAACACTCGTGTCTGTCAAATCTGCTGAGGGAAAATTTTCCGCAATGTATGTGTTAAAATGATATGACCCCCTCAAAAAGAAAAGGAAGTTCATTAGAGATATGGTATAATGGAGTCGCAACA
>CAVIHU010000070.1:0-5218 GCA_963642705.1 Bacteroidaceae bacterium
TCCTAAACAAAAAATTGCTTCCTATCGTGTCCAAGATGTTTGACAAACCTACAAACACTACGGAAACACGGAAATCAATTTTGTGAATATCCCCGCACCTTGAGCTTTTGCCCACAGTATAAATCGCCGAGAAACAGCTTTTACGGTACAAAATCGCAGATTTTAAGAACGCATCTGCTCTAGATGAATCAATACTCTGAAAATTGATTTTCGTGATGCGGAAATACGGAATGTCATTTGCCAACCCATATCTCACTTGCCAATCCCGCCTTACAGATGCTCATTTCGCAGCTTCCCTCTCAACCTGTTTTACGAACACCTGTCTAATCCGAGCTGCTGTTTTCTTTGTTGCCATGATTGACGCCTCCTGTTGCAGGGCGCTCGATTGAGCAACCAACGAGCTGAAAACAGGCAAAAACCTTCCCCCCCTTAACACGTTCGTGATGGAGTTGAGTGCATCTTCATGCAGTTTGCACGTGCTGGTATACCGTTCATCCCGTTGATAAGGTTTTCATAACGAATTTCGTTCCGGAACAGGCGCCGTTCGTTCCGAAACCATGCCTGATGCGGTAGGCTAACTACCATTTGCGACAAATGAATAGCAGTTCAATTGTCGTTTGAATATACTGTGCACAAAGAGCTTGAGGCGCGGCGTGCCATGCGCACATCAGAAAACGAATCGCCGCATTCGGTGGTGAAGCATCGCGAGGACGGTCTGATGTAAGCGTAACCCGTGACGACGGCTCCATTCTCCTGATTCCGGTCAGGAGAAAGAAAGCAACAGGAGGTTTTCCAAATCATGAAACTCGGCAAGAGGATCCTGAGCACGCTCTGTGCGGCTGCCGTGCTCGTAACCTGCATGGTTGTTCCGGCAGTGGCGGAAACCTACGACGGCGACTACTGCTATGCTGAAGGCTATAACGTCAGCGTGCAGATCGGCGGCGAAGGCGCAGTGCTGCTTCGTAACGAGAACAACACGCTGCCGCTGGCAGAGGACACCAAGGTGACCGTGCTCGGCGCGATGAGCTATAACTACGTTGAAGGCGGCACGGGCTCTGCCGGCGGCGCTGACGACGAGAACACCGTCCTGATGATGGACGCGCTGCTGGAAGCGGGTCTGGACGTCAACGAGGACGCATGGTACTGGCTTGAGGAGAACTGCGGCGGCGAGCGCGGCGTTGACAGCGCCGATCCCGACGGTGCGGGCTGGACGAGCTACACCAAGATTCACGAGTTTGACTTGAGCGTGTACGAGAACGCGGCAGACATCATCCTGCAGGATGGCTACACCGACTACGCGATCATCACGTTCAGCCGCTCCGGCGCTGAGGGTGCTTCTCCCTCCATGGACTATGACGGCGACGGCTCTACGCTCACCGGCAGCACCTATCTGGAGCTGGATGAGGACGAGAAGAACCTGCTGACATGGGCTGCGCAGAACTTCAAGCACACCATCGTGCTGATCAACTCCGCCGCTCAGATGGAGCTGGGCTTCATCGAAAAGGAAGAGTACAACGTTGATGCATGCCTGTGGATCGGTCATCCGGGTGAGGCTGGTCTGACCGGCGTCGCGACGATCCTGTCCGGCCGCATGAATCCTTCCGGCCGTCTGGTGGATACGTACAGCTACGACATGACCACCAACCCGACCTACTACAACACCGACAACAACCGTTACACCAACGGCCAGACCTTCTATCAGTACGAGGAAGGCATCTATGTCGGCTACCGTTACTATGAGACTGCCGACGCGGTCGGCTACTTCGACTCCGATGCGTTCAAGTCCCTGACGTTCAAGAACGGCTCCGTCAGCGGCTATGACCAGGTTGTGCAGTTCCCCTTCGGCTACGGTCTTTCCTACACGACCTTCACTGAGGAAATCACCGCCAGCGACATCACCCTTGCGGCGCACGGCGAGAACTCCGTGACGGTCAGGGTAACCAACATCGGCGATGTGGCCGGCAAGAACGTTGTCGAGCTCTACATGGACGCCCCCTATCAGAGCGACACCGAGAACTTCGGCATCAAGGGCGTCGGTCTTGAAAAGGCGAAGGTCGTCCTGATCGGCTATGCCAAGACCGAAACCCTGCAGCCCGGCGAGAGCCAGGAGCTGACCATTTCCTTCTCCACCGATGATCTGGCCTCCTTCGACAACTTCGGTCAGGGCTGCTACGTGCTGGAGAAGGGTGAATACTCCTTCAACGTGCAGAAGGACGCCCACCAGTGGGGCGACCGCGCTTCCGACTCTGTGAAGGTTGATCTTGCGACCTCCATCATCTATGACGATGCCGGCGGCGTGGCGGATGCCGAATACGCCGGTGCGCGCGATTCCGATCAGGTTGTTGCCAGGAACGCCATGGACGACGTGACCGCCGGTGACGGCAACATGGTCGACGGCTACCTGTCCCGCAACGACATCGCGGGCGGCATGAAGCAGATCATGTCTCACCAGTCCGACGAGGAAGCCAACGAATCCGTGACGGACGAAATTGACAAGATCCTCAACCTGTCCGACGACGAGACCGCGACCTACACCTTTGAAACCTACCTGAAGGGCGTGAAGACGACCGTCACCGAAACGCTGTACGCGCACGGCGGCAACGCGATGCCCTTCTCCGAGATTCTGCCGGACGGCGTCGAGGTCTCCACGCTGACCGATCCCTTGTGGGAGCAGACCTACTACGTCATCGAGGGCGAAACTACTGAAGCGGGCAACCCCGTTGTTGTGGATGAAGAGCCCGCCTCCGGTTCCTACCATGTGCTGAGCGTGACCGACCTTGCCGGTGTGGACATCTACACCGATGAAGGCGTGGCTCTCTTCGACAAGCTTGCCAACATGACCTCCCTCGACGAGGCCATGGAAATCCAGGGCAACTCCGGCTGGAATGTCAGCGCGGTTGCTTCTGTCGGCAAAACGGCTGAAAAGTCTCAGGACGGCCCCGGCGAGCCTGCAAACGGCACCTTCGCGGGCGCGACCTGGTTCCCCTGCGCGGTCATGATCGCTTCCACCTGGAACGACGAGCTGGCCAAGGCAGAAGGCGTTGCGTATGGTCATCAGGCCATCCTGGCCGGTGTCGGCTGCGCTTATGCGCCGGCTATGAACATGCATCGTTCTCCCTTCGGCGGCCGTAACTTCGAGTACTACTCCGAGGACGGCGTCATCTCCGGCAATATCGGCGGCAATGTCGTGGTCGGTATGCAGTCCACCGGCACGAACGTGTTCATCAAGCACTGCGCGCTGAACGACGGCGACACCAACCGCGGCGGCAACACCACCTGGGCGAACGAGCAGGCCATCCGTGAAATCTACATGAAGACCTACGAAATCGCCATCAAGGATTACAACGCCAACGGCGTGATGGGCTCCCTGAACCGCATCGGCATGAGCTGGTTCCATTACGGCATGTACAAGACCATGATGCGCGATGAATGGGGCTGGCAGGGCATGCTGATTACCGACGGCGACGGCGGCAACGGCGACTGCTACAATTCTCCGGCTGCCATGATGTCCATCGAGGGCTGCATGCTGTCCCGCAGCCTGTACGCGAACTCCCGCTCGGCAATCGCCGCTTACGGCGACCCGACCGAGACGCTGTACGGCCGCTACTGCCTGCATAACATCATGCGTTACTGCCTGTATCAGTACTGCTCCACGCTCAACGCGGCGGAGTAAGCCATTTCCTCCGGCAGGGGCTGCCGCCTCTGCCGGACTTCCTTCCATTGTGAAAAGGAGATTAAGCGCACCATGAAGAAAACATTGATTCGCGTGCTGCTGCTTGCGACGATGCTCATCGT
Organism: Bacteroidaceae bacterium; assembly: GCA_963642705.1. GTDB lineage: Bacteria > Bacillota > Clostridia > Christensenellales > Aristaeellaceae > UBA11524. Next base: position 3,796 of record CAVIHU010000070.1, read on the forward strand.
CATGCTTGCAAGCGCGGTCTGCACTGAGGAGAGCGCCACGCTGACGGCGCCCGTTGACTTCACCTTCAACACTGAAACCGGTGAGTATTCCTTCACCACGACCGACGACAAAGCCGGTTACTACTTCATCCGCGTCTACCCGGTCATCAGCGGCACAGAGGCAAATGCCTATGTCGCGTCCTCGAAGCGCATCAACGCCGGCAAGCTCGGCGAAAAAACCGGCAAGATGGACGTTTCCAGCATCGGCTGGGGCACATATCATGTCAAGCTCATCACCTACGCGGCAGCCGGTACGGATTGCGAAACGCCTGACGCGGTCGTGCTGACGGCCTTCTACGGTGTCGGCGGCACGCTGGAGAAGCCGGAATTCATGGTCGTGACCGACGGCAACACCGTGGAGTTCACGCTGGACTGGTACACCCTGTCCCACTACAAGGACTTCCAGCATCTGCCGACCGTCCGCTACAGCGCCTATGCTGACGCGGAGTGCACGCTGCTGGTTGCCTCTGAGGACTTCGACACCAACACGCTGGTCGTTGACACGCATCCCACGATGGCCTACATCTGGGAATACAGCCTGACCTCCGGTCACATGAACTTTGCGCCCGCGGCAAACGGTCCCATGGGCGGCGAAACGAGCGGCTACTGCCTTGTTCCGCAGGTGACGCTGACGCTTGATGCCGGCACGTACTACCTGACGGTTCAGGCGATTTCCGACAATGAGGAAGTCATCGCCTCCTCCAAGGTATCTGACGTGATCGAAGTGACGATTGACGGCAGCGAACCCAACGGCGAATTCGAGACCTTCAAGAGCAGCCTTTGGACGGAACCCTCCGTCATGGGCATGCCCACTGCAGCCTCCAACGGCGGCGAAGGCCGTGTGGATAGCGCCAACGGTCAGACCACGACCTCGAAGGTGCAGGAATAATTCCGTCAAAACATAAGGGAGTCAGGGCGTTCATTCGTCCTGGCTTCTTCTTTTTGAAAGTGCATTGCAAGGCCCTTTGGTCGTCTCCGCAGAGGTGCAGACCTTGTCTGACCTTTGAGTTTCTTCGCTAGCATACGGGTTCTCATTTCGGTAGTTATTCCATGTTGCATCCTCATGGCGGCTTTCCGGTCGCCCCCTTGACCCTCTCGGCATCATACCTGTTTTCTTTTCCATAGCTGATGAGTCACCGAACAAACGAAGCTGCGCAAAAGACACATTTTTGCGAGTTGCCGAATTGTGCGGCGATGCCTTGACTTTACAATATAAAGAGCCGCATTGCCCATCTGCATCGGAAAAGTGCGTTGCGAAGCAGTCCGGAGGCGAAATCTCTTTTCGGCGGCAAGCTTGGCTGTGGGCACCGCTGTTCTTTTCCTGAATTATGTAGGTTTGTCAAACATCTTGGACACGATAGGAAGCAATTTTTTGTTTAGGAGA
>CAVIHU010000071.1:0-4903 GCA_963642705.1 Bacteroidaceae bacterium
ACGCATGTGCCATATCGATTTTGCTTCCATGGGTCATATCTCTTTACAACACAGAAAAACGTCAATGAAAAATCGCTGAAACCGTTTACAGAACTGAGGAAAGATGGTATAATAAAACAGGGCGTACCTGTACAAATCAGAAAGAAGGAAATCACAATATGAAGCAGTTCATCGTGGAAACCTCCGCACGTCACGTGCATGTCACTCAGCAGGATCTGGAAACCCTTTTCGGCAAGGGCTATGAACTGACTGTCAAGAAGATGCTCTCTCAGCCCGGTCAGTATGCCAGCGCAGAGCGTGTTGACGTTGTCGGCCCGAAGAAGACGCTCACGGGCGTGAGCATCCTCGGTCCTGTCCGTAGCGCAACGCAGGTTGAGCTGTCCCTGACGGACGCTCGTTCCATCGGCGTGACAGCTCCTGTCCGCGAGTCCGGCGACATTGAGGGCTCCGGCGCGTGCAAGCTCGTTGGTCCTGCCGGCGAGGTTGAAGTGGCTCAGGGCGTGATCGCTGCGAAGCGTCACATTCACATGACGCCTGCAGATGCTGAGGAATACGGTGTGAAGGACAAGGACATTGTCTCCGTGAAGGTGGACACGGACGGTCGCTCTCTCGTGTTCGGCGATGTCGTCGTTCGCGTGAGCGACAAGTATGCGCTTGCGATGCACATTGACACGGATGAGTCCAACGCTGCCGGATGCGGTCGCGCGCAGATGGGTGAAATTGTCAAGTAAATACAATGCATGCAGGGCTTCCTGACGCTGAAACGTGTGGCTACAGAAATGTATCTGAACTGATAAAGAGGAGGAGAAAGCCCTGCATGAAAAAACGGCTGATTTCACTGCTGCTCGTATGTCTGATGCTCTGTCTGCCCTGTGCTCTCGCAGAGGAGGAACGGACATCTTCCAGCCCGTACTTTGAGCTGTATCCGATTGCACTTGGCGATAACGCTGTCTTCGAGGTCCCGAAAACATGGGCGTATCAGCTCATCGAGGAGGATGGGCTGCCGCCGATGGTTTACATCATCAGCGGAGAGGAACAGCTGGCGCTGGTCGCTAAGCTGCCTGCTGATTGGGAGGACACCGAAGCGAGTGAGGCAATGGGACTGCGTTCCTTCATCCTTGAGGGAACAGCTGTCATGGTCGGGATGACGATATCGCAAGGTACACGACTGCGGGAAATGACGATCAACGACATGCCGGCAGTGCTGGTGAACATGGTTGGACAGGGCTTCGACATCCTCTGGATTGGGGATTCGGGCGACCTGTATTTCTTTGTGTTCGAAAACAGCGACGAGGATTTTGTCGAGGATGTTATCACAGTCGCAAGGTCGCTGTGCGTATTTCATCTGAAGGATGAGCAGATCAGTCCTGCGTTGGATTTCACGTACACGGTGGAAAACGGCGAGGTCACCATCACCGAGTACATCGGCGAGAGCGAACATGTGCTTATTCCAGACACCATCGAGGATATGCCGGTCACGGCGCTGGCGGATAGCGCCTTCTACGAGAAGCGCGTTACAACGGTCGTTGTGCCGGACAGCGTCAAGCAGGTTGGCGCAGCATGCTTCTCCGGTGATAATTACCTGGTCAGCCTGACGCTGCCGGAAAATCTTGAGGTGCTGGCGGAAGGCTGCATCGAAAGCTGCGTCCGCCTGATGGATTTCGAGCTGCCGCAGGGGCTGAAGAAAATCGAACAGGCGACGCTGTATTTTAACCTCTACCTGACGAACCTGACGCTTCCTGCCGGTCTGACGGACATTGCACAGAGCAACTTCATTGGACTGTTCAGCATGGAGGATTTTGCCGTTGCGGAAGGGAACGGTTCGTTCACCTACAATAGCACAAACGGTCTGCTGATGACGGCTGACGGCATACGCGTGCTGCACTGCTTCTCGGCGCTTGCACCGCAGAGCGTGCTCATCCTGCCTGACGGCGTGAAGACGATTGACCCATTCGCGTTCTACTACGACTACGAGGCGGAGAAAATCGTCCTGCCTGAGGGTACGGAAACGGTCGGTGCAATGGCATTCGGCATGTGTCCATACCTGAAGGAGATTGTCATTCCGGCAAGCGCGACATCGCTCGGCGTGATGGACGGGCTGGAAGGAACGACCGGCATCGCATCGCTTACAACAAACGTCATTGTAACGCCTGAAGGCAGCACCGCATGGAACTGGGCGCTTGATGTCGGTATGACCGTCAAGGCGCAGGAAGAATAACAAACAGAATCTGGTTGATTGATAATAAAGGAGTGTAATCCCTCTATGAAAATTCTGATTGTCAACGCCGGCTCTTCCTCTTTGAAGTACCAGCTGGTCGATATGGACACGGAAACGCTGATCGTCAAGGGTCAGGTTGAGCGCATCAACATCGATGGCTCGCACCTGAATCAGAAGACCCCCGACCAGTCGAAGGTCATGGATATTTATGAGCCTGTCCCCGATCACGTTGTGGCGACGAAGCTGATGCTCCGCGCACTGCTCGATCCAGAGAAGGGCGTGCTCAAGTCCGTTGATGAGATCGGCGCAGTCGGTCACCGCGTGCTGCACGGCGGCGAGGAATTCACCGCGAGCTGCATCATCACGCCCGAGGTCAAGGCTTGCATCCGCAAGTTCATCCCGCTCGGACCGCTGCACAATCCGGCGAACCTGATGGGCATCGAGGCCTGCGAAGAGGTTATGCCGAATACGCCCCAGGTGGCTGTGTTCGACACTGCGTTCCATCAGACCATGCCGCCGAAGGCGTTCATGTACGGCGTGCCCTATCACTATTATAAGGATATGGGCGTCCGGCGCTACGGCTTCCACGGTACGTCTCACCGCTATGTCAGCAAGCGCGTCTGCGAATTCCTCGGCGTCAGCCCGATCGGCAAGCGCGTGATTGTCTGCCATCTGGGCAACGGCTCCTCTATGTCTGCGGTTGTCGATGGCAAGTGCGTTGACACCTCGATGGGCTTGACGCCTCTTGAAGGCGTGCTGATGGGCACACGCTGCGGCTCCTGCGATCCGGCAGTTGTGCAGTTCATCGCGAACAACGATCATAAGACGGTCGATGAAGTGCTGACGATGATGAACAAGGAATCCGGTCTGGTGGGCATCTCCGGACTGTCCTCCGACATGCGCGACATCGACAAGGCGGCAGACGAGGGCAACGAGCGCGCTGCGCTGGCCCGCGACATGCTGCTCTACGGCATTAAGAAATACATCGGCTCCTATGCGGCGGCGATGGGTGGCGTGGACATCATCGCGTTCACTGCCGGTATCGGCGAGAACGGTCCCGAACTTCGCGAAGCTGTGATGAAGGACATGGAGTGGATGGGCGCGAAGCTCGATGTTGAGAAGAACAAGGTTCGCGGAAAGGAAGCCGTCATCTCCACGGACGATTCCAAGGTGACCATCTGCGTCATCCCCACGAACGAGGAAATCATGATCGCACGCGACACCAAGGAACTCGTTGAGGGCATGAACAAGTAATTCCCATGACATTTTTTGAGGCAGAATGAAGTTTTGCTTAAAAAAGTGTTGACAAAGCGCGAAGAAAAAATTATAATATGAAATGGTCTAATTTGAGGTGATGAGTGCATGATGCTGGATGTTCTCCAAGCCCTGCGTGATCCGGGAACGGCTTACGTATTCTCTGCGGAGCAGACCATGGCTGCGCAGGATATCAGCGGCGAAGAGGTCACGTTCGAGCCGGTTCATCTGGAAGGGCGGCTGACCGCGAATGAGGACGGAAGCGTCATGGTCGAGGGATCTCTGAGCACCACGGCACACGCTCATTGCGCCAAATGCCTGTCTCCTGCGGCTTGTACGGTCACCGGTTCATTTCAGGAAACCTTCCTTCATGGGGGCGATCCTGAGGATGATGAGAATTTTACCTATGAAGGCGCTAAGCTGGATTTGGAAAAGCTCACGCTGACGCACGTCCTGCTGAATCTGCCGATGCGCTTCCTCTGCAAGGAGGATTGCCGCGGCGCTGAACAGTATCTGGAGACCGCAAAACAACAGAAGCATTGCCCGGACGATGCAAAAATTCAGCGTCCTTTTGCGGCATTGCAGCAGTTGCTGGCTGAAAAGTCCGACAACAAAGAATAATTCGGTCAGCAATTTGGCTGCCAATTAATGAGGAGGTGTGATCATGGCTCTTCCGAAGGGAAAAATCTCTAAGGCTCGCAAGCACAGTCGTCGTGCCAACTGGAAGCTTACCCTGCCGGGTATCGTTGAATGCCCCCAGTGCCATCAGATGAAGCTGGCTCACCGCGTGTGCAAGCATTGCGGCTACTACAAGGGCGTTCAGGTCGTTGCAGTCAACGAGGAAAAGAATGCTTAAGGCGTTTGCCGTGTAAAGCGGTTCAGCCTTGAGGTATCATATGAATATGCTCGCAACGTGATGAGGAGTACCCTGAAATGCGTGCTTAGAGAGGGCGGTTCATTGGCTGAAAGGTCGCCTGCACAGCACTCGGGGGAAGGTCGCTTCACAGAGCGTCCGGCAAGGGGCGCACGCATGTGTGCGCAGGTAATCGGATGCGGATTGCACCCGTGATCGTGCAGTTGAGGCAGCATTGCGCTGCGAAGCAAGGTGGTACCACGGAAACAGCTCCGTCCTTCGGGATGGGGCTGTTTTCTGTATCTTTAGACGCAATCGAAAGGGAAACAATATGGATTACGCGCAGCAGGTCCTGAAGCGCCTGCTTCAGCCGGGGACGCTGCTCCTCGTGATTGGCATGGTCGCTGTGTACACGTCAAAATTCACGTCCGGAAGGCTCTTTTCGGGCAGTGAAAAGGCAGATATCGTCATCAAAATCATCGGATGCGTCATCGCACTCGTCGGGACGCTGATGATTTTCCTATAAGACCGGCTATGAAAAGTCAAGTGTTTAATCCGAAATAACTGCCGGGACATAA
>CAVIHU010000072.1:0-4654 GCA_963642705.1 Bacteroidaceae bacterium
ACGCATGTGCCATATCGATTTTGCTTCCATGGGTCATATCTCTTTACAACACAGATTCCGCATGTTGACTTTTTGTCCGCTTTGCGGTATCATATTCCTGTGCGAGGTGATCAGGCGATCGCGTGCCGGAAACGGCATGAGGAAAGTCCGAGCACCATAGGGCAGGATGCCGGCTAACGGCCGGTGGAGGCGACTCCAAGGAGAGTGCAACAGAGATATACCGCCGCGCCCACAAGGCGCGGTAAGGATGGAAAGGCGAGGTAAGAGCTCACCCACGGCTTGGCGACTTGTCCGTGCTGTAAACCCCATCTGGTGCAAGATGCGTATGAGGACATATGCGGCTGCCCGTCGCGTCCTCGGCATCGCTCGAATCTGCGCGGCAACGCCAGATCTGGATAGATGATCGACCCTCGACAGAACTCGGCTTACGGTCACGCTCGCATTTTTTGACGAATGACAGCCCCGAAGACGGCATATGCTGCTTTCGGGGCTGTTGATTATTCTGCTTCGGCGACTTCACGTCCGTACGCATCGTAGAGAATGGCTGCATCTGCTTTGCTGTTATGCCAGACATTTTTCTCCTGCCAATGCAAATCGCCCGATTCGTCGGACGAGTCGGTCGCAATCAGCAGCGACTCACCGCTTTCGAGCATCGTCCCCTGCGGAATCACAAACAGCTCGCCGCCGCGTTCCGAGCGGATGAACCAGCCGGACAGGTCCGCCGTTTCGCTGCCGTGATTGGCAAGGACGAGCGTGTCCGCCTGATTATCCTTGTCGTCGACAGCGATGCCGTCCTGTATGGCAGGCAGCTCGCCGTAATTCAGCAGATCCGCCGTTGCCTTTCCGCCGGATACCGTCACGCGGATGCCGCATGTTGCCTGATACGTCTGAAGAATCTGTACGCCTGCGTTTTTGAGGACATTGAGCACCTTTTTATCCGGTGATTCGTCCCTGCTTGTGCTGATGACGGCGATTTGCGGCGACACGGCGGACACCAGCGCGGCTGACGTCGCATCATCCCGACCGTGATGGGCAACCTTGAGCACCGTGCAGGATGGAATGACGCCGGCGGAAAGCAGCTCCTCCTCCTCATCGTACTCCATGTCGCCGGTCAGCAGCATGCTTCCGGCGCTGCTTTCAGCCAGCAGCACGAGCGAGTTATCATTCTCACTGTCCTCACGCCGCTGCAGCGGTCCCAGCACCGTGATCTTGCCGTCGCCCAGCGGCAGCGTATCGCCATATGCCAGCCTTGTGACTTCCGCGTCCTGAAGTGCAGCCGCCTTAACAAGCGGATGCTTCTCCCAGTTGTCCTTTTCCCACGCCCACGACGCGTACCAATTATCCACCTCTATGCCGGACATTGAAAGCGCCGCCGCACCGCCGTAGTGATCCTTGTCCATGTGCGTCACGATGACGCCGGTCAGATGCGTCACTTCGAGCACCTTCAGCGCGCAGGACAACTGACCCCAGCTTTCCTCCGTGCCTGTATCAATCAGGTAGACATCGTCACCCGCGGTCAGCAGAAGCGCGTCCGCCTTGCCAACATTCAGCGCGGTCAGGCAGAGAGAATCCTCCGCAAGTGCCGTACAGCATAACAACAGCAATGTCAGGACGAGGGTGAACAGCTTCTTCATCGTTTTGCCTCCTGAAAAGGGATTTCCATGTCCTATCGCGAATGATTTCCACAGAAAGCGAGGTTTTCGCCATGAATGAGCACGAGCGCTGGATGCGCATTGCACTGGAAGAGGCATCACTTGCCGCAGCCGCCGGAGAAATCCCTGTCGGCGCAGTCATCTTGCACAACGGACAGGAGCTTGCGCGCGCCCACAACCTGCGCGAAACGAGCCACGACCCGACCGCGCATGCCGAGGTGCTCTGCATGCGAGCGGCTGCATTGAAGCTTGGCAGCTGGCATCTGCGCGGATGCACCCTGTATGTCACGCTTGAGCCATGCCCCATGTGCGCCGGAGCGATGCTTATGAGCCAACTGAGCATGTGCGTCTACGGCGCTGCGGATGCGCATCAGGGCTGCTGCGGCAGCGTATACGATTTGCCGGCTGACCCTGCGCTGTCAGGCGATACGCGCTGGCAGGCCGGCATTTTGGCAGAGGAATGCAGCAGCATCCTCCGGGATTTCTTCGCGCAACGCAGAAATGAATAAACCACTTGCAGGTCTGCGCCCATCGTTCGGACGCAGGCCTGCTGTTTTTCCGGAGTTGTTTGATTATTTCTTTCGTCACTTTATATTGTGAAGCATGGAGATTTTGCGTCTGCATCCGCGACCAGAGGAACCTGCGGTCGCCTTCCGGGATGTTTAGTTTGCCTGAACAGCACTTGTAATTCTGCTGGTTGCGCTGCCGGAGGTGTTTCCGGTGCCTTCCGCCCAGACATACAGGGTGTGACCTGCGTCCTCCGCCTGCACGGTATAGGTCGTGCCGTAGGTCAGAATCTTGTCGTCATCGCGATACCAGGTGATGAGGGCGGTTGCGCCGCTGGGCGATACCGTTGCGACGAGCGTTTCACCAACGGTCGGGTTCAGGTCGTTCAGCGACACGCTGTCAATCAGGAATTTCTGCTCAGACGGCACGATCTGCGTGTAGGCGCTTGACGCAGTACCGGTGGTGGCTCCTGTGCCCTGTGCCCAAACATACACCGAGTGACCGACGTCGGAGCTGGTAATCGTGTAGACGTCTCCGCTGCCCATGAACTCGTTGTCGTCGCGATACCAGAGCAATGTTGCGGTTGCGCCGCTGGGCGAGATGGTCGCAGTGATGGTCGTACCCATGGTCGGCGCGTAGTTGCTCAAGGTGACGCCCGTGAGCGTGTAGCTCGGCGCTGCACCCGATGTGACCGGCTCTGTGTACGAGCTTGTCGCGGTGCCGGTGGTGTTGTTCGTGCCTTCCGCATAGGCGAAGATGCGGCGGCCGATGGCAGTTTCCTGTACGGTGTACGTGCTGCCAAAGCCCAGATAGGTGCCATTCTCGAGGTACCAGTAGATGTTCGCGGTTGCGCCTGCAGGGGAGAGCGTTGCCGTCAGCGTTGTGCCGACGGTCACGCTTGTGGTATTCAACGAGATCTGTTTGAGCTGATAAATCACGCTTGCAGAGCCGTCGCCCTGAATCGCAGCCCACGAGGACACGACCGTACCGGATGTGCCGTTTGTGCCGGTCGCACGGACACGAATCTGATGACCCGCATCGCTCGTCCTGACGGTGTAACTGCTGCCGGTGCCAAGGCGCGTGCCTGCTTCGTTCAGCCATTCATAGGACACGTTTTTCGTTGACGGGTAGACCGCTGCGGTCAGCGTTTCGCCGGCCCAGGCGGTCGACTTGCTGATGGAAACGCTGCTGATGACTGTCGGTGCAGTCGTCGTCAGGTACGCAGTCATCATGTAGCCGGTTGAACCGTTGACGAGGATTTTGCACCAGGTCTTTCCGTACTCCAGCACAGTCACCTGCGTGCCGACATTGTAGGTGCTCAGCACGGTGTAATTCGTGCCAGCGCCGGAGCGCATGCGAACCGGCTTGCCGTTGGACGCGTAGACATAGGCTGTATAGGAGGTCGAAGGCGTAACAGAGGACTTTGATGTGGACAGGTACTTTGTCATCATGTAGCCCGTCACGCTGCCGATGGTCACCTTGCTCCAGTCAGAACCCTTGAGAAGAACCGTCACCTGCGTACCGACGTTGTAGGAACCGAGAACGCTGTAGTCGGTCGACGGACCAGAGCGCATGCGCACGGGCTTGCCGTTCGCCGCGTAGACGTACATCGTCGTGCCGGTCGAGGGCGTTGTGCCGCCGCTCTTGGTCATGGACAGGTAGCTCTTGTAGATGTAGCCATACGTGCCGTTCTTCAACACGTAGTACCAGTCGCCCGACATACCGAGCATGGTCACCTGCGTCCCGACGGCGTAGGTCGTGAGGATGCCGTAGTTGGTCGACGGACCGGAGCGCAGCCGCACGGGCTTGCCGTTCGCCGCGTAGACGTACATCGTCGTGCCAGTCGTAGACGAACCGCTGCCGGATACGGTCAGGTAGCTCTTATACATGTAGCCGTAGTAGCCGTCCTGCGTCTGCACATAGTACCAGTCGCCGGACTTTCCGAGCACGGTCACCTGTGTCCCGGTGAAGTAGGAAGCGAGCGTTGTCGAGGAGAAAGACGCCTCGGCGCGCAGCCGCAGCCATCCGCCCTTTACGACACCCGTTTGGGTTGTGTCGGCGTTTGCCGTCATCAGAAGCACGGATACTGCCAGTAGGATTGCCAGCACCAGAGATAAGAACCGCTTCATAAGATTTCCCTCCATCAGGGGCGGTTGTCCGCCCTCTCCTCATTTCCTTTTCACTCATAAAACGCATGAGCAGAGTGTTTTCTTCCCGCCAAATCAAAAAAATCCGCCTGTTTTTAAACAATTTTTGAGGTAACGCCGCACAATTCGGCAGCGCCGCTGAATGTGCCTTTTGCGTCATCTGAGGCGGTGTAATTTTACGAACAAAAAACCGACTCACTGATGAGTCGGTTTCATGCTCCCCAGGTAGGGCTCGAACCTACAACAACTCGGTTAACAGCCGAGTGCTCTGCCATTGAGCTACTGAGGAATATGGAATCCGGCAGCGACTTATCCTCCCGGGCCGTTTCCAGCCAAGTACTTTCAGCA
>CAVIHU010000073.1:0-4551 GCA_963642705.1 Bacteroidaceae bacterium
GCGTGGTGCCGGAGCTGGACAAGGTCACGGTCTACGCCCGCCACATTTTCTACGACCTGCTCGACAACATGGTAAAAAGCCTGAAGCCCTCGCCCTCTACGGTGGGGGCTTCTGTCGTTCAGAGCCTTTCGGGCGCTTGCCTGTCACCTCATGATTTCAGCTTCTATTCCGATCTGATTTCAACTGCCGAGGACGTGGAATGGGAAAACGTCAATCCTGTGGAAGCCATGCTGGGCGAAAATGGGCTGATGAGAAAGTACGGCGCAGAGCTGGTCCGTGACTGGTATGATGTGTTTCTGGTGAAGCGCATAGGCAATGACACCGACGTATCCATCCGGGAAAAGAAAAACCTGACCGGTATTTCCTACGATGTTGACGAAACGGACGTGGTTACCCGCATCATGCCCACCGGCGAGGACGCGGACGGGAACATCCTGTATCTGCCGGAATTGTATCTCGACAGCCCGAACCTCAATGCTTATACCCACCCGAAATGGATTCATCTGCCGGTATCGGAGGCCAAGGAAGTCACGGACGGCGATGAAACGAAAAGCAAGGCGCAGTGCTATGCCGAAATGCGCAAGGCGGCACAGGACGAATTTGAAGCGGGCTGCGACCTACCAACCATCACCTTGAAAGTGGATTTCGTCAACTGTTCGGATGCGGAGGAATACAAACAGTACGCTGCGCTCACGGATATTTTCCTCGGTGACAGTGTGCGCGTAGTCGCCCGGCGCATTGGCGTGGAAGTATCCATGCGCATGACGCAGTACACCTACGATTGCCTGACGCGCAAATACACCTCGGTTACGCTGGGTACCGTGGCCGATGCGCTGGAGGGCGGCATGATCTCTTCCCGGCAGTTGGCCAGCGGCTCCATTACCGGCGCAAAGCTGGCCATCAATTCGGTGGGTGCGGGACAGCTGCAATCCGGCTCGGTTGGCAGCCTGCAGGTGAAGATGGCGGCAATCCAGACCGCGCACGTTCAGGACGCGGCCATTACCAAGGCCAAAATCGCCGAAGCCACCATTGGCGAGCTGAATGCCACGGCCATTACGGCGATCTCCGCGAAGATACAGGAGCTGGCTGCGAAGAATATCACTACGGATGAACTCTATGCTGCGCTTGCCACCATTGCAGTGGCACAGATTACCGCCGCCAATATTGAAAAGGCCAACATCAACTGGGCAGATATCGGCGAACTGGCAGCCCAGATTGCGACCATTGCCAAGGCACAAATTACGACTGCCAATATCAACAACGCCAATATTGACTGGGCCAGTATCGCCAACCTGAACGCCGAGATCGCGAAGATTGCCAAGGCTCAGATCACCGCCGCGAACATCGAAAGCGCGGCGATTGACTGGGCGGCCATCCAAGACTTGAACGCCGCTGTGGCGAAAATTGCGCTGGCACAGCTGACCACGGCCAACATCAACAACGCGGAAATTGACTGGGCTTCCATTGGTCAATTGCAGGCAGACATTGCCAAGTTGGTCAATGCAGACATTCAGACCGCCGATATCGACTGGGCACAGATTAAAGACCTGACAGCAGGAACCGCCATCATTGAAAAGGGCGTGAATGGCAAGCTGTATGTGGCCGACCTCGCCGTGACCGAAGCAAACATGGCCAGCCTTACCGTGGGCGAGCTTATCGTCAAGGGCACGGACGGCTGCTTTTACGCGCTGTCCATTGCCGAGGACGGCACGGTCACCACCGAGAAAAAGAACATCGGAGATGCGGACATCAGCGATAATTCCGTTTCAGGCGGCAAGCTCATCGAAAAAACCATTACTGCCCGCGAGCTTAACGTCGCGTCTATCTTTGCAGATGAAGCGCTGGTGGGCGCAATTACCGCTGCCAACATCGATGTGTCCAGCCTGTTCGCCGCAGAAGCCTTCATTGCCCAGCTGAACGCCGTGGATATTTCCGGCAATGAATCCCTGCGACTGGTGGTAGACGCAGCAAAGGATGAGGCACTGGATGCGACCGGTGAAGCCGTTGCTCAGATCGCCCTGACGGCAGAACAGATCCGCAGCGAGGTGAAGCGGGATTACGCGACTGCCAATCAGGTCAGTCAGATGAACGAAACGCTTTCCACCCTCGCCGAGCAGTCCGAAAACAACTTCACATGGACGGTGACCAAGGTCAATGAGATCATCGAGGATGCTGCGGCAAATGACAACCTGACGCGGGAGCAGCTGAACCTGATCCACACCTATATGCGATTCGGCGAGGATGGTCTGACCATTGGCAAAGCAGGCAATCCTTTAACCTTCCGCGTGGTCAATGACCGTTTGGCGTTCTATATGAACGATACCGAGGTGGCCTATCTCAGCGACAACAAATTGTACGTCACGCAGGCAGAAATCCTCGCACGGCTGCAGATTGGCAAATTCGCCTACGAGCCGCAGTCCAACGGCAATCTGTCCGTGATTTACACAGGATAAGGAGTTTTTATGGCGACTACAGTTTCCTACAGCGCATCCATGCGCACCAGAAAAACCAATTCATCCAGCAACGCGAAAAGCTCCGCCGCCAGTCAGGAGTATTACGAGAACACCTATAATTACGTCGGCATCGTGCATTTCGCGGGCATGGCGCTGAGCGGCAAAGTCATCACGGGGATTTCTCTGCGCATTGTTTCCGCACAAGCTGGCTATGGTGCAGGAAGCACCAAAACGGTCTACCTGCGCAAGTCCAATTATCAGTCCGCGTCCCAGTCGGGTATTACAGGTCTCGGCTACTGTGGCGATGCTTTGGGCACGTTCGATGGCTCCTTCTACGGAAACACCACGAATTACACCCTCAGCGGCGACCTGCTGAACAATCTGGCAGCGTACATTGCATCTGGCAATAACACCATCTGCCTGTACAACCCCAGCCCGGTCAAAAGCTCGCAGGGGTACTCCACAAACTACCTGCAGTGGTCAGAATGCACCATCACGGTAACGTATGAGGAAGCTGCGTCCAAGCCCAGCCTTTCAAAAACAACCTTTGACATGGGCGCGTCAGTCACCATCTACACCAATCGCCAAAGCACAGCAGCAACCCATACGCTCCGATATGGGTTCGGAACGGTCAATGAAACGATTGCCACAGGCGTGACTGACTCCTGCACATGGATGCCGCCCGTTTCACTGGCTGCGCAGATCCCGAACGCGACATCCGGCTGGGGCACGATTTTCTGCGATACCTATGTGAATGGTTCGCTGGTTTCCACCAACACATGCACGTTTACGCTAACGGTGCCCGCATCCGTTGTGCCGACGATTTCGTCCGTTTCAATCGCTGAAGCTACCTCTGGCATTGCTGATCGCTTCGGCGGATATGTACGGACGCGAAGCAAGCTGTCGGTCGGCATCACGGCAGCAGGCGCACAGGGCAGCAGCATTTCGTCCTACCGAACGAGCATCGACAGCGTGACCTATTCGGGCGCGTCTTTCACCACCAATACGCTGAACACGGCGGGCAGTCTGACCATGACGGTCACGGTTACCGACTCTCGTGGGCGCACAGCCAGCGCCACTCAAACCGTTACCGTGTTGGATTACTCGCCGCCGTCGCTATCCCAGTTTACCGCCGAGCGCTGCAACGCAGACGGCACGGCTGCCCAGACGGACGGCACAAGGGTGCGGATCTCCGCAAAGGCAAGCGCCTCATCCGTGAGCGGCAAGAATACGCTGTCCTGCACGGTGTATTACAAGCTCAGCAGTGCCGAGTCATGGGTTTCCGCAGCAACACTCACACCTACAGATTATACCATCGACGAATCCAATCTTCTGCTTTCACCGACCTTCGATACGCTGAGCAGCTACGACATCAAGATCCGCGTTCAAGATGTGTTCTACTACATCGAGCAGACGATGTCCATCGGCACGAAGCAGGTCATGATGGATTTCTACAAGTACGGCTCCGGCATCGCTTTCGGCAAGGTTGCTGAAAACGCGGGCAAGGTGGAATTCGGCTGGCCACTGCTGCTCTCCGAACCGCTGAGCGTGGATCAGGGCGGTACGGGCGCTGAAACAGCGTCTGCCGCCTGTACGAAGCTGGGCGCAGTCAAAAAGGCCGGAGATACCATGACCGGCAACCTCGGCATTTCGAGCTATCTGTATCCGTCCCTGTATCTGCTGCCCACCTACAACAGCACCACCAACCGCACGGTTTTTGAGGGCAGCTACATCGGCGCGTCCTCCTTTTCCTCGTGGGAGGACAGCACGGGCAACAACCGCCGGATGCTGGAAGTGCGCAATGCGGCATATCAGGCGAGTCTGGATTTTGCGGTACTGCTGCGCACCTGCACGGGCGGTACATGGGCTTCCTACCGCCTATTTCACGCGGGCATGGCAACGCCTATTCCTTTGGCCAACGGCGGCACTGGGGCAAGTAGTGCTGAAGCGGCACGAGCAAACCTCGGTGTCAGCAATGCGGACAATTTGACTTCCGGAACGATTTCATCGGCGCGTCTGCCATTCAAGATGGCATATGGTTCCACCACCATCAACGGCAATAGCGCTGTGACCATCAGTTATGCATCCGCAGGATTTA
>CAVIHU010000074.1:0-3952 GCA_963642705.1 Bacteroidaceae bacterium
TTGGCGTGCATTTCTTCATTGACGATTACCTGTTCCAGCGCGTATGGAACGACCCCACCCGGTATGCGCTGCTTCTGCGTGACTTCAAGGCGGTCTTGACTCCGGATTTTTCCATGTTCACGGACTATCCCAAGGCAGTGAATGTCTATAACCACTGGCGCAAGCACCTGCTGGGAGCCTATTGGCAGCGTTTCGGCTGCAAGGTTATTCCGTCTATCGGCTGGATTGACCGGGATAGTTATTCGTGGTGCTTTTCAGGCGAGCCGGAAGGTGGCACAGTCGCAGTTTCCTCTGTGGGCGTTATGAAAAACCGGGATGCGCGAAAGCTGTTTGTGGACGGCTACCGGGAGATGCTGACGCGCCTACAGCCGGATAAGGTTATCTTTTTCGGCGATGTGCCGGATGAATGCGCCGGAAACATTGAGCATCACGCGCCCTTCCACGAGGTCTTCACGAAAGAGCTTGCTTTTTCCTTCGGAAAGAGGTAATGTCGTGTGGGCAGCAGAGGTGGACGGTCGCACGCTGGTGGCGGAGGAACGCAGGACAACTCGGGCACTCCGCTTTCGCTGGCAAACCATGCGCAATATGAACAGCAATGGATACAAAACAACTTCGGCAACCTGACATCTGTCCAGCAGCGCTATATCTCCGAGCAGCTTGGGCGGTTGTTTGCCGCGCACGACTTCGGCATGGATATTCGCAGCGAATATCTGGAAAACGTCATCGCCGAGGGTTTCAAAAACCAATTCGAGACGCACACATCCGAGGGTGCGTTGGATTTTCAGTCACGCAGGCATGCTACCGAGCAACTTTTCGGTTCGGACGTGCGACATATGCGTCCTGCCGACTTTGAGCGATACGGTTATCTCGTTTCCCGCGACGTCTCTGCGTATAACGCCTCCGGCTATGGCGATACGACGGTGCGCTTCAAGCGCGACAGGGTCATTAACCGGCTGACCTATACGACCGATGACAGCCTGTATCCCGCTTCCATTGAGGAAGCCATCGCCGGACGGGTCAACACAAACTCCATCGCCGGAATATGGATGGACGGTATGTCGGCCAGCGAGCTGGTCAGGCGCGTACAAAGCAGCGAGGGCAATGTTGGAGATGTGCGCGAATGGCTGCGTGGCGTGACGCACGGTTCCTATCTGGAACTGCAATATCACGGTGCGCTGACCATTGACGATGTGGAAAGCATCAATTTCAAACGCGACGCGCCGTCACAGGAGCTTCTGCGCAAGCTCCGTGCCAAAGGCGTGAAGGTATACTATCACGGAAATCCCTATTAAGGAGGGCAGCTTGATGAACATAAAACGCGCCGTATCCGGCATCAACGGCTGGAACACCATATTTGAACTGGAGAACGGCTTATTTGCCATGAGCAATGTAAGCGCTGAAGAGCCTGTGCAGTTTTCCATGAACCTGACCACCTTCCTGCGGCACGGCTATTTTGAGAACGCGGCACAGCTGGACAGCGAAACCATCGCGCAGGCACGCGCTACGCTGGAATACTATCTGTCGGATGCACGCCTGCTGGACAGATGCATGCTTCTTGGCAACCGCAAGGTCATCCGGAAGCTGCTCGGACTTTGCGAGGAGGAATTCACATGATTACCTGTACCCTTGGCTTACAGAAATATACGGTTGACTTTATCAGCGGCAGAGCCCTTCGTGAGATGGAGCCTGCCGCTAAACTGTATTCAAGAATCGTTACGATTTCCAACGCTGCCGTGAAAGGCGACCCTGTCCCGGAGGGCGAACAGGTGGAGATCGCGGAAGCCATGGATATTATGATCCGCTGGTTCTGCATTCTCTTCGGAAACCAGTTCACGCCGGATGATGTGCTGGACGGGTATCCCGTGGACAGGCTCATGCACGATATTGCGCTGGCGCTTATGGCCGTACAGACGCAGACCACGGAGATTCTTTCCGAGTTCCCTACGAAGGCAGCGGAGACGCGGGAGATGAAGGAAATTCCTCTGGACAACCCGTCGTAACGCTGCCTGATTTCATTTATTCCACCTATAATTCGCTGCTGGAAGGCGGCTGGCGCATGGCCGAGATAGATCAGACCGATCTGCTCGGCTTTTTGCGCATTCGGGCATGGAATGCAAGGCGTGAGCTTGATAAGAAAAAGCCACGCCCCGTCCTATCGACGAGGTGTGGCCAAACGTTGCTCCATGATCAATTTTCGAGAAACAGCGCCCGCAGGCTATCCTGACGCTGATGCAGGATTCTGACGACGATCACCTGCTCGTTGCTCTCCAGATAGAAGATGCAGTAATTCTCGCACACCAGATACCTGTATTCCGTATGAACGGAAATCAACGCATCCAGCGGGCGACCGCGCCCGGAAAACTTTTCGAGGGACTGTACGCTCTTCTTGAGACAGGTGATGATGCGCTTGGCAGCACTCGGATTGCACAGTTCATCCCTAATGTAGTCGCGGATGGATACTAAGTCGCGCTGTGCTTCTTTGGAAAGTGTTACACGCGCCATACTCAATCCTCCAGCCCTGCAAACGCCTCGTCAATGGATAAAACGCCTTCGGTGCGGATGGATTCAACGCCTTTGGAAAGCTCTGCAAGCAGCTTCACGGTTGCCTGCAGTTTTTCATGCTCCGCAAGGCTCTGTACCACATATTTGCCGCGTCCGTTCTTGGTGAGATAGACGGTCGAACCGTTATCGCAATGGCTGAGAACCTCGGTATAGTTCTTCAGATCGGAAATGGGGACGATGTTTGTCATGCTATCAGCTCCCTTCGTCTTTATTATACCCGAATTTACCGTCAAATTCAACCCTAAATTACAGGGGTTTTTCGCATGTGCGAAAGGAAGTGAGCACTCATGGCTGAATCCCTCCGCGACCTCGTCGTGTCGCTGTCCCTGAATACCGAAAACTTCACCCGCAACATCAAGTCGGTCAATAAGCAGATCCAGGAAGCGGAGTCTTACTTCAAGCTGGCTGCCGCCGGTGTAGAGGGCTTTGAGAACACCACCGAAGGGCTGACGGCAAAGCTGTCCACACTGGAGCGCAGGCTTCAGCTGCAAAAGGATGTGGTGACGCAGTACGAGCGTGCGCTGGAGCAGGCTACCTCCAAGCTGACCGAGTGCTATAACCGTCAGACTGATTATGCGCAGCGTCTGGATGACGCCCGTCAGCGGCAGGCGGCGCTGGGCGACGCCGTCAATCAGGCGACCGCTCTGTATGAGCAATACAAAAATGAACTGGGCGAAACCGACTCCGCGACCCTTATGGCGAAAGCCAACATGGAAGCCGCGCAGGAGGAATACCGTGCGGCGACTGAAGAGGTCAATACCCTCGCCGGGCAGCAGGACGCGCTTCGCCGGGCAACACAGAACGCAGCGGACGCCGTATCCACCCAGCAGACGCAGCTGAATCGCGCTCAGGCCGCTGTGTGGGAAACGGAAACCGCCATTCGCGGCTGTAACGACGCCCTGCGGCTCTCCCAAACCAGCTGGCAGGCAGCCGGAGAAAGAATGCGTGCCGCCGATACGGCAGTTGCTTCGCTGGGCAAGCAGATGCAGCTGGCGCAGAGCCGTTTCCGTTTAGCGTCGGCGGGCATCAAGGATGTGGACACAAACGCAGGTGCACTTTCTGCCAAGCTGGTCATGCTTCGGGAAAAGCTGGCGCTGCAGAATCAGACGATCACCCAGTACGAAGCCAGGCTGGCTGCCGCAAAGGAGCAGCTGCAGGCGGCACAGCAGGCCAATGACCCCGATAAAATCCGGGAGGCAACCGACGCGGTGACGGATGCCAAGACCGCACTCAACAACGCCCGCGCCGCGCTTCGGGAAACGGAAGCGGCGATCCGTGAAACCAACGGTCAGCTGCGCACCGCCGAATCCCTCTGGACGGCGGCAGGAAAATCTCTTACCAGTTTATCCAAAAACTGTGATTCCATATCCAAGGCAACAGGCGCTATCGG
>CAVIHU010000075.1:0-3318 GCA_963642705.1 Bacteroidaceae bacterium
ACGCATGTGCCATATCGATTTTGCTTCCATGGGTCATATCTCTTTACAACACAGACTGTTCTTCAGTGTGTGCAGCAGTCCCAGATTGCGAAAATCCTCATCGGCGTAAACGTCGTTGCCGGTCTTTCGGATAAAGCCGCAGGCGATATAATCCAACAGCACGCTTTCCGGGAGCGCATACCTCTTTTCCGCTTCGGCCAATGTCAACGATTCATACCTCCCCAATCACAAAAATAGAGGTGCATTCGAGCAAGTTTCCCTGCTTCGATTGCACCTCTATTGTAGCGGCTATTCGGCTATATGTAAAATGCTTATATCAAATACAAAAGTATGCGTTTAATGTATATTTTTGAAATGCTCAAGGAATTTTCCCGCTGCATTAAAATCGGGCTGGAAACGCTTCCATGCCAATACGGAGGTCATGGACAATTCGGGGAACAGCGGTCGAAACGTCAAACGCTGCTGATCCATCAGCGAAACGGCTCCCTCGATGGTCAATGCAGCAGCCGCGCCGCTGTCAACCAGTGCAGCCACGTTGGTAATGATGTTGTAGGTTGCAAAAATATCAAGCCTCTCCAGTGTGCCGCCCAACCAGCTTTCAATTTCCTTTTGCAATGATAGGCGATCTGTTGTAATCAGCGGAAGTCCCAGCAGGTCGTCTTTTGTAACGCGGTTTTTCTGTGCCAGTGGATGATCGGCTCGCAATAGCACGCCCCACTTTTCCTTCTCTACCATACGGATATATTCAAACTTTGTGATGTCCACCGGCTCCAGCAACAGACCGAAATCCAATAAACCCTGTGCCAGCCGCTCTTTGACATGCTCCGCACTGTTGGTATATAGCTGAAACTGCACCTTCGGATATTTTTCACGGAAGCTGCGCATGATTGGGGTCAGCATCTGTAATGCCTTCAGACCGCCGCTCCCAATGGAAATGACGCCGCTGACCTCGCTGTGCTCTTCAAACTCCTGCTCAATTTTATCCATCAGCGAGGTAACTTCTTCCGCACGATGTCGAAGCATTACGCCAGCATCGGTCAGCATCAGATGTTTGCCGCGCACAAACAACTGCGTTCCTAATTCATCTTCCAGCCGTGCCATTTGGCGGCTGAGCGTCGGCTGCGTCACATGTAGAGCATCCGCAGCACGCGAGATGTTTTCCTCACGTACAACAGCCAGAAAGTATTGCAGAGTGCGTAATTCCATTTGTTTGTCCTCCAAGACGGTTTTGGAGTATTATAGCATTTCTATGTTTTGCCTGCAAGTATTCGCTACCAGTATAGCTATAGGTCGAGAAGTACATCCTTTTCTTCTCAAATCAAACTTTCTTAATGCCATCGGCAGCGATTTGAATATACAGGTTGCCCTCTTCTTCATAAGTGCCGAAAATGCCGCTGATTTCAACTTCCTCGCCTACTTGGGGATATGCGGCATTTGGGTCAGTCAGCACGAATTCCAGCCCCTGTGCACAGCAGGCGGTGGCATCGGCGATGACGATATAGTGATAGGTCAGTTTTGTCTGATCCCAGTATTGTTCATCGTAGATGCCGCGAATCCGGAATCGCTGGCCAATAAAATCATCCGGTGTGCTGATCATATTGAACACATAGGAATACACCATGGTGGAGCTCATGTTCGTCAGGTCAATTTCCATGGCGGAGAACTCGGAAACTGGCGCGTCCGTCGCTTCGCTGAAAATAGGCGCGGCGGTCAGGCTTTCGGTTTGCACGGTCTGCGTGGGCGCAACTGTTGCCACCGCGTTTGCGGTCGTATCAGTCGTGTCCTTCTGTCCACAGCCTGTCAAGATCAGGGCAACAACACACAGCATGATCAAAAGAATTTTCTTCATTATCCTTTCCTCCTGAGCGTTCCGATTCCCGAAAAAATCATAAAGGCAAGAATATCCGTCGCCACAATGGCGTGGTTCGCGCCTTCAATCGTCAGCACGACGGGCAACTGCAATTCATCGACCTTTCTGGCAAGGAACGCAATCGTCTCAAAGCTGGCCTCGGTTTCGGCGGAGCAGCCAACGAACGCCGCATAGTAGGTCAGGCCATAGTCGTCCGCCAGATAGCGGAATGGGAAACGGTCGGCGAACAGAATCGTCGTGCGCTGGCCGTTTGCAACAAAGTCCTTATACTGATTATCCAGTTCATTCAACTTTGCGATATAGTTCGCCGCGTTTTCCTGATAGACAGGCGCGTTGGCGGAATCCAGCTCGCACAGCGCATTGGCGATGGTTTCAGTCAGCGTTTCCGCATTGCGCAGGGAAAGCCAGACGTGCTCGTCATATTCCACCTCACGCTCGTGTCCCATCAGCATCTCAAGAATGCCTTCCTTGTCCAGCGCAGCAGGGGCAAAATAGGAGCTGGCCGTAGATTCCATGATCGCGTCAAAGCCGTCATTGCCGAAGTAAAGGTGGAAATGCTCCGCCGCGCCGGGCTCGTGTCCATGATCGTTGAACTGGACATACTTCGGCGCATCGTCAGAATCGGTTTCAAACTGATAGCGCACGCTGATCTTGCCGCTGTCGGAGGTCTTGGCGGCATAACCCGCATAGCGGTATTCAGCAGAAACAGTCGTGCCGTCCAGATAATTGAAGGTAATGGTGTTGTCTGTGACGGAAATGTCTTTTACGTTGCATTCCCAGCTCTTGATATACTTCTCGCGATAGGTTTCCGCAGTGGTCGCGGGATCGTCGTCCTCCTCTGCCTTATGGGCGCAGTACTCGTCCAGCTCGCCGTCCTTCATCATCGGCCAGAGAGAAACCCATTCGCCCGCAAAATCGGCAAGCGTGCGATCTTCAATGTCTTCCGCCGTGAATTCTTCATCATGATCGTGGTCGTGTTCTTCTTCCTGCATACCTTCGACCGTTTCCTCTTCCTTGGCCTCAACGCTTTCGAGCATGGAAATGGCCTTCAGGTTCGGGTTCTGCGCCGTCGCCAGCACATCGTCCACCCAGCCGTCGGATTCGCCGCCGACGTAGATGAACAGGTCGCTTTGGGCAATCTTGATGATGTCGTCGGCAGTGGGCTGGTAGTTATGCAGGTCGATGCCGTTGTCGAGCAGGAGGGTCAGGTCAACGTCGTTTACGCGGTCGCCAAGGATCTGGCGCACCCAATCATACTGTGGAAAGGTAGTGCAGACGATGCTGAGCGTCTTTTCGCTCTCCGCAAAGGCGGTCGTAAAGGAAAGTGCAAACAGGCAGGCCATCAGTGAACCGCTCCCTGTCAAGTAGACACGTGAAAAAACGAAAACTGGTTTCTGTGTTGTAAAGAGATATGACCCATGGAAGCAAAATCGATATGGCACATGCGT
>CAVIHU010000076.1:0-3121 GCA_963642705.1 Bacteroidaceae bacterium
GCCACACCGTTCCTGAGAAAATACGATATTACTTTCTTATGACCCCCGACCCTCAGGAGCAGGGGGAAAGGAAGCTGCTTATTCTCCCAGCAGAGGGGTCAACAGGGACACGAGCTTTTCGAAGGTGACCGAACCGACCTTGTTATACACGACCTTGCCGTCGGCGTCGACAATGACCGTCATGGGCAGCTGCGTTGAGCCGCCGAGCGACTTGATGACATCGCCCGTTGCATCCAGCGCGAACGGCAAATCAAGCTTTTCTTCATCGAGGAACTCCTCGACATCGTCGGTCACAAGGCTTGAATGAATGGCAACCATGGCAATCCGGTCGCCGAAGGAAGAGTAGAGCTGTGCGAAATACGGCAGCTCTGCCACGCAGGGCGTACACCACGTCGCCCAGAAGTTGATGACGGTGACCTTGCCCTTCTGCGCGGACAGCGTGAAATCGCCGCCATCGCCGTACAGCGGCACGGTGAAATCGGGGCACTTCATGCCGACCTCATAGCCGACGGGGGTATCGTCCTCGGCAGGCGCTTCGGTTGTTTCAGGCGCTGCCGCCTCGGTGGCAATCGTTTCCGTGACGGTCGTTTCGGGCACTGACGCTGCCTCGTCGTGGTTGACATGCCACATGACCGCCGCGAGCAGCACAATCGCCGCTGCCCATGCCGCCATGACGCGGATGCGGTTTGACTTTTTCGGCGCTTCGTCCGGCTTGCGGACTTCGTTCTCTTTCAAGGTGATCCTCCCCAGCTTCATGCTGATCGCGCTTGTCGGGCAGACATCCATGCAGGACGCGCAGTGGATGCACTCATGGTCGCCTACGTGCCGGATATCCATCCTGCAGTGCGCGACGCAGCGTCCGCAGCTCGTGCATTTGCTCTTATCGACCTTCACGCCGAGCACCGAGATCCGTGCGAACAGCCCGTAAATTGCGCCGAGCGGACACAGGAAGCGGCAGAACGCACGGTACACGAACACGCATGACAGCAGGATAATGACCATGATGACGAACTTGCGTGTAAAGAGGATGTTCAGGATGGAGAATTTCTCCGCATTGACCGGATTGGACAGCAAGCCCATCGCACCCTCGAACGTGCCGGCAGGGCAGATGTACTTGCAGAAGGCCGGCACCGGATACTGCTGAATGGAGTACGCCAGCGGAATGATGACCACAAACACGGCAAGGATGACATACTTGAGGTACGAAAGTGCATGCGTGAAGCGGTTTTTCTTGAGCTTGGGCGTCGGAAGCTTGTAGAACAGCTCCTGAATCAGCCCGAGCGGACAAATCCAGCCGCAGATCGTGCGCCCAAGCAGCAGCCCGTAGAGCATGAGGATGCCGAACACGTAGTACGGCGCGCGTTTGCCGGAGGATGCCAGCGCGTTTTGCAGCGCACCCAGCGGACAGGCTCCGATGGCGCCCGGACAGGAGTAGCAATTGAAGCCCGGCACGCAGAGATTTTTTGTGCTGCCGGTGTAGATGTCGCCCTTGATGAAGCCCTTCACGTAAGCGTTATAGAGCAGCGCGGCATAGACCTGAATCAGCCGCCGGGTGGTGGGCTTATGCGTGCTCCACCATGATGCAAATTTCTTAGCCAAGGCCGATACACTCCGTACAAATATTAATCGCCTTTACCAGCACATCGAACATGCCGCCGTTCCGAATGCCCAGCACGATGAGCGCGACCGCGACGCAGAACACGGCGATGCGGACAGCAGTGCAGAGGGTGTGCGGCTTTTCCGACGGCCTCGCAGTCGCCTTCTTCGGCGCAGCCTTGCGCAGGGTGACTTCCTTCTGCAGCAGGCGGCTGCTGATTTCCTCCGCAATCATCAGCACGGCGAACGCGATGCCGATCCACGGGAAGACCGAAATGGCCAGCTGATGGATGACAGGCTCCAGATAGCGCGAGGCGAAGCTGCCCCAAAGGCTGTACCCGTCCGCGCTGAACAGGCTGTCGAGATTGAACAGGAAGCGACCTGCCATCACCGCGCAGACGACGCACAGCACACCGGCGATTGTCCAGACAAGGCGGTGATTTCGCCGCACACGGCGGACATCATCCGTTTCATCCGTTCGTGCACGGAGAATGGCCAGCTGATTGCGCACGGGCGCGGTCAGCTTTTCCTTCTGCTGAGGCTTTCCGAGGACAATCGTCAGCAGGAGCAGCACCAGCCATAGACAGAAGCTCCATGCAATTTGCCGAAAGTGCGCCGCGACAATTCCCACGCTGTAGATTTCGTGAATCAGCATCCCATCCGCATCGAGATTATCCGGCGAAATGCCCTCATGATAAATGCTGATGCACTGCACGATCAGCAGCACTGCCAGCAGCACTGACGCGGCGCTCAGCAGCCATTCGCATAGCCGACGGGCACGCGTTTTCCCTGTTGCTTCCATGTCGGGAAGTCCTCCCATGATGATGACGTTGTGAATCCTGATTCATTATACAGCAATGAAGGGGGGCTGTCAATCAGCAGCATGCGGCGCCTGCCTGCGGATGCGAACAGAGGGCGTTGCGAGATCAGGGAGCATATCGCAATCGAGCCGTCTTCGCCGGATACGGCAGGAAGCATGCAATCAAGATAAAATGCGCACTATCACCATAAAAACAGCCATCATCCGTTTTTTTCGGAGGATGGCTGCTGTTTGAATTATAGCTGCTTGTTCTGCGATTCGGCAATACGGCTGCTGTTTTCCACCAGTTCGCCAAAGCCATAGAGCGTCAGGTTAACGAGCCATGAACAGACACTTCCGATAATCATGATTGCCAGACCCAACAGTGTACTGGCGGCATAGCCGAAAGACATGCCATTCACAGTCGCTTTGCCGCCTGAAAAAATAATGATCAGGCCGTAAAGCACACAAGAGATGATGCCAACCCACGTGAAGATCTTTGCGACGGTCTTAATTTTATGCCCGATATTGTTGAACATCGTACATCCTCCCCATCTCACAGGTAATGGTTTTGTGCTGCGCTGTCCTGTCAAAAAAGCCTGCTTCCCTTCGCACGTCTGAAAAGGAAGCAGGCTCCTGTTATGCAACCAATTACTTCAGCTCAGCGAAGTACTTGATGGTGCGAACCATCTGGCTGGTGTAGGAGTTCTCGTTGTCGTACCAGGA
>CAVIHU010000077.1:0-3079 GCA_963642705.1 Bacteroidaceae bacterium
AGGATGGCAGAGGTAACTTCGTTGATATTCTTTGTAGAGCCGCGCCCTGCGCACACGTTCAGCAGCGTTCGATAGCTAATGTCTAAAGCCTCGGACATATTTCTTTTGGAAGAAAAGTGACTTTTCAATAGATACGTTGTCATCTGTTCCAATAAAATTTCCATATCGTCACCCGCTTCAAACACAATTATGCTTACGCTTTTGCGCTGACAGTCGAATACATAAACGCTCACAGACAAAGCCAATGCTGCCGCACAACACCATCATTGCAATCATATCCATAAAGAAGAATATAATCGGCTCCTGAAAGTCAAAAAACACAAACTGGTTCTGCAAAAACAGATAGGAGACAAATTGACGTTTATCAAGCGCATATGCTCCATATGCAGCGCAAAGCAAACATGCGCCCTGCCATAATACCTTATAACGTTCGTTTATTGTCATTTTCCTTTTTATCTGTGCCCAGATGCTATTCCAGTGCATTCCCAGATGAAAACTCATTAAGACAAAGCCCCAGTGAGAAGCCAACAAATGATAAATCCGAGCATCAAATGCAGAACCAAGTGGATGGTAACTGAAGAGATAGCGCGACATCATCATGCCGCTGATGGGAAGCAGTATCATTACAACCGTAAGGAGAAGATTCACAGCCGTTCCAAGAATACGTTTTTTTGCATATCTTCCTTTGAACAAATTTTTCCACCATGTGCGATTCAAAAAATGATGGAGTAGAAACAGAGAAAACATACTGATTCCAATATATTCATGTGCTTCTTCTCCTACGAGAGAATAAGCCATGAGCAGATTCAGCAGGAGCAGCATCAAAAAATCGACAGATATTTTTACGGTTTGCTTCATGGCTTATTCCCTCTCTGTATTTTTACTTAATCCTGCGGCGCATTCGTCCAAATCCACTGTCCATCAACCTTAGCATAATAGGAATCGCCTGTCAGTGTCCAGGTACCGCGGCTACCATAGATACTTGCGTCAAGCGCTGCGGTGTGATGAACGACCGCCGAATCACCATTGACCTCAACCTGAACATTTTGCAAGTCAATGTTGTAATAACGCATCTCTTCATTGGCAATGCAATCCAACCATTCCTGCTTAGTCTGCGTGTCTCCGGTAATATGACGCAGAATGAGCGCATCATCCATCATACTGTCCAGTGCTGTGATATCCATGCTGACCATGGCATCCAATCGGGCCTGATATGCGCTTAAAACGGCTTGAGCATCATCTGTATTGTCAATTTGAGTCGCTTCTTCAAAGCCATTATCGCCAAGCCATTTATTTACCCTGTTTTTTGCTTCTTCGCGCTCGTTCTGCGCGGTCGTGCCCGGGATGGCAAAGCCGGGCAGCAAATTTGTTCCAGTCAAGGAAGCGATGGTACGTTCCGTATTGGACAGTCCGCTGCCTCCATGCGTGCAGAAAGGAACGATTGTCTTACCGCTGAAATCATAGCTTTCAAGAAAGTTATAAACGATCATGGGCATGTCGCCCCACCAGTTTGGATAGCCGATAAAAACGGTGTCATACTGCTCCCAGTTCTGCACAGTTTCCGCAATTTCAGGGCGCGCATTTTCAGACATTTCCTGACGGGAAACATCCAGCAGCTCGCGGTGAGAAGTCGGGTAGGGCTGCACCGGTTGAATTTCAAACATGTCTGCGCCGGTATATTCGGCAATCATATGCGCGATAATGCTGGTATTGCCTTCTTCAATTACACCAACACCATACTGTTCACCTGCCAACGAGAAATAAACAACCAACATATTGCTTCCAACCTCCTCAGCTGCTGCCGAAAACACAGTTCCGAACGTTAACAGTGATAGAACCAGCAAACCAATAAGCATTTTCCTCATCACTTTTTTCCTCCTTACCAATTACCAAGGCGCTCATTTTGGTTGAGCGACGTAAGCTGCTCCATTTCCTCATCCGTCAGCGAAAAATCCCAGATATCAAAGTTTTCACGAATATGATCTTCGTTATGAGAACCGGGGATCGCGATATTCCCGGCCTGCAAATGCCAGCGCAGAATGATTTGTGCAGACGTTTTGCCGTGAGCGGCAGCGATCTGTGCAATCACCGGATCGTTGAACAGACGCTGCGTATGGCCGCGTCCTCCCAGCGGGAACCACGACTCCATGACCGTACCGTATTGCGCGATGTGTTCCTTCATTTCGGTACTTTGATGATATGGATGCGTTTCGTTTTGCAAAACGGCGGGGAGAATGGACGTTGCGTTCACGAGACGGTCAAAGTCCTCCGGTTCATAGTAGTTGGACAAGCCAATGGCGCGGAGACGTCCATCAGCAACCGCATTTTCCATAGCCTGATAGGCTGCTACATCATTTTCTGGATGAGAATGATGCAGGATCATCAGGTCAATATAGTCCAGCCCCAGACGTTCAAGGGAAGCATTGATAGCAGCATCGCCGTTATCGTAGTCGCTTGTCCACATTTTTGTAGTCACGAAGATTTCTTCTCTGGTAACAAAGCCTTCGTCAATAGCGCGGCGAATGGCACGTCCAACGCCTGGTTCATCACCATAAATGCGAGCCGTATCAATCAATCGATAACCATCCTTCAGTGCCCAATATACAGATTCTTCTGCTTCAGAATCGGACAATGCAAAGGTTCCGATGCCCAGAATTGGCATTTCAATTCCGTTGTTTAATAAAACTGTTCCTGATTCAAAATCGAATTGGGAGATAGAGTCTGCCTCTGACGTTGACTGCTTTGTTTCTGAAGATACAATTTCGGCGGCGAAGGCCGATCTGACTGTATTGCTAATTGCAAAGGTTCCCACCAACAACACTGTCATCAATACGGAAAGTATTTTTTTCATATCTGATCATCCTTTCTGTTTCATATCGAGTAAATCTAAGTGTTTCAAAACATGAGCCGGATTGCCGCCGACAACCGTATTAGGCTCTACGTCTTTCGTAACAACTGCGCCTCCAGCAACAATTGCGTTTTCGCCCACGGTTACACCGGGCAGGATCATAGCCTTTGCTCCAATCCACGCATTTTTCTTAATTATGACCTTGCCGCAGAGCAGCACTTGATGGTCATA
>CAVIHU010000078.1:0-2586 GCA_963642705.1 Bacteroidaceae bacterium
CAAAACGGCTGGATGAGCGCCAACGACATAAGGGCACTGGAAAACATGAACCCGATTCCGGATGAGGAAGGCGGCAACACCTACCTGTGCAACGGCAATCTCGTGCCAGTCGGACTGGCGGGCATTACCATGCTGGCGTCTGCCATGACGACTGTAAGCGAACAGCCCGAAGAGGAAAGCCCGCCGGAAGAGCCGCAGCCGGAATCGCAGAAATCCAATAAACGATCAAGGAGGAATGCTCATTGAGAGAATTGCGCCTGAACGGCTACATCGACGATGAAAGCTGGTTCGGAGACGAAATCACTCCGGAATCCCTGCACGACCTGCTGTACGGCGCGGAGGACACGATCCCCGAGAACGTGCACATTCGCCTGAACAGCTACGGCGGCTCCTGCAATGCCGCCGTCCGCATGTTTGACGATATTCGCGCCTATCCCGGAAATGTGAAGATCACAATCTCCGGCACAGCGGCTTCTGCCGCGACTGTGCTTGCCATGGCCGCTGATCGGCTGGAAATGACGCCCGGTTCCCTGTTCATGATTCACGATCCCAGCATGATGGCGTATGGTAACGAGCGTGATCTGGACGAGGCAAAAGCTGTGCTCCACGCCTGCAAGGAAAGCATTCTCAACATGTACGACACCCGCATTCGGATTTCCCGCGAGGACGCCGCCGACATGATGACTGCTACTGCGTGGATGGACGCCAATGAAGCGTTCAACAAGGGCTTCGTGGATGGCATAACCGAGGTGCCGGACAAGCTGCCTACCGACAGCGCAGAGCGAAAGGTCTCCATAGACACAGCCAAAGCAGGTGTACAGGCGTGGTTCGACAGAAAGGCCGAGCCTTTTTATATGGGGCGAAAGCCGGAGGGACTGCGCAATTCTGCGCAGTCGGATGCGCCAAAGGTTGAACCTTCCGCCGAGCCAAATGGCAATAACCCTGTACCCGAAAACCGTGTCCCTATTCAGCAGACGGATACCCGTCTGGAACATCTTCGATATTAAGAGGAGGAAATCACCATGAATCAGATTCTTGCCATGCGCGAAAAGCGCGCTTCCTTGTGGGACGCGGCCAAGAAATACCGCGATGCGCACATTGCCAATGACGGCACCATGACTGCCGAGGACGCGGCTGTGTACGACCGCATGGTCGACGACGTGGACCGCATGAAGAAGGAAATTGACCGGCTGGAGCGTCAGGAATCCATCGAAAACGAGATGAACCAGCCCACCAGCAAGCCCATCCTCAACCGTCCAGGTGCGGACAATCGCGAGGATGAAAAGACCGGTCGCGCCACAGACAGCTACAGGAAGGCGTTCTGGAAGGTGCTTCGTGCCAAGTCCGTCCCGCACGAGGTTTACGATGCTCTTCAGATCGGCACCGACAGCGAGGGCGGCTACCTCGTCCCTGACGAGTTCGACCGTCACCTTGTGCAGGCGCTGGACGATGAGAACATCTTCCGCAGAATGGCGCACGTCATTCAGACCGCTTCCGGCGACCGCAAAATCCCCGTGGTCGCGTCTCACGGCACGGCGAGCTGGATCGATGAGGAAGCGGCCTACCCGGAGAGCGACGACGCCTTCGGTCAGGTGTCCATCAGCGCCTATAAGCTGGCCACCATGATCAAGATCAGCGAGGAGCTGCTGAACGATTCCGTGTTCGACATGCCCAGCTACATTGCTAAGGAGTTTGCCCGCCGCATCGGCGCTGCCGAGGAGGAAGCCTTCTTCACTGGCAATGGCACGGGCAAGCCGCTGGGACTGCTGGCCGCGACCGGCGGCGCACAGACCGGCGTGACCGCCGCTTCTGCCACTGCCGTTACCTTTGACGAGGTCATTGACCTGTTCTACTCCCTGCGCACGCCCTATCGCAAGAAGGCCGCGTTCATCGTGAACGACGCCACCGTGAAGAACCTGCGCAAGCTGAAGAACGGTCAGGGCGAATATCTGTGGCAGGCCAGCCTGACTGTCGGTACGCCTGATACGCTGCTGGGTCGTCCCGTGTACACCTCCGGCTTCATGCCCGCCATCGCGGCAGGCGCGAAGACCATCGTATTCGGCGACTTCAGCTATTACTGGATCGCAGACCGTGAGGGGCGTTCCTTCAAGCGCCTGAACGAGCTGTACGCCGCCACAGGTCAGGTTGGATTCCTCGCTTCCGAGCGCGTGGACGGCAAGCTGATTCTGCCTGAAGCTGTGAAGGTTCTCATTCAGAAGGCTTCCTGATGAGGTGACGCGATATGAACTGTAACACTCGAAACTTCCACGCTCACGGCGGCAGCGAATGGGTCATTGGTGGAAAGTTGACTTTCCTCGAAAGCGCCGAAGTCGAGGGACTGTCCCGTCTGGTATCCGAAGCGCTGACGCCTGCCGAAAATGTGCCTGCCAGTGAGGCTGCCACGGTCGCTTCGCTCAAGGAAACCGTCAACGCACTGCTCGCTGAAGGCAGCGGGCTTCATGAAAGCAGATCCGGAGCCTGCTGCTGACACTGGTGACAACAGCGGCGGTGGTTTGCAGTGATTCTGACCATTGACGAGGTGAAAGCACACCTGCGCATTGAGGATGACGAGGAGGACGAATATAT
>CAVIHU010000079.1:0-2411 GCA_963642705.1 Bacteroidaceae bacterium
CATCGACCGTGAACCCGGTCTGCTGCTCCTCCTCCATGCACTCGGCTACGAAATCACGGAAATCAATTTTGTGAATATCTATGCACTTTGAACTTTCGCTTGCAGTATAAATTGCTGAGAAGCAGCTTTTTCACGGTGCAAAACCGTGATTTTTACGAACGCATCCGTTCCAGATGAATAAATACTCTGAAAATTGATTTCCGTGGTTTCCGTAGTGTTTTTATTGACAGTTGCCGGAAAAGAAAGTATAATGGAGCGTGGTATACACCAAGCCTTTTGAATGCTCGCACCCGGTTTGGGCGGTCTTTCCCGCTGTCAATCCTCTCCGGGTGCTTCTTTGCGGCTCATTGCCGCGCAAATGGAAAGGAGCTGGGACTCATGGCGGAAGAAAAACATAATATAATGACAGCCGAATCTCTTCGCAAGCTGCAGGAGCGTTACGATTATCTGCTGAATGTCAAGCGCAAGGAAATCGTCACTGCCATCGAAATCGCACGCGGCTTCGGCGACTTGTCTGAAAACGCAGAATACACGGAAGCTCGCAACGATCAGGCCAAGAACGAAGCCGAAATCACGCGCTTGAAGGCGTTGATTGAGAACGCGGAGGTCGTTGACGAGAACGACCTGTCCACGGACCGCGTGTCTGTCGGCATTACGGTTCGCTATGAAAATGTCGAGACCGGCGCACAGTCCGAGTACGGCATTGTCGGCGCAGGGGCGGATGAGGCGGATCCCGATGAGGGACGCATCTCCACCGACTGCCCCATCGGTGCGGCGATGCTGGGCAAAACGGTCGGCGACATCGTCGACGTTGAGACACCTCGCGGCCTCATTCAGCTCCGCATTCTGGACATCCATCGATAATCCTACATTTTGACACAGGAGTGGACACCCATCATGGCTGATTATCCCGTAACGCCCCTGACGCCACCGCTTTCCGAGCAGGAAATCATCCGCCGGCAGAAGCTGCAGGCACTCATTGACGCAGGTCAGAATCCCTATGAAATTACGCACTTTGACGTGACGCACCATTCCGGCGACATCGCGAACAATTTTGACGCGGTCGAGGGCAAGACCGTTTCTCTCGCCGGCCGTATGGTCTCTCGCCGCATCATGGGCAAAGCATCCTTCGCGCACCTGCTCGATGCGCAGGGCGAGATGCAGATTTATGTGACGCGTGACGACCTTGGCGAGGATGCATATGCCGCGTTCAAGAAGGACGATCTCGGCGACATCATCGGCGTACAGGGCACTGTCTTCCGCACGAAGACCGGCGAGCCTTCCATCCATGTAACGTCGCTGACGCTGCTGTGCAAGTCCCTGAAGGTGCTGCCGGAAAAGTTCCACGGTCTGGTGGACACTGACCTCCGCTATCGTCAGCGCTATGTGGACTGCATCGTAAACCCTGAGGTGCGCGACACGTTCCGCAAGCGCAGCCGCATCATCGCCGCTGTGCGCGAGTTTCTGGACGGGCGCGGCTATCTCGAGGTGGATACGCCTGTGCTCCACACGGTGGAAATCGGCGCGTCTGCCCGTCCGTTCCGCACGTACCATAACGCACTGAACATGCCGATGTTCCTGCGCATTGAAACCGAGCTGTACCTGAAGCGACTGATTGTCGGCGGCTTCGAGCGCGTGTACGAGGTCGGCCGCATCTTCCGCAATGAGGGCATGGACGCGACACATAATCCGGAATTCACGTCGGTCGAGACGTATCAGGCTTATGCCGATTACAACGAAATCATGGAGATGGTCGAGCAGCTCTTCGAGTTTGTCGCCATGAAGACGCTCGGCACGACCGATGTCATCTATCAGGGACAGACCATCCATCTGAAGGCGCCGTGGAAGCGCGTCACCATGGCGGATTCCGTCAAGGAGGCCTGCGGCGAGGACTGGACGACGTGGCAGAGCGATGAAGAAGCGCGCGCTATCTGCGACAAGCGTAACGTGCACGTTGAGGAGAACGCCACGAAGGGCGACTGTCTGGCTGCGCTGTTCGACGAATATGTTGAGGCGAGCCTCATTCAGCCGACGTTCATCACCGACTACCCGGTTGAGATTTCTCCGCTGGCAAAGCGCAAGCCCAGCGACCCGAAGCTGACCGAACGCTTTGAGTTCTTCATCACCGGTCACGAGATGGGCAATGCGTTCACCGAGCTGAATGACCCGATCGACCAGCGCCGCCGCTTTGAGGCGCAGATGCTTGCCCGCCGTGCGCAGGGCATTCATGCCGATGTTGACGAGGACTTCGTGACGGCACTCGAATACGGCATGCCGCCTACTGGCGGTCTGGGCTTCGGTCTTGACCGCATGGTCATGCTGCTGACGGACAGCGCCACCATCCGCGATGTGCTGTTGTTCCCGACAATGAAACCTTTGGACTCTGATAAGAAGGCACAGAAGGAGGCTTC
>CAVIHU010000080.1:0-2386 GCA_963642705.1 Bacteroidaceae bacterium
CATCCACCCCCTCGGCTCAATACCGTCGAAGCTCAAAGCACAAACCTTGAGGGAAGCCGTATCCAAAGCAATGTACTGCTTTGTATTGGTAATATCAGTATGACCAAGGATCTGGGCTACGGTAGTGACGGGTGTGCCAGATACTACAAGGTTTTTTCCTTCTGCCCTGCGAAGCTGGTAAAATCCTCCGGGGCCGTCCAATCCCGCCATTCTCATATACTGCGTATAGGCACCGCCGAAAGTGCTGCCCGATTTTATTGGGCCGATTGGCGGCTTGTGGCGGAGAAACACATGAGGGTCGTCAAAATGAGGGCGTCCATTAAGAATGTAATCTCTTAACGCTTCTCCGACATCGCATGTCAATGGCAGCGCAAGGGGCTTTCCAGTTTTACTCTGAGAGATCCGTATTTCTCCTTCACGCCAGTTAATATCAGTCAACTGCAGCGCCCGGACGTCACAGCCCCTCAGTCCAAGTACTACACCGATCATAATGGCGGCATAATCCCTTCTGCCCAATGCAGTTGAACGATCTATTTGAGCGATAGCTTTTGCTACATCGTCTGGCGGAGCAGCAGGATGAATCTTGTTCTTTATCGCTGCCTGAAAGTCAAATAATTCCTCATATGTGCTTTCGATATATCCATTTTTATGAAGCCATATATGGAATTTGCGCATTTCTACGCGCAAAGACGGGATAGTTTTGCTCTTTAGATTCGCGTTCTCGTCGATAATATATGCCCTAAGATTGACGATTGTTACCTCATGAAATGATGCGACACCGTGTTGAGAAAGCCAGAAGGCATATCGTCTCGGAGCCCAAGATCTGCTTTTCCTTTGGCTGGGGGTGACAGCTGTTTCGTCGATATATTCGTCTATGACTTTAGCGAACTCAACAGGAACAGGTATTCTGGGCAATGTATACCTTATTTCTGTGATTTTTCCAGAATCAACGAAGCCAAGAAAAATCTTGATGATCACGATTTGCTCTTGTGCGTATCGTTGCCCAGTGGGGCTATAATCCAGCATCTCACGAAGACTGTCAATGTAACGCTCTGTTAGTTGCTTGTCCAGGTAATGAAAATTCGCCGTCGTATGATATGCACATAGTCCTTCCAATGTAGATGCAGCAGTTTTCAATCTGTCTGTGCCATATCCTACACGATGCATTTCATCCAGGAATTGATGTACGGTCTGTTCGATTGTTTCCACGGTGAGCCCTCCTAACAATGTTATATGCCCACCGTAATTCTAACAAGTTATCAGGAAAAATGAATGAACGCAAGGCTAAATATGAACGGCAATTTCAGAATAATTGATGCGCCTCCCGTGGCGTATAACGTATATTTCATCATCGACGTTTGCAGATGAATTCTTGTATTCTACAAAATACTGATAAAATCGCTCCACGATGACGGTTGCGTACTTGGGGTCAAGCTCCATCGTCCGGCAAATGCGGTCGGTCTGCTCGCAGGCCATGAGGGTGGAGCCGCTGCCGCCAAACAGATCCATCACCACAGCATTGGGCGCGGAACTGTTCTTGATGGGATAGGCCAGAAGCGGGATAGGCTTCATGGTGGGATGGTCGGCAGACTTTTTCGGCTTATCGAAATTCCAGATAGTGGACTGTTTCCGGTCGGAGAACCACTTGTGTTTCCCATTGGGCAGCCAGCCGTAGAGCACAGGCTCATGCTGCCACTGATATGGGCTGCGGCCCAGCACCAGACTGTTCTTCACCCAGATGCATCCCCCGGAGATGTGGAAGCCGCTCTCCTTGAACGCCCTGCGGAAGTTCAGCCCCTCGGTGTCAGCATGGAAGATGTACGCGCTGCCGCCCTCGGCCATATGCGCGGCCATGTTTTTGAAGGCTGCCAGCAGGAACAGGAAAAACTGCTCGTCGGCCATGGAGTCGTTCTGGATTTTCTTTCCGTCCGCGGATTCATAGGCCACATTGTAGGGCGGGTCGGTTACCACCAGATTGGCCTTAACGCCATCCATGAGCAGGTCAACGGTATCCGGATCAGTGCTGTCCCCACACATCATGCGATGCCTGCCCAGCGTCCATACATCAC
Source organism: Bacteroidaceae bacterium (assembly GCA_963642705.1). Taxonomy (GTDB): domain Bacteria; phylum Bacillota; class Clostridia; order Christensenellales; family Aristaeellaceae; genus UBA11524. Next base: position 2,070 of record CAVIHU010000080.1, read on the forward strand.
CAGGCTGTACATACGGCGTGACCTGTTCCGGATCGATGTCGCAGTCATCGTCATGTACATCCTTGTCATGCACCTTGCTGAACAGGTCATCCACCTCGGCGGCGTCAAAGCCCGTCGCCCCCAGGTCATAACCGGAAAGCTGCAAGTCCTGCAGAAGCTCCGCCAGGGCCACCGGCTCCCAGTCGCCCGTCGCTTTGTTGAGCGCGATGTTCAGGGCTTTTTCATCGGCAGGATTCTCGATGTGCACCACAACGCAGTCCACCTCGGTAGCGCCTTCAGCTTTCAGCACCTTATAGCGCTGGTGCCCGCCGACGATG
>CAVIHU010000081.1:0-2274 GCA_963642705.1 Bacteroidaceae bacterium
AGGTGTACGCTTTGGCCAAGTCCGCTGTTGTGCTGGTGCAGAAGACCTCCGTCACAAAGACTCTCGTTCAGGAAGCGGCCAACCAGCTTACGGCGATCTCACGCAGCGTGGAAACCTACCGCAGCGAGATGAACAAGCTGGCTTCCCAGCTCCCGGAATACCCGGTCGTCATGGAAATGTACGGCGTCGGGGAATCCCTCGGCCCGCAGCTCATGGCGGAGATCGGCGATGTGCGCCGCTTTGAGCGCAAGCAGTCACTGGTTGCCTTTGCAGGGATTGACCCGGCACCGAGCGAATCAGGCGATTACTGCTCTCGCAGCAACAGGACCACGAAACGCGGCTCTCCCTATCTGCGCAGAACGCTGTTTAACATTATGAAAGTACATTTGCAGCGTGCTCCGGCGGATGAGCCGGTGTTCCAATTCCTGGACAAGAAGCGTGCCGAGGGCAAGCCGTACTATGTCTACATGACCGCTGCGGGAAACAAGTTTCTGCGCCGTTACTACGGCAAAGTGATGGCCTATTTCTCTACTCTGGAGGGACTGCCGCCTGTAGACATGGATTCAACGGGTCTGCACCACACGGAGTAACCGACTGTAACCTGACCTCTTAGGTCGGCGCATTTGCGGCGGCCTTTTTGTGCTGCACTTTTTCTCTACCTGCTGCCTGTAAATTTTCCTTCTGTCAAGTCCACTTTGGGGCTTGACTTTTTATTTGCAGGCTTTCCTTTCCTGACCACCAGCGAAGCAAAGATCGATGTCATCTCTTCCGGTTTCAGCTTCTACTTTGACTGGAATGATGTTGACGGTGAGCTAAAGCACTATGTGCAGCTGCCCCAATACAAGGAATACCTTGCTTATATGCAGGATTTGTATACTAACAAGCTGATTGACCAGGATTTGGCAATCAATAACGACACTATCCGCACTGAGAAGTTCTCCTCCGGCAATGCATTCGCATATGCATGCGGCAGCTGGACAGACGGTGCGCTGACTGCTTACATCAATGCAAATCCCGATGCTGACCTGATTTATCTTGACCCCTTCAAGGATGCCAACGGCAATGCGGGCATTAAGAAGCAGCAGGCACTCAATAATGTTTCCTGCATTCCCGTTACTGCGGAGCATCCCGAAGAAGCCGTGAAGTTCATGAATCGTAAGCTGGATTCTGATGTGTTCACTTATATTACGCTCGGCGTTAAGGATGAAACCTTCACAGTTGATGAGAATGGCAATTACGCGCCCATCATGCCGATTTTCAATGAACTGCGCAACAACGCTTGGTGGTATCTGAATTCCTTCGATATGACCTGCTACGGCGATATGTGGATGGCTCGTACCCGCCGCACGAAGGCGACCGGTGAAATCTATGACGGGCTGAATCAGCATGCGGATGAATATGCGCGCAGCAATCCTACTGACCTGTGCCCATCTCTTGAGGCGGTTACCCGCAATAAGCAAACCCTCGAAACTATGGTGAACGACTATGTGCTTCAGGTCATCGTTGGCGTGAAGAATGTGGAAGATCACGATGCATTTGTGACTGAGTGGCTGGTTGCCGGCGGGCAGGAAACCCATGACGCCTACAACAATTGGTATCAGAACAAGTAATTTTATTCATACGCAATAATAAATTCGGCAGCGCAGGGGATTCTCTCTGCGCTGTCGGAATTCCCAATAAAGGAGACTGATTTATGCAATATCAGCGTGAAATACCGATACGCGGGAAATTTGATGTGATTGTTTGCGGCGCAGGCCCTTCCGGAATCACGGCGGCCGTTGCGGCAGCCCGCGAGGGCATGCAGACCATGCTGCTCGAACGCTACGGCGCTATCGGCGGATGTCTGACGCTGGGCAATGTAACCACCATTTTGGGCGATGTTGCGAAGGGCAGCATGAGTGATGAAATTGATCATCTGCTCAACAGTCCTGAACCCTCTATCGCAATCGATAATGAACTCGGTAAGGGGCTTTTGGTGACATTTTTGCATAATGAGGGCGTGCAATTCCGTCTGCAGACTCCTGTCGCCGATGCTTGGGTCGAAAACGGTGTGATTCGAGGCGTTTTCGTTTTGTCTCAGGACGGTTTGGTCTGCTATGAAGCGGAACGTGTCATTGACGCGACCGGCGATGGCTACGTTGCTGCCATGGCCGGCGCCGAGGTCATGGTCGGACGTGACGGCGATGGTTTGGTTCAGCCCTCTTCGCTGATGTATACAATCGACGGCATCGATCCGAATCAGACGCTGGTTTGCAATCATGAAGAGCACTATAC
>CAVIHU010000082.1:0-2226 GCA_963642705.1 Bacteroidaceae bacterium
AGCATTTTAAGGTGCACTCAAGATTGAGTGGAACTTCTCACTGGAAGTTCAGGGTTTTGATGAAATTGGCGATATTCTCTCCAAGAACAATATGAACGGGTTGAGCTGGTCGTGGATAGCCAGCGCGGTGATGCTGCTTGTGACGGGTATTGGAAATGGTATGTGCACCGTCTTTGCGGCGGAGAAAAAGTAAAGTAATTGGTTGGAAGGGAAGCAGCATGGTGCTTTGCTATGCTGCTCCTCTCCGATTTTTCCCATGGGAGGCGTTTCATGTTTTCGTTGAAAAAGAAAAATCCCCCGCATGGGGCGGCAGCATGGCTTGTTGCTGTTTGCATGGGTTTGCTGGTGTTGACAGCGCTTTTTGAGATGATTCATACGGCAGTGCTGGGCGCAATCTCACCGGTGCTGATGGTCGCTGGCATCGAAATGGCGGTGCTGCTGATCGCCCGAATCGCCCAAAAGGGGCATCAGCCGTGGTGGATGGCGATTCCGTGTGCAGGATGTAGTGTATTGTTCTTTTACATGAACAATTGGGCGACGACGCTCTACCATGCCAGTCTGCTGGTGACGGCGGGCATTTGCGGCATCTGGACATTTGCAGGCTGCGTTCTTCTGCTGAAGAAAAAGGATAAGCCGGCGGCGTTTCCGAAGCGGCCTGCATATGTTTTGCTGACGTTTGTGCTGTGCTGGGGACTTATCTGGGGTGGAAATGTCTATGCAGATAAGCATCGGGCGGGGAATGCGTCTCCTGCATTGTGGGCTGTGCCAATGCAATGGGATACGACGGATGCGTCAGCGCAGGGAACGATTGAGGAAATCTTCTACGAAACTCATGCGTATGCAACAGATGAGCGCAAAGTGACAAAATCTGCGCTGGTGTATCTGCCTGCAGGCTATGATTCATCGAAACAGTATAACATTCTCTACCTATTGCATGGCACGGGAGATGATCAGTATTACTGGCTGCGGACAAATCCCACTAACAAAATAATGCTTGATCAGCTGATTACAGCAGGAGAAATAGAGCCGCTCATTGTCGTTACACCGACATTCTATTGCGAGGACGACTGCAAGGAAAGCGCACAGGCACTGGAAAAACTGACCTATGCGTTTCAGGAAGAATTGCGCAGAGATTTGATGCCCGCAGTAGAAAGCAAATACGCGACCTATGCGCTGACAGCAGATGCTGCAGGTTTTGAAGCGAGCCGCCATCACCGCGCTTTTGCTGGGCTGTCCCGCGGTGCAGTAACGACCTACCGTTCTGTGATGTGCGGTGCGCTGGATTATTTTGCAGTGTTCGGAGCGTTCAGCGGCGCACGAATTTCCGCTGACTACTATCAAGCACATACGCAAAACGACGCATTTGGCAAATACAGCATTGATTACCTTTACATCGCGACGGGCAATTTCGATTTTGCATTGCCTCAGCAGCTGATGGACTATCAGGCGATGCTGGCAATTGAACCGCGCCTGACAGCAGGAGAAAACACGACGCTGGACATTTTCCCGATGCGCTATCACTCAATGGGAAACTGGCATTTGGCGCTGTATAATTTCTTGCAGAAGATTTTTTGAAGCGGCAAGCATGAAGGAAAGGGGCCTGCCGTCATCGGAAAGATGACCGAACCCGACCGCTTCAATCTGACCAAATACCATTATCAGTACCATTAACCGGGTGGGATGCTATGGGATTTGGAGTGAAATTGTTGTGCTGGATGGTGCACTGTGTATTCCAGATGGTACATGATGGGACGCAGGGGGAAACAAGTGACGCGCTTCGAATCCGCTATGCTCCACGAGCCGAAATCCTTGGAGAATCAAGGGCTTCGGCTTTTTGGTGTGCTGCTGTATACCCACAGATGCTTTCTTTTTCCATACCAGCGAAAAGCTGATATATCCCTCATCTGCATAGTGGACCTATACCGCTTTTTTGGGGCCTTTTCCCCAACCCTGCCAGAGGCGCCGCCTTTGGACACCGCAAGGCTCTTCGCCCCTTGACCCTTTTTCGCGAATGAGCGGAGTTGCTTGCATACAGGTTCCGCACGGCTGTTTTTCTCCTGTTTTTTGGCGAAGCTCCCTTGCAATTTTTCCGGAAATCATGTATGATATGCGCATGGAACATTTTTCACCCTGTGGGTGATAATCGTCCCACGTAACAGGAACGAAGAACTTAAGACCGGCTATGAAAAGTCAAGTGTTTAATCCGAAATAACTGCCGGGACATAA